>JAJYBU010000024.1 GCA_021778845.1 Acidobacteriota bacterium
GGTGGTGCTGAAGCTGGCGGAACAGACACCGTTGACGGGGCTGCGGCTGGCGCAATTGATTGAGGAGGCCGGCTTCCCTGCCGGCGTGGTGAACGTGCTGACCGGATTTGGCGAGGCTTGCGGTGCTCCGCTGGCAGCGCATGACCTGGTGGATAAAGTTGCGTTCACGGGATCAACGGAAGTGGGCAAGCTGATAGCGAAGGCGGCTACCGGGAATTTGAAGAAGGTGACGCTGGAGCTGGGTGGAAAGAGTCCTGCGATTATTTTTCCGGACGCGGATATGAATGCGGCGATTGAAGGCGCGGCTTCGGCAATCTTCTTCAACCAGGGACAGTGCTGCTGCGCGGGCTCGCGGCTGTTTGCGCACGAGAGCGTGTTCGACCAAGTGGTGAGCGGCATGAGCGATATTGCTACGAAGATCAGGATTGGAGAAGGACTTGATCCGAGGACGGAACTGGGGCCGCTGGTGAGCGACGAGCAGTTGGCGCGTGTGAACGGATTTCTGCGAAGCGGGCACGAGCAGGGAGCGAAGTTTACGGCGGGCGGAAAGGAACATGGCGGGCGCGGATATTTTGTGGCGCCGACGGTGATGTCGAATGTGCGGCCGGGGATGAAGGTGGTGGACGAGGAGATCTTTGGGCCGGTGGTCGTGGCTCAGAGCTTTGCTTCGGATGCGGATCTGGACCGACTGGCGGCGCAGGCGAACGATACGATCTACGGGCTGGCGGCGAGTGTGTGGACGAAGGATCTGTCGGCAGCGCACAAGATGGCGCGGCGGATTAAAGCCGGCACGGTGTGGGTGAACTGCCACAACGTGTTCGACGCGGCGCTGCCGTTTGGAGGGTACAAGCAATCGGGGTGGGGACGCGAGATGGGCGCCGAGGTGCTAAACAATTACACGGAGGTGAAGGCGGTGACGATCAAGCTGTAAGAAGCAGCTGCGCGGCTTCGGTAGGGCGAACGAAGTTTTGCTCCTGAGGCCTTGCACAGGGAGCCCGATCCGATGGGCGCGGTGGTGGGCCAATCGGATCGTGGTTCCTGCTATCCAAATTGCGGCTGGTTCAGTTATCCTTCTGAAAATGTCCAAGCTATCCATTCGCGACCTCGATCTAAACGGCAAGCGTGTCTTCATTCGCGTTGACTTCAACGTGCCTCTCTCCAAAGAGGGCATCATCACAGACGATACGCGGATCCGCGAGACCATTCCGACGATTGAGTATGCGTTGCGGCGGAAGGCGAAGGTGATTCTGGCGGCACACCTGGGAAGACCGAAGGGCAAGGTCGTGGACTCGATGAGCCTGCGGCCAGCGGTGGCGCGGCTGCGGATGCTGCTGGATGGCGTGCTGGATGCAGATGAGAATGTGGCGTTCGCGCCGGACTGCGTGGGACCGGTGGCCGAGGAGATGGCCAGCAACCTCGAACCCGGACAGACGCTGCTGCTGGAGAACCTGCGCTTTCATGCGGGCGAAGAGGCGAATGATCCGGGGTTTGCGCAGGAGTTGGCGAAGCTGTGCGATGTGTATGTGAACGACGCGTTTGGGGCAGCGCACAGAGCGCATGCGTCGACGGAGGGGATTACGCATTTTGTGGCCCAGTCGGCTTCGGGACTGTTGATGGAGAAGGAACTGAACTACCTTGGCAAGGCGGTGACGGAACCGTTCCGGCCGTTTGTTGCGATTATTGGCGGGGCGAAGGTTTCGGACAAGATTGAGCTGATCACTGCGCTGCTGGACAAGGTGGACTCGCTGCTGATTGGCGGCGGGATGACGTATACGTTTCTGAATGCGCAGGGACAGACGACGGGCAAGTCGCTGGTGGAGAGCGACAAGATCGATGTGGCGCGGGCGGCGCTGAAGAAGGCCGAGGAGCGGGGCGTGAAGTTTCTGCTGCCCGTGGATCACGTGCTGGCGGACAAGTTTGCTGCCGACGCGAAGACGCAGTTGTTCTCGGGTGATGGGCCCTTCCCTGCCGAGTGGATGGCGCTGGATATTGGACCGGCGACGGTGAAGCTGTTTGCGGAAGAGATTGCCGAGGCGGCGACGATTGTTTGGAACGGGCCGATGGGAGTGGCGGAGTTTCCGACGTTTGCCAAGGGAACGAATGCGATTGCCAAGGCGCTGGCGCGGAACGAGGACGCGATCACGATTGTGGGCGGCGGAGACTCTGTGGCGGCGCTGCATAACTCGGGCGTCGCGGACAAGATTACGCACATTTCGACAGGTGGGGGCGCGAGTCTGGAGTTCCTCGAGGGGAAGACGCTGCCGGGGGTTGCGGCGCTGACAGAGAAGTAGCGTGCGATAGGCGTCCAACTGGCTTGCCAGTCGTAGGGACGTGCCCGTAGTCTCCCATAACGTAAAGCAGGAGCAAAATGCGGAAGCCTGTAATCGCTGGAAACTGGAAGATGTACAAGACTCCGAAGGAGTCGCTAGCGTTTTTGGATGCTTTTCTGCCGCTGGTGGAGGGGCACGAGCGGGATGAGATTCTGCTGTTCCCTACGATGAGCTCGCTGGCATATGCGATTGAGGCGGCGGCCGGGACGAACGTGCGCGCCGGTGCGCAGAATATGCACTGGCTGAATGAGGGGCCGTATACCGGGCAGACGTCGCCGACGATGCTGGTATCGATTGGGTGCCGGCATGTGCTGTTGGGACACTCGGAGCCAAGGCTGTACTTCAACGAGACGTATGAGCGAGTGAACCTGAAGCTGAAGGCCGCGATCAACCACGGGATTACGCCGATTGTGTGCTTTGGGGAGATGCTGGCGGAGCGCGAGGACCTGCGGACCGAAGAGGTATTGCGCACGCAGGTGCAGGCCGCGCTGCGGAATATTTCGGCCAGTGAGGCGCGGCGGCTGGTGATTGCGTATGAGCCGATATGGGCGATTGGAACCGGGTCTACGGCCAGCCCGGAGGTGGCCGCCGCCGCACACTTGATCATTCGACATGAACTGAGCCATTGCTGCGGACAGCAGACGGCCGAGAATACGCGGATCCTGTATGGGGGGTCCGTGAAGCCGGAGAATATTGCGGCGTTAATGGCGCAGGAGCAGATTGATGGGGCGCTGGTAGGCGGGGCCAGCCTGGTGCCGACTACGTTTGCCGATATTGTGCACTATGCTGCGGGGTGAGGATTCGCTGAGGGGTTGGTCCGGAGCGATCGGGGGCGCTTCGCGCGGGAAGCAGGTTAGTGGACTACACCGGCCTGGTCCATGGGCCAGTAGACGAAGGCGGCCTTGCCATAGATCAGGGGGCGGGGGACGGGGCCGAAGTCGCGACTGTCGCTGGAGATGCTGCGATGGTCGCCCATAACCCAGAAATCGCCTTGAGGGACGGTCATCGCGGCCTGGGAGCGGTCGTCGCGGTAGCGGAAGGGGACGTAGGGCTCGTTGAGCGCGATGCCGTTGACCCAGACCTGACCGTGGTCGATGCGGAGATTGTCGCCGGGGAGTGCGATGACGCGTTTGATATAGCTCTTGGAGTGGTCGCCGGGGTAGAGGAAGACGACGACGTCGCCGCGCTGAATGGACTCGAAGCGGTAGGCGAACTTGTTGATGAAGAGGCGGTCCTGATCTTCGAGGCGGGGGAGCATGCTGGTGCCTTCGACGCGGACCGGCTGGTAGAGAAACAGAATGATGAAGAGGGAGATGGCGACCGAGACGAGCATGTCGCGGGACCAGGAACGCCAGCCAGAGAGCTCGGTGGGGGTGGCAGGGGAGGAGTGTTGTGCGGAAGCTGGCTCCGGTGAGGAGGGGGTGGAACCAGGGCAGTCTTCGTTGTGTTGCGGTTCAGGCACCGTGAAAGGCCTCGCTGACGGGATGGGACTAGGCGCGGCTCGCGGGGAGCTACAGCTTCAAGCTTAGACGAAGCCGGGAAAATAAGGTAGGCGAAGAGAGGTTGAGGGGCTGGGCGGGTACTCGTTCTGGGTGTAGTCCTCGTCTAAAAGAGTACAGGCAGAGATGCGAGGGCTGGACGGGGTGGGAGTGCTGCAACAGACACTTCCGCCGTGCGATCTTAGCGACGTATCACAGCACGATGCAGTAGAATGAAGTTGGTGACCCATTTCCCATGTCGACCCTGACTATGTCCTCTTCTCCGATGGAACAGCCCGCTGTGCGGATCAGGGCTGATCTCGAAAGTCTCCCGACAGAACGGCCCAACGAGGCCTCAGAAGGTCTGGATACCAAGTCCGCAATAGAAATTGCACGGATTATCAATCACGAGGACGCGAAGATTGCGGCCGCGGTGAAGAAGGCACTGCCGGAGATTGCGCTGGTGATTGACACGGTGGCGCGATCGTTGCGGGATGGCGGGCGGCTGATTTATGTGGGGGCGGGATCGTCGGGGAGGATCTCGGCGCTGGATGCGTCGGAGTGCCCGCCGACGTTTTCCACAGCACCGCAGCAGGTGCAGTACATTATGGCGGGGGGACCGAAGGCGCTGGCGAGCGCCTCGGATGTGAACGAGGATTCGCCGGAGTTGGGGCAGCGGGATATTGCGCGGCGCCGGCCGACCCGGAAGGACATTGTGATCGGGGTTTCGGCTTCGGGCCGTACTCCCTATGTGGTGGGTGCGACCGAGTACGCGAGGGCCTGCGGAGCGAAGACGGCCGCGATTACCTGCAATGCAAACTCCGACTTGTCGCAGGTGGTGGATATTACGATCTGCGCCGAGGTGGGGCCGGAGATTCTGTCAGGGTCGACGCGCATGAAGTCGTCGACGGCGCAGAAGATGATTTTGAACATGATTACCACGGGAGCGATGACGCGGCTGGGCTACGTCTATGACAACCTGATGGTGAATGTGCATATGAAGAACGCGAAGCTGGTGGAACGCGGGATTCGGGTGCTGATGAAGGTCTGCGGAATTGACCGCGAGACGGCGATACGGACAATCAAGTCGGCGGGCAAGTCGATTCCAATTGCGGTGGTGATGCTGAAGGCCAACGTGGATAAGATGGAGGCCGTGCGGAGGTTGCAGCAGTCGGATGGGAATGTGCGGCTGGCCATCGATGATTCGCGGCTGGAGCTGTAAGGGCCGGTAGGTGCATGCGGGGATACTGTCGTCGCATGTGGGGATTTCCTCACTTGGCTGGCATCTACACTTGAGAGATGGATAAGTTTGTTATTCGCGGGGGGAATCCCCTGCTGGGAACGATTCGGGTTTCGGGGGCAAAGAACTCTGCGCTGCCATGTATGGCGGCTGCGATTCTCACTGAAGATGAGGTCATCCTCGAGAATATTCCGCAGGTGCGGGATATTGAGACCGAGCGCAAGCTGCTGACCAGCATGGGCGCGATGGTGGAACTGGGTTACGGGCGGGCGCAGCATCGGACGTCGATTCAGTGCGCGGTGCTGAGTGATCCGGTGGCAAAGTACGAGATTGTGAAGACCATGCGGGCTAGTTCGCTGGTGCTGGGGCCGCTGATTGCGCGGACCGGAATGGCGCGGGTGGCGATGCCAGGGGGATGCGCGATTGGCGGTCGGCCGATCGATCTGCACATCAAGGGCCTGGAGGCAATGGGGGCGACGATCACACAGGAGCACGGTTATCTTGAGGCGCGGACGAATCGGCTGAAGGGCGCCCATATTGTCTTCGACAAGATTACGGTGACGGGCACGGAAGACCTGCTGATGGCGGCGGCGCTGGCGGATGGGGAGTCGGTGTTTGAGAACTGCGCACGAGAGCCGGAGGTGATGGACCTGGCGGCGCTGCTGAATGCGATGGGAGCGCAGATTGAAGGGGCCGGGACTTCGACGATTCGGATTAAAGGCGTGGCTAAGCTGCATGGGGCGCGGCACAGGATCAATCCGGACCGCATTGAGGCGGGGACGTTTTTGATTGCGGGAGCGATTACGGGCGGGGATTTGAACGTGGATGGCTGCAACCCGGAGCACCTGGGAGCGCTGATTGGAAAGCTGGAGCAGTGCGGGGTAAAGCTGGAGATTGGCAAGGAGAACGTGCGGGTTCACTCGGGCGGAACGTTGAAGGCAGCCGATATTACAACCGAGGAGTATCCGGGCTTCCCTACCGATATGCAGGCGCAGTATATGGCGTTGGCGACGCAGGCCGAGGGTACGTCGATTGTGACGGAGAATATCTTTGAGAACCGGTTTATGCATGTGGGCGAGTTGAATCGGATGGGCGCGAATATTTCGGTGCAGGGGCGGTCGGCGACGGTGCGCGGAGGGACGAAGCTACAGTCGGCGGCGGTGATGTGCTCGGACCTGCGGGCGAGTGCGGCGCTGGTGCTGGCGGCGCTGGTGGCCGATGGAGAGAGCATTCTCGACCGCGTGTATCACATGGATCGCGGATATGAGCGGCTGGAAGAAAAGCTGCGCGGCGTGGGAGCGCAGATTCGGCGGATGGGCGAGGTGTTTGGGAAACGGTAGAGATGCGGGCAGGAGGATTGACGGATATGACTTGCGTGTGCTCTGCTCATCGGTGAACTGAGATATGTATGATGTGCTTCACGGGCCCAAGCTCTTCAATCTAAAAACATAAAAGAGGCAATACGATGGCGGCTCCCAACGCTTCGACCGTGGCACATGCTGTAACGCCTGAGCGCATTATGCAGTTTGCGTGGGGATATATTCCCCCACTGGTCCTGGAGGCGGGAATTCGGCACCACATCTTCGATCTGCTGGACGAAGGGCCGAAGACGGTCGAGCAAGTTCATGCGGCGAATGGCGCGTCGGTGCGCGGACTGAGTGCCGTGATGAATGCACTGGTGGGGCTTG
This sequence comes from Acidobacteriota bacterium, assembly GCA_021778845.1. Taxonomy (GTDB): domain Bacteria; phylum Acidobacteriota; class Terriglobia; order Terriglobales; family Acidobacteriaceae; genus Granulicella. The sequence goes on from JAJYBU010000024.1 coordinate 6,737, forward strand.
ATTTTCTGACCAAGGATGCGCAGGAGGTGTATTCGCTGACGGCAGAGAGTGCAGCGTTCCTGGTGAGCAAGAAGCCGGGCTTTCAGGGTGGGATCATCAAGCATACAAGCGAGCAGTTGCTGCCGAAGTATCTGAAGCTGAATGAGATTGTCGCGACTGGCAAGCCGGCGGTTGCGGTAAACCAGGAGGCGGCAGGCGCAGAGTTCTTCGAGCAGTTTGTGGTGGATATCTTTCCGATGAGCTATCCGTCGGCACAGGTGTTGGCGAAGACGCTGGACTTAGAGGCCGCGGGACGGCCGGTAAGCGTACTGGACCTCGCGGCTGGATCAGGGGTTTGGGGAATCGCGTTGGCGCAGAGTTCGGAGCAGGTGAAGGTGACCGCCGTGGATTGGCCGGAGGTGCTGCCAGTGACGCGCAGGACGGTGGGTAGGTTTGGGCTGAGCGACCGGTTCGCGTTCGTCGAGGGCGACCTGCTGGCAGCGAATTTTGGCACGGGGCACGATGCCGCCACGCTGGGACATATTCTGCACAGCGAGGGTGAAGAACGCAGCAGAAGGCTGCTGGCGAAGGTGTTTGCGTCGCTGGCTTCGGGAGGAACGATTGCGATTGCGGAGTTCCTGGTGGATGAGGACCGCAGAGGCCCGGTCAGTGGGCTGTTCTTCGCTGTGAACATGCTGGTGAATACGGACAACGGCGGAACGTATTCGTTTGCGGAGATCAGTGCGTGGCTGGCGGAGGCTGGGTTCGTGAATGCGCGCATGGTGGCTGCGCCAGGGCCGTCGCCGTTGATTCTGGCGACGAAGCCGTAGGGCTGGCTGCGGCTGGCAACGCGATGAAGCAGAGCCGAAACCGCAGTCGCTGCGTGACCACCTATAATCGAGGGGATGCAGTCTTTGTCGAAGTCTATCGCCCAGTATCTCGCTCTTGTGGCGATCTTCGCCTACGGCGCTGTTGCCCTTGCACAGGCTCCCGAGACGCCGAGGGGGCGGGTGGTGCTGGTGCTGCCGTTCGACAACCATTCGGGCAATTCTTCGCTGAACTGGATTGGCGATTCGTTTCCGGATACGCTCAACAAGCGGTTGAACTCGGCGGGGTTTCTGACCATCTCGCATGATGATCGCCAGTTCGCGTATGAGCACCTGGGGCTGCCGGCGGACTTTCGACCGACGCGTGCGACGACGATCCGCATTGCGGAGCAACTGGATGCGAACTACGTGATTCTGGGCAGCTATAGCGTGCAGCCGGGAACGGCGGGGGCGGCGGCGAATGGGACAGTGAATAGTACGGTGGGCAGCCGGATCACGATTCAGGCTAGGGTGCTGTCGATTGACGAACTGCGATTGTCGACGGTGATGGAAGACTCGGCTGAGTTGATGCGGCTGTTCGACGCGGAGAATGCGATTGCGTGGAAGATTGCGGCGAAGATCGATCCACACTTTTCGGGGTCAGAGCAGACGTTTCTGGCGGCTCCGGGAGCGGTGCCGCTGCCGGCGTTTGAAGACTATATTCGCGGGATCAATGCGACGACAGGTGCGGAGCGGATGAAGCGGCTGGAGGATGCGGTGGGACTGGTGCCGAGCTATGCCGCTGCACTGCTGGAGTTGGGGAAAGAGCAGTATGCGCAGCGCGACTTCGACGGCGCAGCGGCAACGCTGGCCAAGGTTCCGAAGACAGACGCGCTGGCGCTGGAGGCGAACTTTTATTTAGGGCTGGCGAATTTCAACTCCGCGAACTATGCGGGGGCGCAGACGGCGTTTGCGTTTGTGGCTGGCCGCCTGCCGCTGCCCGAGGTGGTGAACAACGAGGGCGTGGCGGTGAGCCGGCAGGATAAGGACGGCGTTGAGTTGTTCCGCAAGGCGTCGGAGGCTGATCCATCGGATGAGGACTACCACTACAACCTGGCGATCGCGCTGTATCGACGCGGGGACACTGTCGGCGCACTGCTTGAGGTGGAGAAGGCGCTCAAACTGAAGCCGACGGACAATGAGGCACTTCAGTTGCGGGTGCAGTTGAAGCAGGTGGCACCCGGAACGCGGTTTACGCAGAGTGCTGACAATGGATTCAGTCCGCTGGAACGGATTCGACGGAACTATTCGGAGACAGGATTTCGGCAGGCGGCGTTCCTGCTGGACCAGGTGAACGCGGCACGGCTGGCGATGCTGCCGCCGGAGAAACGGGCGGCGGAATATACGCAGATGGGTCGCGAGTACCTGTCGGAGGGACTGCTGCCGGAGGCGGAGACGCAGTTCCAGGACGCGCTGACGGCGAGTCCGAACTCGGCCGATGCGCATGCGGGGATGGCGCAACTGCGCGAGGCGAGTGGAGACGCGGCGAAGGCCCGGGATGAGGCGAAGACGTCGCTGATTATGAAGCCGAATGTGGCGGCGCTGATGGTGCTGGCGCGGCTGGATATGGCGGACAAGCAACTGGGTGCGAGCGCAGAGGATGTTTCGCGCGCACTGATGATTGAGCCAACCAATGCGGCTGCGATTGCGCTGAAGCTGGTGCTGCAGGAGCGCGGGCAGACGGTACCATAGAGGGCGCGTGGACTGGGAAGTGCTGCATGGAAGATTCGCTACGTGGAGAGAGATGTGCATGACCGCGCGGACATCCTGCTGAAGACTGCAGCGCATCTGTCGCCGGATGGTGCGGTGCTGGTACTAACGGCTGGGCTGCTGCTGATCTATGTGGAACTGAACCGGCCGGGATGGATATGGAGCGGGGCACTGGGGTTGCTAGCTACGCTGTTTGCTGTCGCGTCGCTGGGGCGCATGGAAGTGAATCCGGGGGCGGTGGCGCTGGTGGGTACGGCGGTGGCGCTGCTGGCGCTGGATCTGGTGCGGCGCACGGGCGCGATGGTGGGGCTTGCGGCGACACTGGCGCTGGTGCTGGGGCTCGACCACCTGGTGGCGGGGGCGGATGGGATGAGGGTACATGCGGTGACGGCGGTGGGCTGCGGCATGGTGATAGGGGCGGGGACTTCGATTCTAACCGGCATTGCACGACGCGCCCGCGCCAACAAAGGTTTAGACTAGACGGGAGCGCATTTTAGCGCCCGGAGCCTTCACGACTTGATTCGCAAAGCCTTTCCCCTTCTTGCCGCCGCCCTTTTTGCAATCACCCTCGGTGGTGCCCATGCCCAGACCACGGCACCGCCGAATGCCTTCGAGAGAAAGTTGGAGAAGCTGGACTTCTCGGTATCGGGTGTTGGAATTTACAACAATACGGTGACGGGCACGGTGGTCACCTACCTGGGAGCCAACAACCAGGGACAGAGCATCACAGAGCGGGGTTCGAATACGCTGGGCGCGTTGATTGCGATCCACTATATTGCCAAGCCGTATGTTGGACTGGAGTTCAATTACGGATACGCACGCTATGACGATGACTTTACGGGACCCGGGGTTGCGAATTACTTTGTGCCACCCAATTCGCCGGAGTTCCAAGTGCAGTCGAAGGTGGATGAGTATACCTTTGGATACCTAATTACACCGCCGCATTTGGTGCTTGGCTGGCAGCCGTTTGTGTCTGCCGGATTGGGGACACAGGGGTTCAAACCGACACCGCTGGGCGGCCAGGAGTTGCCGGAAAAAGCGCGCATGACCTACTACTACTCGCTGGGATTGCAGAAGAACTACGGGCAGCACTTGGGATTACGTGTGGGATTCCGCGAACTATTTTTTCTGGCTCCCGACTTTGGGCAGAACTATCTCACCATCCTGCAACATGCCACGACGATGGAGCCGATGGCCGGATTCTACCTTCGCTACTAGCAATTCCCTGCCTGAGTACCCCTGTCTTGAGTAACCCCGATAGAGCCTGCCGCGATGAACTCGATGCTTGACGATGACGAGGATGATCTGGAGAGCAAGGACCGCGAGCTGACGTTGAGCACCGGGATGATTCTCGGCATCTTCTTCGGGCTGGTCGTGCTGTGCGGATTATTCTTTGGGTTCGGCTACAAGATGGGGAGCCATACGGTTCCGCAGCCGCTGGCGGCACCCAGTACCGAGTCGACTACGCCGACAGCTGAGACGTTCAACGGCTTCAAGCCAGCGCCCGGCTCGCCGGCCGGCAGCCGAGCAGATGGTTCCGCGAACAGCGCTGGACCGAGTCGCGGAGTCGTGGCTGCCGCGGATTCGATGGAGCGTTCGAATGGATCCGTGGTGGGTGCGCCGGCGGCCGGTGGAAGAGCAGCAACATCCGCTCGCGCTGAGGCTCCGGTGGTGACGACCCCGGCACCTGCGGTGGCTGTGGGAAGCTATGTGGTGCAGGTGGCGGCGGTGTCGCATGAAGAGGACGCTCAACTACTGGTGAATGCGCTGCGGGCCAAAGGCTATCCGGTGAGCGCGAACACGCAGCCTCAGGATAAGTTCTTCCACATACAGGTGGGGCCGTTCACGAATCTCAAAGACGCGAACGCAGCCAAACAACGCTTGCTGGCGGACGGTTATCAGCCCATTGTGAAATAGCCCGCTTGCGGGATGCGGGCGAAGAGTCGAGGGCGGTGGTGCGCTCAGCCTTCGGCGAGTGCGGCCTGCATTTCAAGACGGAGCGTATCCATCAGATCTTCACGGGAATCGAAGTTTTGCGGACGGAGCGCAGGGAGAAAGCGGACAACCGCTTCGCCGGGATAGACCTTCATGCTGCCCTTGTGCATCATCTGCGCGGTTCCGGTGATGACGATGGGAACCATGGGCGCATTGGTGTCGGCAGCGAGAAAAAATGCTCCCTTCTTGAAGGGCAGGAGGTTGCCGTCGGGGGAGCGGGTGCCTTCGGGGAAGATGAAGATGTGCATGCCGCTGCGAAGAGCGTCGGCTGCAATGGCAACGCTCTGAGCAGCCTCGGTGCGAGAGTGGCCGCGCGAGACGGGAATGTATTTGGCCATGCGCATGGCGGTGCCGATGAGGGGGATCTTGATCAGAGATTTCTTGAGAAAGACGCTGCACATGCCGGGGATGGCCGGAAGCAGGATCGGCGGATCGAGATTTGAGACGTGGTTGCTGAGGAAGATGCACGACTCGCCGTGGGGAATGTTCTCGACGCCTTCGATACGGACGCGGATGCCAGCGGCGCGAATGCCCAGACGCATGATGCTCATGGCCCAGGCGTACATGGTGTTGATGTTGCCCCGGAGGAGCGAGTAAGGAATACCGATCAGCGCCGCGGGTGCGGCAAGGACCGTGAAGACGAAAGACATTCGTAAGGCGGAGAACATGTGGTCTCAGGATACCGTGTGCTGGGCGCGCGATGCAGGGTGCGTGAGCTTAATCGAGCAGGCTGTTGGCTAGCTTGACATAGAGATCGACGCACTCCAGCAGCTCGGATTTGCGGATGTGCTCGTCGGGAGTGTGGGCGACGAGAATGCTGCCGGGGCCGAGGAGAAAGGGCTCGCCCCAGGCGGTGAGCGAAGGGATGTCAGTGGTGAACTTGGCGATCATGGTGTCAAAGCCTGGAATGGCGCGCATGTGCATGTAGGGGAGCTTGAGGGAGAAGGTCACATCGCAGCGGCCGTCGGCGGCGCGGAGGATGGAATTCTGGATCTCTTCGGGCGGGCCAACGAGGCGGATGAGCAGGTGCGCTTCGGCCTTGTCGGGGATGACGTTGGGAGCGACGCCGCCACGAAGGACGCCAATGTTGAGGGTGGTGTCTCCGATGCCTTCGACAACCGGCAGTGGGAGGGACTGGATGTCGTGGAGGGCGGCGAGAAGCTTATCGACGGCGGAGTCGCCGAGTTCGGGATACGCGGAATGGGCCATCTTGCCGTGGGCGCGGAGCTCGACGCGGAGGCAGCCCTTGGAGGCCAGCGCTAGACGGTTGTCGGTGGGCTCACCGTTGATAAGGAAGCGCGAGCCTTTGGGTGTCTGGTTGGCGATAAGCGCTCCTGCGGAGTCACGCTCTTCGCCGACGACATAGAGCAGCGCGATGCGCTTGCCGGCGGCGATGAGCTTTTCGGCGGCGGCGATCTGGGTGGCGATGATGCCCTTGGCGTCGCAGGTGCCGCGGCCGTAGAGGAAGTCGGCGTCCTCGCGGCAGGGGCCGAGGAAGGGCGGAACGGTGTCCATATGGGATGAGAGGACGATGTCCGGCGTGATTCCGGGACGCGACGCATAGACGTTGAAGCGCGGGCCGGTGCCGGCGGCGGGGTTCTTCGCAAGGTCGGGCTGAGGGACGGGCTGACGCTCAATGATGTAGCCCTGGGCGGCGAGATATTCGGCGAGAAACTCGCCGGCGGGGGCCTCGTGGTAGGTGGTGGATTCGAGGTCGACGAGCTGCTTGGTGAGTTGGATCGGATCGATCGGCATTATGGCAAGGATAACCGACGCGCAGGTAGAAGGCTGGAGGATAGACTGGGCTGATGAGTGATGTGACACCGTTTCCGTCCCATGTGAAGAGCGTCGATGACCTGCGCGGACCGGCAGGACGGCTGGAGGCTGTGCTGAATACCGGCCGGCTGGATGCTTTCGGCAAGAATGATGCACGGTATTCGGCCCTGGTTGCACACCCGCATCCACCAAGCGGCGGGACCATGCATAACAAGGTGGTGTATCACGCGGCCAAGGCGTTCAACAGCTTTGGACTGCCGGTGCTGCGCTTCAACTTTCGCGGCACGGGCCTGAGCGAGGGAGTGCACGACAACGGGTACGGCGAGGTCGACGATGTGCGCGCAGCGGTGGACTGGCTGGTGGCTGCGTATGGGCTTCCCGTACTGTTTGCCGGATTTTCGTTTGGAGCGAATGTGGGTCTGCGCGCGTGCTGCGGGGATGCGCGGGTGAAGGGACTGGTGGGGCTGGGGCTGCCACTGCGTTCGGTGGGGAGAGAGTATGGCTACCGGTTTCTGCCCGCGTGTGGGAGCGTTCCGAAGCTGTTTGTGAGTGGGGACCACGATCTGTTTTGCCCACAGGGAGTGCTGGAATCGGTGCTGGTGGAGGCTGCGGAGCCCAAGCGAATCGCGTGGGTGGACGGCGCGGACCACTTCTTCGCGGGGACGGATCAGTCGCCGGGCTCGAAGCTGGGCGTGATGGGTGGGGTGATGAGGGCCTGGCTGTCAGACGAGTTCGCACTGTAGCGCATGGATGGGACGGGGAGGGTCTTGTCCAGCCAGATATGCACCAGCTCGGCGACGAGTTGCGGCGTCTCCTCGGCGGGGCGGTGGCCGATTCCCGGAAGAATGATGAACTCAGAGTGGCGCAAGTGGGTGAGGAGTTTGGGAGCGGAATGAATTGGAACGGCGCGGTCGCAGTCGCCCCAGAGGATGAGCGCGGGAGCGAGGAGTTTGCGGCGCATGGCGCGGCGCAGACCGGACATGTCCTGGTGCCAGGTTCGGAGCAGACGAAGCAGATGAAGGACGGTTCCGGGCGTGCGGAGATTGTCGCGATAGGGCTTGAGACGCTGCGGGGTGTCCGAACTTTGCGGGCCGGCCATGCGGCGAAGAGCGATCATCTGGACCCACTCGGGGAACCAGGGCATGATGTGGGCAAAGACCTGACCGGGCCGGGAGAGATAGAAGCGGATGAGCGGATCGCCTTCCTTAAAGTAGGGGTGGGCGGGAGCGAGCAGGATGAGCGCATGGACAGCGTCACGGTGACGGGCGGCAAGGCTGAGGGCGACGGCCCCGCCGTGGGAGTGGCCAAGGACCATGGGCTTATGCAATTGCACGGCGGCGAGAAAGCGGCGGACGTGCTCGGAGGTGATGCGGAGACTCGCGTCGATGTCTTCGCGGCGCTCGGATTGGCCGGCACCGGGGAGGTCGAGTGCGATGACGTGCAGGTCGGGGTGGAGTGCATCCAGCAGCGGGCCGAAGGTTTCCGCGCAGCCCATGAGGCCGTGAAGCAGGACGAGCGAGGGCTGATCCTTCACCGCCGTTCCCCTTTCGAGGTACGAGAGACGAAGACCGTCCATACGAATGTGGCGGCGTTCAATCATCGTTTGTGGTGCTGCATTTTCTGGTCCGCAGGGTCAAGGTACGCGATCAGCACGAACTCGGTTGTTTAGCCGAGCTCGTTCGGGTTGAGATTAAGAGTTCAGTGCGCCTGATATCAACCATACGTGAGATCCGTGGGGAGGGACGGCCTGTAGGTCGGCGCCGCCGTTGGAAAGACGGGCTGAGGCTAGGGCAGACGCGCCGGGCGAGAAGAAGCGTCGAGAGCAGTGTATTTTGAGTGGATGGAATTAATCCGGCAGGAAATTTAATTCGTCAAACGACACGAAAGCACGGAACCAAACTATTCTGGAATCCGTACGTGCCTATGATTTAGTGCATTCAGCGGCCAAAGATTTCGCTAACCTCACGAATTCCTACGGGTTATGAGAGGTTTCGGGCAGTATGTCTTTGGCCAATGATTTGCATGCATGGAAGCGAAAGACGGTATTCTCCCGTGAAGAGCGGCGCTCAAACTCGGCTGCTGGCGATTGTGCTCGCGGTGTTTACGCTGGCGGCGCTGGGTTTGGCCATTGCAAATTTCATGCAGGAGAGCGACTACTCGCCTGCGACCGATGGCGCCAGCTGGACGGAGGCGACTGGAGGTTTGCAGGCCTACCTGGTGCCGAGGGATACTCCGGCGTACCGTGCGGGGGTGCGGCCGGGCGATATTCTGACGTCGGTGAACGATGTGCCTACGCCTCGACTCGCTTCGTTGGAGCGCGAGATTTACGCCAGCGGAGTATGGTCCAAGGTGAGGTATTCGCTGCTGCGCAGAACCAGCGGTGCAGCCAAACTGGTCGAGATCCCGGTGGTGGTGTACCTGGAGCCGACCGACCGGACGGACTGGCAGGTGGAGCGACTGATTGCGCTGGTCTACCTGGCGATTGGGCTGTTCGTGCTGTTTCGACGCTGGACAGCGCCCAAGTCAACACACTTTTTTGTCTTCTGCCTGGTCTCGTTCATCCTGTATGCGTTCAAGTACACGGGGATTCTTGACGGTCTCGACATCACAATTCTGACGGGCAACGTCATCGCGACCGAGCTGCAACCGGCACTTTTTCTGCACTTCGCGATCAGCTTTACGGAAGAGCCGTTGCGGCGGCGTCGCAGGCTGCTGTACCCGCTGATTTACCTGCCGGGACTGGTGCTGGGCGTTCTGCGCTACCTGTCGTATACGCACTGGGAGTCGACCGGAGAGCTGCAACTACGGCTGAACAAGCTGGACTATGCGTACCTGGCAGCCTTCTATGTTCTTGCAGCAATCGTGTTCTGGGTGAAATATCGCGAGGAGGAGCAGCCGCTGCAACGGCAGCAATTGAAGTGGCTCTCGCGCGGGACTGTGCTGACGGTGATTCCGTTCACCACACTGTATGTGATTCCCTTCCTCTCCGATGCGTACATGCCGAGCGCGCTGACCCGGGTGGCGCTGCTGTCGCTGATTTTGCTTCCACTCACTTTCAGTTGGGCGATCGTTCGCTACCGGTTGATGGATGTGGACCTGATCTTCAAACGGGGCGCATCGTATACGCTGGCGACGGCGGCGCTGGTGGGAATTTACTTTGGCGTCGTGGCATTGAGCGCGGAGTTGGTGCACAAGCGGTTCGAGCATTCGGGCGAGTGGGGCCTGGGGGCCGCGGTGATCATGACGGGTCTGCTCTTCGATCCGCTCAAGCGGATGATCCAGGGCCAATTGGACCGAGTGTTCGACCAGAAGAGCATCGACTACCGAGAGACGCTGGTGGAGTTTGGCAGCGAGTTGAATGCGCAGACGGATCTGCGCACGCTGATGAATTCGATCGTCGAGCGGCTGCCGCAGACGCTGCTGGTGACGCGGGTCGCAGTCTTCCTGGCGCAGGAGGAGAACGCCGGACGGAAGAGCAGGTTCTCGCTGGCGGCGTCGCATGGGCTGTCGCAGCAGGTGCTGTCAAATGCTGATTCGCTGGAGCTTGGGTTCCTCGACTTCGATAACCGCGATAGTAGCAGCCACTTGTTCTTTGAGACTCCAAACGCCATGCTGCGACTGCCCGATGCGCAGCGGCAGACGGCAGCGGCGTTGGATCTGAACTACTACGTGCCGTGTCGCGCGGCGCGGCACGAGGGCACGGGTCGAAGCACGATTGCGGTGCTGGGACTGGGACGAACCGGGGACGGGGACTTTCTCTCGAGCGAAGATATGGAGTTGCTCGAATCGCTGGCTGGATACATCGGGATCGCAATTCAGAATGCGCAGCTTTATCGCCGGCTGGAGCAGAAGATTCTGGACTTCGAACGGCTGCGCGACTTCAACGAAAATATCGTCGAGTCGATCAATATCGGCGTTTTTGCCGTCGACCTCGAAGACTGCGTGGAGAGCTGGAATGCGCAGATGGAGGTGATGTACGCGACGCCACGGGCAGATGCGCTGCGGCATCCGCTGCGTGAGGTCTTCCCTGCCGAGTTCTTACAGGAGTTTGACCGACTGCGTGGCGAGCAGGGTGTGAGCACGCTCTACAAGTTTCGCCTTCCCACGCCGACCGGCGAAGCGCGCGTTGCAAACATCACGATTGCTCCGCTGCTGAACCGCGACTTCCATGCGGTTGGCCGGATCGTGATCGTTGACGATATTACAGACCGCATCAACATGGAGACGCAGTTGACCCAGGCTGAGAAGCTGTCGTCGATTGGGCTGCTGGCCGCGGGCGTAGCGCATGAGGTGAATACGCCGCTGGCGGTGATCTCGAGCTACGCGCAGATGCTGGGCAAGCAGTTGCGTTCCGATGAAGCGACCCATGCGCGGCTACAGCCGGTGCTGGAGAAGATTACGCAGCAGACGTTTCGCGCATCGGAGATTGTGAATGGGCTGCTGAATTTTTCGCGCATGGGCAGTGTGGACTTTGGACGTGTGGAAGTAAATGCGATGGTGCGCGATACGGTACTGCTACTCGAACACCAGATGCGCTCGGCGGGCGTGGCCGTGGCCACGGAGTTGAGCGAAGACCTTCCGGCGGTGGCGGGAAATCGCGGCAAGCTGCAGCAGGTGCTGGTGAATCTTGTACTGAATGCAAAGGACGCACTGCAAGAGAAAGGCAGTGGCAGCGTGCGCATTTTGACCGCGCGTACGTCCAAGGGAGTGGAGATTCGGGTGGAGGACAACGGCGTGGGGATGTCGGCCGAGGTGCTGCGCAAGATCTACGACCCCTTTTTTACGACCAAGAGCAACCCGAAGGAAGGTCAGCGCAAGGGCACCGGCCTGGGCCTGGCCGTGACCTATGGGATCGTCCAGGAACACGCTGGCACAATCGAGGTCAACAGCACACCGGGCGAGGGCACGGTCTTCCGGCTGGAGCTTCCCGGAGCGGATACAGCGGGACAACGCCCTCTGCATAAGAAGCACTCCGGCAACGAGCCAGCAAGTGCGGAAGGAAAGGAAGTCCATGTCTAAGGCAGCAGTGACTGACCAGATTGACGAGCCAAATGCAGGCGTGCGTCCTCTGGGGCAGAGAATTCTTATCATCGATGATGAGGCGGGCATCCGCGACTCGCTCGAGACACTGCTAACGCTGGAAGGATTTCGCGTCGACCTGGCAGGAGACGGAGCTGCGGGACTGGATCAGTTGACGCGCAATGCGTACGACCTGATGCTGCTGGATCTGGCCCTGCCGGGAGAGAGTGGCATCGATCTGCTTCCACGCATTCACGCACTGGTGCCCGACCTCCCGGTGATCATGATTACGGCCTATGGGACGGTGGGCAATGTAGTCGATGCGATTCGTGCAGGGGCCTCGAACTTCGTCCAGAAGCCATGGGACAACGAGAAGCTGCTGGCAGATATTCGTGTGGCGATCGGCAAGAACCGGGCCGAGCAGGAGGTGGTACACCTCAAGCGCACGCTGAAGCAGCGCGTGTCGTTTGAGAATATCGTAGGCAAGAGCGAGCCGATGCTGCGGCTGTTTGACCTGGTGGCGCAGGTGGCGCCGAGCCGGTCGACGGTGCTGATTCAGGGTGAGAGTGGAACCGGCAAAGAGTTGATTGCCAAGGCCATCCATGCGCACTCGCCGCGGCGCGACAAGCCGTTTATCCCTGTGAACACGGGGGCGGTGCCTTCGGACCTGCTGGAGTCGACGCTATTTGGCCACGAGCGCGGTGCGTTTACTTCAGCGGTGGCAGCCAAGAAGGGATTGTTTGAGGTGGCGGATGGTGGAACGCTGTTCCTCGACGAGATTGGCACCATGCGCATGGACATGCAGGCCAAGATTCTGCGCGTGCTGCAGGACCGGCGATTCATGCATGTGGGAGGAACGCAGGAGATCCAGGTGGATATCCGGATCGTTGCTGCGACGAACGTCAACCTGCAACAGGCTGTGCAGGAGGGACGCTTCCGCGAAGATCTTTTCTACCGGCTCAATGTGATCTCGCTGGAGCTACCTCCGCTGCGCAATCGCAAGGAGGATATTCCTCTGCTTGCGAAGCACTATCTGAAGTATTACGCCGAAGAGAACGGGTTTCCGCCACCAGAACTTGCCCCAGAGGCGCTACGCCTGATGATGGACTACGAGTGGCCGGGCAATGTGCGCGAACTAGAGAATGCGATGGAACGAGGGGTTGTGCTCTCAAACGGACCGACACTTACGCCGGACCTGCTGCCGGCACAATTGCGGGGTAACACCTTCTCGACGGCGCTGCTCGAGCAACGACCGGATGCTTCCCTGTTCGATGTGATCGAGGATATCGAGCGACGTATTATTGCGGACCGACTGGAGCGCTGCAACTGGAACCAGACAGAGGCTTCAGAGTTCTTCCGGATTCCTCTTTCGACGCTCAATCAGAAGATCAAGCGGTTGAATATTGTGTTGAAGAAGCGCGCACGCGAGTAGCTTTAGCCAACGCATCGATATTATGTGCGTTCATCTGCGCTACGGCTCGACCGGTACCTCTTCAGAGGTGAAGGTCGAGCCCGGAAGCCCCGCGCTGTTATAGAACCAAGTTTGAACGACGTTACTCCAGCCATAGCGCACATAGCGTGGATCGGGCAGCCCCGGCGCGGATACGACGATGGTCTCGCCCTGAATCGTTGCCGAAGCGGGGACAAAGTGATGGTCGGGGCCGGCGACTTCGAAGTCTTCAATAGACTCCTTCTCAGACCGTAGACCGCTGGCGTTGTCGAACCAGACGCGGATCGCTCCGGGTTCGGTTGTGGCCTCGCGGAAGAGGGGGGATGCATACGCGACAGACTCGCCGTAGACGAGTCCACGGGCGGCGAGTGCCAGACGCGTGGCTACCGTCTGCTTGTCGGCAGGATGGACGTTGTCGGGGTTGCCCACATCCAGCGAAACTGCCATTGCAGTGTTCGCTACGAAGAGGGTGCGCCGCTGCGCGTCGCGAACCATTCCCCAGTCTTCCCCGGGGGAGCGGAAGCTGGATATCTGAACAAAGAGAAACGGAAGATTTCCCTGCCGGAATTGCGCGCGCCAATCCTCGATGAGCGCCGGGAAGAGCGTGCTGTAGTGAAGGGCGCGTGCGGGTGCGCTGTCGGTCTCTCCCTGGTACCAGAGGAAACCCTTGATGGATTCGTTAGTGAGCGGCGCGATCATGCCGTTGTAGAGGCCCGCTGGCAACCATGACGATTCTTCGGGATGCCACGGGTGTATAGGCACTGGTCTTCCAGCAGCCTTTGCGGACGCCGCAGCAGCATTCTCCGCGATAATCTGAGCGCTGAGGGTAGCCTGCTGATCGGCAAAGCTGGCACGATTACTGAAGGCTGACAAGAGTGCAGGATTGTTTCCGAGAGTGTCGAGCGACAGCCAGGAATCGATGGGAGTTCCACCCCATGTGGCATCGATCAGGCCGATGGGAACATTTTCCTCTTTCGCGATCTCTCGACCGAAGAGGTAGGCGATTGCGGAGAACTCGCTAGCAGTCTGCGGGGTGCATTGCGACCACTGGCCCTTCAGATCCTGGAGCGGAACATCAGAACTCTTGCGCCCTACCAGCAGCAGGCGCAGCATTGGGTTGTTGGCTGCTGCAATCTCTTTGTCGGCATTCTTAACAAACGCGGTGGGAGGAAATCCTCTCAGCGGCATCTGCATATTGGATTGCCCGGAAGCGATCCAGACGTCGCCGACCAAAACATCACGGAGTTCCTTCTTCCCTTCATGCGGTCCTCCGTCAACGGTGAGCGAGTACGGGCCTCCGGCATGCTCGGGCATCAGCCACGCTGTCCACTCGCCGAGATCGTTGGTCGTGGCGGTCAGAGTTTGAGCATGAAAGCTGACGGTCAGCCGAGCACCAGGTGTGGCCCATCCCCACACGCGAATGGGAGTTTCGCGTTGCAGCACAGCGTGGTCACTGAGGACGCTGGGTAGCTGAATCTCACCTCGCGCCGTCCAGTTACCAGCGAGGACTGCGAGGCCAATCGAGAGAACTGTTGCGAAATGGGATCGAAGATTCAACATGTGATTTATCCGATGCTCATAGTTGCATAATCTGGAGAACGTAGCAAGAAGTGCGGCAAGGCTGCTTCTAAGAGACTCGCTGATGGGCAAGCTCGGCCGGGCGAAAACAGGTTCCAAGCACCGGCCCCGGCTGCCACCGATGATGATGAGCGAAAAGGCCAGCAGGTTGATGGGACTGGCGAGGTCAAGGCTGCGGAAATTGCCGAACTGCTGAAACAACGTTGCGCTGAGCCATCCTCGGCTTCGGCAATGCGGCCCACATTCTGCGCCGACGAGACTCCGTCTCGGTCAGCGAGTTCTGCGACACGCACGGGTTCTACAGCGCGGGGATGATTCATAACATCTTGATCGATGGCAATGGAAAAAATGTCCGCCGGCCTGCAGATTGATGGGGAAAGGTGGCCGGGGCATCGACGCGACTGCGCATCAATCCGGTCTGCATCGGATCGAATACCGCAGGGCTTACTGTGATCTGGCATGATTTGAGACTCGAAGGGGTCGTCGCCTTAGGAGGCCGCTTCGATAGGTCGTCGGACCAAGCTTCGCGCGGGCGCCCTGATTCCCAGGCTCACCGACGCCGCCGTGATGCCCAGGAATCTCGCGGATTCCATCCTGCAGACGTCCGGACAGACACTAGAACTCCGTGGGAGAGGTGCCGATAGAACAACGGCAATCTAACTCGCTTGACTGCGATTCCCCTGAGGGTCCAGGCACGGGCAGATTCACTTCTCAGGCAGGCGGTTGTTCGGGGAATAGGGCATATGGCTTCGATCATTGGAATTGTTATGGTATTGGGCGCGATCCTCGCCGGGTTTCTGATGGAGAAGGGGCCGGTCGCTGTGCTCATGCAGCCTTCGGAGTTCATTATTATTGGGGGCGCGGCCTTGGGAACGCTGGTCGCCGCGAATCAGATGCATGTGTTGAAGAAGATTGCGAGCAGTCTGGTCCTCGTGATTAAAGGTTCCAAGTTTAACAAGCAGCGTTACCTTGATTCGCTCAGGATGATGTTCAATCTCTTCAATAAGGCACGGAAAGAAGGCATGGTGGGAATCGAAAATGACATTGAGGATCCGGAGAAGAGTCCCTTATTTTCCAAGTATCCAAGCTTTATGAAAGATCATCATATTCAATGTTTTGTCTGCGATACGATGCGCATGGCCATCACGGGTGGAGCGACGGCCTTTGACGTCGACCGGATGATGGAACTGGATCTGGAGGTGCATCATGCGGGCGCAACGGATCCGTCAACGGCGTTAGCTACGATGGCGGATGCGTTGCCGGGCATTGGGATCGTAGCTGCCGTTCTGGGGATTGTGATTGCGATGAGTGCGCTTGGAGGCCCACCGGAAGAGATTGGCAAGAAGGTTGCCTCCGCGCTGGTTGGAACATTTTTGGGCATCCTGATGTGCTACGGAGTGGTAGGTCCGTTGGCTTCGAGTATGTCCAAACTGGTCGATGACGAGCAGGCGTACTACCACGTACTTCAAGTGGTGATGATGTCATTCATTAAGGGGATGTCGCCAATCTTGGCGGTCGAAATGGCCCGGCGAGCCATTCCGCAGCATGTTCGCCCGAGCTTTCAGGAGGTCGAGAAAGCCTGCCGCCGCAAGGATGAGGCCGTCCCGGTGGCAGCGGTAGCAGCGTAACTGTCTTTGGAAGGTTGGCATCATGGCAGAGACACCCGAGATCATTATCATCCGGAAGAACTCGTCCCATGGAAAGCACCATGGCGGTGCGTGGAAGGTGGCATACGCCGACTTTGTGACGGGGATGATGGCGTTGTTCATCGTGCTGTGGTTGATGAACGCGAGCCAGCAGGTGCAAACGGCAGTCGGGGGATATTTCAAGGACCCACACGGGACCACCAAGAAGCTGGGGATCGAGGATGTCTCGACTGTAGCGCTGCCATCGTCGAAGAAGGAAGACATGCAGAAGCTCAAGGAACAGATTCTCAAGTCGATTCAACGCATTGATCCATTGAACAAGCTAAAGAATCAGATTGAAATCACAATTACGTCGGAAGGACTGCGCATTGAGTTGATGGAGTCGGCGAAGGGTACGTTCTTTGAACTGGGCAGCGCGGCGCCAACCACCGCGTTGAAGGATCTGCTACAGGTATTGGCACCGGAACTGGGTAAGCTGCCGAACAATATCTCCATTGAGGGGCATACCGATTCGAAACCATATTCGGGGAGCACGGCCTACGATAATTGGGACCTATCCTGCGACCGTGCGAATGCCGCGAGACGCATGATGCAGGACCATGGGCTGCGTCCGCACCAGATATCGCAGGTCCGCGGGTTTGCTGACCAGCGCCTGCGCCTGCCACAGCATCCGGATGATCCCTCCAATCGCCGCGTATCTCTGATCGTTCAGTATCAGGTGAAGTCCGATGCGGAGGTGCCTCTGCCTGGCGGTCTCAAGCTTTCAAATACGGTGCCGTCTTCGAGGTAGCGCTGGCTCCATCGCGCGTGCCATCGTGCGGTGGATATGAGCAGCGAGGGCTTACCGTGCAGCCCGCCGCAGAGCCGGATTTTCTGGCCTGTCGCTGGTGCCCGCCAGCCGGAGCGTGATGACCATTGCCGGAACCAGATACGCGAACGATCCGAGCACCCACATCAGCACCGCTCCCAGCACCTGATCCTCGAGCACCGGAATATGAAATGGATTCGGGTGAGTGACATAGTAGCCGTAGACTGGCCGGTCGCAGAATGCGAGAAAGGCCGATAGCAGCGTCATGACCAAATCGCCCAGCGCCAGGTAAGCGAGCATACCCCAATCATCCGGCCGTCGCTTCGCGGGCCACGGGCGGATGATGTACCACCAGAAAAGCAGCGACGTGAGGAGGAAACACAGGTGCTCCACTCCGTGCACCGTCTCATTCTCTAACGCGAGGTTGTAAGCTGCCGGAATATGCCAGCATAGATAGGCCAGATTCATCCCCAGCCACGCAATAGCCGGCGAAACCAGCCACTCCGCAATACGACGCAGCAGCGCAATCCGCATCAACGGCCCGGCAACCCACCGCAGCACGGCAAGCGGCAGCCCACGCAACAGCGGTACAACCGGAAGCCCATACAGTAACAGCATCGGAATCGCCGACATGAGCAACAGGTGCTCGATCATGTGAACCGTAAGCAGCGAATCGGCAAACCCATCCAGCGGCGAACCCACCACGACCCACAGCAGGACGAGCCCTCCCAGAAATGAGACGAGCCGCTCCTCGGTGAACAACTCACGCCGCGTCTTCCGGATGGCCAGCCACCCGCGAACGTACAAGGCACCCGTGATGAGTATCGAGACCGTCAGCCAGATCGGCAGACTCCAGTCGGCGAAGATCTCACGCACCGCGTCCGACATAGGTTACGGCTTCAGTCCGGCGTTGACGTGCGTTGGAGATGCAGGCGCATCGCTCTGCGCCGTGTGAGTCAACTGCCGCGAGGCATCGATGGCCGGCTGCAGTCCGTCTCCGCGCAGGGTCATCAGGAAGCTCACAAGAGCCTTTGTCTCTGACGGGTTCAGCGCATTGCCGTAGGCTGGCATATTACCGCCGCCCTGGAGCACCTGGCGCACGATCTGGTCTTCCGTCATGCGGCTCGCAACCGAATCCAACTCAGGTCCTCGCAAGCCGCCATGACCATCCAGCGAATGACAACTTCGGCACTGCTTGTCTTGCAGAACCAGTGCACCCTCGCGCTCGAGCGGCGTTCGGTCGTGCATATACTTCACTGGAACAGCGTCGCTCGACCACGCATTCATGATCGGACTCCAGGGCGTATAGGTTCCCAGCCGCGTGAAGATTCCCAGCGTCACGGCGATCACTGACACCATCAGCACAGCAACAGGACGCCGTGCCCAGTGACGCTCTCCTTCACTGGCGATCAGCGGCAGCAACAGCATCGCTGCAATTCCCAGCACCGGAGCGACGAGCAACACGGGCGTCTCAAGGCCAGGCGGCAGGAAGGCCAGCACCGCATAGATCCAGAGGAAAGCAAAGTCCGGTTTGGGTGCTGTCTGGATGATGGTTGGGTCGGGCTGACCGCCGGGACCAAAGGGGCCAAAGAAAAAGGCGCAGGCCATCACCGCAAAGATGATTGCGGCAGCAAATACTGCGTCCTTCCATGCTGCATCGGGAACAAAAGGGATGCCGGTTTTCTCGGTAAGTTCGTGGTACTCGCGCTCATAGGTGGCCTTGCGTACCAGGCGCCCGGGCATCGGCCAGTCGCTCACGCCGTGGCGCAGGACCATGAAGACATGCACGCCAACACCAGCAAGCAACAGGCCAGGAATTACGAAGACATGCAGCGTGAAGAAGCGCGACAGCGTCGCTCCACCGATGATGGGCCCGCCCAGCACCATGTGTACAAGCTGCGCTCCAATAACGGGGATGCGGCTGGAGATGGATGCACCGATGCCGAGGCCCCAATAGGCGTCCTGATCGAAGCGCATGACCTGGCCGGTGAAGGCCATGCCCAGCGTCAGGAGCAGGAGAACAACGCCGACGATCCATGTCAATTCTCGGGGGAACTTGTACGAGCCGAATAGAAATACCTGCACCATGTGGATCAGCACGATGGCAATCATGAAGTCTGATCCCCAGCCATGCAGAGCTCGCAGATACCATCCCAGCGCAACGTTGTGATTTAGAAAATTCAGGCTCGTCCAGGCCTCACTCGCCGACGGACTATAAACCAGTGCTAGCAGTATGCCTGTAACCACCTGCAACATGAGAAGCACTGTCGCAGCACTTCCAAAGACATACCACCAGCTTGCGTTGTTCGAAGGCGTGGGGTGTTCGGCCGCCTCGGTCAACGGCTTGATCAGCCCGAGCCGGTGCTCAAGCCATGCGTATGCCTTCAATCCTCTGCTGGTCTTGGATTCGTTCAGCCTTCCCATGTCGTGGACCTCGTCTCAGGAGTCGGGGGGGCAATCTGAACCAGCGGCTTGTCCTTGCACGATGCCTGGGTCGCAAGCGTCGGCATATCTCCTGCATGGATCACCAGTGAGTTCCCTGCAATCCTGTACCGGTACTCGAAAAGACCACGTTCAGGAGGACCTGAGGCTCTGCTTCCGTCTTCGTAGTATGCGCCGCCATGGCACGGGCAAAGAAAGAGCTTCGACTCGGAGAACCATCGCACCGGACAGCCAAGATGCGCACAGTTGATGGCGAAGACCTGAAACTTCTGGGCAGAAACACGCCGAACCCAGCAGGAAACCTTGGCGGTGTCACCATCGTCGAAGGTAGCTACCGGGCTTCTGAACTCCGCGAGCCGCGTCTCGCCCACAGGAAAATCTGTGACGTCACCGATGGTGATCCATGCACCGACACCAGACTTCTTCTTTGCTGTCGGTCCTAACAAATACCCGATCAGCGGCACAGCAAGGACAGCTCCCACGAGAGCATTCATTCCCACAGCAAGCTTGAACAGGAAGACCCTGCGCGTGTGCGCCGCCGCTTTACCCTCCGGCGGCAACGCATCGTTGCTGGATTCTCCTGGATGTTTCAGAAATTCGCTCATACTGGTCTCCGCACGTTGGTTAAAATCTATGGATGCGTGTAAGGCTGGCCGGGCGTGGCAATCCGATGGGATGCCAGCCATGCGACCGTGTCGGTGATCTCCTGATCGGTCATGGCCCGCGAACCTGCACCCGCGATGTCGGAGCGCCAATCAGGCATGTCGTCCTGGGGTTGGCCAGCAATAATCAAGCTGCGCAGCCCTTGATCGCTGATCAGAGCGAGGTAGGCAGGATCTACAAGCGAGCCCGTGTGCAACTTCCCGCGAATTAATCCGGTCCCATCGACTCCGTGACAACTTGCGCAGAACGTGGAGAACGCTTTTTGTCCTTGCGCGGGATCACCCGCAGAAGCACTCGCATACGCTGGTGCGGCTTGGCCGCCGAGAGCATTCGCGCTTCCCCACTGGGACTCAATGCCCTGCGCGAGTACTGCGATCTGCTGATCGGTCAGCATGCCTCCCTTGCTCTTCGCAAAGGCCGGCATCAAGGTACCAGGAACACCCTTCGCGGTGATCTGCTGGATATTATGAACTCCAGCAATGGCGAGGTATACCGGATTCGCGAGCGAGATCGCAGCCCCATTTTTTCCGTTTTCACCATGGCAGGCGGCACAGTTGTCCTTATAGAGCACAGCAAAACTCAATACCTGATCCGGGCGCGTTGACGGCGCTTCTGGCCGGCCAGGCGCATCCTTGCATCCGACACAGAAAAGAGCGAGAGCGCAGGCTATCATCGAATGGCTCAATGAGCGAAGATTCATCGCGGAGTGTCCTTATCGTCGGAATCCGATGGCTCGATGGGGTCCCATTGCTTGAGATCACCGTGGAGACCTGCGCGCACGGAAAATGGCAGCGCCTGAAACTGGGGCGTCCGAACCTTTGCCTGGAGATTGACCACAAATCCGCAGACGAGTCCGAAGGCTATCTGGGAGATGACAAACCAGAACCAGTCGATGCGCTGATTGAGAATCGGGCTCACGATACCGATTGCGGAGTGCAGAATACCGGTGAACAGCAACGGCGCCATAAAGCCTGCGGTAACAATGGGGTACTTGGGAAACATGGGCAGCATCGCTCCGTAGAGCAGACCGACCAATAGTGAAGTGAGGCCGTGAATTATGAGTGCAGCGAGCAAGCCACGCAGGTGAAACTCACTAAGGAATGCGTTGCTGGCGCCGGCCCAACTAAGAAACCCGCCGGCCGCCAACAGGTTCATTGCGTACCAGATGCTGTGGTATTTCAGGAGGCTGAAGATACCCGCGGGTACAGCCATGGCAATTCCTCCCGCGATGCCGCCCTTGATGCCGGTGGTGATGCGGAAGGTCTCAACGGGGATAATCTTGCGGGACGTGGCGTCCGCCGGAAGTCTGGTTGCGAGGGTCCGAGCGCTGAAGACGCGCACCTCTTCGGTGCTCACTTCGACGCTCTCATGCGCTTCGTGCGGCAGCACCTGGCGAAACCAGCCAACCATTGCCGCTAATGCAAGCACTGCGCCTAGTACGCTGATGACGCCGCTCGTGACCATACCCGAAAGAACGAGCGCGATGCCCAGCGCCAGAACCATCGGCCAGGCAGTCGGGGACGGGAGCTGGAGCCCATGGTCTTGTTGTGGATGATCGACTTGCAACGTGCCTCCTTGTTGGTTCATCTGCCCAACACATAAACAACTAAAAATACGATGACCCATACTCCGTCGACAAAGTGCCAATAGAGTGACAACACCTCAAGCTTCTCGGTGTGTTCGTGGGTCATCTGACCACGCAGGGAGAACCACAGTGCCAGAGAAAGCATAATCAACCCGATCAGCACATGGGTCGCATGAAGTCCGACCAGAGAATAAAACGTGGTGCCAAAAAGATTGGTGCTGATCGTTAAGCCGTGGTTGTAGATCAGGTCGTACCATTCGTGGGCCGTTCCAGCGAGGAAGATCCCGCCGAGGAGCACGGTCGCCGCCAACCAGAGGGAACACAGGTGTCGCTTGCTCCTGCTCAACGCCGAAACTGCGGCATGTACCGTCAGGCTGCTCGAAAGCAGACAGATGGAGGTGAAGATTGGCAGGGTCAGGACTTCCTTCGGCGTGGGCCCAGTCAGGCTCTTCCCCATATAGAAGATATAGGCCACGACAAAGATGACGAAGATGGAAGCCTCAGCGAGGATCAGGCACGCCATGCCTACTATGCCGCGAGAGGGCAATACCCATTCTTCGTTCGGATTGGAAATCAATGCGGCGTCGCTCACAGGTTCTCCTCCTGCCGGGTCCGAGGAAGACTCTGTTCCGTCTCGTAGTTGCTGTCAGGATCCTCTGGATGTTTTAGATCCCAAAGGGGTCGCCGGCTGGCGACGGTGGGGGTTTGGGCGAAGTTATACGACGGCGGGGGCGAGGTTGTCGACCACTCCAGAGTCCAGGCATCCCATGGATCTGCGCCGGCGACGGCTCCCTTGAAGTATGACCACACCATATTGAACACGAAGAGCAGGGTTGCAACGGCCTGAACGGCCGCTCCACTCGATACAATCATGTTCCAGATCATCCAGCCCCGGTCGGCTTCGTAGGTGTAGATGCGGCGGGGCATGCCCAGGAGTCCCGGGATATGCATAAAGTCGAAGGTCAGGTGAAATCCAATCACGAAAAGCCAGAAATGCCACTTCCCTAACCGCTCGCTCAGCATGCGACCGGTTACCTTCGGGTACCAATAGTAAAAGGCCGAAAACAACATGAAAAGAATGGCCCCGACCAATACGTAGTGGAAGTGGGCTACAACAAAATAGGAGTTACCAAGCTGCCAGTCAAGGGGAGCGACCGAAAGCATGATCCCCGTGAGGCCAGCGATGAGGAACTGGAAGAGGAACCCGATCGCGAACATCATCGAAACTGTGAAATGGATCTTTCCTCCCCACAGTGTCGCCAGCCAGTTGAAGATTTTGATCCCGGTGGGCACCGAAATGATCATCGTAGCGAGCACAAAAAAGGTATTGGCGCCGGGACCAAGCCCGACTGTGAACATATGGTGCGCCCATACACCCATACTGATAAAGCCAATGCCTACGGACGCTGCCACCATCGCGGGATAGCCGAAGATCGCCTTGCGAGAAAAGACGGGAATGATCTCATTGGCGAACGCAAACGCTGGGAGAACGAGGATGTACACCTCGGGATGTCCAAAGATCCAGAAGAAGTGCATCCATAACACAGCGGACCCGCCAGCCTGCGTATCGAAGAAATGGGAGCCGGCATAGCGGTCGAGCATCAACATGATCTGCGCCGCAGTAAGCGGGCCGACTGCGATGAAGGTCATGCACGAAGTGACGAGGTACAGCCACACCAGAAGGGGCAACCGGCTCATCTTCATTCCCGGACAACGCATGCTGATCGTTGTCGCCACGATGTTGAGCGCGGTGCCAATCGTTCCAATTCCGCTCAAGAGGACCGCGAGTGTCCAGTAATCCGTGCTGTGGCCGGGCGAGAAGACGCGCGAGGTCAGTGGTGCATACGCAAACCAACCCACGTCAGGAGCGCTGCCGGCACCGTAGAGGCCACTTCCACCAATATAGCTGTAGTAAAGCAGCAACCCGCCAAATGCGGAGATCCAGAAGCTGAACGCATTCAGCCGCGGAAATGCCATGTCGCGGGCGCCAATCATCAGAGGGATGAGATAGTTGCCGAAGCCAAAGAGAATGGGCATTCCGACGAAGAACACCATCGTCGTACCATGCACTGTGAACAGGCCGTTGAAGACCTGCGGAGAGACGAAGTGGTTATTTGGAATCGCTAACTGAATGCGCATCAGCAACGCTTCAAATCCGGCTACGACCAGGAAAATCAGCGAATAGCCGATATACATCAGGCCGATCTTCTTGTGATCAACCGTCGTGACCCAACCATGCAGGACTTCGAGCCAAAGAGGTCGGTGGGGCTTCGACGCTCCTGCATCGTACACTTCATTTGGCGGGGTTTGCGTTGCCATCATGTTCCTTCCTGAACGCACTACTTCAGCGTGGTTAGGTATGCGGTCACAGCATCAAGGTCGTGACTGTTCAAGTGCATCGGAGGCATGAGCACTCCTGGTTTCAAATTCGCTGGATTCTCGATAAATCTATGGAGATTCTCCGGCGTGTTCGGCACCGAACCCGAGGCTATCGTGTCGCGGCTGGCGAGATGGGTCAGATCGGGGCCGAATCTGCCCGTAGCCACCGTCCCGCGGATAGAGTGGCAACTGATACACGCGTTGTGCATGAAAACCTCCCGGCCTTCCGCAACCCGAGGATCCTCCACGGCCGGCTGCTGCTGATGCGCTACCCATGCAGCGAACTCCTGCGGAGTATCAGCATAGACGCGAATCAGCATCTTCGCATGCTGCACGCCACAGTATTGGGCGCACTGTCCTAGATATAACCCCGGCGATTGAGGGTCTATCCACATGGTGTTGACCTTGTTCGGAATGACATCGGTCTTCCCCGCAAGTCGCGGCACCCAGAAGCTGTGGTCGGTATCTGCGGAGGACATGGTCAAATACGTTGGCAACGGGTGGCTGGGGTCCCCGACCGGGACATGCAGTTCGTTGGCCGTCACAATGCCTAGCCTGGGATAGCTATATTCCCACCAGAACTGATGCCCTATGACCGTGACATCCAGCGCGTCGGAGGGCTTGTGAGCGTGCTCGGTCGTATAGATAACCCGCGTTGTTGCCAGAAATAGCATTACGACGATCAGGGCCGGGATGACAGTCCATGAAAGCTCAATCTGGTTGCTTCCATAAATCTGGTGGGGTTCCTGTTCGCTACTGCTGTCCGATTTGCGCCACCGATAGCGCACAAGAACGTAAATCAGAATGCCGGAGACGACCAGAAAGATGCCGCCGGTGATGCCGAGCACCAACTTCGACAGGCTGAAGATAGAGTCCGCAGGAGTCCCCGCAGGCGCAAACATATTGGCGGGATCAGCGCCCGGGGCCGACGTTGCTAACGCGGCGAGGCCGCACCATCCTTGACTCGCGAACATTTGTCTCCCAAAAACAGATAACTCAGGCACGGCATTCTATTTATGCCACAAAACCCTTTGACCGCTCGGTACAAAATGCTCGCGGAGGCTTTGAGGGCAACCAATACACCTATTTTAATGTATACACCTTCGGACCTCATGGGAAGCCAATCCTCACGCGAGCGCTGCAGATCTATTGCAGAACAACGGCCAGTATTACAGAGGACGCCGTAAATGCACGGTCCGTGCCTGACCTGGATTGAAATTGATTTCGCTCCAAGAGCGTCTGGACCGGTTTAGCAAAAAGAAAACTTTTGGCAAACGCATTTTTCTGTTGTAAACAGATTGACCCATGATGTAGATTGCATCAACGCCACAAAGTTGAGCAAGTTAGGCCTATTTGATCAAAATAGTGGTTCTCGACCTATCAGATTTGATTACCAGCTTCATTTTCAACATTTTGAGTGCCAGGAGACTACCTATGCCAAGACATTTACGCAATCTTTTATGTGCCGCAGCACTCGGCCTGATTATGACCGCAGCAGGGTTCGCGCAAACGATCACGGGATCGGTCACAGGGATCGTGACCGATCCAACTGGGGCTGTAGTACCCAACGCGACGGTAGCCGCTACAAACGTCGATACCGGCGTGACGGTGACAGAAACAACCAACAGCGCAGGAATCTATAACATCCGTTTTTTGCAGATTGGCAAATACAACATCACGACGAAGGCGTCCGGGTTCACGGCGCAAAGCTATGGGCCGTTTTCTCTAGAGATCGATCAGGTAGCCAAAGTCGATGTAGCGCTAAAGGTTGGTGCAAGTAGTACGACGGTGGACGTGAATGTAGAGGCGCAGCCGATCCTGAACACAGAGAATGCCACACTGGGGGAGACATTCACCGAGAACACCATCAATAGTCTGCCGCTCAATGGCCGCGACTTCTCGCAGCTAACGGTCTTTACGCCAGGAGCGGTTTCGACGGACTACGGGGCATTTGGCGGCCAGAATTCGACCGAACGCGATACCAACGCCAGCAATATCGCGAACGTGAATGGCAACCGCGCGCAGTCGAACAACTACACGCTGGATGGCCAAGAGATCAACGAGAACCTGAATAACACCATCGGGTACACCCCCAGTCCCGACTCGCTGGGCCAAGTACAGGTCATCTCTTCGAATGCGAATGCTGAGTTTGGCAACGTAAACGGTGGCGACGTAGTTATGGTCACCAAAAGCGGCACCAACAAGTTTCATGGAAGCGTATTTGGGTTTCTGGAGAACTACACTCTGGATGCGAATAGTTGGACGAACAAGGACAGCGTTGATATCACGCCTCGGAACCCTTTCACACAATCAATCTTTGGCGGAACACTGGGCGGTCCAATCTTCAAGGACAAGCTGTTCTTCTTTATGGACTATGAGGGCTATCGCGAGCATTCAAGCGGCCTAGCAACATATAGCGTCGCTCCCGCGGCCTTTCGAGGGCAAACGGCAACCGCTAACTGCGCAGCGGGCTATGCCGATCTCTCGTCATTGAAGACGGTTAGTGGAATTCAGCTATACAACACGCAGAACCCGGGCGGGCCCGTTGCCTATGCGAACAACTGCGTGCCGATCACAAATCCAGTGGCAATCTATCTATTTGCCCACCCGAATGTATACCCGCTACCCAATAGCCCTACTGCCGACCCTCTGGGCATCCAGAACAACTATTCCGGTCCGAACGGTCAATTTCAGACTAACGACCAGGGTGACATCAAGATTGACTGGCATTTCCGTGCAAGAGATGTCCTTTCGACCCGCTACTCTCAGGGGTATGCACAGGATGGCCAAACCAAGGAGCCTATTCCGGTCGAGTTCCCGTCGGCTTCCAACTACCCAGACCATCTCTTCACGACAGACTGGACCCACACGTTCAGTTCGGCAATCGTAAATTCACTTCGGGGTTCGTATGCACGCATCCGTTTCAACAGCGGCGTGACAACCGACCCAAGCGGCATCTTCGGATTGACGGGGAACTCGGTTGTTGGTATTCCTAGCCAGGCACAACAGACCGCAGGTTTCAGCGAGCAGGAGTTCTCTAGCGGAGTTGGTGTCGGATCGATCAGCAACTTCGGTGCGAATCCTACACCAGAGGTTTTCATCGACAACGTTTTTCAATATAGCGACGACCTGACGTGGGAGAAGGGAAAACATCTACTCAAGTTTGGTGTCGAAATCACGCGCTACCAGCAGAACAGCTTCTACCCGGGTAACGATGGTGAGCTTGGCTACTTCAACTACACTGGACAGTTTTCGGCGGCTCCAGGCTCTGGCGCAACCTATGGCTTTGCCGACTTCCTTGGCAATCATGCGTACGAGGCTGCCGTTGGTGAGGTTGTAGGCCGCACCGGTCAGCGTCAGTACCGCAATGCATACTTCGTACAAGATGACTATAAGATCACGTCTAATTTGACGTTGAACATCGGGCTTCGCTATGAGTATGATCAGCCGATCTACGAGGTAAACAACAAGCTCGCCAACATCAATCTGAAGACCGGGATCGTGGAATACGCAGGCAGCATTCCGTCGGCCAATACCTTTTCCAATGCCACTGTGTGCCCAACGCGCGCCTGCTACAACGGCACTTTTTCGGACTTCATGCCACGCCTTGGATTTTCCTATCAACCAAGGCCAAAGATGGTGCTTCGCGGCGGATACGGCATCACCACCTACCTGGAGGGTACCGGAGCCAATCTTCGGCTGACACAGAACCCTCCTTACCACAACGACTATGACACGATTGCGTCCGTTCCAATCGCCACGGGGACATCGTACTCGCCAGGTACCCCGGTGCTAACCAGCAACGGATTCCCAACGAACGTTCCTCCGATCACCACGTTCTATGCGTGGAAGAGCAACCTTCAATCGGCGGTGATTCAGGAGTTTTCGCTAACCACCGAGTACCAACTCACGAACTCGTCCTCTCTACAGGTTGGCTATGTTGGAGAGGTCGGACACCATCTCGTAGATCCTGCCTACGCAAACCAACTGACAGCGCCCGGAACGCCCGCTCCGTATGCGAGCATCGTTGGACAAGGTGGAGTGGTGAAGGTGACGGCATCTGACTCTACAATGAATTACAACGCACTACAGGCGGTCTTCCGTCAGCGCGTGACGGCAGGTCTTGAATTCACGGCGAACTACACCTATGCGAAGGCGCTGACCGATGACATTGGATATTACGGTGCAGCGAATATTCAACAACAGTACTACCAGCAAAATGTGTACGACATCGCAGGTGACTGGGGTCCAGCGGGAGACGACGTTCGCCATGCCTTCAGTGCCACTGGAACCTACACCCTTCCTTACGGCCATGGCCAGCGCTTTGGAGGAGACGCAAACTATGTGCTTCAGGAAGTCCTTGGCGGCTGGAATCTCAGCGCCTCCAGTGTCGCTTACACCGGATTCCCCGTAACGGTAAGTTCCCCTGCTGAATACTCCAATGAGGTGTTCGCCTTTACCGGCGCTGCACGTCCGAATCAGCTCAATCCAGTCAAGATCACCAACCGCTCGGTCTCGCACTGGTTCGGTACAGATGACTCAATGATTCATCCTTGCTCGGCAACCTCCGACACCAACGTAAACGGGAATCCTTGCGTTTATCAAACTCAAACATCGACAGGCTTTGGAGATGTGAAGACTGGATCGCTTCGCGCACCGGGTTTCTTCAACATCGATGCGGCTATTCAGAAGAACTTCAGAACCTTCCGTGATCAGAGCCTGGACTTCCGCGGAGACTTCTTCAACGCGTTCAACATTGCAAGCTATGGCAACCCGGACAATGGAATCACCGATACGAACTTCGGCCAGATCACCAGCACCCGGTCAACGGAACGGCATATTCAGTTCGAACTGAAGTATCAGTTCTAATATTGCTGCGCGACTTCAAAAGAGCCGGAGAGAATCTTCTCCGGCTTGCTTTTCTATTTGAGTTTCAATTATGAGGATCGAGATGAAGAAATCAGCTTACGTGTTGATGGTGGGATTGGCCATGTTACCTTTTTGCGTTGCTGTACAGGCGCAGAAGACGGAGTTTTGGATGGGAGATGGCGCTGCGTCGGTAAATTCGTTCATGGCGCACAAGGACAAGATCGATGTCATCTCGCCGACGTGGTATCAGATCGATGAAACGGGGCTGGTGAGCGGCGAGCCGCAGCCTGTCGTGCTGAAGGCTGCCAAAGAAGCACACCTGACCATCATCCCGCTTTTCGCGCTCTTCAACCACGCGAAACTTCATACTCTGGCCGGCGACGAGAAGGCCCAAGACGAGATGAACAAGGGCTTGATCCGCGAGTGCAAAGAGAACGGCTACGATGGCGTCAACCTGGACATTGAAGATGTGATGTGGACGGACCGAGATGGCCTGTCGGCGCTGGTGAAAAAGACCGCTGACGCGTTGCACCACGAGCATCTGCAGGTTCAGATCGACGTTGTGCCGAACGCTCCGGGACATCCGGGGGCGGCGGCCTTCAGCAAGTGGATCTTTGAAGAGTGGCGGGGAGGCTATGACCTGAAAGCCCTTGCTGAGTCCGTGGATCTAATCTGCCTGATGACCTATGACCAGAACACGCACTGGACGATGCCCGGACCTGTGGATGGATGGGGATGGACCAAAGAGAATCTGGATTACGCGCTGAAGGTGGTGCCAAAAAATAAGTTGTCGCTCGGTATTGCGCTGTATGGCTACCACTGGTTTACGGGCGATCCTGGATTGAATAAGGCAGAGAAGACACCCAATCCGACGGCGGAGTACATCTCGGAGCCAAACGCCATCTTCCTGCGCGACACGTACGGCGGCAAGACGCAGTGGGACGAAGAAGAGCACACCCCTTGGTTCTTCATCAACCGCGACCAGATGCGCGAGTGGGTGTTCTACACCGACAAGCGAGCGTTTATGGACCGCTACGATCTTGCCAGGGAGTCTGGGATCGAAGGCGTCTGTGCATGGGTATTGGGCGAAGAGGATCCTGCGATATGGGCGGCGATTCCGGATAAGCGATAACGCGAGTTCAGGACTTACTCTGGAGTCAAAAACTCCCTCTCGACAGAGAGGGAGTTTCTTGTTTCGATGGCAGCCAACGCATCCCTGCGGCGAACGCTACTCAAGCGACTACTCAACCAGCCGCCCGTAGAAGATGCTTCCTGTGCGATCTCCTGCCTCATCGAAAACATTGAAGTTCGCGGGGGTTCCCGGAGCCATCTGCGTGAGGTGAGGCATCCCCATCATGCGCGCCGGATTGCGCGAGGCCAGTCGAACCGCGGCACTGAGTGAGGTCCCGGTAAACCGGCGCACATTCGCAACAGCTCTATCCATTGTCAGCACGCTGCCAGCCAGTGTTGTGCCCGACAGGCAGACACCGTCCTTGACCACGACCTCAAAGTCGCCCAGCATATACGTTCCGTCCGGCACACCCGTTGCCGACATCCCATCCGTCACCAGGATCGACCGTTCCTCACCCTTCATCTTCAGCCATAGGCGGATGATCGCGGGATGCACATGCACGCCGTCGCAGATGGCTTCGGCATACACATCTTCGCGATCCAGGATCGTTCCCGCAATCCCGGGTTCGCGATGATCCAGTGGGCGCATCGCGTTGAACAAATGAGTTGAACTCGTGGCTCCGGCAGCGATGGCGGCCAGCGTCTCCGCCGAGGTTGCCGTGCTGTGGCCCATCGTTACGCGGACTCCGGCCGCCGTTACATGCTCAATCAACTCCAGTGCATGGGGCAACTCCGGGGCCATCGTCATCAATCGGATATGTCCTCGCGCCGCCTGCTGCAACCGGTCAAACAACTCGACGCTCGGCTCACGAATGCTCACGTCCGGATGCACTCCGCGCTTGCCGTGTGAGACGAATGGCCCTTCCAGATGGATCCCAAGAGGGACGGCGACAGGGGCCCCCGACGCATGCTTGCGAGGATGTTCGATCGCATCGGCGAGACGATCGAGCGCCTTCAGCGTCAGATCCAGCGGCGCCGTCACGGTTGTTGGCAGAAAATGGGCAACACCGCGACTAGCCAGAAACCGTCCCACCTCTGTAATGCCGGTCGGATCCGCTGCCATGAAGTCGAAGGATCGCGCTCCATGAACGTGAATATCGAAGAACGCAGCGGTCAGGGTGTCGGTTGAATCGTTTGCGGGCCCCGCCTCGATGCGAACAATATTGCCACCCTCGACCGACACTACCGGATACTCAATCTCCCCAGTGTCAGTGACTAATCTACGTGCGGTAAGTGTCTTAAGCATCGATTCCCATTTTCCCGGTCCCACACCAAATGCAAGCTTGTCGGCAACCTGCGACTTGGCTACCGATGTCGCCTCACGGCGTGTAACACTGTGCTATTCCAAAACTATGCTGAAATACTCGAAGCGTGCCGCCGAGGTGCTCTCAGTGAGACATGTTTCCGCTTCGTTCTGATGCAATCCACATCGGGGATCTGAAGACAACCCGAAGAATTTCCTTCAAAAAGTTCTTGCCCACGCCAGAGCAAGTGTGTTCTTGTAGTACAAGATAGCTCATAAGTTTGCGCACTTCAACATAAAACAATCATTCTGTGAGGGTAGATTTTCGTGATGATCCGCGTCCGCTCCGCTCATGCCCAATCGTATCTCCTTTGCATGTCAGCAGTTATGGTTGCATTGGCGTGCATGCTACCCACTGCAGTTCCCGTTGCATTGGCACAGTCGTCCACACCGGCCGCTCCCCTGCTTTGTCCGCAGCCAAAGGAGATGCACGTTGGGGGACGAGTGCCGGTGCATGGGGCGACAGTGATCGTTCCTGGCGGCGATGCAGAGGATCTGTTCGCCGCACAGAATCTCGGCAGCGCGCTCGCACAACGAGGAATCATCCTCTCCCCGGCCGCTGGTCCCGTGGATCTTACGGTGAACCTGCTACGCGAGGATTCTGGTCAGGCCCGGCAATTATTGTCCGAAAGCCGCCTCTCGTTCGCCGCCCCGATGCAGGACGAAGGCTACGTCCTCATCTCGCACAAGGATACCGAGGGAGGGGACGCCGTGGCCATCATCGGTCACACGGCAGCCGGAGTTTTCTACGGGGTCCAGACGCTGAAGCAATTACTTGAGAGTGATCAAGGTGGCGAGAAGATATGGACGGGAACAATCCGCGACTGGCCCTCGATGAAGTATCGCGGAGAAGATGATGATCTATCCCGTGGGCCGTTTCCGACCTTGGCCTTCCAGAAGCATCAACTTGAAGTCTTCGCAGCTTACAAGGTGAACCTGTACTCTCCGTACTTCGAGAACAACCTGGAATATTCCTCCGATCCTCTGGCAGCGCCGCCAGGAGGCGCGCTAACCCGCGCGGAGGCACAAGAGTTGGTAGCCTTCGCCAGCCGCTTGCACATCACTATTGTTCCAGAGCAGGAGGCGTTCGGACACGTACACCACGTGCTGGAATATGAGAAGTATGCAGACGTCGCCGAAACCCCGCACGGGTATGTTATCGCTCCGGGGCAGCCCGGAGCGATACCGCTTATCAAGAGCTGGTTTACACAGATCGCAACGGACTTCCCAAGCCCGTTTCTGCACGTCGGCGCTGATGAGACCTTCGACCTCGGGACAGGACGCACCAAGCCGGATGTCGATAAGCGTGGCCTCGGTCCGGTCTACGCGGACTTTCTCAACTCGATCCACACTGCGCTCGCTCCCCTGCACCGCCGCCTGCTTTTCTGGGGGGACATCGGCGACTCCGATCCGGCGGCCATCCCTGGCATACCGAAAGACATGATCGCGATCCCGTGGATCTACTGGCATCAAGACAGCTACGACCACGATATTCTGCCCTTCAAGAACGCAGGCCTCGAGACGTGGGTCGCGCCAGGCGATGCTAATTGGCGCGTGGTGTATCCGATCGGAAAGACAGCCCTCGACAACATCTCTGGCTTCGTCGCCGCGGGTCAGCGGCTTGGCAGCACCGGTGAGTTGCTGGCCGTATGGAATGACGATGGGGAAGGCCTCTTCAATCAGGATTGGTTCGGAGTACTCTTTGGCGCCGCCGCCGCCTGGCAGCCTGGCAAGAGCGACTCCGCTGCCTACGAGGCGAGCTTCGGCCCCATCTTCTATGGCGACACCACAGGACGGATCAACGAAGCCCAAGCTGAAATTATGGCCGCCGAGGATCTGATCGACGTCAGCGACGAAACCTTCTGGGAAGATCCCTGGAGCCCCGCTGGTCTCGCCAAAGCGGACAAGATGCGCGCAAGTATTCCTGCTGCACGCCTGCACGCCGAGCACGCAATTGAACTCATCGAAACGGCCCTGTCAACTGACCCATCGCTGCGCGAGAAGGATGCGCTCCGGGCGATGGAGTTGGGCGCTCGCCGCATCGACTTCATCGGACTCAAGTTCCAACTCTCCGACGAGATGCGCGACACCTATGCGCAGGCCTACGCCATGAAGGACGATCGCACCAAGGACACAGCTACCAGCAACATGCTGTACTCCGTCAGCAGCATGAACGGTCGCTGCCAGGATCTTCGCGACAGTTACTCGCTGCTAAAGAATCTATACCGCGATAGCTGGCTTGCAGAGAACCGGCCCTACTGGCTGGATAACGTGATGGTTCAATACGACCTGCAGATTCAGCGCTGGCAGAGGCGCAGCGACGAATTCAACACGCTGATTAATAACTGGCAGAGTTCCCGTGTTCTTCCTTCCGCAGCGCAGGCCGGAATTCCAGCGCCCGTACAAGCGCCCTCATTGGTTCCAACTGCAAAGTAGGGCACGCTCGATTGCCGCGATGCGTCAACGTCTAAGCAATAATGACTTCAATTCCTCTGGCGATCAGCTCTTCATGAATCGCCTTCGGAAGATCCGCATCGGTAACCAACGCGTGAATGGACGAGATGGGGCAGATGAGTGCAGGACTCACCTGCCCCATCTTCTTGGAATCCGCCACGACAATCACCCTCTTCGCATTGCGCACCATGGCCTGACAGACCGCAGCCTCCTCCGACTCCAGCGTCGTAATGCCGCGCTCGAGATCGAAGCCCGTGATGCTGATGAATGCCTTGTCCAGATAAACGTCGCGCAGGAAGTTGAGTGCCGGCTGTCCGGCCAACGCGAAGGTCCAGGCCCAGGCCAGCGTCCCACCAGTGAGCATGGTCTTGATGGCTGGCTGGTTGCACAACTCCATCCCGATGTTCACGGCGTTGGTGATCACGGAGATTCCGCGGCGATGGCGCAGTGAACGCCCAATCTGCGTCGTCGTTGTGCCGGCTGTCAGGCCAATCGTCTCGTTCTCTCCAATCAACTCGCTCGCGGCCACACCAATGCGTCTCTTCGCGTCGGCAGAGCGCAACTCCCTGGCCTGGAATGACGTATCATGCCGGAAGGGCTCGTACAGCAGCGGTTCGACCAGCGTCGCACCGCCATGCGTGCGCAGTACCAGACCCCTTTTTTCAAGCCGCGCGAGATCGCGCCGAATGCTTGGGGCCGAAGTGCCTACCTGGTCGACCAACTCCTGAACAGAGATATCCCCTGCCCGGAGCAGAGCCTTCATAATACGATCGCCGCGTACATCAGTCTTAGTGGACATAGAAATTGAATCTAGCTGAGTGTAGTCCCACAAAGGCGATCACAGGCAAATATTTCTCTTGCAGCATCCTAAAACGTACCCTATTCTGATCGTATAAAGCTAAAATGATCATTATGAGAGAAAATGCCATCGTGCCCCCATCGATCTCCCCCGCCCCTTTCGCTCACTGGATGCTGCGTGAGATCTTCGAACAGCCGGACACGCTTGCGGCAACAATTCAGCGCTATATGGATGGCTCGGAACTCCGTACCGAGACCTGCGCCGAAGTCCTGACCTGGCTCAAGCGAGTGCAGAACAAAATTGTGATCGCAGCCAGCGGATCAAGCCGCCACGCAGGTCTGCTCGCAGAACTCATCATCGAGGACCTCAGCGGCATTCCTGTCGATGTGGAGTATGCCAGCGAGTACTGCTATCGCTCGGAGAAGGCGATGAGCAACGCGGCCGTAATGGTCATCTCGCAGTCGGGTGAAACCGCCGACACGCTCGCGGCGCTGCGCAAGGCAAACGTGGCGAGTCATGAGACGCTGGCTATCGTCAACGTAGATGATTCGACCATGGACCGCGAGGCGACCGTCACTTTCCCGACCATTGCCGGACGTGAGCGGGCTATTCCCGCCACCAAGAGCTTCACCGCGCAGTTGCTGAATCTCTATCTTTTTGGACTGATGAGCGCAATCATACGCGACACAATCGACGCGGCGGAACTCAAACAGCGCTTGCTGGAAGTCACGGAGCTTCCCGGCCAGATTGAAATGCAACTCAAGAGCTGGGAGGAGGCCATGCATCGCGTCGCCTACCAGTATCGAGCCGCCAAGAACTTCCTCTTCCTTGGCCGCGGCATGCACTATCCGATTGCTCGCGAGGGCGCATTGAAGCTCAAGGAATCCGCCTACCTGCACGCCGAAGGATACCCGAGCGGCGAACTAAAGCATGGCCCCAACGCGCTGGTCGCGGAAGGAACGCCGCTGGTCATGATCGCGACCGTCGACCACTCCGACGCCGATTCCGTCCAGCGTTACGAGAAGGTCGTTCAACTTATGCGCGACATGCGCGAGCAGCATGCAAGCATTCTTGCGATTGCCAATGTGGGAGACGGAGTGGTGGCGGGCCTCGCAGATCACACCGTCTATGTGGCTGAGATGCGGGAGCCCCTGCTCGCAATCTGTGAGACGATTCCGCTGCAGCTACTCTCTTATTGGATGGCAATCAATAATGGAATTGACGTGGACCATCCGCGAAACTTGACCAAGGCTGTACTGGCGGAGTAACCGATCGCATGGCGTTTTTTCTGGCACTTGATGTTGGCGGCACCAAAACAGACTATGTCCTGGCGGACGAGACACGCGAACTTGCGCGAGTTCGCACCGGCACCATCAAGCGCATGCGCGCTGACTCCGAGACGGCCACGGCGAACCTCGAACAGGCGCTCGCAGAGTTGACTGCCCGCAGCGGCGTCGCCATGAACGCCATCAGCCGCACCTGCGTGGGCACTGCAGGAGAGAGCGTTCCACTGGTGGCCGATTGGCTGCGAGAATCCCTCAGGGCCAGAGTCTCCGGCGACCTCATCCTGATCGGCGACGTAGAGATTGCGCTTGACGCCGCGTTTCGTGGTGGAGAAGGGGTCCTCGCCATGGCCGGAACAGGATCAAATGTGGCCGGCCGCACCGTCGACGGAAGACTGGTGAGGGCTGGCGGATGGGGTCCGGCGCTGGCCGATCAAGGTTCCGCGCACAGGATCGGACTCGAAAGTCTGCGCGCTGCGTTTCTTGCCAAAGATGAAGGCCGCTCAACCCTCCTGTTCGATGCGGTGCTCGAGTTCTGGCAGCTCGCCTCTCTGGATCTTCTGATCGAGTACGCCAATAGCCGTCCCGCTCCGGACTTTTCCCGACTTTCCGAGGTGGTCTTGCGCTGCGCGAACCAGGGCGATGAGGTTGCCACTTCGGTGCTTCGGAAGGAGGGTGAGGATCTCGGGTGGCTGGTGCGCGTGGTGGTCCGCCGTCTGCGCTCGGCCTCCGCGGCGGCCAATTCCGGCGAGCAACCTACGCTGCCGTCCCTCGCCTTCACCGGCTCGATCCTGGAGAAAGTTCAACCTGTGCGAGACGCTCTCATCGCAGCCGTAAGCTCGGAGTTCGCCACCATTCGCACCCTCGACGGGGTCGTTGATCCCATCGAGGGTGCGATCTGGCGCGCACGCACCGGCGGCAAATCCTAGATCGTTGGCCGTGCACCCATCATGGCCGTACGCCGAAGGTAAACTCCGTCTCCGAGTGCATCGTCTGCCCAGGCCTCAATAGCGTCGAAGGAAACTTCGGCTGATTCGGTGAATCAGGAAAGTGCTGGGTCTCCAGGCAGAACGCCGCATTCTTCTGATAGGTCACGCCATACTTCCCTGTCTTCGTCCCATCGAGGAAGTTTCCTGTATAAAACTGCACTCCCGGCTGGGTCGTGGTTACGGTAAGCGTGCGTCCGCTGGTCGGATCGTACACCTTCGCCGCCAGGTGCAGACTATCGCCCGAAGCATTGAGCACCCAGTTATGGTCGTAGCCGCTGCCAATTTTCAATTGCTCATTAGCGTCGCTGATGCGCGCTCCGATCTCCGTCGGCTTGCGAAAATCAAACGGCGTTCCCGCAACTGGCGCCAACTCACTCGTAGGAATCTGCGTCGTGCCCACTGGCGTATAACGGTCCGCCGGAATCATCAGCACATCCTGCAAAATATTGCCCTTCCCATCGCCCGCCAGATTGAAGTAGCTGTGGTTGGTAAGATTCACCACCGTCGGCTTGGTAGTCGTCGCACTGTAATTGATTTTAAGGGACGTACCCACGACCGTATAGCGCACATGCACCGTAAGCGTGCCGGGAAATCCCATATCGCCATCCGGGCTCACCAGCGACAGATCAACGCCATCGGGAATCTCTTGCCCGGTCCACACTTTGGAACTGAAGCCCGCAGGCCCGCCATGCAGCGCGTTGCCATTGTTATTCACAGGGACATGGAATGTCTTTCCATCGATCGAAAACGTGCCCTTGGCGATGCGATTTCCATAGCGCCCCACGATCGCGCCGAAGTAGGTGCTGGTGTCGGACTCATATTGCGCCACGCTGTCATAGCCCAGGACCACATCGGCCATATTGCCACTGCGATCCGGCGCCTCGATGCTTACCACGCGCGCGCCGAACGTCGTGATACGCACGGTCAGATCATGGTCGCTGAGGGTATAGATCTGCACCGGTTTGCCGTCTGCCGTCTTACCCCATGGCATGCTCGTGACGCTGGCCTTTGCCAGCGAACTCATCAACAGAACCGCAATTCCCGCCATCAGATACTTTAACTTCATTATTTCTCCTTGAGCATTCAATCGACTTCAATCACGATCGCGGCACTATTCTTCACTACGCTTCTTACCCTTGTCCATAGGTCGCGCTAGCTCCATGCTTGCGCAGGTAGTGGCGATCGAGCAGCGCCTGCGATACCCCTTCCGCACTCGCCTTCAGTGTCAGCGTGCGATACGCCATCTTCGCGACCGCCTCCAACACCACGGCATTGTGCGCCGCATCCGCAGCATTCTTCCCCCACACAAACGGAGCATGTCCCGCAACCAGGCACGCCGGCACCGCCATCGGATCAATCTTTGATCCGCCACCGGCGATGCCATCCGCGCCGCCGAACCGCGCCACTATTGCCAGTCCGGTCTCATGCACATATCGACCGTTGATTGCCTCATCCGTCAGCGGCGAAGTCACCGGAACCGGCCCATGAAAGTAGTCCGCATGCGTTGTTCCGAACGCAGGAATCGGCAACCAGGCTTGCGCAAAGCTAGTCGCAAACTCCGAATGCGTATGGACGACCGCCCCAATCTCGGTAAACTCCCGATATAGCAGCGTGTGTGTGTCCAGGTCCGAGGACGGCTTTAGCGTTCCCTCGACAATCTTTCCATCGAGATTGGTGACCACCATGTCCTCCGCCTTCAGCACATCATAATCCACGCCTGACGGCTTGATCACCACGAGCCCCTGCTCCCGGTCCACACCCGAAGCGTTGCCAAACGTATACAGCACCAACCCCTTGCGCACAAGCTCCAGGTTGGCCTCCAGCACCTCTTCCCGCAGTTTTTTCAAAAGCATCCGCAACACCTCACTCGACTTTCGTTGTTCTTCCAAATCTTTGTGGCGTTCAGCCGTAAATTCGCCTCTCGCTCGCAAGCTGATCGTTCGTTACACGCCGCGGACATCCGCCGCAATGCGCCGCAGCTCGGGAAGCACATCCCCCATCACAGCCGGCGAACTTTCCCTCTGTCCAAAAGCAAAGTACACCTTGCGATATAGAGCAAATAACTCGTCATAGCGAGCGACGGCCGCAGGGTCAGGCTCATAGGTCCTGAACGGTAGGCACATCTTCGCCTGCGCCTCCTCGATCGTTGCAAACACGCCCGCGGCAAGCAACGCAAAGATTCCCGACCCCAGGCTCGTCGGCACACCATCCGGCACCAGCACCGGCTTGCCCAGCACGTTCGCATACACCTGATTCAGCACTACGTTGTTCTGCGGAATCCCGCCCGCATTGATCACGCGATTCACCGGAACCCCATGCTCCGCCATCCGATCCAGAATAATCCGCGTATGAAACGCAGTTCCTTCGATTGCCGCAAACAACTCATCCTTTGCCGTATGGATCAGGTTCCAGCCTAAGGTCATGCCGCCCAGCTCA
This sequence comes from Acidobacteriota bacterium, assembly GCA_021778845.1. Taxonomy (GTDB): domain Bacteria; phylum Acidobacteriota; class Terriglobia; order Terriglobales; family Acidobacteriaceae; genus Granulicella. The sequence continues at coordinate 45,897 of JAJYBU010000024.1, forward strand.
GGGTTCACCAAGACCGTGCGGTCGCCATTATCCCAACTCAGCCGCAGCAGCCCCGTCTGGGCCGGCTTGTACTGATCCAGTCCCTCCGAGAGCGCACGAACATCCGTGCCCGCGCGTCGCGCAATCGCCTCAAAGATATCGCCCGTGGCCGAAAGCCCCGCTTCAATCCCCGTGAACGCCGGATGCACGCTTCCCGGCACGACACCACATACGCCCGGGACCAACCGCGTCTCCCGGCTCATCGCAATGATGCACGTTGATGTCCCCACTACGTTCACGACATCTCCCTCGCGGCACCCCGCGCCAATCGCATCCCAATGCGCATCGAACGCTCCCACAGGAATCGGAATCCCTGCAAGGAGGCCCATCTCTGCGGCCCACCGCTCACTCAACCCTCCCGCAATCGCATCCGAGCACCGATAGTCTCCGTTCAGCTTCGCTCGAACGCCATCGAATAGCGGATCGAGCTTTGACAGAAACTCCTGCGACGGCAAGCCGCCCCAGCGTGGATTCCACATCCACTTGTGTCCCATCGCGCAGACGCTCCGCGGCGCAAGCGCAGGGTCCGAGATGCCTATCAATGTCGCAGCAACCATGTCACAGTGCTCGAATGCAGTAGCAAAGCGTTCCCGCTTGTCCGGGTTATTCCGCAGCCAATACAGCAGCTTCGCAAAGCCCCACTCGTGCGAATACACCCCACCGCACCACTCGATGGCTTCGAGCCCCATAGCATGAGCAAGCTCTGTAATCTCCTGCGCCTCCTTGTGCGCACGGTGGTCGCACCAGAGCATATATTCATCCAGCGGCTGGAGTTGAGCATCGACCGGAATCACGCTCGACCCGGTGGTATCCAGCCCCAGCGCCGCAATTTTTTTCGCGTCCACACCACTTTGCCGCACTACCTCTCGGACGGCTTCCACCAGAGCGCGCATCTGGTCCTCATGCGACTGCGTCGCAAAGTCCGGATCCTCCCGCCGGCGATGCAGCGGGTATCCCGCCGAGGCTGTGCCCAGCCGCCCTCGCTCGCTATCGAGCAGCGTCACGCGCACGCTCAGCGTCCCAAAATCCACACCTGCAACGATTGCCATACTTATCCTCTTTCAGATCCACGCAGCATTGCGTCGTCCGCCAGGCTACTCATAGCCCATTGAAACAAGACACGAACTCAGTGTAAACGTTTTCCCTCAGGTACTATAACTCCAGATGACCTTGATCGTCGATTCTGGCCTCGACCTTACCCAGTAGGCGCTCGTGCAGTTATAGTTATCCTGCGCTCAAAGTCTCAGGTACCTATCCCGTGAAACGTTCCCGCAAGGCTGCTGACACCTCTACACCCGCAAAGATCGACATTCGCAGCGTAGCCTCGCTTGCTCGCGTCTCGATTGCGACAGTATCCCGCACCATCAACCACGTACCCACGGTGGACCCAATTCTTGCGGCTCGCGTCTGGAAGGCAGTCCGCGAGCTTAACTACTTCCCCAACACACAGGCACGAGCTCTGGTCTCCGGCAAAAGCCGGCTACTTGGCCTCATCGTGTCAGAGATTACCAACCCGTTCTTCCCCGAGTTGATCCAGGAGTTTGAACACGCCGCTGTCGCGCATGGCTATGAAATTCTGCTCGGCTCGACCAACTATGAGCCCAAAACGATGGAACTCTGTTCGCGACGCATGATCGAGCGAATGGTGGACGGCGTCGCTATCATGACCTTCGGCATCGAGGACTTTCTGCTCGATCGATTTACAGCGGATAATATTCCATTCGTCTTCATCGATCCTGCGCCTTCACGGCCTCTCAACAGCGTTCTCGCTGTAGATTATCGCGCGGGCATCTATGAAGGCGTACAGCATCTTGCTGTCCTTGGGCATCGCGATATCGGCTTCATCAGTGGTCCATTGAACCGCAGGTCTGCTCAAAGTCGCAAAGCTGCATTTCTAAGTTGTCTTGAATCCACCGGCATCAAGGCCAACCATGACTGGCTTATCGAAGGCACGCACACCCTGGATGGCGGACGCGACGCCATGCGGCACATTCTCGCTTTACCAAACTGGCCAACAGCCATCATGTGCTCCAATGACATGACAGCCATTGGCGTGCAGCATGCGCTCTTCGAGGCGAATCTTAAGGTGCCGAGCGATTTCTCGCTCATCGGCTTCGACGATATTCATCTCGCTGAATACACCATCCCGCCCTTGACGACCATACGGATGTCCTGCAAGGACCTCGCAAACAAGGCCATCGAGAATCTCTTATCGCGATTGAACCCGCCCGAAGGCCAAGGCGAGGACGCAACCACCATCACCACCCGTCTAATCGCTCGGCAGACAACTGGGTTCCCGCGAAATACTCTTCAGGACCTGAAGCAGACACCAGCCCGCAAGCCCCAATCGCGATAGGCAACCATCGACTTCCCCTGCAATTTCAGAGAGCGGCCTATCCTCTGCCTGAATATGCCTCAGGAACCGGTGCCGTTCGTGCCCGCGCAACGCTTCGGTAGGTGGCTGTATATCCGAGGCTGCGAGCGAACGCGAGAATCTTGTCGAACTGCAAATTAATCGTGGCTCCCGCCTTCTGCGTGACCTCATCTTCGATAGGTAGATCGAAATCATCGGCTCCATACAACAGGCCTTCTAGAGCGCGCTCATTCTGCGTTAAAACGGAGGTGCGAATACGTGGCACATTGTCCAGATAGATCCGGCTCAACGCAAGGTGGCGCAGATACTCGCCAGTGCTGATCTCGATCCCGCCAAGCTGGCTGCCCAGAGGCGTAAAGTACGGCTTGAACGTCCAGCACAGAAAGCTTCCCAGTCCACCCACCTCATCCTGAAATTGGCGCGTGCGTTCCAGGTGCTCGATCCGTTCCTCGATCGTCTCGTCGAACCCTATCACCATCGTCGCGGAGGTGCTCAGTCCCGCCTCCACAATTGCCGTCTGCGCCTCAAAGTACTGTGCGACCGTGTACTTGAACTTGCTGTGACGCCGTCGAAAATCTTCCGTGAGGATCTCCGACCCTCCTCCCGTAATCCAGCGCACGCCAGCGTCCTTGAATCGCCGCGCTGTCGTTAGATAATCGAGCTTGGCATGATCGGCAAGGTACATGAACTCAGCGATCGTCAGAGCATAAAACTCCAACTGGTCACCATAGCGCGCCCGCACGGCCGAAAATAACTCGCAGTAATACTCGAGCGGCAACTGCGGATTAAACCCACCGTTAAATCCGATGAGATCACCGCCAAGTTCAATCAACTCATCGATCTTCGCAAAGACCTGCTCCTGGCTCAGCACATAACCGCCCTCGGCCCCGGGAAGAGTATAGAAGGCGCAGTAATCACATTGCGCCACGCACACATTGGTGTAGTTAATGATGCGCATCAACATGTACGTACACTCCGCAGGTTCATGGAACCGCTTGCGCACGATCTGCGCAAATTCGCGCAACTCATCATTGCTCGCGTTCTTCCATAACCACAGAGCCTCAGCGGGCGTCACACGCTCGCGCTTCTGAAGCTTCACTCGAATTTCATTGGATAACGACGCTGTAGTACTCACTCTTCCAGTCTATCTCCGGATGGCCTGGACACGCTCCATTCCGTGCCCTCGTGATCCATATTTTTCTCTTGCGGCGGACGCTCCCGACCGATGATGCGAGAGGTATTTCACTCTGCGAAGGGCCGGCACTGAACATGCAGTCGGCTACCGCTACTCTTCCATCCGAAATACCCGCCGAGATCAAAGACTGTTCAGCCAACCACTATCACCTCACTCTCCTTTGCTACGATGATTCTTTCGTTGTCCGAGGAGCGACTCCATGTCCGCGACCGCAATGCACCCCGCCGCTACCGCAATCCCCGAACTCAACCACTGGATCGCTGGCGTCCCCACGCCGGGCACCTCCAAGCGATTCTCCGACGTCTACCATCCGGCCACCGGCCAAATCCAATCACGCGTCCCTCTTGCCACCGAAGCGGAGGTAAACGGAGCCGTTGCTGCTGCGGCAGCGGCTTTTCCCGAATGGTCCTCACAGCCGCCCCTCCGACGTGCCCGTGTGCTTTTCCGCTTCCGCGAGATCTTCGAACGCCGTCTCGATGAGGTTGCCATACTGATCAATCGAGAGCATGGCAAAGTCTTCGCCGACGCCCGCGGTGAAGCCACCCGCGGCCTCGAAGTCGTCGAATTCGCCACCGGCATCCCCCACCTGCTCAAAGGCGAGTTTACCGAGCAGGTAGGCTCCGGCGTCGACAGCTTCTGCATGCGTCAGCCGCTCGGCGTCGTTGCTGGCATTACGCCCTTCAACTTCCCTGCCATGGTCCCAATGTGGATGTTCCCTATTGCCCTGGCGTGCGGGAATACGTTTGTGCTTAAGCCCTCGGAGCGCGATCCAAGTTCAGCTAACTTACTAGCCGAGATGCTCAAGGAAGCCGGACTCCCCGATGGCGTCTTCAACGTAGTGCATGGCGACAAGCAAGCTGTCGACGCAATTCTGGGCCACGCCGGCATCGCCGCAGTCAGCTTCGTCGGCTCAACTCCCATTGCCGAGTATGTCTACCGCGCGGGGACCGCAACGGGCAAACGCGTCCAGGCGTTAGGCGGCGCGAAGAACCACATGATCGTTATGCCCGATGCAGACCTTGACCAGGCCGCCGATGCACTCGTTGGGGCCGCATACGGCTCGGCAGGCGAGCGCTGCATGGCTATTAGTGTCGCAGTCGCCGTAGGAGCGCACACGGCCGACGCCCTCATGGCTAAACTCCAATCCCGCATCGCCGATCTGCGCATTGGCGACGGAGCAGAAAATGCTGTCAGCGGTGAGTCTGACCTCGGTCCCCTTGTCACCCGAGCCCACCTCGATCGTGTGACCAGCTACATTCAGCTAGGCACGGATGAAGGAGCCACACTCGTCGTTGACGGCCGCAACACCGCACTGCCAAAGGGAGATGGCTTCTTCATTGGTGCGACGCTCTTCGACCATGTCAAGCCCACCATGCGGATCTACAAGGAAGAGATATTCGGCCCGGTTCTCGGCGTCGTTCGTGCTAATAACTTCGAGACTGCACTTCAACTCATTAACGACCACGAGTTTGGCAACGGAACAAGCATCTTCACGCGCGATGGCGATACAGCCCGCGACTTCGCCCGTCGCGTCCAGGCCGGCATGGTCGGCATCAACGTCCCTATCCCGGTTCCAATGGCGTTTCATAGCTTCGGTGGATGGAAGCGCTCGCTGTTCGGGGACCACGCCATCTACGGCCCCGAAGGCGTCCGCTTCTATACGCGCCTAAAAACTATCACCGCCCGCTGGCCTGCCGGCATCCGCAGTGGCGTTGATACGACCATGCCCACCCTCGGGTAGCGGAAGATTGCCAGTATGAGGGGTCTACCGCGGCCGACGTATTCAGGGATGAAGCTTGTCAGCACGCGGAAGGTACGCCAGTAGCAGCGCCCCTTCATCAGGGTCCAGTCGACCGGTCGCGAAGAAATCAACGTTTTCGTCCATGGCTAACTGACTCTCAAAGTAAATACTGGTACCGGCCTTCGCATCGACGGAGTCGAGAAACAGGGTGGAATCGGGCGAGAACCACTGGGCTCTTCGTCTCGACCCCAAGCCGATGTGGACGCACACGTTATGCTGGCCCGCAGCGGCCGGGAGCGACACCCACGAGGTGCTCCGCAGCGAGGCTGCCCAGTGGCCATCAAGACCCACATTCACCGCATTGAGTCTGTGCAGCCGCTTGATGCCCGACTTCAACAGAAAGAAGACCTGCGAGGCCGGAGGCGCTCCACCCGTCAACGGGGCTATCGATGAGGCCATCGTCGGGGCTGCTGCCGTGCTGTCTGCTGATGGTATTCCGCAGGCACGAAGTTCGTCGGACGAGGCAGGAAAGTTTGTCCGGCTCCATCGCCTCAAGGCCTTCAGGTCCGGCTCGTCCGACTTCGGCATCGCTGCAATCCGTCGCAGCCACACCATCGCCAATCCGTGCTCCACTGGCTGCAGCATGGTGGCGTCTACAAAGTAGGTCTGGCCCGCAACGACATTGAGGCGGCCCACGTGCAGCGTAGGCTTCATGCCTGGAATCAACTTGGTGGCAGTACACAGGCGGTGCAATCCCGGAGACATCTGCACGCCCAGATAGGATCGCATCTGCGTCTGGCCGACCCAGTTTCCATCCACTCCAACGTGTATTGGCGTTAGGAAGCCGCCAGACTGCGGCCCCGGGAATAAAAGGTCTGAAAGTTTGTGGCCGCCAAACTGCGGAACACCCGAGAAGAAATACACCAGCGCCTTCCCCACGGCCGGAGGCCCTGGCAGCTTGGGCGGGGGCGGTGGATCGCTCGGCATCTGGTTTGGATCGGCTCCACAAGCCGCCTGCGCGGCCGCCGTCTTCCATAGCTTCGGGATGTTTGACGAGGGAAGCGCCTGAAGATACATGGCACCGTCCTCCGCGCTCATCGGCTGTAATGTGAGGGGTCCGACCAGCCACGTGCATCGGTTGTAGAAGTAGTACGTCTGCCCTGCTGCTGCGTCCACGCGCGTCAGCGTGACCGCGGTCGAAGTGTGGGGCAGCACACCTCTCACCTTCGCTGAGACGCAAAGATGATGCACGCCGGGAGTGACATCCACAAAGCTGTAGCCGTAGGTGTAGGAGCGGTTCGCGCCGAACCAGCTTCCATCCATCCCCAATCTAACCGTTTGGCCTCGCGAGCCAAAGAGCGCCCGCGTCTCGGTGATCACATACACACGTGCCATTCCAGGCTTCATCGCGGAGGCCACAATGCGGCCTCCAGACATTGCCAGCGGCGGATTCCCGCCCTCGGCACCGCACGCCGCCTGCACCATCGGCAGGCTGTAGGGATCGATTGAACGGGTCTGCGCGGCCAATCGAACTCCGCCCAGAAACGCGAGTAACGCCGCCGCCGCGATCCGCCGCACGGCTCGGCTCATGCGCGCACCTCCCACAGTCTTCGCTTGGACGATTGTCCGCTGCATCGATCACTCCGTCGATGAATTAGGACGCGAAAAATTTTCTATAGGTTCAGAGGGTTGGGGGAATCGGGGACGAGACGCCTGCTTCGTGTCATGGTACGGATGATGACGCGAGGGACAGGTGGCTTTCGAACTCCACCTTGGAAATAGCCAGTGGCTTACAAATGCGCCTGTGCGTAGAGCAAGTGGCAGGCGTATGGAGACATGGTTGCTGTTACGATTTGCGCTGGTTGCAATTGCACTTTTGTCTACTATCACGGGAAATACAGAGGGATGTCGCGTTCGGCCGCATGGTAGACTTTGAACAAATGAGTGACTCAAGTTTCGGAAGGTGCATCAGAGCATTTGGCACCGGTACTACCCGTTGTAGCTTCGTCTCGACTCCCCGAACGATGAGGCGGCTTTGGGTTCCGCTCCTGATGCTGTCGGCGACGTCCATCATGTGGGGACGGCAGCCGTTCCAGTCCGGTTACTCAAATAGCCCGCAGAGTTCAAGCACAACCGATTGCACGGATCCGATGCAGGCCAATTCCCCGCAGTGCTCAACGCAAAACCAGGGAGCAGGCAATTCCCTGCTCGGGTCTCAGACGTCCACTGCGTTGCCGGGAGGGTATGGGGCCCCATCGCAGAATCCAAGCAGCAACTACTCCGACATAGGTCTGCCAGCGCGGCAGGGTGCAGCACAAATTCAGGCGCAACTAGCGCCTCTTCCACCGGAACCCCTTACCGAGTTCCAGAAGTTTATTGCGTCGACCACAGGCCAGATTCTTCCAATCTATGGCACAGAGTTGTTTCACAACGTGCCGTCCACATTTGCGCCACTGAACATGACGCCGGTTCCATCCAATTATGTGATCGGGCCGGGCGACGAACTGCGCATACGGGTATGGGGACAGGTGAACTTCCAATCCAACGTGCAGGTGGACCGCTCCGGTGAAGTGTACCTGCCACAGGTGGGTCCGGTGCATGTCGCAGGGATGCCGTTTTCAGCGCTTGATGGTCACTTGCGCTCGGCCATCGGACGGGTTTACCGCAACTTCGATCTGACGGCAGATATCGGTCAGATCAGGGCGATCCAAGTGTACGTGGCAGGCGAGGCACGACGGCCGGGCGTGTATACAGTGAGTTCACTGAGTACCCTTGTGGATGCGGTCTTTGCCAGCGGTGGCCCCTCGATTCAAGGTTCGATGCGGAACATCGAACTGCGGCGAGGGAGTGAAACGGTAGCGAGCTTTGATCTCTATGCGCTGCTCGCTCACGGAGACAAATCAAAAGATGTGAAGCTACTGCCGGGTGACGTGATCTTCATCCCGCCCGTCGGGGCCGAGGTTGCGATTACCGGAAGCATCCGGAATCCTGCCGTCTACGAGTTGCGAACCGGGGAAGCATTGGACAACCTGATCGCAGATGCCGGTGGCGTCTCAGCGGTGGCTGAGGAAGCACGCATCTCGATTGAACGAATTCAGGACCACCACGACCGGCAAGCAATGGAAGTGGCCTTCGACACAAGAGGATTAAAGACCCCACTGGCCGACGGCGATCTGATTCGTATCTTCTCGATCGTTCCCATGTATCAGCAGACCGTCATCCTGCGCGGTAATCTTGCCAACCCTGGTCGCTTTGCGTGGCATCCGGGCATGCACCTCAGTGATCTAATTCCGGACAAGGACTCGCTGATCACGAGGAACTACTGGTGGAAGCGGGCCCAACTCGGGTTGCCCGCTCCGGAGTTTCAGGCTTCTGAGGGGCTAACGTATATGCGTCAGCCCGCAGACAATACCCCCATCACACTCAAAACTCTCATCCCATCGCAGATGAGTCGATCGAACCAGACTGCGTCGCAACAGGGGCCAAATGGAATACTGCAAGACCAGAGTGGATCGACACCAACTCAATACGGGGTGGGACAGAACCAGGCTGCATTGCAGCAAACCCAATCTGGAATGGTACAGAGCCAGCCCGGAATGATCGGGGGCCAGCCCCTGAGTGCACAGCAGCGCGCGGGCAGTTCTTCGCTCGCTGCTCAACAGGCAGGATTTTCATCGGGCATTCCAGCGCCTGAGCAACGCACCGAAGTTCGCCAACTTGCCGCAGAGATCGACTGGGATTATGCGGTCATTGAACGGCTCGATCCCAAGACGTTGAAGACCATGCTGGTTCCGTTTGATTTAGGCAAACTCGTGCTCCAGCACGACTCGTCGCAGGACCTTGATCTGCAGGCAGGCGACGTGGTGACCATCTTCTCGGAGGCTGACATTCATGTGCCCATCGCCGAGCAGACAAAACTGGTCACGCTGAGTGGTGAGTTTGTCCACGCCGGCGTGTACACCGTGCAGCCCGGAGAGACGTTCCGCCATTTGGTAGAGCGGGCCGGCGGCCTCACGCCGAATGCATACCTGTATGCCTCTGAATACACGCGGGAGTCAACTCGCCGCATGCAGCAGGCAAGAATCGATGAATACGTGCAGAACCTGAGCATGGAAATCCAGCGTGGCAATCTAGCGACGGCGGCTTCCGCGGTAAGTTCCGCACAGGATCCGACCGCCGCCGCAGGTTCCCAAGCCAGCGAACAACAACTGCTTGCAAGTCTGAGACAGATTCAAGCTACTGGCCGCATTGTGCTTAGATTTAAACCCGACAGCAGCGGCATCGACAGCCTGCCCGACATCACCATGGAGAATGATGACCAATTCATAGTGCCGTCAACTCCAGCCACCGTCAACGTGGTGGGAGCGGTGTACGATCAGAATTCTTTTCTGTTCACGCAAGGTCGGAGGGCTGGAGAGTATCTGCAACTGGCTGGCGGCCCGAACCAGGACTCTGACCGAAAGCATGAGTTCCTCATCCGGGCCGATGGTGAGGTCGTCGGCAGCGACTTGGGCGGAGGCCTTTGGAACAATAAGTTTGATAATGTGCGAGTGTATCCGGGCGATACGATCGTGGTGCCAGAGAAGAATCTCAAGCCGTCCTCCATGCGCAATGTAATCCAGTGGTCACAGATCATTTCCAACCTTGGTATGGGCTTTGCGTTGATGGGCGTACTTTTATAGCAGGCTATGGAGCGCAGCCCTCGTAGTCGCGACGGCTGGATACGCTCCACAGCACAATCTGTCAGGAATCCGATGACAACTGAAACTCCGCTTTCCAATCCGAATGAGCAGCGTGGTATTCCACCCGCCATGTCAGGTGCTGCATGCGGTACAACGGAAGAAGCTGAAATCTCACTGCTCGATCTTATGATCGTTCTTGCGGAGAGGAAGCGCACCATACTCTGGGTTACAGCAGTCTTTGCCATCGCCGCAGTGGTTGTTTCCCTCCTGCTACCCAAACGCTATACCGCAACCGTTACCCTGCTGCCACCCCAGCAGAACACGTCCATGGGCGCAGCACTAGCCTCCCAGATTGGCAATCTGGGAGGGATGGCCGCGCTGGCAGGTGGTAGCCTTGGCCTCAAAAACCCCAACGATATGTTCGTCGCCATGCTGCAGAGTCGCACGGTCGAGGATGCCATGGTGCAGCACTTCGGCCTGATGCAGGAGTACCGTGAGCGTTATCTCTCCGATGCCCGCAAGGCATTCGAAGGCCATACCGCGGTAGACGGCAACGGCAAGGACGGAATGATCCATATCTCCGTCGAAGACAGCAATCCACAGCGCGCCGCGGAACTTGCCAATGGTTATGTCGACGAGTTTCGCGATCTGTCTCAGCATCTCGCCATTTCGGAAGCTTCTCAGCGCAGGCTCTTCTTTCAGCAAGAGTTGGAGAAAGCAAAAAATACTCTAGCCAACGCCGAGGAGGCACTGGAGCAGACAGAGCAGAAAACAGGAGTGATCCAGCCTGATAGCCAGGAACGTGCACTGATTGACTCAGCCGCAGCTTTGCGCGCGCAGATTACATCGAGAGAGGTGCAGATTCAGGGCATGCAGACCTACGCAACTGGCGAAAACTCCCAAGTGATACAGGCCCAGCAGGAGTTGGAGGGGCTAAAGGCACAATTAGCCAAGCTAGGAGGATCGGAAGCGAGCGCCAGCGACGAGTTCGTCGTCCCCAAAGGGCGCGTACCCGCAGTCGGTATGGAGTATGTTCGCAAACTGCGGGACGTGAAGTACTCCGAAGCGATGTTCGACCTTCTTGCGCGGCAGTACGAGGTCGCCAAGCTCGATGAGGCGAAGGAGGGTTCACTGATTCAGGTCGTAGATCCCGCAGTTACTCCCGAGAGGCGATCGTTCCCGAAGCGTGGCCTCATCGTTATCGTATCTACGGGGTTGGGACTCGTCTTTGGGGTGTTCCTTGCATTGCTCCAAGCGGGCTTCCAGCGTCTAAAGAGTGATCGAGAGGAGGGGGAGAAACTCGCCATGCTAAAACACGCCCTATCCACAGGATCAACGGGCACACCTAAGTAACGGATTGACGACCCAAATATAAGTTGGACTGATCGGGTGAAATGCAAGATTCAGAGAATGCACAGATGATCGATTTAGCCGTAGCTTACCGCATCTATCCCGGAGTTTCGAAGAACCCGGCTTTTTTCTCCACAGACAAGCTCAAGCTATCTGCAATGTGTCTCCGTTCATTTCACGGGGCATTAGGCAAATTAAAGGTGAAAATCTGGGCGATTCTTGATGGATGCCCGCCCGAATATGAAGCGCTGTTCCGAAGCACATTCCGCGACTGCGAACTAGAGATCATTTCATTGGATAAGATAGGCAATCTGCCGACTTTCTCCCTACAGATTGAGCTTCTGACGGCGCAGACAGAAGCTCCGTTTGTGTATTTTGCGGAGGATGATTACTTCTATCTTCCAGATGCACTGGAGAAGATGCTTACATTTATGCGAGAGAACGATGGCGTTGACTTCGTCACTCCGTATGATCACCCGGATAGTTATCATACCTCATCACGATTTGAGAGGCACCATGTGATGCCATTTGGCGACCGCTATTGGCGGACTGCAAGTTCCACTTGCTTGACTTTCCTCACCTCGCGAAAGACTCTGCTACTGACGCAGCGATCATTCAGAACGTACAGTCGTGGGAACTGGGATTGTCCCGTATGGCTTTCACTTACTCAAAAATACGAGTTGGCTAACGTTCGCGTCCACTGGAGCAACCTGTTTCGATTGGCCATATGGGGTCAAACGTTTCGTTGGGGATATAGAGCTCTGCTGTTTGGCAAGCGCTATCGCCTGTGGGTTCCCCTCCCCACTTTGGCCACTCACATGGAATCGCCCTGCCTTTCCCCTTTGCTTGACTGGGAAACCCTGTTCCGCGATTCTCAGCAACCGCTCGGGTCAGCCGAGGACACCTTCGCTCGGGATCGTGTCGAACGCTAAGATGTTGGCTACATCTTTTCCGGATTCCTTTAGGCAGGGCAATCGCATGAAGGTCATCTGAGTCCGAGTAGTTCAGCGCGATAGGAATCGGAAGTGGCGGCGATGAGTCTTCGGGCTTTGACGCCTCCTTTTCGTTTGATCGGATCGAGCCGAATGAGA
>JAJYBU010000053.1 GCA_021778845.1 Acidobacteriota bacterium
ATGCAACTTTTGGGGAAGTGGGGTGATTCGCGAGGGGGCGAGGACCTGAGCTGGCGCAAGAGGAGTTGTCGACCAGGAAGATGAAGACAAATCCGCCTCGCTCCAGGTGGGGCGAGGCGGCACTGCAAACGGGGGTTGTGCCCTACTTCGGCGAGGCGATGCGGACGAGCAGGATGTCGTGGCTGGGCAGAGTGATGGGCATGTTCTGCGTGAGCGTGACAGACTGGCCGGTCCAGAGATCTTTGCTCTGCTGCGCGCCGTGGAGACCGAGCTTGGCAAGGTCGAGGTGGAAGGGATGCGTGGAGACGCGGTCGCTGCCTGCGTTGAGGATGGCGACGGCCATGGCTCCGCCGGAGAGATGCCGCGCCCAGACTTCGACTTCACCGTCGGCGTAGATGCGGCTGGCCTGCTGGCCGAGCGCGTCCTGATCGATGGCGATGACGTCGCGGTTGGTGAGGATGGCCTTAATCTCAGGCTTCATATTGGGCAGGTCGTTGCCGGCGAGCAGCGGCGAGGCGAGCATGGCCCACATGGAGAAGTGCGCGCGATTCTCGGCGAGGGTGAGCTTGCCGTTGCCCACTTCAAGCATGTCGGGATCGTTCCAGTGGCCGGGACCGGCGTATTTCTCTAGCCCTGCCTGCTGCTCGAGTAGGACGTAGATGCGGTCCCAGTGAGCGTTGATGTCGCCGGTGGTGCGCCAGGAATTGCCGCCGAGCGCGGGGGCCCATTCCCAGGGCGAATCCCAGCCGTACTGGCAGAGCGAGTAGACGATGGGGCGGCCGGTGGACTGGAGCGCTTTGCCCATCTTGGCGTAGGCGTCGTGCATGAGGCGCATCTGCGCGGCTTCATCGTGGGGGGCTTGCTTCTGCATGACGTCGGGGATGAAGCTGCAGAGGTCGTACTTGAGGTAGTCGATGCCCCAGGCAGCGTACATTTTGGCGTCCTGCTCTTCATGGCCGAGCGAGGCAGCATAGCCGCCGCAGGTTTTGGTGCCGGGGCCGGAGTAGATGCCAATCTTGAGGCCTTTGGAGTGGACGTAGTCGGCGAGCGCCTTCATGTCTGGGAATTTGGAGTTGGTGTGCAACTCGCCGCTGGCGTCGCGCTCGCCCTCCCACGTGTCATCAATATTGATGTAGATGTAGCCGGCGTCTTTCATGCCGGTGGCGACGATTTCGTCGGCGGCGGCGCGGATGTCCTTGTCGGTGACGCGTTCGGCGAAGTAGTTCCAACTGTTCCAGCCCATGGGCGGTGTGGCGGCCACCTGCGGCGATGAGGGCTGCGCACCGGCGGACGGGGCAAACGAGAAGGCGCAAAGCGTGAAAGCGGCAGCGAGAGCGGCGAGGGAGGCAGGGAGACGCATGGTTTTTGGGGACCTTCCTGAAAACGATTTCAAGTGCGCCTGAATGGTAAGCCCGCGAGGGCAGGTTGGGCAATGGAAAGCTGCGCAAGACGGCGGGCGCGAGGGGTGTTCAGTCGAGAGCGGGCGCTGCGACATAACGCGGGGCGGTGGCCATGAGGGACTCGATCTCGGCGACGCTGCCGATGTGGCCGCGGGCGCCCTGGGCGGTACAGTTGAGCGCGGCGGCGGCGCAGGCGAAGTCGAGCTGGCGGGTGAGGGGCCAGCCCTGCAGCAGGCCATAGATGAAGCCGGCGTGGAAGATGTCGCCGGCGCCGGTGGTGTCTGCGACATGGACCTGGTAGGCGGGGCGATGATGCAGACGCTCGCCGTCCCAGGCGAGGACGCCTTCGTGGCCGAGGGTCGCGGCGGTGAGCGTGGATCCGTAGCGGCGCATGAGCGTACGCAGAGCCTGCTCGAGGTTGCGCTCGCCGGTGAGCGCGGTAGGGAAGTCGCGGCTGACGATGAGGTAATCGATGTTGGCGATGAGGTCTTCGATGCCGGGGTAGAGCTCATCGAGGTCGGCGATGGTGGGAATGCCGGCCTCGCGCGCCCAGCGTGTGGCGAGGGTGGCGGCGGCGATTTCGAGTCCGTCGACGTGAAGGGCGCGGGCCTGGGTAATCCAGTCGCGCTCGAGGTCGGCGGGCGTGAGCTGCACGCGGGGGTTGCGCTGATTGAGCACGGTGCGCTCGCCGCCCTCATCGACGAGGATGACGGATTGCGGGCTGGCGGCGCCGGGCACGGTGACGAGGCGCGCATCAACGCCGGCGCGTGCGAAGGCGCTGCGGTGGAGTGCCGCGGCTTGATCGTCGCCGAGCTTGCCGACGTAGCGTGTGGCGAGTCCCCAGAGCTGGCAGGCGAGTACGGTGGTGGCAGCCTGGCCGCCGGGCTGGATGGAGGCCTGCGTGAACCGGACCTTGGAGCCGCGCTCAGGAAAGGCGGCGAGCGGGATGAGCGTGTCTGTGGCGTTGAGGCCCACGCCGACAAGGTCCACCAGTGACGGCTTGGTCATTGAGGTATTGTAACGGCGCGGGCCTGACGGCCTGGCTGTCGCTACGCGGGGTCAGTGCGCCAGGTGCCGGTATTGAGGCGAGAAAAGCAAAGAAAAGCGAAAACCTGCTCGGCGAAAACACGCAAGGAAAATGTGGGAAAGTGCAAATAAATTTAGGGGGGTGGGGGGCATATTTCGGCTGGCGGGAGTGGACGTGGAGACGGAGAGGGCGGGCCATGCGGGCGGGGATGGATGCGTGCGTGACTGCGAAGCGGGTTGGCACGGCGCGGGGCTCCGGAAATGAAAATGCCTGAGACGCGGGCTGTGGGCGCGGATCTCAGGCTGATGTAATTAGTATGCGCGTTTGCGGGAAATAACATGCAAAACGGCAGAACTTTTTTGATGAATGGAATGAGGGAGTCGGAGAAAAGTTTGTATGGAGGGGCTTGACGGGCAGCAAAGCAGCATTCAGCTTTCAGCCGTCAGCTTTCAGGTTGTCAGGTGGCGGGGGTGGGTTGGTGGTTTCCCCGGTCTCAGAGACGAGACCGGGGGCAGCCGCACTCATATTGATTCTGGGATTTGCAACCTTAGCACCCGGGCTACCTGCGGTTGAGCCGTTAGTCTCCCGTTGGGCCGTTATGGCAGTCGTAGCAACTCACCTGGTGACCAGCGGCAAAGGTCTTTGTGCCGCTGTCTTCCACGTTCAAGGTGCGCGTGGTGGCAACTGCAGAGAGCGGCGAGCCTTTGTAATTGGCGCCGTGGCAATAGGCGCACTTGGTGTAGCCGCCGTTGTTTGCGTATTGCGGATGCTGGCTGACCCATGCCTGGCCAATGGTGTGCAGGCCATGCGGGCCACCGGTTGCTGTGGACGGCATGCTCACGTGACATACCGTGCACTCAACGATCTTGCCGGTGTATCCCTGCAGCCCGGTGCTGTACACATTGTCATTTGCCTGGAGGGTTGGGTACTCCGCATGCTGCGAGCCGTGGCAGCCGGAGCAATAGACGCCTCCGTGGCCGGTGCTGAAGCGATAAAGGCTCTTGCCCGCGGAGGGCTTGTCGGGATTGGTGGCGAAGGTTGTGTCTGTTGTGGTGCGGAAAACGCCGGGCGAAGCAAATGTGGTGGGGTAGCGCGTGCTGCTGTTGTGGCACATCTGGCAGGAAGGCAGATCGAGCCAGCCCTCGCGGTTTGCCGCGCCTACCGCGGTGAGATTTCCGTGGCAGTTGTAGCAGGCCGTCTGGTTCATCGCGCCACGCTGGCATTTTGTCTGCGGCCCGGGATGGCAGAGATAGCAGGAGGCATAGGGCGTGGTCGCGTTATCCAGACTGGTGCCGGTGGACGGATTGATGACCGGGGCGTGCAGGGTGTGCATGTCCTGCGTGAGGGGCTTGATGCCGGAAATGCCGGCTGCGCCCAGCGCATTGCTGCCATGACAGGCCGCACACAGAATCGGCGTGCCCGATTTCGCGGTCTGATAGAGACTCGCCTGGTAGGTGTAGCCCGCGCTCTGGAGCGTCGACAGATAGGGCGAGATATCCCAGCGATCGTCGTGCTTCTTCAGAATGTTCAGCTTGACGTCCTTCGCGGGATCGGGGTTGTTCTCCCACCCGGAGGCTGGCTCTGCTGCGGTGTTCTTGCTGCCGGAGGCGTGGCAGGTGGAGCAGGTCATCTCATCGCTCACCGCGAGCACGGCCGTCGTGGTGGCGAGGATATTGCCCGAGGCATCCTTGGCGACTACTTTGACCATGGGATAAGGGTTCCACTTCCCTGCGTCGTCGTAGGGCATCGTCGGAATGGCGGTGGCATCCCACTGGCCGAGCGCGCTGTCATAGGTCATGGGATGGGGCGTGTTGCTCTGCACGGGATTGCCGGTCAGGCCCACGTCCGGGCTGGGGTTGGCGAGGAAGAGCGTACGGACGTAGCTCCAGAAGTTCGTCTTGCCTGCGCTGGAGGTGTTGGTGGAGCCGGTGGTATCGGGGATGGCCTGATAGGTGACCGTAACGCCGGAGACCAGCGCTGGAGGATCGCCGCGCTGCATGACCTGCGCGTGGAGCGTGTTGTACGGGGGAAGGACCGAGAAGATGGAGTAGTCCTTGCCGTCGATGCAGTGCATGCCCAGTTCGCTCCAGGCGGTCACGACGTAATTGCCTGATGATGTGGGGGTCGGGGTGGGCGTGGGAGTCGGAGTTGGATCAGGTTCAGTGGGAGAAGGTTCGGTCCGCGAGGTGCCGGTGCTCGTTCCACTCTCGGTGAATGAATTGCACGACACAAGACCCAGCAAGGTGCCCAACATCAGGAGCGAAGCCATTCGCTTCATTGTCGAAATCCTCCTATCGGCGGTTCCAGCAAGGCAGGTGAGAACAGGAACAGCACGCTCATCCCAGGAGGAGCGAAACGAGGGGCCCAGACTTCGATTTTGTCTGTGGGGTATTAAAGCCAGTGCGAATGGCGGCCGTCTGTGATGTTCATCACGAATTGAGGGTTGGCGATTGCCCCTGCAGCTTGAAGCTGCTGTGTGCCAGAACACGCTTGTCCCACGTGTGGGTGGTGGGGTTGGTGTTTCTCCGGTGTCAGAGGCGAGATCGGGGGGCGCCCGGCCATCGGACCTTTATCTGTCCTAAGTTTTGGCATCGCGTCAAGGAAATCGGACCCGCCCTGGGATGAGAAGAAGGTCGAAAGGTCTGAAGAAGATAGACCCATTGCAATGGAATGTGGAAGATAGCGATCTGAATCCAGTTGGCCGGGTGCGTGCAGACAGGGGCGGGCAATGGCCATCTCCCAACAGGACAGGCGCTTGAAGCGAAGAAGCTTGCCGGGGCAGCGTTGCTTGTGGACCAACGAGAGGGGATGAGCCTTGGAGTGTGGAACATGATCAAGGGAGTGAGATCTTATTTGGCTCTTTCAATTGTCCTCATCTGCTTCTCTGTGACGGGATATGGAGATGCTACAACGAAGCTCAGCCTGAGCAGTTTGAGTCCGGGGCAGGCAGTGGCAGGCACTGGCAGCATTGTGTTGACCTTGAATGGCTCCTCGTTCAAACGTGGCATGCAGGTCCAGTTTGGTTCAGCACTGTTGCTGCCGAGTTATTTAGATTCAAAGCTGATACGCGTCACGGTCCCTGCAACTGCCATCAATAAGGCCGGCGAAGTTGCTGTCAAGGTTGTGAAGCTCGATCCACAAAGTGCAGAGTCGAACACCAAGATTTTCTACGTGAACAATCCGGTCCCCTCGATCTCAGAGATTACGCCGTCGAGTGTGACCGCTGCCATCTTCGACGGCCAACAAACAAAGATCACCATCCTTGGTGCGCGCTTTGTCGACGGGGCATTGGTCAATGTAAAAAGTGGGGACTTATCCCTGGGCACGCTGACTGCTACTTCAATCCAGCCCGATGTGATTGCAGTGTCTCTACCTGGTTCTGCAATGGAGAAGGCGGGAACGATCCAGATTAGTGTTACGAATCCACCTCAGGGTGGGGGCACCTCGAACGTTCTGAACCTTGTTGTGCGCGGCAGGGTTGCTGCTACGTGGAAGACGGTCGCAAATAACAAGACTGCCATTCCGGAAACTACGAGGCTCTTCAACAGTTATAACCAGCCATCTGTGAATGCGCGCGGTCTGGTTGTCTTCAAGGGGCAGAGCAAGGGGGAGTCGGGGCCAACCGTGGGAATCTACTCTCGCGACATGTCGTTTGATGACGCAAAGCCAATTGCAAAGATTGCAGATAACAGCATGGCGGTACCACAACCCAATAACACGCAGTACAACGGGGAGCCTGCAACATTTATTCAGTTCCCTTCCTTCCCACGGATTGACAAAAGCTCGGATACGATTGCGTTTCGCGGCCAATCTCAGCCGGTCTGGAACTACATTCTGGATGGCACAGATACCCGGATTGGCAGCACTGGGATCTTCTCCAATCCATCTGGTCCACTTGCCACCGGAGTCAATCTGCTTGGAGTTGTTTCTGGATTTGAGTATTTCGAGGTGCCGGGTGCGCCAGCCGGAACGCGCTTTGATCAATTTCCAGGATCGCCGGCGGTGGCTGATGGGGCGAAGATTGTCTTCAAGGGAAATTACACAGTGGACAGCGTGGGGAAGACAGGCGTGTTCTATCGCGACATGTCTGCTGGGAGTGGGGCTGCACCTGTTGAGTTAATCGCAGATTCCAGCATCAGCATTCCCGACAGCACCGTGCTCTTCGGTTCAACAGCACCCCCCAGCGCAAGCGACGGCCACTTGGCATTTGTGGGCCTGGACAATGAAGACGCTCCCAGCCTGGGCGGAATCTATGTTGCTCCGCTGTCTCCGCGCCCTGATCTGACACCGATCGTCAGAATCGGATCTCAGGTCCCCGGAGAAGTCGCTGGCACAGCATTCAACAAGCTGGGAGAGGGGCTTTCGTTTGACGGGCGCTATGTGGCCTTTTGGGGTGCATGGGGA
The DNA here is from genome assembly GCA_021778845.1 of Acidobacteriota bacterium. Lineage (GTDB taxonomy): Bacteria > Acidobacteriota > Terriglobia > Terriglobales > Acidobacteriaceae > Granulicella. Next base: position 6,832 of record JAJYBU010000053.1, read on the forward strand.
AGCGGCGAGAAAGCGCGACTTCTCAGGTGTCCAACGGACGGGAATACCAGCGTGCTCGCAGCCTGCAACGCCATGTATCCGCACGGCTATGTGGCCCGGGTACCGATTCAACAAGGCATTTTTGTCTATGATCTCTCGGAGGGGACACTGGTCCCAGTCGCCAAGTCTTCGGGAGAGTTCGACGACTTTGTGTACTGGGTGTTTTCTGGGCGCCCACCCAGCACGGGCGATTCCGACGGTGGTGATGTAGCGGAGCCTCCCCGCTGGCGCTCTTCATCGTTCATAGCAGTTGCAGGCCATTCATCGAATCTTTTCGATGTGGCTTTCAAAGCTCAGATTGGCACGACAGACGGAATTTACTTTGCACAAGGACCGGAACCATCACCGATTCTTACAGTGCTTGACACTGCAATGCCTGGGTGGAGTGTGGATTCTCAATCACCCGAAGGTTCCTCCATCGTGACACTCGGTTTGGAAAGGGATAGTCACCGGGAGAACTGGCTTGTTGTTACGGCAAGCATGCTCGATCCAGTTACCACAGAGAGTAACGCGGGAGTTTACGTCACACCGGTTGCGATGCAATAGCATTGCGGGCATCCTCGAAGACTTACAGCCCAGGCCAATCCTTGAGGATTTGCCTGGGCAACTTTTTATGGGCCCACAAAGAAGCATCCTCAGGATGCGACGATCACAAGTTGAAATGAAGAGAATCCTATTGAGGTGAAGGGGAGTGGATTCCCAGGTCTCTAAGGAGACCTGGGAATCCCGTGCATCCATTCATCTGTCCGGTCAGCGCAGGATTGCGTTCGCGATCCGAACCCCTAACGGAAGCTTGCTCAGGATGATGTACATCGTTGCGCACTGGCACACCACAAACGCCGGGAGCCCAACCATGTACACCCGGTGGATGCGCCGGTTGACGACGAGATCGTGTGCCACCCCCATGAGCACGAGGAGGTCCAATGCGGCAAAAAACCAATGTCGCGGGATCCACCCGGGAGGAAACCGAGCCCACGCCGCAGAGGTCAGTGCAATGGTAGCGAGCAGGATCAGCCGCCGGTGCGACTCCGGCTTCTTTCGCCACAAGATGGCCAACGCAAACGGAACAGCAAATGCGCCTATGTCATAGAACGAAAGCTCGAGATTGGGCACCGCGCCCCTGCCATGAAAGTGGGTGATTCTGAAACGCGACATCACCACCGCTGTCCACAGGCCAACGACAATCACGGCGCAGCCCAGCGCAAACCCAAACCAGCCGGCCGTGCGATGCCATCGTACTTTGCGCACCCGGACCAGCAGAGACTGCACGATTACGAACGCGACCCAGCCGCAAAAGATGAGCGCATGGGCATACAGAAGGGCTGGACGGGGCGGCTCCGCGTCGATCAGGTTCTGCTTTACGGTCTGGCTGAAGCCGAAGAGCACAATGGCCGCGATCAGCAGTGTCATGAAGAGATAGAAGGACTGATCCAGCAGGCGCGCAGGTTTCATCGTCATGGAAAGGCTCCGATGCCAGAATGCTGATTCGCAATGGCCCTTTGCTATCGCGCCAAACGGATGCAATGAATGTATCACCCATGGTGGTGGCTGGAACGCTTCCTTATTCGAAGCGCGTTTGGGACCAGAGGCGGTAGGCGGCGGTGGCGGCGGTGAGGACGAGGAGGGTGGTGAGGGCGGCGGTCCAGTGGAGGCTGAGGGGCAGGCTGGGGATGCGGGCCTCAAGGCCAAGACCGATGAAGACGGCGAGGGCGGTGGCGACGATGAGGAGGTCCCACCAGGAACGGGAACTGGATTTGGCGCGGGTCGAGTTGGCGGCGGTGCTGGAGGTGGGCGGGACGCCGAGATAGGCGGCGAGGACCAGGTCGCGGTCGAGGCTGTAGCGGTCGCACTCGCGGTGGAGCGCGGCGTGGGTGGAGGCGTGTTCGCGCTCGGTGGCGATGGCGGTGGAGACGGCGAGCGCGCCGAGGATCATGACGACGGAGCCGGCGACGACGTAGGTGCGATGGAGCAGGTCGGCGTGGGCGAGTTCGCCGAAGACGAGCGCGCCCCAGGCGAGTCCCCAGAGCTGGTTGGTGTTGGAAAGGGGGATGGCGCGGCCGATGCCGAGGTATTTGGTGGCGTACTGCTGGAAGATGTCGCCGATGACCCAGACGAAGCCGCCCAAGAACAACCAAAACAACATGGGTCGGACGCGGGGCGAGTGGAGGACGGCGGCGGCGCCCGCGGGGTCGAGTGTGAGGGCGAGGAGGAGGACGGTGGCGAGTTCGCCGATGGTGAAGATGGTGACAAAGGAGAGCGGGTTCATGCCGCTGAGGTAGGCCTTGCGATAGGGGACATACATGGTTCCCCAGAGGAGGCTGGCGCCGAGGGCGGCGAAGATGCCGGAAGCGGCGCGGGTGGCGTGGGGGCCGCTGCCGTGGAGGGTGGAGAAGCCGAGGAGGATGGCGGCGGCGACGATGGCGCTGGCGCCGAGCACGACCTTGGCGACGTTGCGGGGGCTGGCGCCTTTGAGCTCGCCGAAGAGCAGGCGGCCCCAGAAGATGCCGATGAGGGTGTTGGTGTTCCAGATGGGGAAGGCGATGGCGAGTCCGACGTCGCGGATGGCGAAGACGGTGAGGGTGTTGGCGACGGCCCAGAGCATGCCGGCGAGGATGGCGATGGGGATGAGGTGGCGGTTGCGGGCGAGGTCGGCGAAGACCTGGCGCGTGCCCTGGGCGAGGGTGGGGATGGTCCAGCGGGCGAGGAAGACGCCGGCGACCATGCAGAGGGAGACGGCGTAGGGCGAGAGGCCGGAGTTGACGAGCTTGGTGGGGGCTTCGGCGGCGCCGAGCCATGCTCCGGCGGCGAGTGCGCAGAGGACGCCGAGGCGGTGCGCGGGGTGGGGCCGGTGCGGGCTGGATGGCTGAGGGCTGGCGGCGGGCGGCAAGGCGGGGCCTCAGCGCAGCGTGATGAGCAGGGCGAGGCCGACGCAGAAGACGGCGAGCGGAATGAGGAAGTGGGAGTCGGTGAGGATGGCTCCGGCGTGGCGAGTGAGCTTCATCGGCGTCCTTGCAGGGCGTGGTGTGGACTGGGGCCACCATAAAGACGCGCGGGGAGGGGTGTCAAGGATGGGGGTGATGCTGCGTGATGGGGAGGAGGGATGCATCCCGCCCTAGCGGAGCCAGGACGGAGTACCCGGCTTGACGAAGAGTAGGATGCTGGGTAAATATTTCCCTTGCGCAATCGATTGCGCATACACGGAACTGTATGGGGTCAGAGTCATACAGAATCGGAAGAGAACGCAGGAAAATCATCATGAACTCACTTCGTCGTAGGTTGTTTGGCATTGCCCTCGGACTTGTGGCACTTGCATGCCCGATCTTCGCGCAGACTGTTCCCGCGACCATCACGATTGACGCCGCCGCACCGGTGCATCCATTCCCCCATTTCTGGGAGGAGATGTTCGGCTCCGGCCGTGCCGTGCTGGCGCTGCGCGAGAACTACCTGAAGGACTTGCAGGAGGTACATGACAACGTGGGCATGCGCTACGTTCGTTTTCACGCCATCCTGCACGACGAAGTAGGCGTTTACGACGAGGATGAAAAAGGGAGCCCCGTCTACAACTTCACCTATGTCGATCAGATTTACGATGGCCTGCTGGCTCGCGGAGTGCGTCCCTTCGTGGAGATCAGCTTTATGCCGCGTAAGCTCGCCTCGCGCGAGGCCCTTCATCCCTTCTGGTACAAGCAGAACGTTGCGCCGCCCAAGGACTATGCCAAGTGGGATGCGTTGATTCAGGCTTTTGCGCAGCAACTCGTGGACCGCTATGGAATCGACGAAGTGTCGCAGTGGTACTTCGAGGTGTGGAACGAGCCTAACATTGATTTCTGGGCCGGCGAGCCCAAGCAGGAGACATATTTCGAGCTGTATGATCACACGGCGCGCGCGCTGAAGTCCGTGAGTCCGCGACTGCGTGTCGGCGGCCCGGCTACGGCGGCTGCACACTGGATTCCCGCATTCCTGCAGCATGTGAACCAGGAGCATGTGCCAATTGACTTTGTCTCCACACATGGCTACGCCGACGATTCGGTGCCGGATATGTTCGGCACGAACGAAGACATACCCATGCGTGACCGCGTGTGCCGGGCGGTGCAGAAGGTGCACGGAGAGATTCGCGCATCGGCCATTCCGAGCCTGCCCCTGATGTGGACAGAGTGGAATGTGCCTTCCTATGGCGATCTGCACGCGCGTGACAACTGGTATGTGGGCCCGGCTCTGGCAAGGGACATCAGCCAGTGCGATGGCTCAGTCACCATGATGTCCTGGTGGACATTCGACGACGTGTTTGAGGAAGGCGGCGTGAAGCGCGAGCCGTTTGATGGGGGCTTCGGGCTCATCGCGCCGGGCAGAATCAACAAGCCCAGCTTCTATGACTTCAGCCTGTTGCATGAACTTGGCACCGTGCGCCTGCAGAACGAGGCGGACAACGTACTCGTGACGCGGCGCCAAGACGGATCCCTGGTGGTGGCAGCCTGGAACCTCGTCGACATGGACAAACTCGCGCAGGGCAGTCCCGTGACCTTGCGGCTCAAGTTCAAGGGCGTGCCGCCAACGGCCCGAGTCGCCATTCAGCGCGTCGATGAGGCACATGGAAATCCGATGCCGGTTTATCGCGCGATGGGCAGTCCGGTCTATCCTACGCAGGCACAGATTCGAGCGCTCAATCAGGCATCCGCGCTGCCTGCACCGGAGCAAGCGTCGCTTGTGGATGGCACGCTTGCGTTGACGCTGCCGGTCAACGGACTTGCGCTCATCCAAGTAGCTGCTCCTTGACGATGGGCAGGTGGCCAGCGCTGGCCTGCCTATTCACCGCGACGATTGGGGTTTCCCGCCCAAGCGGAGCTTGGACGGGGCAGGCGGCGACTAATGCCGGTGGGCCGAGGCGGATCTTACGAGAGCATCCTTGGTTGCAGGATCTCCAATTTGGTTAATAATTGTCCTGGCAAGTGCACGGAACTTCTCCTCCGGATCGCTAGTAGCGACAACAAGCAGAGCAGGGCCGAGTGTGGCCGGAGCATTCTTCTGAGGCGATGGGATTTTGAGCAGATAGAAGAGCGCGGCCTGCATATTATCTTGGTGACTCGACAGCAAAAGTTCAGGCATCATCGGCAAACAGCTATAGTTCCTTGTGTCCACGAGCGCATACGCAGCACGCAGCCGTTCTGCGGTGTTCACTTCGCTCCCTAAGCAGAACGCCTCCAGCTGCTTCGTGCCGTCGCTGGATCCAAGGAGATTGAGACTCTGCGCTAGCGTAAGTACGAGTTGCTTATCGTGGGCCGCTTTCATCCGGGCGGCAATGGCAGGTTCCGCTTCCTTAATCCCCCGCTCCGCCAACAGTGTCGCTGCGTTTGCAGCAATCCCAACCCTGTTATCGTCCAGGGCCCGGAGTAACGAATCATTGTCCAACGCTATATCGGATTTCTTAAGAAACTCCTCAGGGGTCATTGGGGAGCTCTGACTGTACACGCCACCCGAAATGACGAGCAAGGCGAACATCGCGAGCGATCTCACGTTCCTGCAGATCATAGCGATTCCTTCACTGCTGCGTGGTTGACACGATGCTGGCGGTTCCGCCATTGCAGTGCCCTGCTGAATCGTCGTCGTTTCGGTGGAGGTTCAGAGGAGTGTGCCTCCGTAATAGCAATGGTAACTATGCGTCGCTGGGTTGGGGCCAGCGCCAGCCGGAGACGGCGGGGTCGTCGATGCCGTTTTCGTAGGCGTAGGCGCGGCAGGCGATTTGCGCATCCTGGAAGCGCTGCTTGGCGTGGGCGCCGATGAGCTGGAGCATGGGGACGCGATCGATAGCGTCAATAGCGAGGCTGAAGCGATCGATCTGGTTGTTGATGGCCAGCTCCATCGGGGTGTTGATGTTGCCTTTTTCCTTGTAGCCGCGGACGTGGAGGTCGCGGTTGGTGCGGCTGTAGGTGAGGCGATGGATGAGCCACGGGTAGCCGTGGAAATTGAAGAGGATGGGCTTGTCGGGGGTGAAGAGCGAGTCGAAGTCGCGGTCCGTGAGGCCGTGGGTGTGCTCTTTGCGCGGCTGGAGGCGGAAGAGATCGACGACGTTGATGAAGCGAATTTTGAGGCTGGGGAACTCGGCGCGGAGCAGGGCGGTGGCGGCGAGGGCTTCCTGCGTGGGGATGTCGCCGGCGGCGGCGAGGACGAGGTCGGGTTCGCCACCCTGGTCGTTACTGGCCCAGTCCCAGATGCCGATGCCTTTGGTGCAGTGCTTGATGGCCTCGTCCATGGAGAGGTACTGGAGGTGGAGCTGCTTGTCGCTGACGATGACGTTGATGTAGTTCTGGCTGCGCAGGCAGTGGTCGGCGACGGAGAGCAGGCAGTTGGCGTCGGGCGGGAGATAGATGCGGGTGACGTCAGAGCTTTTGTTGAGGACGACGTCGAGGAATCCGGGGTCCTGGTGGGTGAAGCCGTTGTGGTCCTGACGCCAGACGGTGGAGGTGATGAGGAGGTTGAGCGAGGCGACCTTTTGCCGCCAGGTGAGGTGGTTGCAGATGGAGAGCCACTTGGCGTGCTGGTTGAACATGGAGTCGATGACGTGGATGAAGGCCTCGTAGGACGACAGCAGGCCATGGCGGCCGGTGAGCAGGTAGCCCTCGAGCATGCCTTCCATGGTGTGCTCGCTAAGCATTTCCATGACGCGGCCGTCGGGGGCGAGCTCGCCGCCGTCGGCGTCTTCGGGGAAGGACTCGGCGATCCAGAATTTCTTGCTGGCCTGGTAGATGGCCTGGAGCTTGTTGGAGGTGGTTTCGTCGGGACCGAAGACGCGGAAGTTGTCCATGTTGAGGTTCATCACGTCGCGGAGGAAGTTGCCGAGCGGCGGGATGTTTTCGACTTCGACGGAGGCGGGGCGCTCGATGGGCACGGCGTAGCGGCGGAAGTCGGGCATGCGCAGAGCCTTCTTGAGGATGCCGCCGTTGGCGTGGGGATTGGCGCTCATGCGGCGGGCGCCGTGCGGCGCGAGTTCGCGGAGATCGGCGGCGAGGCGGCCGTTGGCGTCGAAGAGCTCTTCGGGATGGAGGGAGCGCATCCAGTGCTCGAGGAGGCGCAGCTGTTCGGGGTCCTTCTTGACGTCGGCGAGCGGGACCTGATGGGCGCGCCAGAAGCCTTCGAGGCGGTGGCCGTGGACTTCAGCGGGGGCGCTCCAGCCTTTGGGTGAGCGCAGGACGATCATGGGCCAGCGCGGACGCGCGGGCGTGGCGCTGGAGCGGGCGTCGCGGCGGTGGTCGCGAATCTGCTGGATGCAGCGGTCGACGGTGGCGGCCATGGCCTGATGCATGGAAGCGGGATCGGAGCCTTCCACAAAGCAGGGCGTCCAGCCGTAGCCGCGGAGGAGGGATTCGAGCTCGCCGTGGGGGATGCGGGCGAGGAGCGTGGGGTTGTTGATCTTGTAGCCGTTGAGATGGAGGATGGGCAGCACGACGCCGTCGCGAATGGGATTGAGGAATTTGTTGATGTGCCAGGAGGTGGCGAGCGGGCCGGTTTCGGACTCGCCATCGCCGACGACGGCGGCGACGATGAGCTCGGGATTGTCAAAGGCCGCGCCGCAGGCGTGCGAGAGAACGTAGCCGAGCTCGCCGCCCTCGTGGATGGAGCCGGGTGTCTCTGGCGTGCAGTGGCTGCCGATGCCGCCCGGGAACGAGAACTGGCGGAAGAACTCGCGCATGCCGGCTTCGTCCTGGCTCTTTTCGGGATAGACCTCGGAGTAAGTGCCCTCGAGGTAAGCGGGCGCGAGGACGCCGGGCGCGCCGTGGCCGGGACCGGCCATGAAGATCATGTCGAGATCGTAGGCGCGGATGGCGCGGCTGAGGTGGGTGTAGAGGAAGGCGAGGCCGGGACTGGAGCCCCAGTGGCCGAGAAGGCGGTTTTTGATGTGCTCGGTCTGGAGCGGCTCGCGGAGCAGAGGATTTTCGCGCAGGTAGATCATGCCGAGGGCGAGGTAGTTGCAGGCGCGCCAGTAGGCGTCGATGCGGCGGAGCTCGTCGGCAGAGAGGGGTTGGCCGGGGACGGTGGCGCGCGCGGGGCCGTAGGCGCTGATTGCTTGCAATGCTGATTGGGGAGCGACTTCGAGGGTGGACATGGGCAGGCTCCTTCCGGTTTGGGGCGGGTGACGGTGGACGGAAAGAAGACAGAAAAACGCGCTCGCGGCAGAGTGTGCGCCGACGATGCAGGAACATACTACGCCGAACTCTTTTTAGACGCGTGAA
>JAJYBU010000079.1 GCA_021778845.1 Acidobacteriota bacterium
CGCGATTACATCCTCAAGGAACTAGACCGCTGCCACGGCAACGTCTCCCGCGCCGCCGAATCCCTCGGCCTCGAGCGCTCCCACCTCTACCGCAAAATGAAAGCCCTCGGCATCGCCACCCGCGAGTAGCCAGCAGGTCTGCGCCGCGCGCCTCTACTGCCCGAACAGCGCCACGTACAGCTCAATGTCGTGGTTCGGATTGCTGAAGCCCTGGAACTGGCCGGATGTCACTCCGCCGACCACCACATCTTGAGCGCCACTGCTGACAAAGATCCCCGCGTATCCGGTGTTGGGCAAGCCGGGTTGATCGGTACCGGTGCCGAACTGCTGGGCCCACAGGGCTGTGCCGGTCGGACTGACCTTGGCAAGGAAGACATCCTGCGTCCCGCTGGTAGCGCTGGAGACGAGAGCACCCTGTGTGTAGCCCGTCACGTAGAGGTCGCCACCCGCATCCTGCGACAAACTCTGTCCCGGCAGATTCACTCCGCCTGCGCCCAGCGCCAGCGTCCACACCGGCGCACCCGACGAAGGATCCAGTTCCAGCACCTCCACCCTCTGATCCACCCCAAATGCGCCCACCGAGCCCGACGCATACAGCGTATTGTTAGCTCCCGCAAGCACCGACGAGACCGCCATCTCCGTCAGCGCGCTCTGCCCCGTAAACGACTGCTGCCACAGAGTTGCGCCGTTTGTGCCATTCAGCTTCAGCACAAACGGAACGAGATTCGCGTTGCCCGGTCCGCCTGGGAAGGCTCCGTCCGTCCAGCCTGCAGCATACACATTGCCGCTCGCATCGCAGCTCACACTCTGCAACCCGTCCACTGCGCCGATTCCATACGTCTTCAACCACGCGACGTTACCACTGGTGTCGATCTTTTCGACAAATACATCCTGGCCGCCTGCGCTGTCGCCGCTCTCTCCGCCCACAAACACATTCCCGGCAGCGTCCCCGCAAGCAACGTTAACAAAGCTCAGTCCCTCGGGAGGATACTGCTTCAGCGTGATCAGATTGCCCGCCGTGTCATACTGCGCGATCACCAACTCATCCAGTCCCTGCGGATTACTTGCTCCTGCAAACGCACCCAGCGTATCGCCCACCACCGTCACGCCGTTGGATGTGAGCAGCACTGCCGCGGGTCTAGCTCCGTTGCTGCTCGTCAGCTCTTTCGCCCACACCTGCTTACCCGTCGCATCCAGCTTGTACACAATCCCCTTCAGGATGCCCGGAGTCCCCGAGTACCCAGGCAAGTTCCCCGCCGTATACCCGGTCACATAGATATTGCCGCTGCCGTCTTGAACCATGCCGGTCATCGTATCGCCCTGCCTGGTCAGGGCATCGTAGGTGTTGGTTCCGAACTCCTGTACCGCATTCAGCGATGAGTGCGACGGAAGCAGCCCCACTGGTGGCGTAGTACCGGACGACGGATTGCCTGCGGCCCCACAGCCCAGGCACCCCATAGCCACCAACCCCGAGAAGCACACCGCCCAGAATGGAGCAGCCCTTCGCAAGTCGACCGACTGCTCGCCCACGTGCACCCCCTCGCTCGTCGCATGACCGACACCTGATGCAATCCCGAAACAGCGTAACAGGAAAATCTCACCACGCGTCATACGTCCATTCCGCGCCTGCCACCGGCGTCGAAGCCCTGAGCACGGTCGCCCCCTCTCGCCTCCAACCCCTACCGCATCCGCCGATACCGCACCGTCCCCGGCTCATCCCCCTCACCCACCAGCCTCATCCCGCACCGCTCCATCACCTTGATCGACTCCGGCACGCGCACATACGCCTGCGCGCTCACCGACCGCACGCCCTCCAGCCCCAGCAGCCACTCCACCAGCCTCTGTGCCGACGCCGTCGCATACCCTCGCCGCTGAAACGCCGGCAGCGTCGAGTAGCCAATCTCCACATCCCCATGCGCCCTCGGAAACCCGCCAATCGCTCCCACCAGCGTCCTCGGCCGCGTCAGTCCGCCGTCCAGCACCACATACCGGTGCCACCCAAAGCTCTCCGGCCACTCGTCATACTGCTTCTCGATGATGCGATACACATACGGCTCCCAATCCACCGGCGGCCACTCATGCGTCAACTTCGCGCGCAGCAGCGTCCCCAGACCCGCAGCATCGGAGCCATGCTCCGCCGCCAGCATCTCCGTCGTAATCGCCACCAGGCGCAGGCTACCCGCCTTCAGATCGGCCACGCGCGCAGTCCGAGCCTCAAAGCCAAGCACGGCTCCCCACTGCAAAAAATCGATCACTCAGCATCCTCCGCCCGCTTCGTCCGACTCTCCGCAAGCTTCTCGTTCCTGTGCTGCGTCTCCGCCAACTGCTCCAACTGCCGCCGCCAGTCCAGGTCCTCCACGAACCCCCGCGAGCTTCTCCACTCATCCTGCACCTTCACAAACAGCTCCAGAAACACCCGCGTCCCTAGCAGTCCTTCAATGTCCTTCCGCGCCGCCGTCCCAATCTGTTTCAGCATCCCACCCTGCTTGCCGATCAGAATCGCCTTCTGGCCCGTGCGCTCGCAGAAGATCGCCGCTGTAATCTTCGTCACCGGCAGCCGTCCATCCTTGCCCTTCTTCATCGAAGCCGGTTCCTCGTAGCGCTCAATCACCACCGCTGTAGCATACGGAACCTCTTCGCCGGTGAGAAGCAAAATCTTCTCCCGAATCATCTCCGCCACCAGAAATCTCTCCGGCTGGTCCGTCAACTGGTCCTTCGGAAAATACCTCTGCCCCTCCGGCAAAAATCCCACCACCTTATCCAGCAGCAGCTCCAGCCCCTCGCGCTTCTTCGCCGAAATCGGAATCACATCGGCAAATGTATGCAGCGCCGTCCAGTGCGCAATCAGCGGCAGCAGCGCACTCTTCGGCAGCGCGTCAATCTTGTTCAGCACCAGAATCACCGGGCAGTCCAGCTTCTTCACCAACTGCAGCGCAAAATCGTCCTCTGCCTTCGACAGCACCCTACGATGCTGTCCCAGCGTCCGCACCTTGCGCGCCTCCGCAAACTCCTCGCTGGTCTGCGGCTTCGGCGGCACCGGCAGCCGATGCGTCACATCCACCAGAAAGATCACCGCATCGCGCGTCTCCAGCGCATCATGCA
>JAJYBU010000054.1 GCA_021778845.1 Acidobacteriota bacterium
GCCATGCCCCTTTGCATGCGCCTCGAATATCTTCCGACGCAGATCATCCTCGTAGGCTCTCGCCATCTTGTTTTCGTCGCAGAGTCTCGCCTCTTCTACCTTACACCATCACTACTCTTGCTCTAGAAGGCGCCCTTGCTGAGGCTGTAAGTGAGGATCGAGAGTACGAGCAGGCTTATCAGTACGTAGAGCGTGCTTCTCTGGCGGGCGAAGCCGACGACGCAGAAGACTACGCGAGCTACGGGTGTGGCGATCAGGAGGACAAGACCGAACTGGATGATGCTGCGTGGCTGGAGTTGCAGGAGGCCGTGGAAGATTCCAGCGATGGTGCTGAGCGATGGGCCGGAAGAGTGGAACTGGTGATAGTTGGGGATGGCGACGAAGGGGTGGCGTAGATAAAGCGCACCACCGGCAAGGACCACGATGGCGGAGAGCGTGATGCCGAAGCGGAGCATCGCGGCGACGGAGATATCTACGTCCTGATCGGTAGGCTTGCTCATTTTAGATCTTCCCCGTGATGCCGCTGTAGATCATCTCGACGCCAAGGGCGATGATGACGACGGCAAAGACGCTGCGAAGGGTTTTGACGCGGGCTTTGACGAGGATGTGGGTGCCGATGAGCGAGCCGCCGAGGACGCCGAGCATGACTGGCATGGCGATGGTGGGATCGATGTAGCCGCGCGAGAGGTAGATGCCGGCACTGGCCGCTGCGGTGACGCCGATCATGAAGTTGCTGGTGGTGGTGGAGACCTTGAAGGGGAGCTTCATGGCCTGGTCCATGGCGAGGACCTTGACTGCGCCGGAGCCGATGCCGAGGAGTCCGGAGAGGGTTCCGGCACCGAACATGATGCCGAAGCCGAGGGGGACGCGCTCGGCGGTGTAGGGCTCAGGGCCATCGGGGCCGGGGTAGGTTCCGGAGAGTTCGAGGCGCTTCGCCAAGGGATTTACGTGGCCGACCGGCACCGTGCTGGGCCACTTGCGGAAGGAAGAGAGTGCGGAGTAAAGCAGTACGACGCCGAAGATGACCGCTATCCAGTGGCCGGAGATTTTGGCGGTGAGATACGCACCGAGCAGCGCTCCGAGGGTGGTGGCGACTTCGAGGAACATGCCGATGCGGATGTTGGACAGACCCTCGCGGACGTAGGCGACGGCGGCACCGGAGGAGGTGGCGATGACAGAGACCAGCGAAGCTCCGATGGCGTAACGGATGTCAACGCCGAAGAGCAGGACGAGGACGGGAACGATGACGACGCCTCCGCCCAATCCGGTGAGAGCTCCGAGAAGGCCTGCGGCAATCGACGCCCCGAAGAGCACGGAGCTGAAGAAGAGGACGGTCATGCTCGCGCCTTGGGGAAGAGGGCTGGGTGATGACGGACAGAGAGCACCGGGCAGGTGGCGCGAGCGAGGAGATGGTACGCGAAGCTGGTGTGGAGATGGCGGCCAAGCTGGGACTCGGTGCGGACACCAAGGACGATGAGGCCAGCGTTCTGGCTCTGGGCGCGCTCGAGAATCTGATCAATTTCCATGCCGTGTTCGAGGTGAAACGCTGGCAGGCACCAGTCCGAATCACTCTGACCGAGTACAGCCTCCATGCTTTTACAGTATTCGTCGGCCAGTTCGGATTGCAAACGCGGGTTGTTCTCGGCGATGGCGGGCAGGAGCTGGCAGACGTCGATGGGAGCGTTGAACTCCTTGCCGAGGAAGACGGCATAGGGAGCAGCGGCGGTGGCCTCGGGGGTGAAGTCGGAGAAGTAGATGATCTCGTCGAGGCGAAGAGGGGCGGCGACTCCAGAGAGGACGTGAGCGCCGACGGTGAGCGTGGGACAGCGTGCGGAGAGAAGGATCTTCTCTGTATTGGAGCCGATGACGAGGTGGTCGATGCCGCGATGGACGCCGTGAACGCCGAGGACCAGGAGATCGGCGTTGAAGCGTTCGACGGCGGTGAGGATGACGTTGGATGGGAGACCGTCTTCGACGTGAGCCTCGACTTCAATGCCGAGACGGCGGACGCCGGCGGCGAGAGAGTGGAGGCGCTGCTGGGCGACGCGGCGGGTGATGCTGGGGGCTGCGGTGATGGCCTCAGCCCCCATGGCGGCGGGTGTGAGTTCGACGACGTGATGCATGATGATTGTGGCGCCGAAGTGCTCCGCAAATGCCACGGCGTAGTCGAGAGCAAGGCGCGAGCTCTCAAGAAAGTCGGTGGCAAAGAGGATTCTTTTGATTTTGATTTCCGAGGTCATTCCGTTCTCCGCGCAGACTATGGCTGTGAGCCGCTCTGGAATCGCAGTGCTGCCAAGTCGGCTTCGTATTGGAAGCGCGCGTTGACGTTCTCAATTTCAGCCTGGGTCTGCTGAAGCTGTGCCTGGCTCAATTCGACGATAGAACTCAGACCGAGCTGATAACGGGTATCCGCAAGATCGAGGGCGGTGTTGGCTTCCTTGAGCAGCTCGGCGGTGACGCTGACGCGCTGCTGTGCTGTGACGGAGCGAAGCCATGCGGTACGGACGTCGCGAACGATGCGGTCGACGAGGGCGCGGCTCTGCTCGTCAGCAGCTTTGGCAATGAGGTTGGCTTCAGATGCCTGGGCGTGGAACTTGAAGCCGTTGAAGATGGGAATGCCGACGTTGACGCCAGCGGCACCGTACCAGTTCTGAGTAAAGTACCTGCTGGAACCTACGGGGCTGGCACCGACGATGCCGAGGCCGGAGACGGTGGGGAGAAGCTGGTCTCGCTCGGCGCGGGCGAAGTGGACGTCGGCATCGTGGGTGAGTTTGAGGGCGAGTAGATCGGGACGCTGCTGCATGGCGAGAGCGATGACGCCCTCGGCCGTGGGGGCAACGGGCTGCGGCGCGGAGATGTCGTCGATGAGGTGGTATTGCGTGTCGTCGGTGGTGCCGAGCACCTCATTAAGTTCGGCCATGGCCGCATCGTATTGATTCTGGGAGTTGAGTTCGAGCAACTTCGCCTGCGATAAATTGACCTGCGCGAAGCTCTGGTCGAGGGTGGATTTCAATTTGCTGAGAGTAAGAGCGTCCACCTGATCGGCGACGTCCTGACGGGCCTTGACGGTGCTTTTGGCGACCTGGAGCGTGGCCTGGGCTTCGAGCGCGTTGTAGAATGCAACGTCAGCGGTAAGGGCAATCTCCTCACGCGTGGCTTCGGATTGCTGATCGAAGGCCTTGGCCTTGAAGTTGGAGGAGGCGACCAGGTTGCGGGTGTGGCCGAAGTCGGTGATCAACTGATCGAGCTCAATGCCGGCGCCTACGTGGTAGAGGAGACGGGAGGCGTTGAGAGAGCCAGTGGACTCGCGTGAGCCCTCTTCGGCGTCGACACCGGTGATTTCACCGTTGAGTGTGGGCATCTCGGCCGAGCGGGTGACGCGGACGGCCTGCTTCTGAGCAAGGGCTAAGAGCGCAGCGACGGTAATGCGCGGGTTGTTTTTCAGCGCCAACATCTCGGCCTGCTGACGCGTGAGGGTGCCGTCGCCAGGCGCGGGAGGCTGAGCGTTGGCGGGGCTTGCAGGCGGCTGCATCGACTGCTGCATGGTAAGGGACGGCTGCTGCGCCAACACGGAAGGCGGATGCAGTTGGGCTTGGAATCGGGGCGCGTCGGGGAGTGAGGTGGAGGTTTGCTGCGCCCCCATGACGAGGGGGCACAGCAGCAGAGGCGTTACGAATGGAATGAATTTACGCATGGTTCACCTCGCCCAGTCCGGGTGCAGTTTGCTCATGATGAGCTTCTTTGCGGTGCATGAGGAGATAGGCCGTTGGCACCAGGAAGACGGTGACGATACCGGAGACCGTGAGGCCGCCAAGGATGGCTCTGGCAAGGGGAGCATATTGTTCGCTGCCCGGCTCAAGAGCCAACGCCATGGGGATCATGCCGAGGACCGTTGCCAGGGTGGTCATAAGGATGGGTCTGAGACGGACTTTGCAGGCTTCCGAGAGGGCGTCCTTGATGGCATAGCCCTGGGCGCGCAAGGCACCGACAAACTCAACAATCAGGATGCTGTCGGAGACTACGATTCCGGTCATCATGATGACGCCCATCAGCGACATGACGTTAAGGGTGGTTCCAGTGACCAGGAGGAAGAGGACGACGCCGGAGAGCCCGGGAGGGATGGCCAACAGGATGATGAAGGGATCGGAGAACGAGGCGAACTGGGCCATCAGGATGAGATAGACCAGCACGATGGCGAGGACCAGACCGACGCCGAAGCTGGTGAAGGCGGAGTGCATATCCGAAACGGCGCCGCCCATGGAGACGGTGATTTGCGAGCTGTGGTGCATACCGTCGAGGACTTTGTTGATTTGAGAGCTGACGACACCAAGATCCTCCTTCTTGGGCATCACGTAGATGTCAAAGCTGCGGCGGAGCTGGTAGTGGTCGACTTCGGTGGGAGTGTTGATCTCCTTGACCGAGGCGATGGACTCCAGTGGCGTGGTGAAGTTGCCTTTCGGCGCGCGCAAGGGAATCTCTTTGAAGTCGGTCAGGTTCTTGATGAGGTTTTCGGGATACTGGACGCTGAGGAAGTAGTTGTTGCCGGTCTTGGGATCGACCCAGAAGCTGGGAGCGATCATGGTGTCGGAGGTGAGTGCCGTGATGACGTTGTTGATGGCTGACTGCGGTGAGATGTTGAGCAGCTCCGACTGCTCACGATTGATGTTGAGCTCGAGGCCGGGATAGTCGAGGTCTTGAGGAATGAGCACGTCGCTGACGGAGCTCAACTTTTTGACCTGGGTGGCTGCCTCCTGAGCGAAGGCGAAGGTGCTCTCCAGTTCGCTGCCGCCGATGCGGATGTCGATGGGAGCGGGCTGACCTTGATTGACGACCGAATCAACGAGACCGCCGGCCTGAAAGTAGACGCCGACCTGGGGAAAGTCCTGGGCGAAGCGCTTGCGGACCATCTCCATGTATTTATAGCTGCTGATCTTGTGGTCTTCCTTGAGGCTGACCTGGATGTAGCCGTTGTTCATGTCGGAGTTGGGACTGTAGATCGCCGAAAGATCGGGCGTGATGCCGATGTTGGAGACGATCATGTTCATGTCTTCGGGTTTGACGACGGAGCGAATGTCGTTCTCCATCTTCGCGAAGTAAGCGTCGGTGACCTCGATGCGGGTTCCCGAGGGAGCCTTGACGCTGACGACGAACTGGCCGGGGTCAGTGCGCGGGAAGAAGGCGATACCGAGGAAGGGAAAGAGCGAGAAGCTGAGGATAACGAACGCAGCAAATCCGGCAACGACCACGACTGGCTTATCAAGACAGACGGCGATCGCCCGTTCGTAGGCGTGCTGCAAACGCTCGAAGATGCGATTGAAGCCAACGACGACGCGGCGGAACAGACCGGGGCGCTTGACGAGTTGCTCTTCGATGACCTCTTCGACGGCGGGTACGGCGGTGTCTGCCGGGCCGTGTGAGGAGTGGCCATGGGCCGGATCGAGGCGGATGAACTTGGCGCAGAAGAGAGGCACGACAGTCATGGCGACGACGTAGGACGACATGAGGGCGAGTACAACGGCCAGAGCCAGCGAGGTGAATAGATACTTGCTGACGCCGGCGAGCATGATGACGGGAAAGAAGACGATGCTGGTGCTGCAGGTGGCGGCCAGGACGGCGAGTTGCACTTCCTTACCGCCGTTGACAGCGGCGTCGACGGGAGACTCGCCCATCTCCATGTGGCGGAAGATGTTTTCAAGCACAACGACAGAGTTATCGATGAGTCGAGAGAGGGCGAGGGCAATTCCGCCCAGAACCATGGTGTTGATGGTGCTGGCACCGAGGTCGAGGGCAATGAAGGCCGCGAGGCAGGAGATCGGGATGGAGAGCATGACCGAGACGGTCGCGCGGACATTGCCCAGGAAGAGAAGAATCATCGTCGCCGTAAGGAGCAGGCCGATCGATCCTTCGTTGATGACGTTCTTCACGGCAATCTTGACGAAGACCGACTGATCAAAGACAACGGCTGTCTTGAGAGACTTGGGAACGTCGAGCAGATGCTTGACGGCCTCGCGGATTCCATTGACGATGCTGATGGTATTGGAGCCGCCGCCCTGTTTGAGGATGGGGAGATAAACGGACTTTTGGCCGTCTACACGAACGATGTTGTATTGGAGCTGGTTGGAATCCTTGGCGTAGCCGACATCACCGACGACCACGTTGGACCCGATGGCGGCGTCCTTGTCGGTCTTGATCGGCATGGAATTGATCTGATCGACGACGGGGATCTGGCTGTTGGCGTAGATGTTGTAGTCGGTGGGACCGATGCGCACATCGCCGGCGGGAAGGATGAGATTGGACGCGTTGACGGAGTTGACGACGTCCATGACGGAGAGTTGATGGGCTTCAAGTTTTACGGGGTCGACGTAGACCTGAATCTGGCGGTACTTACCGCCATAGGGAGGCGGGACCGAGGCACCTGCAACGTTGGCGATCTGATCTCGCACCTCGAACTGCGCGAAGTCCTTGAGCTGGGTCTGGCTCATTCCCTTCCCTTCGAGAGTGACCAGACAGACGGGAAGGTTGGAAGCATCGAACTTCAAGACGACGGGGGGAAGGGTTCCGGGGGGAAGACGGCGCAGATTGGCCATCGCGAGATTGGAGATGTTGCTGACCGCGGCGTTGGCGTCGGTACCGGGCTGGAAGTAGATCTTGATGAGGCTGACGCCGGTGAGGGAGCGGGACTCGATGTGGCTGATATTGCTGCCGAGGGTGAAGAAACGCTCGTAGCTGTCGGTGATGTCGGCTTCAATCTGCTCGGGCGGCATGCCGGAGTAGAAGGTCGCGACGACGACGACAGGGATGTTGATTTCGGGGAAGAGGTCGACGGGCATGCGGGAGACGGCAGAGATGCCGACTACGATGACCATGAGGCAGAACATGAGGATGAAGAACGGATACTTGATTGCAAACGAAGACATTATTCGCTCTCCTCCTGCGCCTTGGTGGGAACGAAGGCTGCGTGAGTGGTAACGGCTTCGCCGACCTCGTAGTTATCCTGGCCGGAAGCAATCACGTTCTCGCCCTGCTGCAAGCCGCTGGTGATCTCGATGGTGTTGGCGGACTCGATGCCGAGGGTGACGTTGCGCTTCTCGATGTGGTTGGTGGAGTCGACTACAAGGACGTAGGCCTGATCGCCGTTGCGGACGACGGCCTGGATGGGAAGGCTGAGGGCGTCATCCTTATGTTGAAGCTGGAAGGTGTTCTCGGCATACATGCCGGGGCTGAGGGTGAGGTCTGGATTGGGGACATCGACCTCGACGAGCATGGTGCGGGTGTTGGGGTCGAGGGCGCGGGTGAAGCGAACGATCTTGCCGGTGATGATGCGGCCATTGGAGCTGACCTTGATCTGCACGTTGCCGTTGAGCTTAATGTAAGGGACATCGCTCTCGGGGATGGGGGTGCGGAGACGGAGGAGATCGCTCTGCGAGACCTGAACGACGGGCATGGCCTGGGTGTTGGAGTCCTGGCCGGCCTGGATGAGGGAGCCGACGTTGCCGTAGCGCATGGTGACGACGCCGTTGAAGGGCGCGATGATCTGCTCGTAATCTGTGAGCGTCTGGTATCGATGGCTGGTGGCGCGGGAGACGCCTAATTGTTGACGCATGGCGTCAAGCGCAGCCTTGGCAACGCCGATCTGGGCTTCAGCCTGCTGGTCTTTGGATTGGGCGTCGTCGAGTTCCTGCTGCGCGATCAATCCCGGGCGCTCCTTGGCCGCCTGGGCGAGGCGGGTGTAATCGAGATGCAGGGCCGAATAGGTGGCCTCAGCACTGACGACCTCGCTTTGCGCGCGTCCGATCTCGGATTGCGAATGCTTCACCTCAGCCTGCGCGCCCTGGTACTGGTCCTGCAGTTCGGGAACTTCGAGCTTGGCAAGGACTTCTCCCTCTTGCACCAAGTCGCCGATATCGACCTTGATCCAGCGGATGTAGCCGGAGACTTTGGCGTGCAGGTCTACCACCTGATAGGGGATGAACTGGCCTGCGACCGTAAGGCTGCTGGTGACACTGCCGCGCTTGACCTGCACTACGGCCGCGGATCGTGGAGCAGTCTCGGAAGATTGTCCCTTATGCAGGAAGACGTACGACACAACGCCAACAATGAGGAGAATGAGGATAAGGACGAACCAACGGATTCGCGTGCGAGACATGGAACCACCTATTCGGGCTATGGAATCAAAGTCGTTCTGGAGATGGGAGCCATGCCGCGTTGCAGCGACGGGGCCTGGTTCTCCAGAGTGGGAACGCCGGGATCATGCGCTGACCGGAGGAGCGCGGGGACTGCTGCGGGTGATGCGCGAAGGCGGTGGGGAGAGTGGAGTCGAGGGCCGGGGCAAGGCTCCGGGTGTGCCAACGACTTCAAGATGGACGCGGCCTAACTGCGCCAGGTCGGTGGGCGAAGATGTCTGGGGGCCGGGATGATGCGGAGCTTTGCCGCTGCGAAAGAGACCGTCGAGAGGCAGGATGGGAACAGGGCGCTCTTTTTGCGAGAGCAGTCGGGCCGCCGGCTCCGAGTGGTGCGACACAACCGTTTGGTAGAGCGAGAGCTTGTACCCCAATCCCCAAAGAAACACAGCACTGCCGAGCAGCACGGCCAGCGTGAGTGCGGAGTGTGTGCGCCGGGATGTAGGGTTGAGAGTCAGCACGCTTATCTATGTTGTCCAGAGGTGATTCAGGTTGTCTAGAGTGTATCTAGACCCTGTATCCAGACCTTGAATTAATGAGTCTCAGCCATGAGGCGAAATCACCGGATGGAGTGATGCAACCTGTAAGGTTCCCGGTGTTCCGGGAGATTTGCCCGGAGACCCTTAGGAATCAAATCTTTGCATCGACTATAACGCAGTTGCATGAAAGCTTGCGCCTGCACCGTCCTTTGGGGGTGAATCGGTGAGCCTGCTCCATGGCGTGGGCTGCTACCCGGTGGGGCCATAGGCTCCAGGGGCGACGCAGACCGCCAGGAAGACGCGGCTACGCAAGGACGGGCGGAGGGCGACGGTTCCGGTCGGGACCGTGCAGGAAATATTGGCCGGGGATGCTGGGGCCATGCTCGGGCTGTGTCCGCGATACGGCTGCCGCGTGATGGTCCTGAAGCGAGAAGGCAAACCCTACCAGATCGAACATCTCCACGGGGAAGCGCGGCGGAACCTGCGCCTTCACCAGATCCACGGTCTGCGTCATGCGCGTCTCGGTAGAGAGCTTGGCCATGGAGTTGGCGGTGGAAGCGGTACCTGGATTCGAGTGATATTGGACGAGCTTCGCCTGAAGGCCCCAACTGAAAACAATCATCGCCAGAAAGAGAAGAGCACATTCAAGAACAAACGAAACAGATGAACCGCGTTTCTCGAGCAATATCTTCTCCTTTACTGGAAATTACACCTTCAGCGTATCAAAAAGCTGGACAGATGATGATGAAGTCGTGGTGAACAGATCGACCCTGACTAGGTGCTTAGACGCGTTTTGTGCGAATTCGGTGACATGCTGGCAGAACTATCTGAGGCCGATGCACACTGTACTGAGGCTATCACATGGAGTATCGAGGGACGACATGATGATGCTCAGGACGGAGTTGGACCGCGTCAATCAGGCCAGGACGCAAGCAACAGGGTTGCAGCATCTCACGTAGAAGTCGAGGGAGAACGGAATGTCCGCAGGCAACACTGTCTTCATCGGAGCCACGAAGACGAACGCAGAGGCAACGGCGCAGGGACTGAGCAGCGAGGTGGCTGCGAGCCTCCTGCAAAAAGACGGCCCGAATGCGATGCCGGACACGTCAGAGAATCTGCTGAAGAATGCTTTGGCGAAGTTCTGGGCGCCGGTGCCGTGGCTGCTGGAAGCAGCGATCCTGCTACAGGTGGTGCTGCATAAATACTTTGAGGCTGGGGTGATTGCGGGGCTGCTGGTCTTCAATGCGGCGCTGGCTTACTTGCAGGAAAGCCGGGCCCAGGCTACGTTGAAGGCGCTGCAATCGAGCCTGGCGCTGAATGCGTCGGTGAAGCGCGACGGGGCGTGGAAGACGGTGGCGGCTACGGAGTTGGTGTGCGGCGATGTGGTGAAGTTGTCACTGGGCGGGGTGGTTCCGGCGGATGTTCATTTGATGGATGGGTCGGTGTCGCTGGATCAATCGATGCTGACGGGAGAGTCGTTGCCAGTGGACGCAGGGGGTGGGGCCGACACGTATGCGGGAGCACTGGTGCGGCGTGGCGAAGCTACAGCCACGGTGACGGCGACAGGGGCGCGGACAAAGTTTGGGCGGACGGCGGAGCTGGTGCGGACGGCGCACTCGGTGAGTTCGCAGCAGACGGCGGTGCTGCGGATTGTGCGCAACCTGGCGATCTTCAATGCGGTGGTGATTGCGCTGATGGGCGTGTACGCGTACGCGCACCATATGCCGTGGAGCGAGATGATTCCGCTGCTGCTGACGTCGGTGCTGGCGGCGATTCCGGTGGCGCTGCCGGCGACGTTCACGCTGGCGGCGGCGTTGGGAGCGAGCGCGCTGGCAAAGATTGGCGTGCTGCCGACGCGATTGTCCGCGGTGGATGAGGCTGCGACGATTGATGTGCTGTGCTCGGACAAGACGGGGACACTGACGCTGAATGCGCTGACGGTGACGAGCGTGCGGCCGATGCCGGGATTGGATGAGGCACAGGTGCTGGGCCTGGCGGCGCTGGCGAGCACGGACGGAGGCGCGGACTCGGTGGACGCTGCAATTCGCGCGGAGTCGTTGCACAAGCCAGTACAGGGCCTTCCGAAGCTGGTGCAGTTTGTGCCGTTTGATCCGGCGAAGAAGACCTCGGAGGCGACGGCGACGGATGCGAACGGCGAGACGGTGCGGATTGTGAAGGGCGCGTTCGCTGTGGTGGCCGGGCTGGCAGAACCGTCGGCGGAGGCGGGGGGAATTGCGCATGAGTTGGAGGCACAGGGGTTCAGGGTGCTGGCGGTGGCGGCGGGATCTTCGGCTGCGCTGCGGCTGATCGGATTTATTGCGCTGAGCGATCCTCCGCGAGCGGACTCGGCGGCACTGATCTCGGAGTTGAAGACGCTGGGTGTGAGGACGGTGATGGTGACCGGCGATGCTCCGGCAACGGCGGCGATTGTGGCCCATGCGGTGGGGCTGGACGGCGCCGTGTGCCCGCCGGGCGCGATCCCCGACGGCGTGAAGCCGCAGGACTTTGCGGTGTTTGCGAGCATTCTGCCGGAAGGCAAGTACAACCTGGTGAAGGCGTTCCAGAAGAACGGGCGGACGGTGGGGATGTGCGGGGACGGTGCGAACGATGCGCCTGCGCTGCGGCAGGCGCAGATGGGGATTGCGGTGTCGACGGCGACCGATGTGGCGAAGTCGGCGGCAGGGATTGTGCTGACGACGGCGGGGTTGGGCGGGATTGTCGCTGCGGTGAAAGAGGGGCGAACGACGTTCCAGCGCATTCTGACGTACACGCTGAACTCGGTGATCAAGAAGATTGCGCAGGTGCTGGTGCTCGCGGTGGGGCTGCTGCTGACGGGTCATGCGGTGTTGACGCCGCTGCTGATGGTGCTGGTGATGGTGACGGGCGACTTCCTGACGATGTCGCTGACGACGGACAGAGTGCGGCCGTCGGAGTCGCCGAACTCGTGGCAGATTGGCAGGATCACGGGCGCGGCGGTGTTGCTGGGTGCGAGCCTGCTGCTGTTCTGCGTCGGGATTCTGGTGGTGGGCAAGTGGAGGCTTCATCTGGGCATGGAGGCGCTGCAAACGCTGGCGGTTGTGGCGATCGTTTATGGGAGCCAGGCGACGGTGTATGCGATCAGGGACCATCACCACTTCTGGGGGTTGAGGCCGACGGTGTGGCTACTGCTGTCCTCGGTGATGGATGTGTCGATTATCTCTGCGCTGGCGTGGCGCGGCGTGATGATGACGCCGATTCCTGCGGCGGTTCTGGGCTGCGAATTTGCAGCGACCTTTGGCTTCTGGCTGCTGCTGTCCGTGGTGAAGATTCCGGTCTTCAAGCGGCTGGGAATAGCGTAGCGTCGATGGCGGGAGTTTTTCGGAGACGGGGAGGGGCCTCCCCCCTGGTACTTTTGAGGGTAAAGTATTGGGGAGACGATGGTTAGGGGTGGACTTGTGGCAGTCCGGCGGGGGGAAAAATTGCACCATAAATGGGCACCCCGGAATTGTCCTGCGGTCCTGCGCGGAGGGCGAAGGTTTTTCGGGAGGGGTTAGTGCTGAGTTTCGGTGGGGATGGGGTCGCTAGGGATGGGCTTTGACCCAGTGGTGGGCGGCGAAGTCCGTGGCGATGCTGGCGGCGAGGAGGGAGAGGCTGGCGCCGATGGCGAGGAGGATCCAGACGAACTCAATGCGGCCCTTGAGCATGAAGTAGTCGAGGAGGCCGAAGACCAGGACGAGCACGGCTGCCTCGGCGAAGAAGGCGGAGCAGCGGCGCGCAGTGATGATCAGGAGGTCGAGATGGGTCGCGGAGTTGGCTGCGCGGTCGGATAGGACCGAAGGCATCAGGCGGAGATTGTTGGGGGTTGAGGCGGAGGAGTTGGAGTTTTCAAAGCTTACTGCGTTTTTGTGAAACATAAACAGGACCCTTTTGCTGCTTCTATAAGGATCGCCCCGCGCGGGACCGAAGTCCAGTGAATATACGATGAAGTCCTGCGCGGACGGCGAGGGCTTTTGGAATCATGTGGTTGCGGGGTTCGGCGCTTATGGCGGGGTGGGGGAAGGCAATTCAGCCCATTCGACTTCGCTCAGGGCTGCGCCTGCGGCTTCACTCCGGCCTGCGGCAGCAAGGTAAGCTCCTTCGGAGTTGGCTGTTTTTGGCACGGCTGAAGCCGTGCCCCTTCGAGGGTCTTGCGCGGAGGGCGGGGGTTTTTGGTGGGGGTGGAGATGGGCGGGAGCGGTCGCGCGGTTGCGCGACTACCCACTCATGACAATGACAGAAGAGATTTCATGAGTGGGGCGAGCGGTCATACGGGTTTGCGAAGCAGGTTCGCAAATTATATCGCGCGTGCACAAAGCAAGGTGGTAGCGTCTAATAACAATATGGGGGACGTACTTCGCTGTGACCCTGGAGCATGCCATGACATCTGAATTGATCAAACTTGTGGAAGCAGCGCGTCGACGCCCTTTCCCAGAATCCGAACGTGAGGCGCAGCGGCGGAGCTTCGCGTATGGCAATGCGAAGATTGAAAACGACCGCGTGACATGGGAAATGATCGTAGAAGCCGACGAAAAGATCAAAGCGGAGCTCGCTGCGAAATAATGGCGGACGAGACGCGGCACAGTAAAGCGCTAGATGCTGAGATCATCAAAGACCCGGACGAGCTAGCGCGCAAAGAATCTTTCAATGTAGTTGCCCAATACCGCGCAATTGCAGAGATGGTGGAGATGTACCTAGAGCCGGAGCGGCCTTTCAAGCTCCGGCCTTCGCATTTGTTGCACCTGCACCGCGTGGCGCTTGAGGGGATTTCGAGCTACGCCGGTAATTTTCGGCCGTCCGGAATTGAGATTGGGAAGAGCAAGCATGAGCCACCGCCGGCACACCGTGTTCCTGAGTTGGTGGAGGATTTGTGCGACTACATCAACGATAAATGGAATGAAAAGAGTCCAATTCATCTTGCCGCCTATGTGATGTGGCGTCTCAACTGGATTCACCCCTTTACGGACGGCAATGGCCGAACGTCGCGAGCGGTCTCTTACTTGGTTCTGTGTATCCGGCTACACGCATTGCTTCCCGGTAACGTTACTATTCCAGAACAGATCGAAGAGGATCGTACGCCGTATTATCAGGCACTTGAGGCAGCGGATGAAGCCTGTGCCGCTGACAGGATTGATTTGACCGCGATGAAGGAACTTCTCGCAGCGATGCTCGCGAAGCAGCTGCACGCCATCTATGAGGAATCGGCTTGCGGCGGGGAGTAATCTGAGGTTCGCGCGCATGCGCGGCTACCCATTCATGCGCGAAGTGCGCGCATGAATGGGCACCCGAGAATTAGTGGCTGGGCCACCCGCCTAATCACCTTTCCGATGTAGAGTTTCTAGCTTGTCTCGCATCTCTTCAACAGATTCTGGATAATCTGCGACGCGCATCGAGAAATCAATTGCACTTACCAATTTAGTTGCAATTCGCACAAGGGGAAGAACGATTACGAATATAATCTCAGCCCTAAGAACAAGGTGATGAAATGGCGTAAGTGGCCCGACACGGTGAATTGGCCCCATTATCGCGTCCATGCCTACTAAAAAGACTACGGCGGGAATCAGAACTAACGCGGACAGGTACATCAGCGCGAATGCAAACTGATTAACAAGCTTCTTAGAGCAAGAGTAGTGATGGTGTAAGGTAGAAGAGGCGAGACTCTGCGACGAAAACAAGATGGCGAGAGCCTACGAGGATGATCTGCGTCGGAAGATATTCGAGGCGCATGCAAAGGGGCATGGCA
>JAJYBU010000055.1 GCA_021778845.1 Acidobacteriota bacterium
GCGCCTGCCGCGTCGACGGCGCCAGTTGATCGAACATCTCCGTCAGCCGCGCCACATAGTAGTCATGCACCAGCTCCCGCGACATCGCCAGCGACTCCGCCGTCGTCGTCGCCGTCACAAACGGGTTCCCATCCCTGTCCCCGCCAATCCACGACCCAAACCGCACCACCACCGGCAGCTCCGCCAGTTGCGTCGGTTCTTCGCCCCCGAACTCCGCATCCAGCGCGCTCGCCATCTCCGCATACAACACCGGAATCGTCGCAAACAACGATGCGTCGTAGTAATCCAGCGCCATCCGCACCTCATCGCGCACCGTAGGCCGCGCATGGCGCACGTCATCGGTCTGCCACAGCGCCGTGACCTCCGCCAGCAGCGCCGCCTCCAGCGCATCCAGCTCCGTCTCCGGCAGCGGAATGTTGTCCACCTTCTCCAGCAGGTCGGAGATGCTTCTCCGCTTGAACATCACGCTCCGCCGCGCCACCTCCGTCGGATGTGCCGTAAACACCGGAACAATGCAGACCTGCTCCATCAGCGCCAGCGTCTGTTCGCGCGAGAACCCCGCCGCTCGCAACCGCCGCAGCGTCCCGCGCAGGCTTCCCCGCTGCGGTTCGGCCGACGCATCCAGCAGCGCCGATCGCCGCCTCCGCTTGCGATGATTCGTCTCCGCCAGATTAATCAGCTCAAAATAAAACGCAAACGCCCGCGCCAGAAAGAACGCCGTCCGCGCCTCCGCCGCCACCTGGTTCGTCAACCCCTGGGCATGCTTCAGGTACGCCTGCGCGGCCTCCGCATCGCCCTTCGCATCGGCCTCGCGCCGCGCAATCGCCGTCCGCCGCAGGCTCTCCACGGCGCCAAACAGCGCATTCCCGGGCTGCTCCCGCAGCACCTGTCCTAGCAGCGTTCCCAGCGACCGCACATCGCGGCGCAACGGCGCATCCTTTGCTGGCCCGGTTCGGGCTTCAAGTTCTGCAAGTCGATCAGACCAACTAGTGGGCGTCCAAAGAGAGGGCATAGTTGATTATCGCCCAATGGACCTCACCCCGTCCTATAGCCGCTTCCCCGCCAAGCTCATGCCGTGCTCAGCTCTTCAACGAAGCCGAGTACACGCTCAACTGCACATACGCCGCACGCACCAGCGGAGCCTCCACTCCATGCTTTCGCCCGCGCTCCAGCAGGTCCCCGAGAATATGATCCGCCTCCACCCGCGAGCCCCGCTGCAGGTCGCGGTACATCGAAGCCGTCAGCGGCGACCCCGCCTCTGTCAACCGCTGCGTCATCATCGCCAGCGCCGTCGCCTCCGGAGGATATCCATTCGCCGTCGCCATCGCGACGCACTCCGCAATGATCGCCCTCGCCGTCTCCGCCCCGCCCGGAGCCGCCACCACCGCTCCAATCGACCCGCGCATCAGGCACGTAATCGCGCCCATCGCCGCCAGCAGCGCCCACTTCTGCCACATCGCCGCCAGAATATCCGGCTTCAGATACGCATCGAACCCAGCCCCCCGCAGCATCTCGTCGATCGCCTGAATCCGCGCCGTCACCGCCTTATCGCGTTCCCCAAAGCTCAAATCGTGCAGTTGCGTCATCGAGTGCACGCCGCCCTCTGCATCCATATCGGCCACGATATACGTGAACCCGCCCACCACCTTCTCCGCTCCGAACCGCGCATCCAGCGCCTCCAGATGCCGCAGCCCATTCAGCAGCGGAAGGATCACCGTCGCGCTCCCCACGGCCGGCGCAAAATCCTCCATCGCCGCCTCCAGCGCATACGCCTTGGTGCTCAGCACAATCAGATCGAACACCTCCGGCCGCGCCTTCAACTCTTCCGCCAGCAGCAGCTTCGGCCGCACCTGCACATCGCCATACGGATCGAAGATCCTCAACCCCGACCTCCGCAACTGCTCCGCCCGCGCGCCCCGCACCAGGAACGTCACATCGCGCCCAGCCGCAGCCAGCCGTCCGCCGAAGTACCCACCCACCGCCCCCGCGCCAATCACCAGAATCCGCATACACTCTCCATCCCGCGACGGCTGATCACTCAAGCCTGCGCGATACTCTGTTCCTCAAGCTGCATCGCCAGCTCTTCCCACTCGGCCGTGCGCGCGGCATGCTGTTCGCGCAGCCCATCCAGCTCTGCCGCGAGCGCCTGCGCCGCCTCTGCCGTCGTGAAAAAAGCCTGCTGCTGCTCGGCTGCAAGAATACGCGCTTCCAGCGTTGGAAGCTCATGCTCCAGCGCCACCACGCGCTCCTCCAACTGCTTCAGCTTGATCGGATTCAGCCGCTTCACGCTCGCCTTCGCAGCCGCCGGCGCCTCTCCCCCAACCACATCCGCGACCACCTCAACTTCGCTCACCGCAGCCACCTGCTTCACCGCCTTGAACATCCCCGTAGCCGCATCCACCTTGGCATTCGTCGCCGCATCATGCGTCAGCATCTTCGCAGCCTCGGCCGTATTCGTCGGAATCCCGCCCTGCTTGCGGAACAGATAGTCCTCATAGTTGCCCGGATAAATATGCACGCGCCGGTCCTCCACCTCGAACACGCGCGTCGCCAACCCATCAATAAAATACCGGTCGTGCGACACGAACAGCACCGTCCCGCTGAAGTCGCGAATCGCCTCCAGCAGCACATCCTTCGCGCGCAGATCAAGGTGATTCGTCGGCTCATCGAGCAGCAGAAAATTCGCCGGGCTCACCAGCATCTTGGCCATCGCATACCGATTCCGTTCGCCACCGCTCAACACACCCAGCGTCTTGAAAACGTCATCGCCCGAGAACATGAAGCATCCCAGCAGCGACCGCAGCGTCACCACATCCACCCTCGGATTGCTGCCCGTAATATCGTCCAGCATCTGCGCCGACCCATCCAGCACCTTGTACTGGTCCTGCGCAAAATAATCCGCCAGCACATTATGTCCCAGCCGGATCGTTCCCGACGTCGGAGCATCCAACCCGCTCAGCATCCGGATCATCGTCGATTTACCCGCGCCATTCGCCCCAACGAGCGCAATCCTATCGCCGCGTTCAATCGTGAAGCTCACATCGTCGAGCACATGTTTCACCCCGCCATTCGGCGTCGGATACACCTTCGTCAGGTGCGACACCTCGATCACCGTGCGCCCACTCGCCGGCGGCTGCGGGAAGCTGAAGTGAATCGTCGCCTCTTCCTCCGGCACCTCGATGCGTTCAATCTTCTCCAGCTCTTTTATCCGCGACTGCACCTGCTTAGCCTTCGTAGCCTGCGCGCGGAAGCGATTGATAAACATCTCCAGCGCCTCAATCCGGTCGCGCTGATTCTTGTACGCGCTCATCAACTGCGTGCGCCGCTCTTCCTTCAGCTCCTGATACTTCTCATAGTTACCGTGGTACACATGCATCCGCTTGTTCCACACCTCAACCGTCTTGTTCACCGTCACGTCGAGAAAGTACCGGTCATGCGAGATCAGCACAAACGCATTCTCGTAGTTGTGCAGATAATCCTCAAGCCAGTTCCGCGACTCCAGATCCAGGTGATTCGTCGGCTCATCCAGCAGCAGCAGCGAGGGCTTTTGCAGCAGCAGCTTCGCCAGCGCAATGCGCATCTGCCATCCGCCAGAGAACTCCTCCGTCCGCCGCGCCCAGTCTTCCTTCGTAAATCCCAGCCCGCCCAGCACCGCACCCACCTGCGAGTCCAGCGTGTAAATATCGTGATGATGCAGCAGCTCCGCAATCTCTGAATACCGATCCGCCGCCGCCGCATACTCCCGCGACTTCGGGTCCGTATCGCTCAGCACATGCGTCAGTGCCTCCTGCTCGGTCTCCATATCGCGCAGCTCGTCAAACACCGACAGGCACTCCTCGAACACCGACCGCCCCGACAGCGCCAGCCCATCCTGCGGCAGGTAGCCCAGCGTCATGCCCTTGATGTGCGTGCGCTGCCCATAGTCCAGCGTCTCAATCCCCGCCAGAATCTTCAGCAGCGTAGACTTGCCCGTACCATTGCCGCCGACCAGGCCCGTGCGTTCATTAGGCGTGACCAGCCAATTAACATCTTCGAAGAGGAGTTTGTGGCCGTATCGCTTACCGGCGCCAGAGAGTTGAAGCATCACCTCCATTTTCTCATCCCACCCCCGCCACCCACCATGCAGTTCGGAGACAGCAAGCCCCGCCTCGTCTCCATCACCGCCGCTCCCACCCCTTTTCGCCGTCATCCACAGCGCAGCAAAGGACCCCTGCCCTTGCCTTTGCCTTTGCCGTTGCCGTTGCTGTTGCTGTTGCTGTTGCTGTTGCCGTTGCCGTTGCCGTTGCCGTTGCCGTTGCCTTTTTGGTTGTCATCCCGCAGGGATCTGCTTCTTCTTTTGCCGTTGCCGTTGCTGTTGCCGTTGCCGTTACCGTTACCGTTGCTAGCCTCTCCCCCCCCGCAACCGCTTAAACGCCCCCCAGACAAACGACCCCAGATACCACCCATCCAGATACTTATACGGCGTCTCTCCAGTCGTATAGTGCCCACACGGCAGCACCTTGGCGACAAAATCCACGCCGTGCGCCGCAAACTGCCGCAGCACCTCCCGCGAGTACCTCACCACGAACGTCAGATCATACGGTGCATACACCACCAGCGTCCGTCGCGGCAGGTCACCCTCCCACCGGGCCGCGCCCGTCGCCGCAAACGCCTTCATAAAGCTCATCGGGCTCACCCCGGCAAACATCTCCCGCGTCTGATCCTGCGTCAACCCCTCACGCTCAAACGCCGTCTTCACATGCCGAGTGCTCTGCCCGGTCCACACCACATCCCCAAACTGCGTACTCGCATGGTTGAACGCGCACACTCTCAGCCTCGGGTCCATCGCCGCGGCGATAAACCCATAAGCGCTTCCCAAACTCGTCCCCAGCACGCCAAACTGCTCATATCCCTGCGCCTCCAGCCAGTCCACGCAGCTCCTGATATCCCCCACCGCCTGCCTGCACGCGGCAATCGTCCGTCCCACATTCGCACTCACCGCATAGTCCGACCGCTCCAACTCCGCCGGCCGCCGCACATCGTGATAAGGCTTCGACAGCCGCAGGCATGAGATCCCAAACCGGTTGAACATCTCGCACAGCACATTATGCGAGAACGCGTCAGCATTCCACTGCGGCATCACGATCATCGCCTGCTTGGGCCTCGGCCTCCCTCCGCCGTCTCCCTGTCTTCGGTCTACTGCCTGCTCCACCGGATACCACCGCGCATTCACCGTATCGTTCTCCGGATACCCCGACCCCACCGCCGACGTAAACCTCAAAAACGGTTCCTTCCTCAGCTCCCCGACCTCAGCCCGCCGCTGCCATTCGCGTTCCTGCTCCAGCGTCTCCGGCCGCACATTGGTCGGATACAGCGCCGGAAAGTGTTGCTCCAGGCGAAAGTCCGTCGGCGTCCGATAGTCGAAGAACGCATGCGGCTCAGCGACAATCCGCTCATTCAGCGCAATCATCGCCTCCAGCCCCGACACCTCTCCTCGCTCGACCCTCCCCGCGGCCTCATCCCCTCCAAAGTCCGCCAGATGCTCGAACCCCCACTCCAACGGCCGTTCCACCCGATTCATATCCCGAGTCGTAAGCGCCGTCTCCCACGCCACCATCCACTTCTCATAAAGCCCAGCAAGCATCCTTCCAGTCTACCGTCCACCACCAGTAACTTCTGTGATCCCCGCCCCTCTCCAACCCGCCAACCCTCCGGAAGTCCTCTCGTATCAGGCGATCAAGCCGCGGTCAACGCCCCCACTCCCGCCCCGTTTCGGCGTTCCGGTGCCAGCTCCGCCATCACCCGCTGCCCGTAAGTCCTTGCATTTCAATCCCTAAAACGAAAGTATCGTCTACCCAACCCATCTGTTGCCTTTTGTGCATCCAAAGGTGCATATCCTGCCACAGCCCACGCTGTGAGCCTTGGTGGCGGGGAATACGGTCGCGATCCAAACCCGTTCGGAAGCCGCAAGACCGGTTATCTCAAGTGAAAGAAATGGAGTAATGCAATGCAAATTAAGCAGCGGCTCACAACTACATGTAGCTTGGCAATGTCTTTGGCGATGCTCGCGTCGCTCGGCCTTACAGCGCGTGCCCAGGAAGCGACCATCGAAGGCCTCGTCATCGGCAGATCCGGCCCATCCATGTCGGTCAGAACGTCCGACACCCCCCGCCTCACCGTCCTTCTGTCGGACACCACCAAGGCAACCGAAAAGGGTGGCTTCCTTGGTCTCGATCGCAAAAACCTCGGCATCGCAGCCCTGGTTCCCGGCCTGTCCGTCAAGGTCCAGGGCGCCTACAACTCCGATCACCAGCTCGTGGCCAACAAGGTCCTCTTCTCGCGCAGCTCTCTGGCCGTCGCCAAGCAGATTGATGCCGGCCTGAACCCGGTCAACGAGCAGGTCGCGGCTCAGCAGGATCAGCTCAAGAGTGATCAGAAGGACATCGAGCAAAGCCAGCAGGACATCGCGAAGAACTCACAGGACATCGGCACCACCCAGCAAGGTCTTGCAGCGACCAACGTCGCCACAGCAAACAATGCCCAGGGTCTCGGCCACGCCAATCAGCGTCTCGGCGCACTTGACCAGTACGAAACCAAGGGCAGCCTGACCATCACCTTCGCCAACGGTAAATCCACCGTCACCCCGAAGGACAAGCAGGCTCTCACCGACTTCGTCACCGCGGCCGCCAACACACCCGGATACATGATCGAGGTCCAGGGCTACGCCTCGCCCGTCGGCCCCGCCGCCCTGAATCAGCGGCTCAGCTCCGAGCGTGCTGACGCCGTCCTCGCCATCATCCAGCAGACCGGCGTCGTTCCCATGACCCGAATCCTTGCGCCCGCCGCCATGGGCACCACCAACCCCGTCTCCACCGATCACACACGCAGCGCCATGGCCCAGGACCGCCGCGTCGTCGTGACCGTCGTCGTCAACAAGGGCATCACCGGCTAACCCCGTTCTCCTAACGACGATGCCACGATCCGCCTCATAACTCACAGCGAACCGAAAGCATCCCACAACCCTCAACCACTGGCGATCGTGCAACGAGCCCACCGGCTCACCACGATCGCCAGGTTTTTGCACCCAACGATCGGCGGGCTCAACTATCGCTACCGCGGCAACCGCTCATTCGCTGCCGTTGCCGTTGCCTTTGCCTTTGCTGTTGCTGTTGCTGTTGCTGTTGCTGTTGCTGTTGCTGTTGCTGTTTTGGTTGTCATCCCGCAGGGATCTGCTTCTTCTTTTGCTTTTGCCTTTGCCTTTGCCTTTGCTGTTGCTGTTGCTGTTGCTGTTGCCGTTGCCGTTGCTGTTGCCTTTGCCTTTGCCTTTGCCTTTGCCTTTGCCGTTGCCTTTGCCTTTGCCTTTGCCTTTCTAGTTGTCATTCCGCAGCGAAGCGGAGGAATCCGCTTCTCACCCCGGCGACCACACCCCATGGCAATCCACCTTAATTGCCCGAACTCACCTTCTCCGTAGCCAGCTTGCGCAACTCCGCCGCCGCCTCCATCTTCGCCGCCGATTGCTCCGCCACATCCTTCACCGAATCTCTCACAATCAGCTTCACGTCGTGGCCATGCGTGAACATATTGCCCATATGGTGTTTCGACGATCCCTGCACCGTCTGCAGCCACACCGTCTTTCCGGCCGCGTCCTTCACCGTCCACTCCAGAAACACATCCATCTCACGATTCGCGAACGCGAACGAAGAGGTCGTCGCATGCGTGTCGGCGAACTTCGGAATCAGCACAAGCTGCCCATCGGTGGAAGCTGGCGGCGCAGCCACCACAGTCAGGTTCGCAAACGCCGGCTTCAGCGCGGGCTCCAGCTCCGTGCAGGCCAGCTTGCCTACGTCAAAGCTCTCC
This sequence comes from Acidobacteriota bacterium, assembly GCA_021778845.1. Classification (GTDB taxonomy): domain Bacteria; phylum Acidobacteriota; class Terriglobia; order Terriglobales; family Acidobacteriaceae; genus Granulicella. The sequence goes on from JAJYBU010000055.1 coordinate 7,837, forward strand.
CTGCCTGTAGTCCAGATCGACCCTTGCTTGAACACCGTCGCGCAGAACTCCGGCGTCAGCACCAGAACCGCATTGAGCGGAAGTTTCGCCTCCGCAGGTACAGCAGCCGGCACCGCCGCAGGTGCCTGCGCCCGCACCCTCGGGACACTCGCCGATAGCAGCACAACGCAGCCAAGAAACCCTGCAAGCTTATTGAGTCTCGTCATCGCAATACTCCTCAGAAATCTAACTTCAGCACCGACGTTCTGTCCGACCCGGCCCATGCAATCGGGAATTGAATATGAATCTTCGGCCGTGTCCCTTTTTTGGGAATCGGAAGATACAGGAATCCATGCACCGTCTCGCCAGCCGAAATCGTTCCGCTCTGCAACTCCCGCACCACCATGTTCTGCTTCACCTGCGAAGCATCCTCCGCCAGCCCCATGGCAATGAACGGTCCAATAAAAGGAATCGCTCCAGTGGTCGTGATGGCCACCTTCTGCCCCACCGAATTCTCCTTCGGAGCTGCCTTGCCGGGGTCGCCCACGCCATACGAGATCCCTCCTTTATCCAGCAGCAGGCTATCGGACTTCGACCGGTTGTGAACCACCACCATCACCGGAAGAAATCCTTGGGGGGATAACGACGTATGGAAGTACGTCATTTGATCCTCGTCTGACTCCACCAACTCAAGCCCGATGGACACATCGTCCTGTCGCGCCGAGATGCTGCAATCACCCGGTCGCCGCACCGGATAGTCGGGAAACTTCTGTGCTCCCTGGACCGGCATCACCCATGCAAGAAGCATCAGCCCGCAGAAACTCTTCATCATTGTGTCGTTCCATATGGAGCAATCTTTGCAACACCCTACCAGCCGCCGATCCCTCTGGCAACAACATTACTGACTCATCCACCATACCGATTACCGGCTCCCAGCACCCCACACAACCCTACCCATCCGTTTTTCCCACCCCCACAACCGAAATCCGTGCTGAGAGTACCATCGTGCAGCCCAACATTGCGTTGAGAGTGACCTGAAACTCACACCCGCCGCGCCCGAATCCCGCATAAAATCTCATACGAAATCGTCCCGCACCACCGTGCATGGTCGTCCGCCGTCACGCCTTCGCCCAGCACCACCACCTCATCCCCCACCGCAACCCCAGCAATATCAGTCACATCCACGGTGGTCAAATTCATCGACACCCGGCCCACCACCGCCGCACGCCGGCCGCCTATCATCACCCATCCATCCCCCACCCCTGACGACGCCGTCCGCCGCAGCCCATCCGCATATCCGACCGGAATCAAAGCCAACCGCATCAATGACTTAGCCGTAAACGTAGCCCCATATCCCACCGTCTCGCCCGTCCCAATCTCCCGCACCCCAATCACCCGCGTCTTCCACGTCAACACCGGCTTTACCAGCTCTCCAAGCCTACCCGTATCTATAGGCAAACAATAGCCATACAGCGCAATCCCCGGCCGCACCATCACCTTCGCCCCAACCTCCGCAGCCAGCTCCCGCAGCCACCCCAGCGTCCCCCCTTCATCCACCGCCGACGTCGCCGCCACATGCAACCACTCCGGCCTAATCCCTTTCCCCACAACCACTTGAAGCGCATCATCAAATCTCTCTCGCTGCCTGGCCGTGACCCACGACCCCGCCATCTCTGCCGAACTCAGATGCGACATCACCCCCTCGCAAACCACCCATTTCGACCCTGCCAGTCGCTCCGCAACCTCCGCAACTCCCTCCAAATCAACACCTTGCCGACACATCCCCGTATCGATCTCCAAATGCACCCGCACCACCTGGCCTGCTGCCTCCGCTGCTCGTTCCAGCATCGCCACATGCTCCAAAGTCCATACCGCCGGCGTCAGCTCATAGGCAACAACATCCCTGCAATCAACCTCTTGCAGCCCACACATCACCAGCACGCGCACCCCGTCCCCGACCACACCCCGAACCCTTGCCCCCTCCTCAAAATCGGCGACCCCCAGCCACCGCACCCCCGCATCCACCAGTATCCGCGCCACAAACGCAGCATCATGCCCATAAGCATTGGCTTTTATGACCCCCAGCACCTCCGCACCCCCGCCAACAGAGGCGATTGCCTGCACCGCGCGCAGGTTTTCCACCAGCCGCGTCCCCGAAACCTCAACCCAACTCTTCACCCAACCATTATCAACGCAGAAGCAACAGGGAGCATCCTTCCGACCGCCATCAGCTCTCAACTATCAGACACACAAGGACTTAATCTTCGCTCCGACCAGTAAACGTCCACCGCCGAACCGGCCCCACGTCCACATGCACAAACTGGCTCCGCGGATAATATCCCACCCCGCCCTCCCCTAAACTCAGCGCCACATCCCTCAGCACCCGCGTCCCCACCCCTGGCACGCGGATGTCAATTGCTTTAGCCTGAACATGTTGCGAGTTCTTAGCCACGCCTGTATGCCTTCCCCGCGTCCTCAGGAAATTGTTCGTCCACGGCGTCCGATACCCGCAAACAATATCGATGACCTCATCCGGCCGCCCCAGTCGAGCCATCAGGTTGTGCAGCACATCGAACTCCCGCGGATCATACGCCTTCTCGTCCTGTGTCCGGCTATCCCTAAGAAAATAATCAAGTTTATCAATCGCCGTCGGAACATACGTGTCCCCAATCCGATACACCACGTCGATCGTCTCCCCCGAATGCAGGTGGCGCAGTCTCAGTACATATTTCTCCCCATCCTCCGGCACCGCCGCCTCATCGGCCGGCAACACCCCCGGCTCCAACAGCGCAGCATGGATCATCCTCACCGGAGGTCGCAACCGCGCCCGTGCCCGCACCCTTGGGCCACCCGCCGACACCGCCTGACATGCAAACAGCATCAGCCCCACCGAGATCCCCATCCAAATCCGCCTGTACGACGTTTGCAGAGCCCCCACAAAAGAACGAAAAGAAACATGATGCTGAATCAACGGTGAATCTCCACAGCGAGGGAGCCCCTCGAGAATGCGCGCAACAGAATGACCTTTGGCGAATCGGATTTCGTTTATGCCATTGTGCTCCTTCGATTCTACCTCTTCCATCGACGCCCGTCTGTCCCGCCGCAGCCGCGCCAACGAATCCCCGCCGTTCGCGTTACCATCTAAAGAGCAGATGCATTACACCAGCGCAAATCCGGTGACCACTCCCCGCGTGACGACGCGTCACGACTTTGCCTAGCTACGCCCACCCGCGTCCCTTCCTCCCCGCTCTATTCTCCACACTCTATCCGCTACACTCTGCGACTCCGCAGGAGGACCTTTATGTTTGACCGCCTCGACCAACTCGTAGCCCGCTACGAAGACCTCGGCCTGCAGCTCTCCGACCCCAAAATCGTCAACGATCAGGAGAACTACCGCAAGGTCGCCAAGCAGCACCGCGACATGGAGCCGACCGTCGAGAAGTTCCGCGATTACTGCAAGCTCCGCGACGCCATCGCCGACGCCAAGGCCATGCTCACCGAGTCCGACGCGGAAATGCGCGCGATGGCCGAAGAGGAGCTAGCCACGCTCCAGCCGCAGCTCGCCGCCACCGAAGCCGAACTCAAGGTCCTGCTCCTCCCCAAGGACCCCAACGACGACAAGAACATCGTCCTCGAACTCCGCGCCGGCACGGGCGGCGACGAGGCCTCGCTCTTCGTCGCCGAGGTCTTCCGCATGTATCTCCGCTTCGCCGAGCAGCACCGCTGGAAGGTAGAAATCCTCTCCCAGACCGACTCCGACGTCGGCGGTCTCAAGGACATCACGGCCATCATGGAAGGGCAGGGCGTCTACGCGCAGATGAAGTACGAGTCCGGCGTGCACCGCGTCCAGCGCGTTCCCGCCACCGAAACGCAGGGCCGCGTCCACACCTCCGCCATCACCGTCGCCGTCCTCCCCGAGGCCGAAGAAGTCGACATCAAAATCGAAAACAAGGATCTTCGCATCGACACCTTCTGTTCCTCCGGTCCCGGCGGCCAGTCGGTCAACACCACCTATTCGGCCATCCGCATCACGCACCTGCCCACCAACACGGTCGTCAGTTGCCAGGACGAAAAATCACAGATCAAGAATCGAGAGAAGGCGATGCGCGTACTGCGTTCACGCCTCTACGAAGTCGAGGCCGAGCGCATCCACCAGCTCCAGGCCAAGGAGCGCAAGCAGCAGGTTGGCACCGGCGACCGCAGCGAGAAGATCCGCACCTACAACTTCCCGCAGAACCGCCTCACAGACCACCGCATCGGCCTCACCAACCACCAGCTCGCCATGGTGATGGAGGGCCAGCTACAGCCCACCATCGACGCCCTCATCGCTCACTTTACAGCCGAACGCCTCAAGGCCGAAGCTGCCGCCTGAATCAGCAACGAAGAGAGAGTAAGGAGCAGCTCCCCTATCGCTCATTACTCCCTGCCCTCTTCTCCAACTAGGTGCCCCCTGCGTCAAATCACAGCGACGGTCGGCACCGCCGGGTTATCCTCGCCGAATGGGTCTCGCTGCATCACTGTTGGTCGCCTCTCTTGCCGCATCCTCATCGCTGCATACGTCTGAGGCCAAACCCTTTACCCTGCAACAGGCGCTCAATGCTCCGTACGCGACGTCTCTGACCGCCGCTCCCCAGGGCAATCTCTTCGCCTGGGTCGAGAACGCCGAAGGTCGCCACAACCTCTGGATTGGAGGTAGCCCTGCCGCCCCCAATCCATCCCCCCGCCAGCTCACCCACAACACCGGCGACGACGCGCAGGACATCACCCAACTCGCCTGGTCACCCGACGCCTCCGCCATCGCCTACACCTGCGGTGCCGAGTCCGGAGCCAACGGCAAGCCCGCCAACCCCGCCCACCTCCAGCGCCCCACGCCCGTCGAAGTCCTCCTCCAGCCTCTCGCGCCCAACGCGCAGCCCATCGTGATCGGCGAAGGCCACTCCCCGCTCTTCACCCACGACAGCCACAGCCTTCTCTACGTCCGCGACGGCCAAATATGGATCGCTGACACCGCCGCACCCGCCTCCGCGCACCAGCTCGTCTTCGACCGCGGCTCAGCCAGCTCCCTCACCCTCTCCCCCGACGGCACGCTGCTGGCCTTCGTCAGTCATCGCAGCGAAGTCAAGCAGCCATCGCACAGCTTCATCGCACTGTATGACCTCGCCGCCCACACCCTCCGCTTCCTCTCGCCCTCCACCAGCGACGACTCCGCGCCCGCATTCTCGCCCGACGGACAGCACATCGCCTGGCTGCGTTCGCCCTTCGTCCAGCCCCGCGAGTTCGCTCCCAATCGCACCTCGCCCAACCCCTGGTCCATCCAGCTCGCCGACGTCGCCACCGGAGCCACACGCACCCTCTTCTCGCCCGCGCCCAACAAGCCCGGCAGCGTTCTCCCCCACCTCGCCGAAGGCGAGCCGCGCCTCTTCTTTGCCACCAACACCACCGTCGTCTTCTACAGTGAGGCCGACGGCTGGGTCCATCTCTACCAGGTCTGCACCGATGGCGACCCCTGCGTCCAGTGGCTCACCCCCGGCCCCTTCGAGGTCGAAGACGCAGCCCTCACCCCCGATCACCATTACCTCGTCTACAGCTCTAACCAGACCCACGGCGACGCATTGGACCAGGACCGCCGCCACCTCTGGCGCATCGACCTCACCCGGATTGACGCCCATCCCGTCGAACTCACCACCGGAGCTGGCATCGAGACTCATCCCCAGATCGCCGCCTACGGCACCATCGCTGCTCTGGTCTCCGACGCACGCACCCCCATGCACCCCGCGCTCATCGCCTCCGATGGAGCGATCACCCCCCTCCGCCCCGGCTTCCTCCCCGACGACTATCCCGCCGCAGCCTTCGTCACCCCCAGCCAGGTCCTCTTCACCAGCATCGACGGCCTGCACCTGCACGGCCAGCTCTTTCTCCCTCGAACCCCTGCGCCCGCTCACGGCCTGCGCCCCGCCATCCTCTTCGTCCACGGCGGCCCCAATCGCCAGATGCTGCTCGGCTATCCCGCCATGGACTACTACTCCAACGCCTATGCGATGAACCAGTACCTCGCCGCGCAGGGCTTCATCGTGCTCTCAGTCAACTACCGCTGCGGCGTCGGCTACGGCCTCGACTTCCGCCAGTGCGAGCACGCCGGCGCCGACGGCGCCACTGAGTACAACGATGTCCTCGCCGCCGCCAAATACCTCCGCACCCTCCCCGGCGTCGATCCCAAGCGCATCGGCATCTGGGGCGGCAGCTACGGCGGCTATCTCACCGCCCTCGCTCTCGCCCGCAACTCCGACCTCTTCGCCGCCGGCGTCGACTTCCACGGCGTCCACGACTGGAACTTCGA
>JAJYBU010000025.1 GCA_021778845.1 Acidobacteriota bacterium
TGTATGGGTCGGATGCGGTGAGTGGCGTGGTGGACTTTGTGACGGTCGCGCCGGTGCGGGGGGCGCAGTTGAAGCTGCGCGAGGAGGGTGGGAGCTTTGGTCAGGATGATCAGGCAGCGGTGGCTTCATGGGGCGGGAAGAAGTTTAGCGAGGTGATTGGCGGGGATAGAAATTTTTCGGATGGGTTCATGGTTGACCGAGGGTATCGGTCGGAGGAAGGGAGTTCGGAGACGCGGTTTCATTCGGTGGCCGGGGACTCGGATGTGCTGCTGGGAGGGAGCGACCGGAGCTTTGGGGCGAACCAGTTTTATGGGAACTACAACTCTTGGGAGCGGACCAAGGAGTGGTTTGCGGGAGTGAATCAGCAGATCGATCCGCGGACCGAGGCGGTGCTGGCGTACCGGCGGCACAGTGATCTGTTTGTGCTGCTGGCGAATGATCCTGGGTTCTATAAGAACCAGTATGACGACTACAGTTGGCAGGGCGAGTTGCGGCGGAGTAACGATCTGCCGTGGAAGGGCGCAGCGATTTATTACGGGCTGGATGCGAATGCGGATGAGATCAAGAGTACGAACCTGGGCGACCATGGACGCAATCGGGGAGCGGGATATGCGGACTTTGAACTGAAGGGGAAGCGGTGGGGGACGGTGTCGGGCGGCGTGCGGCAGGAGATTTTCAGCGGCGGAATTGCGGTGACGACGCCGTCGGTTGCGGCGAGTTTGTGGGTGGCGAAGAAGGTGAAGGTGAGAGCGTCGGTGGAGAGGGGATTCAGGCTGCCGACGTATGTGGATTTGTATTACAGCGACCCGAGCACGGTGGGGAATCCGAATTTGAAGCCGGAGTCGGCGTGGAATTTCGATGGTGGGGCGGACTGGTACCGGAGCGAGCGGCTGACGCTGACGCTGACGGCGTTTCATTCGATCCAGACCGATGCGATTGACTATGTGCGGGCGAGTGCTTCGGTGCCGTGGCAGGCGGAGAATTTGAACGGTGTGCGGTTTACAGGCGTGGATGCGGGCGTGGACTGGAGGCCGAAGGGCGGGCAGGAGTTGCGCGTGGGGTTGACGACGCTGGAGGGTTCGCAGCAGGCGCTACAGGGATTGCAGTCGGAGTATGTGTTCAATTACCCGGTGCAGAATGCGGTGGCGGATTGGATTGGGCAGTGGAAGAATGGGGTGCTGCTGCGGCAGCGAGTGCGGGTGGTGAACTGGTTTGGGAGAGGTGTTGCGCCGGTGTGGGATGCGTCGGCGGTATATGACAAGGCACGCGTGCAGCCGTATGTGCAGATGACGAATCTGAGCAATACGGGGTACCAGGAGATTGTGGGGGTACAGATGCAGGGGCGGTCGTTTGTGGGTGGAGTGCAGGTGGTGCTGGGGCGGCGGTAGCTGGGTTCGCGGGGGCACGCACTACAGGTCTCTCCACTGCGGCGCACGTGCGCGCCTGAGGTGGAGATGACAGGCTCCTGCTGAGGGAGGAAGTTCGCGCAGATCGGGTGAACGCGGTTTAGAGCTCGGTGAAGATTTCGTGGAAGTCGTAGACGCCGGTGCGGGTGGAGAGCCACTCGGCGGCGCGGACGGCACCTTCGGCGAAGGGGCGGCGCGAGTTGGATTCGTGGGTGAGAAGGATGCGGTCGCAGTTGCTGGTGGCGATGAGGGTGTGGATGCCTTCGGTGTCGCCGGTGCGGTTGGCGGTGATGGGGACCTGGGTATTGACGCCGTCGTCTTTACTGCCGATGGCGGAGAGGACGGTGTCGCGAAGGGTGAGAGCGGTGCCGCTGGGTGCGTCAAGCTTGGTGACGTGGTGGGTCTCGGCGATGGCGAAGGTGTAGCCGGCGGGCTTGAGGGTGGTGGCCATCTGCCGGGAGAGCTGAAGCATTAATTGCATGCCGATGGAGAAGTTGGTGCCGTAGAGAAGGGCCGTTTTGTAGCGCGTGGCGAGGGCGCGCATCTCGGAGAGATGGTCGTACCAGCCAGTGGTGCCGATGACCATGCGGACGCCGTGGGCGAGGCAGACACGCAGGTTGAGGACTACGGCTGCAGGGGTGGTGAAGTCGATGACAACGTCGATGCCTTCGAGGAAGGGAGGGGTGAGAGCTGCGGCGTTGTGGTTCTCGTGGGAGGCAAAGACGCGAACGGTGTGGCCGCGCGCGGCGGCTACTTCTGCTACGAGCTGGCCGGTCTTGCCGGCACCGAGGACGAGGATGCGCATGAGGTTAGTTTAGTCCCTGTGTCGAGCGTGCTGGAGAGCTGCGCGAAGAGATGCAACAGATGAGTGCGGATATCGTCAGGCAGAGCTGGAAGCATTAACGCTGCGAGCAAGCTACAGGGGCTCTTCGCTGCGCTGAGAATAACGAGCGTTGTGCGGGCGCGGGTATGAGAACTGCCTAGACTTTGTCCATCATGGGGACGCGGGCTTCGACGTCGAAGATGGTGGGATCGGGGTTGGCGAAGAAATTTTTATGGAGCGAGCGGAGGGCTTCGTCCACGTCTTCTTCGTTGATCATGAAGCTCATGTTGATCTCGCTGGCGCCCTGCGAGATCATGCGGACGTTGACGTGCGAGATGGAAGAGAAGACCTGGCCGGAGATGCCGGAGATGCCGCGAATGTCTTCGCCAACCAGGCAGATGAGCGCCTTGTTGCCTTCGTATTTGACGTCGGCGATCTTGCTGAGCTCGGCGCAGATGGCGGGGAGAGCTTCCTTGGAATCGACGGTGACCGATACGGAGATCTCGGAGGTGGAGACCATGTCGATGGCGCAGCCATGCTTGTCGAAGACATCAAAGACGGACTTGAGGAAGCCGTGCGCGAGGAGCATGCGGCTGGCGACGATGTCGATGATGGTGAGCTTCTTTTTTGCGGCGATGGACTTGAATGGGCTGGCGCAGGGCGGTGGCGTTGCGGTGATCCTGGTGCCTTCGTTTTCGGCGTTGCGGGAGTTGAGGACGAAGACCGGGATGTTCTTTTGCACGGCGGGGAGGATCGTCGCGGGGTGCAGGACTTTGGCGCCGAAGTAGGCCAGCTCGGCGGCCTCTTCGAAGCTGATGGTCTTGACGCGCAGAGCTTCGGGGACGATGCGCGGATCGGTGGTCATGATGCCGTTGACGTCGGTCCAGATCTCGATGGCGCCGGCGTGGAGGCCGCCGCCGACGAGGGCTCCGGTGTAGTCTGAGCCGCCGCGGCCGAGGGTGGTGGTGATGCCGTCGCAGGAGCCGATGAAGCCGCCCATGACGGGGACCTTGCCGAGGTCGACGAGAGGAAGGACGTGCTCGGTGAGTGCGGCTTCGATGGCGGGCTCGTTGGGCGCGGCCTTGCCGTAGTGATGGTCGGTGAGGATGACGGTGCGAGCGTCGATATGCGCGCTGGGCATGGACTGCTCGGCGAAGGCCGCGGTGACGATGACCGAGGAGAGCCGCTCGCCGAAGCTGACGACGTTGTCGGAGGTGCGAGGGGTGAGCTCGCCGACGGCGGAGATGCCGCGGAGGAGATCGTCGAGGGTGTCGAACTCGTGATGGATGTTGAGCTGGAGAGATGTGAGGCGGTCGGGATTGGTGACGAGTTCAGCGGCGGTGTTGAGGTGGCGCGTGCGCAGGGTGTCGGAGAGCTTGAGTGCGTCCTCGCGCGCGTTGCGACCAGCCGCTGCGGCTGCGGCGAGGAGTGTGTCGGTGACCTTCGACATTGCCGAGACGACGACGATGGGGCTGAGGCCTTTGCGCAGGCGGCCGGCTACGATCGAGGCGGTGCGCAGGATAGCGGTGGCGTCCTCGACCGAGGTACCACCGAACTTCATGACGACGATGTGGTTGCGGGGTGTACTCATGCGGGCACCAGCACTTCTGCGGTCTGACCGAATTTCATGGGGGGAAAATCGCGGAAGTCGAGCTTGCCGAGCACGGCGAGGATCTCTGCGTTGAGGATGGCGGCGCCGGCGGCTCCGCGGATGGTGTTGTGGGAGAGCAGGGTGAACTTCCAGTCAAAGAGGGCGCAGGGGCGGAGACGGCCGACGGTGGTGGTCATGCCGTGGCCACGCATGAGGTCGAGGCGAGGCTGCGGGCGTGTGTCGTCGGCGTTGTACTCGACGGGGAAGATCGGCGCGGAGGGGAGGTGGAGGCCGTTAAGGCCCTTGCCGTGGAGGGGCTGGAAGTCGGCCCAGGCGGCGAGGATCTGGTCGCGGGTGGCGGGCTTGCGGAGCTTGATGCTGACGCACTCGGTGTGGCCGTCGATGACCGCGACGCGGTTGCAGTGCGCGGAGACGGCGATGGGGGCGGGCTGGAAGGCGGTGGTGGAGGCGGTGCCGAGGAGCTTGGCGACTTCCTCTTCGAGCTTCTCTTCTTCGTTCTTGATGTAGGGAACGACGTTGCCGAGGATGTCGAGCGAGGCGACGCCGGGATAGCCGGCGCCGGAGATGGCCTGCATGGTGGTGACGAAGAGCTTCTCGATGCCGAAGAGTTCTTCGAGCGGCTTGAGGGGAAGGACGAGGCCGATGGCGGAGCAGTTGGGGTTGGTGACGATGTAGCCGCCCGAGGTGCGGCGGGTGGCCTGGGCTTCGAGGACGGCGAGGTGGTCGGCGTTGACCTCGGGGATGACGAGGGGGACGTCGGGGGTCATGCGGAAGGCGGAGGAGTTGGAGATGACGGCGCAGCCGGCGGTGGCGAAACGAGGCTCGAGATCGCGGGCGATGTCGGCGTCGAGTGCGGCGAAGATGATGCGCGGAAGCTCGGTGGTGCAGGCCTCGGGGGTGTTGGGCTGGAGGATCATCTGGGCGATGCGCGCGGGGAGCGGCGTGTCGAGCTTCCACTTGCAGGCCTCGGCGTAGGGCTTGCCGGCACTGCGGTCGCTGGCTGCGATCCAGGTGATGTTGAACCAGGGATGGTCCGCAAGGAGTTGAATGAATCGCTGTCCGACCATGCCGGTCGCGCCGAGAATGCCTACGTTTCGCCGTTCCATTTAACTAGGATATCGCAAGCGACGGGGATTGCCGGAACGCCAGCTTTGCAGGCAGATCCGGCTGCTATACTGGCGGCGACACTTGACCTACTCGCCTGCCATGGGTGATTGAAGATGATGACACAGGAGAGAGTATGTTGCGCATTGGTGTAATGCTGGATTCGTGGGGCACCAGCGCATGGGTTGCCAAGATTATCGAGGATATTGAGAGCTCAGGGTTTGCCAGTGTGTCACTGGTCATTCTGAATACGCCGGTGGAGAAGACCCGGCCTTCGCTCCGCAAGCGGCTAAAGAATCATTGGAAGCAGACGCTCTATCATCGCTACGAGCAATGGGATTACCAGAGACGGAAGGTTGATCCGGACGCAAAAAGTCCACGGGACGTGTCTTCGCTCTTGAGTGAGGTACAACTCATTCAAGTCAATCCGATCCGTAAAGGATTTACGGATCAATTCAACGAGGACGACCTTGTTACTATCCGCGCTGCGAATCTCGATGTAGTCTTCCGGTTTGGATTTCGAATTATTCGAGGCGAGATTCTAAATGTGGCGAGATACGGCGTCTGGTCGTTTCATCACGACGACAACCTTGAGTACAGAGGCGGGCCGCCTCTTTTTTGGGAGATATACGAAGGGAACCCTGTATCCGGTACGATTCTGCAGATTCTGACTGACTCGCTGGATGGTGGCCATGTAATTTACAGGAGTCATTCCGCGACGGATTTCACGTCACTCTATGGAAGCCGCAATCCTATCTATTGGAAGACAGCCGAGTTCGCTCTGCGCCGGTTACGTGATCTGGATACGCGGGGCTGGAGTTACATCCAATCCCTGGACACCTATAACGAAAAGAATACCTATGCTCGAAGGATGTATAAGACTCCCGATGCACTACAGATGACGGTGTTCCTTTGGCGATTTATTAAACGATCCATTCGTACGAAATTGTCTTTGCGATTGAAAGGAGGCCTAATTCAGTGGTTTGTGGCGATCAGAAAGAGGTCACCGGAGCATCATTTCGATGCTACAGCGGGATATCAATTGAGTCGCCCTCCCAGGGACAGGTTTTATGCCGATCCTTTTCTGGTGAAAAGAGAGGGTAAGACCTATTTGTTTTTTGAAGATTATCGATACAGCGAAGGCCGTGCGCTTATTTGCTGTTCGGAAGTGAGCGCGGACGGGATACTGAGCGAACCCGTGGAAGTTCTGCGCCGTCCTTATCACCTCTCGTATCCGTTTTTATTTGAACAGGACGGACACATGTACATGATTCCTGAGACGAAGCAAAATCGCACGGTGGAGTTATATCGTGCAGATGAATTTCCATTCCGCTGGTCGCTCGCGGCGGTGTTGTTGCAGGATATTGTTGCAGTTGATGCGACGATCCACCAGGCCAATGGAAAATTCTGGATGTTTGTAGGATTGTCGAATGGAAAATACTCCAATTGCGACGAACTCGGATTGTTCTATGCGGATTCATTGTTTGGACCGTGGACGGCACATCGCAATAATCCAGTGGTATCGGATGTAAGAAGAGCCCGCCCTGCCGGAGCATTGTTCTATCAGGATGGAAAACTTATCCGGCCTTCTCAGGATTGCTCAAAAGCCTATGGTTATGCTCTGTGTTTCTCCGAAGTAACTGTCTTGAATGAGATGGAATACAGCGAAGTTCCGGTCGGACGGATCGACCCGGACTGGGTACGCAATAATCTGGGAACTCACACCTATTCGCGAACCGATGATTTTGAAGCTATCGACGGGAACTTCGCGGCAAAAGTCAGATTCTGACTGTCCTGTCCAACGGAAGGCGAGAGTGGTTCGCGAGGGAAGAGCGAGAGCACCATGGGGCCCGCCTGAAAGAAGACGACGCCTTTGGCGTGGCGCATGGAAGGCTGCCATCCGAGACGCTCATAGAAGGCTCTGCTGCGGGCCAGATCGATCACGCTAAGGGTGATGAGGCTGATGCGCGGCTCCATCGGCTTCTCCTGTCGGAGGTAGTTTACGTCAGATCAGGAGAAGCTGATGGGACGCGGCGAGCGGTCGAAAAGTAAGGATGGCTCCAGTGGTGAGTCGGAAGCTTATTGAAAGTTCTCAGATAGAAAGATCTGGAGAGTCCAGGCAGAACGAGCGTCCTCAGGCTCCTTTGACTGCGTTTGACGCACGAAGCCGCGTGAAACGCAGTCAAAGGATGACGATTCGTTGGCTGAGCGAATTAATGACTCACCACACTATCCCCAGGCTAGTCGACGTAGGTGACGCGGCGGCGGGTGTATACGCGGGAGCTGCCGCCACCCCAGGTGATAAGCAGGCCGATGACGTGGATGAGGAACCAGAGGCCGATGCCTTGATCGCTGTAGATCCAGAAGAGGATGAGCAGGCGCGGGATGAGCAGGGCTACGATCGCGGGGATGATGCCGACGACCGAGGGGATGTAATGCGGCATGCTGTGCTGAAGCCACGCGAGCACGATGCAGATGCGCGGGAGAAAGAGGGAGAGGACGAGAAACCAGAGCGGGATTCCATGAGTGGCAAGATCGAGATGGGTATTCATGGATGGCTGCTCCTGTGGGGTGAGTCGTGCATGGAGATGATACTCACCGTTGGATGCTATCTGGTTGCGAAAGTGAAGCTTGCTTTGGCGATTGATTTTGGGGGGACGGTGATTTGGATGTCCTGCTCGCCGAGGGTTTCGTGGACGGCGGCGAGGGTGTAGGTGCCGGGGGGAAGGTGGGAGATGGTGAAGCTGCCGTCGGCGGCGGTGACGGCGAAGTAGGGGTTGGGAGCGACGTTGATGAAGGCGTTCATCCAGGGATGGTAGTTGCAGCGGACGGGCAGCATGAGTTCGGGGGCGTTGAAGGGCTCGGTCTGAGGCTTGCTATGCGCTGGCTCGGTGAGGTCGGCGGACTGGTTGTTGGGCTGGGTGGGGAGGGTGTGGACGTTGTGGACGGTGGCGTCGGAGTTGCGGAACTCGGCAGTGCCGCCCTGCTGGAGGGCGATGACGTGGGGGATGTAGCGGCAACCCTTCTGGTCGAGGACGACGGGTGGCGTGCCTGATGGGACGGCGGAGGCGGGAGCGCCGGACTTGATGTAGACGAAGACGTTGGCGAGGTGGTGGTTGGTGACGATGACCTGCTCGGTGAAGTTGGGCTGCGGGGAGCGGGCGCAGGCGGGGTCGGCGAACATGTCGATGGCGATGCGCTCGGGAGGCTTGCCGTCGAAGTGGACGACGCCGGTGATGGAGCCGGTGGTGGAGGCGTCGGCTGCGGGCGCGGCGATGGGTGTGGTGGAGGCCGTGGTGGATGGTGTTGGCTTGCAGCCGGAGAGGGTGAGCGCGGCGAGGAGGAGGAGGGAGGTTGAGCGGAGAGTCACGGTGATCCTTTGGATGCGGATGGGGCGGCGGTCGTCGCGCGGAGTGTCCACAGGGGGTCTCTTGGCGGCGGTTTGCGGCTTCCGGTCGAGAGGACGAGGGAGTGGTTGGAGGCCGCGACGCGACGACTCGGCTGAGCAGCTACGGTGGGGCGAAAGTGGTGACACTTGCAAGCGAAGGTGTGTGCGGGCGTGTTCTACAGCGGATCGGCATCAGGTGTAGTCGCCGGTTCAAGAAGCAGATTCCTCCGCTTCGCTACGGAATGACAAACATGAAAATGATGGCGACCAAGAAAGGTTCCAGCCCGTGCGCTTCCATCGGCCGCTACGGAATGACAACCATCAAAATGATTGCGACTACACCTGAAAGCAAATGGCACTAGGTGAGGTCGTCGGTGTCGAAGGTGGGGAGCTTGCGGCCGAGGGCGGTGATGTCGCGGGGCTTGGAGACGGCGGCGAGGGCGGCGTCGATGTCGGCGTCGTTGGGGAGCTCGGCTTCGATGGCCAGGTTCTTGTGCTCGTTGGGAAGGTCGATGGATTCGAGCAGGACGACGACGTGGGCGACGGCGGTGCCGTCCTGGGGAAGGCCTTCGGGGGTCTTGCCCTTGATGCTGACGTTGTTGACGTCGATGCCGAGGAGGTCGGCAACGCGCTCGCGCAGCTGGCCGGCGAGAGGGACGATCTTGGGGCGGTGCATGATGAGGACGCAGTCGATGTTGACGATCTTGAAGCCGACGAGGGCGATCTCTTCAAGCGCTGTGCGGAGAAAGAGGGTGGAGTCGGCGCCCTTCCACTTGGGGTCGGAGGGAGGGAAGAAGGTGCCGATGTCGCCGGCGGAGACGGCGCCGAGAAGTGCGTCGGTGATGGCGTGGAGGAGGAGATCGCCGTCGGAGTGGCCTGCAAAACCCTCGGGGTGGTCGATCTTGAGGCCTCCGAGAACCAGAGGGACGTCCTTCTTGAAGGCGTGGGAGTCGAAGCCGAGACCGATGCGCATGCTCATGGTTGGGATGATAAATGGTCGGGTGGGTGCTATGCGCAAAAAGGGTGGATTGCGCGGATGCGAAAAAGAGGGCGCACCTGAAGTGCGCCCTTAGCGTTGATTGTTACACTGAGCCGCCGATTGCGCGGGTAGAGACGTTCGGACTAACTGCGCAACGAGCCGGACATTACGCGACGACGCAGGATTCCGGCTGCACTGAGAACGCCCGTGCCGAGCAGCAGCAGCGAGGATGGTTCAGGAACGGTGGGAGGGGTAGGAGGGCCGTTAAGCGCAGACTCACCGGTGGCACCCTGGGAGTCCTGAATATCCGCTGCGAAGTAGTATCCGTCCGTGTTGGTGACCAGATTCAGGTACGAGATGTCAGAGGAACTCGAGATGATGTTGAATATGAGCGGTCCTTGATCCCCTGCGCCCGTACCATAGTTGTCGAAGTAGTATCCGAATGTGCCGAATGAGGGTCCATTGGTGGAGACATCGGTCAGAAGAGGCTGTCCAGTCCACAGGGAACCTGTGGGGAAGCTGATCGAGATTGGGTTGAATCCCGAGGTGAGATTGAAGGCGAATCCGGGGTGGTTGCTGCCATTGCCCGAATGGACAAAGGACTCAGCTCCATCCAGGAGATTGACTTGCAATTGAATGTCGGTGGGGTTGACTTGTGTGACCTCGACGTTGAAGCAGCAGAACCCTGATGACGAGGTGGGGAATGTGACCGTGTCTGCCTTAGCGATCGAGGCGCTGAAGGCGAGCATGGTTGCTATGTAGATGATGGTTTTATTCATAGGGGGGAGCTCCCGAAATACAGATTGCAAACTTATGGAGCACGTGACTGGCCAAAGTGCGTGGACTGGGCCGGGAAACGGCTTTGCCGGAGGGGCGCCTTAGGTGCTTGATTCTATTGTGGGTTCGCCAATGCCCGACGGTGCAGGGTTGCAGGTAGCATGTTGGCGTTCTGAACAGAGGTCTGCGAAGTGGAAAATATTTTCCACTTCGAAAACCGTTTCTTGCATAGTCCCGACGCGATGGCAGGCGTAAGTCTTGTTGAATCAGGGTCGTTACGTGATGTTTCGAGGGGATGAAGTCATGCGGTCGAGAGCTGAGGGAGGGTGCAGCGCCGGGTGGTGGGGTTAGCCGGCAAGGTGAAACTCGGCGATGGCTAGCCTGCCAAGAAAAATTCGGCGATCTCTAAATCGCCGGGCTGGGTGACTTTGAAGTTGCGGGGGCTGCCCTGGACGACGAAGACGGGGATGCTGGCGCGCTCGAGGAGGCTGGCTTCGTCGGTGCCGATGAACTCGTCGGCTGCGGCTTCAGCGAAGGCCTGGCGGAGGAGAGGGACGCGGGCGCCCTGCGGGGTTTGGGCGTGGACGATGAGTTCGCGGGGGATGGTGGCGGTGACGAGGGCTCCGTCGGCGGTGCGCTCGACCTGCTTGATGGTGTCGATGGCGGGGGTGGCGACGATGGCGGCGCCGTGCTTCTCGATGGCGTCGATGGTGCGGTCGATGGTGGCGGGGTCGATGAGGGGGCGGACGGCATCGTGGACGAGGACGATGTCGGCGGTGGAGGTGCTGGGGAGGGCCGCGAGGGCGTTGGCGACGGAGTCCTGGCGGGCGCTGCCGCCGGTGACGACGTGGACTTTGGCGCTGAGGCCGTGCTCGGCGAGCATGGCGGCGACGCGGGGCTGTTCGGTGTCGCGGACAGCAACGTAGATGGCTGTGACGCGGGGGACCGCGAGGAAGGCGCGCACGGAGTGGACCAGAATGGGCAGGCCTTTGAGCTGGAGAAACTGCTTGGACACGCCGCCTGTGGCGTGCGCCATGCGGGTGCCGATTCCGGCGGCGGGAATGATGACGAAGACGGACATGGGAATCGAAGTATAACTCTTTTGGAAGTAGTAGAGGGTAAGGAGTAAGTAGTAGAGGGTAAGGAGTAAGGAGTAGAGCGTAAGGAGCAGAGGTGGGTGGGAGCGGGTGAGCTATAGGATGGAGCGATGGCGGTGACGACGACGTTGGCGATGGATCGAGGGCTGGTGAGGGCCGGGGAACGGGTTTGTGTGGCGGTGAGTGGAGGAGCGGATTCTACGGCGCTGCTGCTGGGACTGGTGGAGGCGAATGCGGAGTCGAAGATGAACAAGGCGCCGCTGGGGGTGGTGGTGAGTGCGGCGCATGTGCACCATGGGCTGCGTGGCGTGGATGCCGATGGGGATGAGGCGTTTGTGCGGGAGCTGTGCGAGCGGTTGGGGGTGGGGCTGACGGTGTTTCGGGTGGACACGGCGGCTCGGCAGGCGGAGGAGGGTGAGGGACTGGAAGAGGCGGCGCGGGAGTTGCGGTATGCGGCGCTGCGGGGGTTGATGGCGAGTGGGACGGTGGATGTGGTGGCGACGGCGCATACGCGGGACGATCAGGCCGAGACGGTGGTGATGAAGATGCTGCGGGGAGCTTGGACGGAGGGGCTGGGCGGGATCTCGCCGGTGGTGGAGTGCGGTGGCGCGATGAGCGCGAAGCAGGTCCTTCGCTCCGCTCAGGAGGACAATTCCGATGAGACGGAGCATGACCATTACTCGGGGGGGAAGGACGGCGAGGGTAAGGGGAGGATTGTGCGGCCGTTGCTGGGGGTGAGGCGGGTGGAGGTGGAGGCGTACTTGCGGACGCGGGGGCAGGGATGGAGAGAGGATGCGTCGAATGCGGATGTGGGGTTGACGCGGAACCGGGTGCGGCATGAGTTGATGCCGCGGCTGCGGGAGTTTAATCCGGGGGTCGACGCACTGCTGGCACGGACTGCGGAGATTGCGCGCGAGGAAGAGTCGTTCTGGCAGGCGGAGGTGGCCAGGGTGTTGCCGCAGGTGCTGCTGCCGGGGAAGCCGGTGCGCGGTGGTGGACGGGCGGTGAGTACGACGCTGGGGGAGGTGGAGTACGCGATGGAGATTGTGCGGCTGCGGGAGATGCCGGCGGCGCTGCGGCGGAGAGTGGTGCGGGCGGCGGCGAGGAAGGTGTTCGCCGAGGGGGTGGGATTGAGCTATGGGCTGAGCTCGGAGGAGACAGCGAAGGTGCTGGCACTGGCGGGGTTTGGCGGGATGGCAGGTGCGGTGACGGGGCGGATTGGGAGCCGCCTGGAGTTGCACGGAGGGTTGAGGGTGGAGCGGTCGGCGCGGGAGATTCGGTTGTGGCGGCAGGCGTAGAGGGTGAGTGCGGGCGCGGATGCGATGGCGCCGGGGTTGTCGATGAGGAATGCGGGTGGTGGATTTTCTGCCGTTTGGGCTGCTGCCAGAGTAGAATTTAGAGGAAACCCGCAGGCGCAGGATGAATCGGCCGCAAAAGACTGCACCGTATTTCTGTGGTTGGCGTCTAAGTGAGAAGGCGGAGCTTTTCGGGGATCAGCAAGACTCTGAGGGATCTGAAACCGCCGGGAGAACGGGCGGGCCTTCGCGGTGGTAGACGCCGGGTAAGAGAAGGCAGCCAGAGTTTAGAAGCAACGTCGGGTATAGAGAAGAGAAGTAGAAGACGAAACGAGGGATCGGATTGAATTCAACAGTCAAACAGTTGTTGATCTGGGTGCTGACGCTGGGCTGCCTGCTGATAGGCTGGCGCTTCGTTGCGACCAACATGGCTGCGGGCCACGATAAGGCGATCAGTCTTACACAGTTTCAGGATGACGCCGACGCGGGCAGGATCTCCGATGTGATGGTGGACGGCGCGGACGTCACGGGCAAGTACAAGGACGGCAAAGAGACCTTCCATACGACGATCCCTGTGAACTACGTGGACCACAACGAGGAGGCCGATCTGAAGGCCCACGGAGTGGATGTCACGTTCAAGAGCCAGCAGGGGAACATGTACTGGAATGCGATTCTGAGCTTTGCTCCGATTCTGGTGCTGGTGGCGTTGTTCATGTTCATGATGCGGCAGATGCAGAGCGGCGGGAACAAGGCGCTGAGCTTTGGGAAGAACCGCGCGCGGCTGCTGAGCATGCAGCAGAAGAAGATTACGTTCAAGGACGTCGCCGGAGTGGATGAGGCGAAGGAAGAGCTGCGGGAGATTATCGAATTTTTGCGCGAGGCGCAGAAGTTCCAGCGGCTGGGCGGACGGATTCCGAAGGGCGTGCTGATGGTGGGGCCTCCGGGAACGGGCAAGACGCTGCTGGCGCGGGCGGTGGCGGGCGAGGCGAATGTGCCGTTCTTCTCGATCTCAGGCTCGGACTTTGTGGAGATGTTTGTGGGCGTGGGAGCTTCGCGTGTTCGTGATCTTTTCGAACAGGGGAAGAAGAATGCTCCGTGCATTATTTTTATCGACGAGATTGACGCGGTCGGTCGGCATCGTGGTGCGGGTCTGGGCGGCGGACACGATGAGCGCGAGCAGACGCTGAATCAGTTGCTGGTGGAGATGGATGGGTTTGAGTCCAACGACGGCGTGATTTTGATTGCTGCGACGAATCGTCCTGATGTGCTGGATCCGGCGTTGCTAAGGCCGGGACGTTTCGATCGCCGCGTAATTGTGGACCGTCCGGATATTCGTGGACGCGAGGAGATTTTGCGCGTGCACTCGAAGAAGGTGCCGCTGGCCGAGGATGTGAACCTGCCGGTGCTGGCGCGGGGAACACCGGGCTTTACGGGCGCTGACCTGGCGAACATGGTGAACGAGGCTGCGCTGACGGCGGCGAGGTTCAATCGCAAGGCTGTGCACATGTTTGACTTCGAAGTGGCGAAGGACAAGGTGCTGATGGGCGCTGAGCGGAAGTCGATGCTGCTGAGCGAGGACGACAAGCGCGATACGGCGTACCACGAGGCCGGACACGTGCTGGTGGCGGCCAAGCGCGACCACTCGGACCCGCTGCACAAGGTGACGATCATTCCGCGCGGCATGGCGCTGGGCGTGACGATGCACCTGCCGGAAGAGGATAAGCATACGGTGACGCGGGATTATCTGAACACGCAGTTGGCCATCCTGATGGGTGGACGCTGCGCGGAGGAGATATTCATGAACCGCATGACGACGGGCGCGGGCAATGATATTGTGCGCGCGACGGAGTTGGCTCGGAAGATGGTTTGCGAGTACGGCATGAGCGAGCTTGGGCCGCTGACCTATGGCAAGAAGGAGCAGGAAGTCTTTCTGGGCCGGGACATTGGGCAGGCACGGGATTACTCGGATGACACGGCGCAGCAGATTGATAAGGCGGTGCGGCGGCTGGTCGACGAGGGATATAACTCGGCGTACAAGATCCTCGACGAGAACCGCGACGTGATGCATGCGATGGCGGCGGCGCTGCTGGAGCGTGAGACGCTGGATGCGGCGGAGATCGAATTGCTGATCAACGGGAAGACGCTGGGGCCGGTGAAGTCTTCACTGGCGGCGGCTGACGGCGACGGCGATACGCAGCAGGTGCTGAAGCCGGAGACGGGGCGGAAGCCTGGCTTTGGCGAAGGGCATACGACGCCGGCGTAAGTGATGTGCGTGCAGCGATGGAGGGCGGCTCATGGAGCCGCCCTCTTGTTGTTTGGGTGCATGCCTTTATGGGTACGCGGTAAGCTGTGGCTATGGGATTTGGATATAGGGTTTGCGCTGTCGTGCTGGTGGGGTGTTGGATGGGCGCAGCGAGCGCTCAGGGTATGGTGCGGGCAGATGGTCAGGTGCAGGCTTCGGCGCAGAGTGAGACGACGACGCCGGGGGTGAAGGTGGGACAGGGGGCGCAGCCGCCAGTTGCAGGGTTGTTGCCGACGAAGGATGATTTGCTGCGCGGTGGATATGGGCCGTTTCGCGCGAATAATGATTTGCTGTTTTATCACCTGACGTTGCGGGTCGATCCGACGGCGAAGACGATTGTTGGAACGACCGTGGTGCGGTTCCGGATGTTGCAGGATGGTCGGAAGATCCAGTTGGAGCTGACGCCGGAGTTGAAGCTGGAGGGGGTTACGTTTGAGGGGAAGGCGCTGACGGTTGCGCGCGCTGCGGCGGACTCGCGAAGTTTTTATGTGGAGTTTCCGCGTGAGTTGAAGAAGGGTGAGGTGGATGAGGTGTCAGTGGCGTACTCGGGTAAGCCGGTGACGCAGGGGCGGTTTGGGTGCTTCTCGTTTGATAAGGACAAGGAGGGGAAGCCGTGGATTACTACAGCGTGCGAGGGAGAGGGAGCGAGCGTATGGTGGCCAAATAAAGATCAGTGGAGAGATGAGCCGCAGGATGGGATGGAGATCGATGTGGCCGTGCCCGATGGGCTGATGGATGTGAGCAATGGGCGATTTGTGGGGAGCAGGGATTTAGGCGATGGGTATACGGAGTGGATGTGGCGGGTGCATTATCCGATCAACAACTACGATGTGGCGCTGAATATCGGGGAGTACGAGCACTGGGACGGCGTGCATGTGAACAAGGATACGGGCGAGAAGACGACGCTCGATTATTATGCGCTGCCGGAGGATCTGGAGAAGGCGAAGGCGCAGTTTGCGCAGGTGCCGGTGATGCTCGATGCGTATGAGCATTACTTCGGGGAGTATCCGTTCGATAAGGATGGGTACAAGCTGGTCGAGGTGCCGTATGCGGGGATGGAACACCAGACGGCGGTGGCGTATGGGAACCACTTTGAGAATGGGTACTATGGGCGCGACTGGACGGGTGTGGGGATCTCGCCGAAGTTCGATTTCATCATCATCCATGAGAGTGGGCATGAGTGGTTTGGGAATGCGGTGACGGCGGCGGATAAATCCGATATGTGGATCCATGAGGGGTGGACGACGTACATGGAATCGCTGTATGTGGAGTACCGGTGGGGGAAGGCGGATGCGATTAAGTATCTGAATGGGCTGACGCCGAAGATACGGAATCGGCAGGAGATTGTTACGGAACGCGGGACGAATGCGGAGCCTACGGAGGACCAGTATTTCAAGGGTGCGTTGATGATTAATACGCTGCGAAGCGTGATCGATGATGATGCGAAGTGGTTTGCTGATATTCATGACTTCTATCAGCATTTCCAGTATCAGAACATCATGACGGAGGACGTGATCGCGTGGTGGAATCAGCGGACGGGGATGAATTTGACGGCGTTCTTCGATGAGTATCTGCGCCATGCGGCGATACCGGTGCTGGAGTTGAAGTTTGATCGTGCGAAGGGGACGGTGGCGTATCGGTGGAGCGCGGACGAGGCGGGGTTTGCGATGCCGATCAAGATGGGCGAGCGCGATCATTTGACGCTGGTGACGCCGGTGACGACGGAGTGGAAGACGATGCCGTGGACGGCTGATCCGGACACGCTGGTGGTGCCGCATGATTTGTATTACGTGGGTGAGAAGACGGTGCGGTAGGGGCGAAGGATCGGGGCGAGGTTATTTGCCGGAGTCGATGTGCCAGGAGGTGTTGATCCAGACTCCGTGCTCGCGGTGGAAGATCTCGCTGGTGCGGCCGCTGAGGGTCTGAGGTTTGCCGTCGAACTCGAAGTGTACGGTGTAGAGCGAGAAGAGGATGGCGGTGTCGCCGAACTGCTGAATCTCGGTCTTTGGAAATTCGAGAGAGAGGAGACGGCCGTGGTGGTTGGCAAAGTCCTGGGCGGAGGCGATGAACTGGTCGCGCGATTGCCAGTTGGGGTCGCCGGGATTGATGGCGATGACGTTGGGCGGGACAAGTTCGCGGAGTGTCCTGGCGTCATTGCGATACCAGCCGCGCCAGACGGCTTCGCGAGCAGCGAGGAGTTGCTGGCGGTCGGAGGGGGAGATCGCGGAGGCGTTGGCTTGTGCGTGGATGGACGGAGATGCAGCGGGGGCAAGACAGAGAGCGAGGGCGATGAGGATGGCGCGTGCTGCGTGGGTTGTGTGTGGTTTGTTCATCGTCGTGAGGATACTACACCTGCGAGCGGAGGCTGCGGGTGAGACGCAGTGCGTGCGAAAGCATTGCGGAGGGGGAGCGTTTATGATCGGAACCATGCGTGTTCTGAGTCTCGGATTGCTGTTGCTGCTAGCGGGATGCGGATATCACCAGGTGGGCGCGGCGTCGCATATACCGGCGAGTGTGCGGACTCTGGCGGTGCCGATGTTTGTGTCGAAGGTGCAGGGGTACAACACGGAGGTTGCGTTTACGCAGGCCGTGGTGCGGGAGATGAATACGCGCACGCGATACAGGGTGGTGACGTGCGGGGATGGCAGCAATGCGGATGCGGTGCTGAAGGGGACGATTGTGACGGAGACGGTGGCGCCGCTGACGTATGACTCGTCGAGCGGACAGACGTCGAGCTACCTGGTGAGCGTTACGGCGAGCGTGCAACTGGTGGGGCATGATGGGACGGTGCTGTATTCGAATGATGCATTTGCGTGGAAGGAGCAGTACCAGTCGACGCAGGATTTGAGCGGGTTTGTGCAGGAGGATGGAGCGGCGGTGCGGCGCATGGGACGAGATTTTGCAGAGGCGTTGGTGAGTGACATGCTGGAGAGCTTCCGATGAGCGGGCGGGATGCGTTGAAGAGTTTTGCAGGAGTGGAAAGATTTCTTGCTGAGGTGAGTGGCGACTCGCGGCGAGCGGGCTATGTGCTGCTGGGCGATGATGCGTTTCTGCTGGAGATGTGCCGCAAGGGCGTGGTGCGAGCGCTGGTGCCGGCGGAGATGAAGGATTTTTGTCTGCATGATCTTGATCTGGGACAGACGTCGATCTTTGAGGCGCTGGATCTGGCGCAGACGCCGTCGTTGATGGCTCCGTTCCAGGTGCTGTTTCTGCGCAACGTGAAGACGCTGTATGGGCGCGGTCAGAAGAAGGAAGAGTTCAAGGCGATCGACGAATATTTTCGGCGGCCGAATGTGCAGGCGCTGGTGGTGTTTGTGGCGGACCATCTGGCGCTGCCGCAGGACCTGCGCAAGATGGACATGACGGATAAGGAGCGGGCGGAGAAGATTCGCGAGACGCTGGGCGATGTGTGCGGAGTGGTGGAGTTGCAGCGGGTGAGCGAGGAGGACGCGGTGCGCTGGGTGCGGCGTGAGGCGCAGGGGCAGGGCGTGGCGTTTGGGGAGGACGCGGCGCGGGAGTTGGTGGATGCGCTGGGGGCGGGTGGGGGCGCGGAGATGATGCTGGTGGCGAGTGAGTTAGAGAAGCTGCTGCTCTATGCCGGGGGGGTGGGCAAGGCTACGGTGGAGGTGGGAGATGTGGAGACGATGGTATCGGCGGCGAAGCAGCGGAGTTTGTATGAACTGACGGATGCGATCAGCCTGAAGGACACGCCAAGGGCGCTGGGGCTGCTGGCGGGGCTGCTGAATGCGTCAGAGGGTGGAGAGGATGCGGCGATTGGGCATGTGTTTTCGCTGGCGAAGACGTTTCGGCAGATGCTGGTGCTGAACGAGAAACAGGTGAAGGATCAGCGGGCGATGTGGCAGGTGTTGTGGCCGGGGTTCAGGGTGGCGCCGTTTGCGGCGGATGCGTTGATTGCGCAGGCGCGGCGGTATCGGGACCGAGGGGAGTTGACGCGCGGGTTGAGGCTGATTGCGAAGGCGGATCTTGAGCTGCGGTCGGGGCCAGTGGATAAGAAGCTGGTGCTGGAGAGACTCGTGATGCGGCTGGCGGGGAAGGCGAAGGAGCCGGAGTTGGAGGGGGCGGGGGTGTGAGGGCTGCGATTACGAATAGGAGCTAGGGGTGAGGTTGCATGGGTGGGGCGGTGCCGGGAGCGGGGGTGTAGGGAGCGTCGGAAGGGATGTCGGTGGGGGTCGGGTCGGGGAGAGGGACGGAGATGCCGGAGGGGCGAATGAAGGCGTCGGTGTGGTCGATGGTGACATGCATGATGTGGGTGCCGGGAGTGGGTTCGGCGGGCATGTAGAAGGAGAGGACGTAGCGTTTGCGGAGCAGGTCGATGAAGTGATCGAGTCGTTGCAGCAGGTCCTGGGGTGAGGTGATCAGCAGGATGCCGCCGGATTCCTCGCAGATGGAGTTCATGGTTCTACCCCACGGATAGATGAGCGAAGTTCTTGCAGCGATGGCAAAGATGGTGACGGCATCGACGGTGGCGTGGGCCTTGAGGCTGTCCTGCTTCACGGTGCTGTGGCCATCGAAGCCATTGGAGACGACGAGGAGAACGCGGCGGCCGGGGAGTTGGGCGAGTTGCTTCATGACAACGACCATGGAGTTCCAGAGAAGGATGGAGTTGCCGCAGGTGCCGTGCTTCTTGTTGCCAAGGGTGATGGGTGAGGTGATGGCTGCGTCCAGGCCGCGCTGTAGGACGGAGGGGTTGGGCGGTTCGTTGTTGGTGGTTCTGATGAGGTCGCAATCGATGGCGTAGATGGAGACGCGGTCGTGCGGACGGAGCGACTGCGTGGCCCATGCGGAGAGGCTTTGGCTGAAGACGGGGAGGAGGGAGGACTGGTCGCCGCTGACGTCGAGAAGGATGGCGAGGGTGATGGGGTCGTCGCCTTCAAGACGGCCACGGTTGGGGCGAAAGAGTGGGCCGGTGTCGATGCTGACGTTGAAGCTGTGGGGATCGATGGGGGGAAGCGGTTGGAGGGAGGGGCTGAGGACGAGGGTCGGGATCTGGACGAGGCGGGAGTAGACGTGCAGGGTGTAGCGTGGGTCGTTGGGAGGCGGGGCTGGCGCGGGTTGCGTTGGTGTGGCTTGCGAGGGTGTGGGTTGAGTTGATGTGGATTGGGCGCGGAGGGTGGATGCCGGCTGGGGCGCGAGGATGAGGAGCGAAAGGAGGAGAGGGAGCAGGGCGCTCGAGGTGAGTGGCGACGCGTTGCGATGCGGGCTGGCCCGGCGAGGTCGCATGGTGGGAGTATCGCAGAAGGGCGCGGGGTGGAGCGAGTACAATCCGAAAAGTCCGTGGATTGACTTCCAGAGCCAGGAGAGAGTGCATGCGTGTGGTTACAAGAACATTGATGGGGTGGGGTGTGATGGTCGCGTTGGTGGCCGCGGCGGGAGCGCAGACGAAGGCGCCGGTTGCTCCTCCTCCGACTTCGATGCAGCAGAAGATGCAGCAGACGAAGGCATTCCTCAAGACGCACTATGCGAAGCATGAATACCGGATTGCGATGCGGGATGGAGTGAAGCTCTATACGCAGGTGTATACGCCGATTGCGGGGGAGTTTGAGGACAAGGGGCCGTATCCGTTTTTGATGACGCGGACGCCGTATAGCTGCGGGAGCTATGACAACGATGTGGTGGAGCCGCGCGTTACGGGCAATATGGACATACTGGAGAGTGGATACATTCTGGTGTGCCAGGATGTGCGGGGGCGGTGGGAGAGCGAGGGGAGTTGGGTGGAGATGACTCCGCCGAGGGATGGGAAGGGGATTGATGAATCGACCGACACGTATGACACGGTGGATTGGCTGCTGAAGAATGTGAAGGGCAATAACGGCAAGGTGGGGATTGAGGGGATCAGCTATCCAGGGTTCTATACCGCGGCGAGCATTATCGATGGGCATCCGGCGATCAAGGCGGCGAGCCCGCAGGCGCCGATGATGAATCTGTTCGATGGCGATGACAGCTATCACGGCGGGGCGTTCATGCTGGCGGCAAATCACTCGTTCTATGCGCCGTTCTTCGCGCCGCAGAAGAATCCGCTGAAGGTGGAGCCGCGGAATAACTTTGAATTTTTCACCAAGGATGCGTATGCGTACTACCTGAAGATGGGGACGCTGGCGCATCTGGATTCGCCGGCGGGCGGGACGAATCCTCTGTATCACGACCAGACGATCCATGACACGTATGACAGCTACTGGGTGGAGCGGAACATGGAGCAGCATATGTTCGGTGTGAAGGCGGCGGTGATGGCGGTGGGGGGATGGTTCGACGCGGAAGATCTGGCGGGGCCGGTGAAGGTGTTCCATGCGATTGCGAAGGAGAGCCCGGAGGCAGCGGCGGATACGCTGGTGGAAGGGCCTTGGGTGCATGGGGGATGGTCGCGGGGGACGGGCGCGTCGCTGGGGGATATCCAGTTTGGATCGGACACGGCAGAGTTTTTTCGGAAGACGATGGAGGCTCCGTTCTTTGCGCATTATTTGAAGGACGCGGCGTGGACTCCGCTGCCGAAGGCGTACACGTTTGAGACGGGAAGCGACGTGTGGAAGAAGTATGACGCGTGGCCTCCGCGGCAGGCGGAGACGAAGATGATGTACTTTGAGCCGGATGGAGGGTTGGGATGGACGGCGCCTGCGGCGAAGGACAGCGAGGACAGCTATGTGAGTGATCCGGCGCATCCGGTGCCGTATGTGGGGTATGTGACGGAGGCCGATCCACCGCAGCGGTACATGGATGATGATCAGCGGTTCGCGGCGACGCGGCCGGATGTGCTGGTGTATGAGACGGCTCCGCTGACCGAGGATGTGACGGTGGTGGGGCCGGTGCGGCCGCGGTTGAAGATTGCTTCGACGGGTACGGACTCGGACTTTGATGTGAAGCTGATTGATGTGTATCCGGATGATGCTCCGGATGCGGATAACGAGGGGAAGCATGTGACGGCAGCTCCGCCGGTGATTATGAGCGGGTACGAGATGCTGGTGCGGGGTGAGCCGTTCCGAGCGAAGTTCCGGAACTCGCTGGCGAAGCCGGAGGCGCTGGTGCCGGGCAAGATGACCGAGGTGGACTTCAGCATGCAGGATGTGAACCATACGTTCCTGAAGGGGCATCGCATCATGGTGCAGGTGCAGAGCTCGTGGTTTCCGCTGACGGATCGGAATCCGCAGGTGTTTATGGATATTGCGAAGGCCAGGCCGGAGGACTTCAAGAAAGCTACTGAGACGGTGTTTCATGAGGCCGGCGCGGCTAGTGGGATTGAGTTGATGGTGATGCCGAAGTAGGAACGGACGCTCGCTGGGCTCGGAATGATGGATAGGAGGGCAGAGGCAAGGGCAGAGGCAATAGCAACGGCAACGGCAACGGCAACAGCAACAGCAACAGCAAAAGAAGAAGCAGATCCCTACGGGATGACAACCAAAAAGGCAAAGGCAAAGGCAAAGGCAAAGGCAGAGGCAAAGGCGGGGGCAGAGGCGGGGGCCTCTCCACTATGCTTCGCTCCGGTCGAGATGACGGGGGCTGGGTGGGCGGCGCGGGAGGCTGATGAGATTGTAGGCTGGTAGAGGCAGGCGGAAGCAAGGGAGACCATGGCACAAGCGATGACGACGGAGTTGGTGACGGTGGAAGCGTATGCGGCGCAGCGCGCGGGTGCGCATGTCGCGGAGGTGATCGGAGCGATTGCGGGAGCGGCGCGGTTGATTGAGCGAAAGATTCGGCTGGCCGGGCTGAATGATGTCTATGGGGCTGTGGGTGCGGTGAATGTGCAGGGAGAGCAACAGCAGAAGCTGGATGTGTTTGCGAATGAGTTGCTGACGCGGCTGCTGGGTGCGGTGCCGTGGGTGAATGCGATTGTGAGCGAAGAGGATGAGGGGCCGGTGGTGTTTCCGCGGGCGGAGGGGGATGCGAAGCATGGGGCGAGGTTTGTGGTGGTGTTCGATCCGCTGGATGGGTCGTCGAATATAGACGTGAATGTGAATGTGGGGACGATCTTCAGCGTGGTGCGGCTGGAGGGCGAGGATGTGACGGAGTCGGTGCTGCGGCCGGGGACGGAGCAGGTGGCGGCGGGGTATGTGCTGTATGGGCCATCGGCGGTGATGGTGCTGGCGATGGGCGGGGAGGGCGCGGGTGCCGGGCATGGGGTGGCAGCGTTCACGCTGGATGCAGAGGAGAGGTTTGTGCTGACAGCGGATGGAGTGAAGGCGCCGGAACAGGGGGCGTACTACTCGGCGAATGAGGCCAATGCGGCGAGCTGGCCGGTGGCGTATCGCGAGTATTTGGAGTCTCTGCGGAGCGGTGCACTGGGCGGGATGAACTATAGTGCGCGGTATATCGGCAGCATGGTGGCGGATTTTCATCGCACGCTGCTGAAGGGTGGCGTGTTTTTGTATCCTCCGACGGAGAAGGCGCCGCGAGGCAAACTGCGGCTGCTGTATGAGGCGTATCCGATGGCGATGGTGATGGAGCAGGCGGGTGGTGCGGCGATTGACGGCGAGATGCGGATTCTTGAGGTGAGGGCGAAGGGGATTCATGAGCGGACGCCGCTGGTGATTGGCAGCCGGCGCGAGGTGGAGGCGCTGCAACGCATGGTACTGCAGACGGCAGGGGAGGCGCGGTAGTGGCAGGGAGTTCGGTGGCAGAGAGGCTGTACTACGACGGCGGAGATGGTGCGCTGGAGTTTCGGGCGGTGGTGACGGATGTTCGGCTGGACTCGACTGCTATGGGCGAGGGCGGGCAGAAGGAACAGGTATGGCAGGTGGCGCTGGATCGGACGGCGTTTTATCCGGAGGGCGGTGGGCAGCCCTGGGATACAGGGTCGTTGGTGGCTACGGCACGGAGCGGGGCCGTGCTGGAGGTTGGGGTGGAACGCGTGGTGGAGGATGAGGCGGGCGAGGTGTGGCACTATGTGCGCAAGCCACTGCCGCAGGGAACGGAAGTTGCCGGCAGGGTTGATGCGGAGCGGCGGATGGATCATGCGCAGCAACATACGGGGCAGCATTTGCTGTCGGCGATGTTCTTGAGGGAGATAGGGGCGCGGACGGTTTCGTTTCATCTGGGCGCGGATTCGGCGACGATCGATTTGGCGGTGGAGAGGGTGACCGAGGAGGAGTTGCGGCTGGTGGAGACTGCGGCGAATCGGCTGATCTATGAAGACCGTGCGGTGCGTCCGCGGTGGGTTTCCCGTGACGAGGCGGAGGCGATGCTGACGCGCGGGGAGTTGCGGAAGCTGCCGGAACGTAGTGGGGCGATGCGGATTGTGGAGATGGAGGGGGTGGAGTTCAACGCTTGCGGGGGGACGCATGTGCGGTCAACGGGGGCGATTGGCGGGCTGCTGGTGCGGCGGGTGGAGAAGGTAAAGCAGGGATGGCGGGTGGAGTTCTGCTGCGGGCTGAGGGCGGTGAAGGCGTCGGGCAGGGAGTATGCGCGGCTGCGGGAGTTGGGGGCGCTGCTGAGTGTGGGGTCGGCGGATTTGGCGGCGCGTGTGGCAGGGCTGATCGAGGATAAGAAGGCTGCGGCGAAGGAGTTGAAGCGGCTGGAGAAAGAGCTGAGGGCTTCGTCGCAATTGCCACAGGCGCCTGACCGCTAGAAGCATTGTTTGCCGATGTGCAGAGGCGGCGCGCTGGAACTGCAGGTCTCTCCACTGCGCCAAACGATAAAGCCGTTTGGCTCCGGTCGAGATGACAGCGGTATACATATCGAGGCGCAAATTTCCGGTCGAGAGAACAGCGGTATACCCGATACAAATGGCTGCGTTGGACCAGGACGCACTATTCAGACGCAATGCCGATAAGCTGGAGGGGTGAGTGTGTATTGCGATGTCGCGCTGCCGGTGCCGCTGGACCGGGCCTTTACGTACGAGCTTGCGGGGCTTGAGGCGGAGGTGGGGGCGCGGGTGATGGTGCCGTTCGGCGGGCAACTGCTGGTGGGCGTGGTGGTGGGGCTGCATGATACGTCTCCGGGGGCGGAGGTCGAGGTGAAGCGCGTGGAGCGCTTGATGGATGAGGCTGCGCTGCTTCCAGGCGAGTTGATGGAGCTGGGGAAGTGGGTGGCAGGGTATTATTGCGCTCCGTTGGGAGAGGTGCTGCGGGGGATGATGCCGCTGACGGCGGAGGTGCGGCGGCAGTGGGCGTATCGGATTGGCGAGCAGGGGCGGAGGGTGCTGTATGAGGCCGCACAGAAGGGGTCGTCGCGGCGGGCTGGCGGCCGATCCAGGCTGAGCGTGGAGGACCAGAATCGCGAGTATGCGGTGCTGAATTATCTGGAGAACGGCGAGGCCGGTAAGCCGGCTACGATTCGTAGCGCTACGGGGGCGAATAAGGCGCTGCTGGACGCCATGGCCAGGAAGAAGTGGCTGGTGAAAGAGCCGCTGGCCGAGGTGAGGGATGCTCGGCGGGTGGAGATGGTGGCGGTTGTGGAGCAGGGTGCAGCGGATAGAGGCAAGAGCGCAGAGAGTGCGGAAATGGCCTCTGGAAAGAGGCTGCCGAGGTTGAATGAGAATCAACTGGCGGTGATGGCGGAACTGGCGGGATGCGGCGGGCGGGAGCTGGTGAGGAATCTGCGCGGACGGATGGGGGAGCGGGGAGTTCCGGATTCTACGCTGGGGACGTTGGTGCGGCGGGGGCTGGTGCGGCTGGAGGAGACGGCGCAGGCGTTTCATGTGACGGGGCTGCAGCAGGAGGGGAAGAAGTTTGCGCATGAACATGTGCTGAATGAGGCGCAGACGGAGGCTCTGGCAACGATTGCCGCTGCGATGGAAAAGGGTGGGTTCCGGCCGCACTTGCTGTATGGCGTGACGGGATCGGGGAAGACGGCGGTGTATGTGGCGGCGATGCGGCGGGTGCTGGATGGCGGCGGCGCGGCGCTGCTGCTGGTGCCGGAGATTGGGTTGACGCCGGGGACGGCGGCGCAGATGGTGGCTGCGTTTGGGGGCGAGGTGGCGCTGCTGCACTCGCAGTTGACGCCGGATGAGCGGGCGGAGCAGTGGCACAGGATTCGGAGGGGCGAGGCAAGGGTGGTGATTGGGACGCGGTCGGCGGTGTTTGCTCCGATGCCGAACCTGCGGCTGATTGTGGTGGATGAGGAACACGATGGGAGCTACAAACAGGAAGAGACTCCGCGATATCACGGACGGGATGTGGCTGTGATGCGGGGGAAGCTGTTGGGATGCACGGTGGTGCTGGGGTCGGCTACGCCGTCGTTGGAGAGCTGGCAGAATGCGGAGCGGGGGCGGTATGTGAGGGTGGAGATTCGGGAGCGGGTGGAGGCGCGGCCGCTGCCGGTGGTCGAGTCGATTGATATGCGGGTGGAGTTTCGCGAGACGGGGAAAGAGCAGTTGTTTTCGCGGCGGCTGATCGAGGAGACGCAGGCGACGATTGATCGCGGTGAGCAGGCTATTGTGCTGATCAATCGGCGCGGATACAGCTTTGTGGTGATGTGCAGAAGCTGCGGGGAGAAGATTCAGTGCGAGAATTGCGCAATCTCGCTGACGTATCACAAGGGGGGCGACGAGCAGCATTTGAATGGGGTGGCGCGGGTGGGGCAGCGGCTGGAGTGCCATTATTGCGGGTTTCGGCGGGGAGTTCCGAAGGCGTGCGAGAAGTGTGGGAGCGAACATCTGTACTACATGGGCGCAGGGTCGCAACAGGGCGAGGAACGGCTGCAGGAGCTGTTTCCGGGGGCGCGGATTGGACGGATGGACCGAGATACGGTGCGCTCGCGGGGCGATATGGAGCGGCTGCTGGGGCAGTTGCACTCGGGCGAGATCAACCTGCTGGTGGGTACGCAGATGATCGCCAAAGGGCACGATATTCATGGGGTGACGCTGGTGGGGGTGGTGGGCGCGGACTTTGCGCTGGGGCTGCCGGACTTTCGAGCGGCGGAGCGGGTGTTTCAGCTACTGACGCAGGTGAGCGGGCGGGCGGGAAGAGGGGAACTGCCGGGGAGGGTGCTGGTGCAGACCTACCAGCCGGACCACTACGTCAACAAGTTTGCGCAGGAGCACGATTACACGGGGTTCGCTGCGCGGGAGCTGTATTTTCGGCGGGCGATGCGGTATCCGCCGTTTAGTGTGCTGGCGAATGTCATTGTGCAGAGTGAAAAGCTGGAGGAGGTATTGGACTGGTCGGCGCGGATAGGGCGGTGGCTGCAGCAGCGTAAGCCGGAGGGTGTGCGCGTGCTGGGGCCGGCTGCTGCGCCGAACTCAAGGCTGAAACGGATCTACCGGTACCACCTGGTGCTGAAGGCAGACCGCCGCGATGTGCTGGGAGCAGCACTGAGGGAGATGCTGGGGGTGGTGGATCGCGAGGAAATCCCGCGGCGATCGGTGGTGGTGGACGTCGACCCGATACACCTGATGTAAGTGGTTAGTTGAGAGCCTGAAGGTCTTTGCCGGGCTTGAAGCGGACGGCCTTGCCGGGGGCAATGGTGACCTCGGTGCCGGTGCGGGGGTTGCGCCCGACGCCGGTTTTGCGGGGCTTGACGGTGAAGACGCCGAAGCCACGGAGCTCGATACGGTCACTGTCGCCGAGGGCCCCCTTCATGGCCTCGAAGATAGCGTCCACGGCGGACTCTGCCTTGGTACGTGGAAGGCCTGTGCGCTCAACTACCCGCTGGATTAGGTCTTGCTTGATCAATGGAGGTCGCCTTCCTGTGCTTGGTCCCACAAGGGTGGGGATGAGTTTCACTGTTTCCAGCCTACACTGGGATGGTAGAAAGAGCCCCTGGGGTTGTCAATTTTTCCTCAGGGAAGATGTATGAAATCTGAAGGATGGGTGCAGACCGCACCGCGGTTTGCGGTAGGCTGAATTGACGCTATATCCAAGCGAAAGGGATGTGCGCGGCGGAGATGAGCCGTGGCCATGGAAACGGGATGTCGATTAAGAGCGATAAGTGGATTCGGAAGCAGGCGATTGAGAACAAGATGATTGAGCCGTTCAGCGAGAAGCAGGTGAGCAGTGGCGTGATCTCGTATGGGCTCTCGTCGTATGGCTATGACCTGCGGGTGTCGAATGAGTTCAAGATTTTTACGAATGTGAACAGCGCGATCATCGATCCGAAGAACTTCGACGAGCGGTCATTTGTATCGGTGGAAGCCGATAGCGTGATTGTTCCGCCGAACAGTTTTGCGCTGGCACGGTCGGTAGAGTATTTCAGGATTCCACGCGATGTGCTGACGATTTGCGTGGGCAAGAGTACGTATGCGCGCTGCGGCATTATTGTGAATGTGACGCCGTTTGAGCCGGAGTGGGAGGGGTTTGTGACGCTCGAGATCTCAAACACGACGCCGCTGCCGGCACGTATTTATGCGAATGAAGGGCTGTGCCAAATACTTTTCTTTCAGAGCGACGAGGTCTGCGAGGTAAGCTATGGAGATCGGAAGGGCAAGTATCAGAAGCAGCAGGGAATTGTGTTGCCGAAGTTGTAGGGCGTTGCCGGGCGGGTAGAGACGTACCTGAATATCCCGACCATAGCTGGATAGGCTTAGAGAGACCGCCGCTGGCGTAATGAGAGTCGCAGTTCGTGACGAATGAGGTCAAGGCGCAAATCGGAGTAGTGGCGGCGGACTCGCTGCGTTCGATGGGGCTGGTGGCGATTCTGGAGGAGACGGCTGGGGTGGAGGCCGCTGCGCTGAAGCTGGAGGGTGTGTTTGCCGCCGAGGGGCTGGCACTGGTGCTGCTGGATATGCAGGAGCCGCTGGAGACGATTCTGCAGACGATTCTGCGGCTGCGGAGGGAACGGCCGACGGTGAAGCCGGTGGTGATGGGAGACCCGTTGACGCCGGAGCAGATCCAGGCAGTGATTGGGGCGGGAGCCAAGGGGTTTCTTTTGCGGAGTGCGGGGGAGAACGAGATCAGCATGGCGGTGGAGATCGTGCTCGATGGGTCGATCTGGGCTCCGCGGAAGGTGCTGGCGAGGCTGGTGGAGGCGGGAACGGCGGGATCAGACGGCGCCGCGCCGACGGGGGGGAAGACGGAGTCGGTGGAGGAGATGGTGACCGGGCGGGAGCGGGAGGTGCTGCACCTGCTGATGAATGGGCGGTCGAACAGGGAGATTGCGGCAGCGATGGGGATTGAGCAGGCAACGGTGAAGGCTCACCTGGGCAGGATGCTGCGCAAGACCAGGGCAAAGAACCGGGTGGAGCTGACGCTGCGGGCGATGGAGGAGCGGACGGTGGATGAAGAGTAAGTTACCAGGACTTGAGTCAAAGTTGATTTCTTGAAGGAAAATCGAGGTATTACGTCTTTCGTAACAAACGAAGGTCTACATTCATAGGTACTCTTGTAACCACTGAACGTAATGATGCATAGTGAATACAGTACAAACCTGGGAGAATAGGGTTGCGAGAGGCAGCTGGATACAGCGCACTTTCGCAACCCACTTTTTTGCAGGGTGCAACCTAAGCTTGATAGTGTCCATCAGAGTGTAAAGACGAGTAACAGGCGTCTTTTATTGCAAATCAGTTCTGTACGAAAGGTCTACATGAAAAAAATTATTGGAGTTCTCTGTGGCGTGGCGATGTGTGTGGGTGCCGTCTCAGCCCAGGCGCAGGGTGATAAGAAGCTGAATGATCGGCTGGCGGCGGCAAAGTCTGTGATCGACGAGGTAATGTCGGTACCGGATAAGTCCATTCCGCAGTCGATTCTGGCAGATGCACACTGCATCGTGGTGGTTCCTGCGTACAAGAAGGCCGCGTTCGTCTTCGGCGGACAGTATGGGCAGGGCGTTGCGACCTGCCGGACGCCACGTGGATGGAGTTCTCCGGTGTTTGTGCAGCTTGCTGGTGGCAGCTTCGGCTGGCAAATCGGGGGTCAGTCTACGGATCTGGTCCTTGTGGCGATGAACCACAATGGGCTGGAAAACATGCTGAAGAACAAGTTCAAGCTGGGCGCAGACGCCTCGGCGGCGGCAGGCCCGGTTGGACGCAATGCGGCGGCTGATACGGACTGGACGATGAAGGCTGAGTTCCTGACCTATTCCCGCGCACGCGGATTGTTTGCGGGGATCGATCTTTCTGGAACCGTGCTGTCACAGAATGAGGATGACACGCGGGTTGAATACGGATCGAACGTGCCGTTCGGCGAGGTGTTGCATGGAGATGTGCCGACCCCGGTGAATGCTCGTCCCTTTGTTCACACGGTGGCACGCTACTTTGTCGTGTCGAAGGCCAACCAGAACTAAGCTGCTCAACCGAGCGAATGCAGGACAGATTAAGGAAAGGGATGGCTTCGGCTGTCCCTTTTCTTTTTGTGTGGTGCTGGTGGCTGCGAATGCGTGGTGAAGTTGCGTACACTGACTCTTGGTGGAGAACGAGATTCAGAACGTGATGGTGCGCGAGATTTCCATGCGTGAGCGGCTGGAGAACCTGACGCTGCGAATGGTGGTCGGCGGTGTGGGGCTGCTGCCGCGGGGTGCGGCGAGAGCTGTGGGAGCGGGGATTGGCGCGCTGGCGTGGAGGGTGCTGGGGAGGCTGCGCGGGGTCGGCCTGCGCAATCTGGAGATGGCGTTTCCGGATAAGACTGCGGCAGAACGCGAGGCCATTCTGCGTGGGGTCTTCCGGTCGCTGGGATGGCAGATGGGCGAGTTCTGCAAGATGAGAGGGTATACGGCGGAGACGGCGTCGAAGTTTATTCGCTATGACGGGCTGGAGCATTATCTGGCGGCGCGCGCGAAGGGTAAGGGCGTGCTGGTGCTGACGGGACATTTGGGGGCGTGGGAGTTATCGAGTTTTTATCACTCGCTGATGGGGTATCCGATGTCGCTGGTGATCCGGCGGCTGGATAATCCGCTGGTGGATGAGTTTGTGAATCGTATTCGATGCCTGCATGGAAACCGGGTGATTCACAAAGATGATTTTGCGCGGGGGCTGCTGACGTCCATGCATCGGGGAGAGACGGTGGGCATTCTGATGGATACGAATATGACGCCGCCGCAGGGAGTGTTTGTTCCGTATTTCGGGGTGGAGGCGTGTACGGCGTCGGGGCTGGCGCGGGTGGCGCTGCACTCGGGCGCGGCGGTGCTGCCGGGGTTCCTGGTGTGGGAGGCGAAGGAGCAAAAGTATGTGCTGCGGTTTGGCGAGGAGCTGGATTTGCGGCGCACGGGGGAGATGGCTCGCGATATTGTGGAGAATACGGCGCTGTTTACGGCGACGATTGAGGCGTATGTGCGGCGGTACCCGGAGCAGTGGCTGTGGGTGCATCGGCGGTGGAAGACGCGGCCTGAGGGCGAGGAGAAGCTGTACGGATGAGCGCGAAAAGGCTGAGTGCGGTGGAGATTGCAGGGTTGTTGGGAGTGGAGACGCACTCGACGGCGGTGGTGTCGCGGGTGTCGGGGGTGGAGAGTGCGGGGGAGGATGCGGTGGTGTTCGCTGAGGATGAACGGACGCTCGCGGCGGCGATGGCCAGTGGGGCGGGTTTGATTCTGGCTCGGGGTGCAGATGCGGGGAAGGACGGCCGGGTGCTGGTGGTGGATGCGCCACGCTATGCGTTTGCGATCTGCGCGCAGGCACTGATGGAGCGGAGGACGCGCAGTGAGGTGCATGAGTCGGCGGTGATTGACCCGACAGCGAAGGTGGGCGAACGGGTGAGGATTGGTGCACGTGCGGTGGTCGAGGCGGAGGTGACGCTGGGCGATGATGTTGAGATTGGTGCCGGGGCGGTGATTCTGCGCGGGGTAGAGATTGGCGATCGGGTGGTGGTGCAGGCAGGGGCGGTGCTGGGGGCGACGGGCTTTGGCTATGTGCGCAACGCGAAGACCGGCGAGCACCTGCTGTTTCCGCAGCAGGGACGGCTGGTGATTGAGGACGATGTGGAGATTGGCGCGAATACGACGATCGACCGCGGGGCGCTGGGGGAGACGCGGATTGGGCGTGGAACCAAGATCGATGACCAGGTGCATATTGGGCACAACTGCAGGATTGGGAAGAATGTTCTGATGGCGTCGCAGGTGGGGATTTCGGGGTCGTGCGTGGTGGAGGATGGAGCCGTGCTGGCCGGGCAGGTGGGGCTGGGTGACCACGTGCATATTGGGCCTGGCGTGATTCTGGGTGGGGCTTCGGGGGTATTTCCGGGGAAGCACCTGGAGGGACCGGGACAGATGTTCATGGGCGTTCCGGCAGAGCCGCTGAAGGATTATTTGAAGACGATGGCGCGGGTGCGGCGTCTGAAATAGATCGTGAGCGGGCGAGGTGTATATGGCGATCGTGGTCGTGGGTGGTCATACGCGGAATATTGGCAAGACCAGCGTGGTGGCCGGACTGATTCAGGCGCTGCCGGAGAGGCGGTGGACGGCGATCAAGATTACGCAGTTTGGGCATGGAGTGTGTTCGGCCAACGGAGAGCCCTGCGATTGCGCGACGGCGGACCATACGGTGGCAATCAGCGAGGAACGCGACCGGGAGAGTGGGACGGATACGTCGCGGTATCTGGTGGCGGGGGCGGTGCGGTCGTTCTGGGTGCGGACGAGGCAGGGAGAGTTGAGCGACGCGATGGGGAGGGTGCGGGAGTTGCTCGCAGGGTCGGAGAACGCGATTGTGGAGTCGAATAGCGTGCTGCGGTTCTTGCAGCCAGATGTATCGCTGAGTGTGCTGGATCCCTCAATCAGCGACTTCAAGCCTTCGGCGATGAGGTACCTGGATCGGGTGGATGCGCTGATTGTGCCGGTAGGCGCGGTGTTTGCGGAGGGATGGGGTGGGGTGTCGCTGCGGATGATTGAGGAGAAGCGGAGATTTACTTTCGCAGCGCCGGAGTATTGCAGCGTCGAGCTGACGAGGTTTGTGGCCGAGCGGTTGGGGACGCTGGTGGGGCGCTAGATGCTTTGGACGGGGAGGGTCATGAGGTCGGTGACGCAGGCGACTTCGCGCTGGACGAAAGGTTCGGCGTAGCGGACACCGGCGAGCAGGCCGTAGTGGCGGGCGGTGGCGAAGGTGCGCTCGCGGATGTCTTCCTCGGGCACGAAGAGGCCGGTACCTGCGGGCTGCGATCCGTACTGGGAGCGGTAGGCGAGCAGGGATTGCAGGCGGGTTTCGATGTGGGCGGTGATATCGACGACGAACGTGGGGCGGACGTCGGCGTAGAGCGATGCGTAGAGGATCTTGTAGGGGCGGTGCGGCAGGTTGTATTCGGGGGCGCTGTATTCGGGAGGTAGCTCTAGGCGGGAGAGGCCGGCGGCGAAGCATGCCTCGTAGCCGAGGGTGGAGGCGGTGTAGTGGTCGGGGTGACGGCCCTGCCAGTAGGGAAGGATCACGACGCGGGGGCGCAGACGGCGAAGCACGGCAGCGATCTTGAGGCGGTTTTCCTGGGTGTTCTGTACGTTGCCGTCGGGGAGGTCGAGGGCTTCACGATGGGAGACGCGGAGGATGGCAGCGGCGGCTTCGGCTTCGGCGGCGCGCTCGGCGGCGGTGCCACGGGTGCCTGACTCTCCACGGGTGAGGTCGAGGATGCCGGTACGCCAGCCTAAGGATTGCTGCACGAGCAGGGTGCCGCCGCAGGTCTGCTCGACGTCATCGCGATGAGCTGCGATGGCAAGAATGTCGAGCGGACCGGCATGGGGCGAGTGTGACGCCTGCGGCGTGGCCATGGGGTTAGTTGGCGCTGTTGGTCTCGGCGTCCATGTAAGCGACGTCAAAGAGGGTGCCCGGAACCGTTACGTTGATGTTGTCGATCTCAGTCCCCTGAGGTCCGCCGGTGGCGTTCTCGCCCTGTTGCGTTTGGGCCAGTGTGGGCGGATTCGGGGAGATTCCGGTGTAGAACGCGTGAACCTGGCCACCGTAGGCGGTGTAGACCTTGTAGTAGTTCTGCACCCAGCAGAGGCCCGTGAGGCTGCCGTAGTAGTACTGATTCTGGTTGGTGTTGGGGTAGGGGACGGGAACTGCCGGTACCGAAGAGACGTTGGATTGGACGACAGCCGGAAGGACTGTGGTGGGTGGGGTTGCCGAGCCGGTAGTCGCCATGGTGAGGCAATTGTAGTTGCCAGCCTGGTCAGTGTAGCCCTGCGAGGAGAGCTCCTTTGCCGCGGTGGCGAAACGGACACCGGTGGAGCAGTTTGAGGAACCGATCCAAAGGGTGTTGCTATCGGCAAAGAGCATCTTGGTGTGGGTGCCGTCGGAGATGGGAAGGGGGGCACTGACCGAGTAGTTGGTGAGATTGACGGTGGTCAGGTTGCCGGCGAAGAGGCCTTTGTAGGCACCGCTTGTCTGAAGTTGCTGGCCGGCCAGATAGAGATAGGTCCCATCGGAGATCGAGGTCGTAGCTCCGCCGGGAATCGGAAGCGGATTGGCAATTCCTGTCGGCAGGGTGGCCAGGGGCGAAGGAGCTCCGGAGCTCAACGGATTGACCGTGGGCACGAGGTTGATGTTGAGTTGCGCCATCTGGAGGAAGGTGACGCTGGAGGTGGTTCCACCGTTCTCCGCACCGGAGTTCAGCACGTAAGCCGTGGAGCCGTCGAGTGAGAAGCCTACGTTAACGGGGCGATCATAGGTGCCGGCGACAGGGACGACGCAGTATTGAGGGAGCAGAAGCGGTTCGCAGTCGACGTAGCCTGGAGGGAAGGTTGGATTGGCAACCTGAGGCAGCCGAACGATGCGATAGAGCGTGTTCGAGTTCTGGACCATCGCGAGCACGACGCTGAAGCCGGGGTCCATGATGACCTTGTTGACGCCGGGAAGATTCAGGTCGTAGGTGGTGCCGCCGGTGGAAAACACGAGCAGGCCTGCCTGCTGTGCGGCACCGGCAAAGGCGATGCCGAGCGGTGAGGCTGCCGCGGAGGGGGGAGCTGCGGCAAAGTTGGCGACGGCTCCGCTGGCGGTCTCCTTGCTATAGTTGATGGCGGTCAGATTGCCATCGGTGTAGGAGAGGACGTAGCCGGTGGTCTGCTCGGGGAAGTTGATGATGCTGATCGGCTCGGCTTCGGAGTAGCCGGAGATGCTGAAGATCTGCTGGGTGTTCTGGATGTTGCCGCGCAGATCGCGCAAGCCGTCCAGAATCTCCAGGCCGCCTGAACTTCCGTTGGAAGTGTAGGCCGCGAGGACGCGTTGGAGCATCTGGCTGGGAGGAACGGGGCGTCCAGAGTAGCCGTATTCGGGAGTTTTGTAGAGCACGACAACGCCGCAACCTGAGAGAGCCAGTGTGGCCGCGGCCAAAAGGAGGCCCGACGCAATCAGGGCTGAGAAACTTCTTATCTTCAACGTGAACCACTCCAAACGTCAGCCGCCAGGTGCGCGGGGATTGCAATTTCTACGCCAAGTATAACAGGGCAAACCGCGCATTCTGGCACGGGTTCGGGGTGCAGGACGGGCGGCGAAGGAACCGGGCGCGTTATACGATTGAAGATCAGGCAACTCGAAGGACTTGACCGGACAGGAGATCGATGGCGGCTGCAACGGATAAGCTTTTCGCGGGCGGAACGGTGCTATGCGATGGCGCCATGGGGACGATGCTGTATAGCTGCGGGGTGTTCATCAATCGCAGCTACGACGAATTGAATGTGACGCAACCGGAGATGGTGCGCGCGGTGCACCAGCAGTACCTGCAGGCGGGCGCGGAAATCATTGAGACGAATACGTTTGGCGCGAATAGTTTCCGACTGGAGCGGTTCGGGCTGAGGGAGAAGGTGGGCGAGTTCAACCGTGCGGGCGCGGCGATTGCGCGGCAGTGCGTGGACGCGATACGCGAGAAACAGGGAACGCAGGCGTATGTTGCCGGGGCGGTGGGTTCGCTGGGGTTGAGGCTGGAGCCGCTGGGTAAGACGAGCCTGGAGGAAGCACGGGCGGCGTTTGCGGAACAGATTGCGGCGCTAGCCGAGGGAGGGGCAGACCTGCTGATTCTGGAGACGATGATGTCGGTGGATGAGGCGGAACAGGCGGTGCTGGCGGCGCGCGAGGTGGCTCCGCAGTTGAAGGTTGTGGTGCTGTTCACGGTGGATGAGGAGGCGAATTGCCTGGACGGCAGCAGCCCCGAGGTTGCTGCAGCGCGGATGACGGCGATTGGCGCGGATGCTGTGGGCTGCAACTGCAGCACCGGGCCGGCGACGGTATTGAGTGCGGTGGAGCGGATGCGGGCGGCGACGACGCTGCCGATTGTTGCGATGCCGAATGCGGGGATGCCGCGCAATGTCGAGGGGCGGAATATTTATATGACGTCGCCAGAGTATATGGGGAGCTTTGCGCGGAAGTTTGTGCGCGCGGGTGCAAGCTGGGTGGGCGGCTGCTGTGGAACAACGCCGGCGCATATTCGCGCGATGCGCAGCGCGTTGAGGGCGATGGAGGCGCAGGACGCGGGCGAGACGGCGGTGGCACGGGTGAGCGCTTCGGGTGCGGGCGTGGGGAAAGATGTTGCGCGGGAGGCTGGGGTTGAGGCTGGGATTGAGCCACCGCCGCTGCGGGAGCGGTCGCACATTGGCGAGTGCATTGCGAAGGGCAAGTTTGTGACGATGGTGGAGATTGTTCCGCCCAAGGGCTTCGACTGCTCGAAGGAACTGGCCGGGGCGGCGCTGCTGGCGCGGTATGGCGTGGATGCGATTAATGTGCCGGACTCGCCGCGGGCCAGTGCGCGGATGAGCGCGCAGAGCCTGTGCGTGCAGATCCAGCAGAAGGTTGGGATCGAGACGATTCTGCACTACACGTGCCGCGACCGGAATGTGCTGAGCATTCAGAGTGATTTGCTGGGCGCGGCTTCGATCGGGCTGAAGAATATTCTTTGCCTTACCGGTGATCCGCCGAAGATGGGGAACTATCCGGATGCGACCGCGGTGTTCGACGTTGACGCGATTGGGCTGGTGAATATTGTGCATGGGCTGAATCAGGGGCTGGATATTGGACGGAATCCGATTGGGGGATCGACGGGCTTCACGATCTCGGTCGCGGCGAATCCGGGAGTGCATGATGTTGAGCATGAGGTGCGGCGGTTCGCGTACAAGGTGGAGGCGGGCGCGGAGTTTTGTATTACGCAGCCGGTCTTCGATCTGAAGCTGCTGGAGGATTTCCTGCGGCGCATTGAGGGGTTCCGGATTCCGGTGATCGCGGGCATCTGGCCGCTGACGAGTCTCCGCAATGCGGAGTTCATGAAGAACGATCTGCGCGTGTCGATGCCGGATGAGATTCTGGCGCGCATGGCGGCGGCGCCGGACAAGGATGCGGCGCTGGCCGAGGGCGTGGTGATTGCAAGGGAGATGCTGGAGAGCGTGCGCGGTGAGGTGCAGGGCGTACAGGTGAGCGCGCCGTTTGGGAAGTACACGCTGACCACTGAGGTGCTGGGGCTGAACGAGGAGACGGAGTGATGGCGAACTTTGAGGATCAACTGGCGGAGTTGGAGAAGGTCGTCGAGCGGCTGGAACGCGGCGATCTGACGCTGGAGGAGAATGTCAGCCTGTTTGAGCGCGGCGTGTATCTGTCGAACGCGTGCAAGGCTCAGCTCTCAAGCGCGGAGAGCCGCATCCAGGTGCTGCTGGAGCCGGAAGATAACGGTCAGACGCGAGTGGAGGATCTGGCCGTCGCGGTGGCGGACGAAGAGGGGGATGATGAGGAGTTTGATGTGGAGTTTGATGCGGATGAAGATGAGGGCTAGCCAGGTGTCTGTCGGGCATAGATTGATGACGGCGCGTCCAGCGTGAGGGCGGGTTCTGTTTAGGTTCTAGTTCGGGGCTGGATCTTCATTCCTGCAACGGTCAACCAGCCACTGCTGTTTCCCCCATCGCTTCAAGGATGGGTTTCCGAGGGCCAGCTGGAGATGAAGGGCGTTCTCACCCAGTCCCGTTCGCTGATTGAAGCTGGGCCGACGAACTTGACCAATCAAGTTATTGTGGCGTCGGGGTGTCGTTGGAATTCAATTTGCATCGCTGGATGAAAGACTGAGCCAGTAGAACCTCGCCTAACGATGAATGCTTATCGACAGGCGATGCTGATCT
Source organism: Acidobacteriota bacterium (assembly GCA_021778845.1). Lineage (GTDB taxonomy): Bacteria > Acidobacteriota > Terriglobia > Terriglobales > Acidobacteriaceae > Granulicella. The sequence continues at coordinate 37,668 of JAJYBU010000025.1, forward strand.
TCGTTTACAGCCTGATCCTTCTTCCGATGGGTGCGCCATTGGGATGCGCTGGAGTCTTAGTTCGTCAAGCACTGGCCTGAAGCCACGACGCGCATGTTTGGCACCTCGGTAGCCGGGGCTTCGAGAAGGCGCGTGTCAGTAGAGATTGCCGGCGACCTCTTCGGCTGCCTGCTCCAGCAAAGATTGCCGCATGGCATGTGACAGCGTGGTTGAGGGCTTGCCGGTGATGGTGAGGCGCACGGCGAAGTAAAGGTTGCGCGCGCGGCCGCTTACGATGTCAGTTATTTCATTAGGCGGATGGTTCTGGGTGCAGAAGACGGCCTCATTGCCGATGCCCGGCAGCTTCATACTGTTTGGCGGACAGATGGAGTGGTCAGAGGCTGTGATGCTGATTTCGAGCACTGAAGTGGCTGCGCCCTGTTGGAGGGTGAAGGCGCAGGTGCTGTCGCCAGCGGGGAGGATCCTGGTGGCCACGGCCACCGGGCCGCTGAGCAGCTCCGCGGCTGTGCCCTCGGTGAGCCATGGGCAAGGGGCTGTTTGCGCCCGGGCCACGAAGCACAGTGATAGCGTCGCGAGTACACAAAGCAGGCGTAGCGTGATCATCATGAGACCTTCAGCTTTGCAGGAGTAAGCGGACCGGATTTAAGAACTTTGCCGCCCTCCTGGATGACGTAAAGCTGGTTGACGTTAAGGTCTTTGAGCACATCGACCTGCCCGCTCAACCAGCGGATTTCGACCGTGTCGACTTTCTTTGCCTGATCGAGACCGAAGTGCATCCGCAGATCATTTTGCGAAAAGTAACTACCACCACTGCGCAGTTCGTCGGTCTGCGTCAGCGGCTTGGTGGCCGTCGGCACGGTCATAGCTGTGACGGTGATGCGACTGCCGATGCCGGATCGATTGGACTTCACGCCAACCAATTTAATCTTCAGCCAGTTACGCTTGAGGGTAGTGTCGCAGCGGAGCAGTTGCGGAATGGTGTTGATGCAGTTGACTGCGATGTCGATTGAGCCATTGTTGTTGTAGTCGCCGAAGGCACAGCCGCGTGCGGAAGCTCTCTCGAGAATGCCGGGGCCGCCTTGAGCCGTAACATCCTCAAAGCGACCGTTCTGGAGGTTGCGATAGAGGTATTTGTGCTCGGCATACTTCAGGTCCGCTTTGGATTTGTCGACTTCGGGATAGACGTGGCCGTTGGACATCAGAATATCCAGCCAGCCGTCGTTATCCAGATCGAAGAAGCCGACGCCCCAGCCGAGCAGGCGGGTATTTTCACCTAGCCCGCTAGGGTAGGTGTGGTCTTCAAAGATAGCTTTGCCGAGGTTGGTGTAGAGCGAATCGGTGTCTCCGGCAAAGTTCGTCTTCACGATGTCCATGTTTCCGTTGTTGTTGTAATCGCCAATCGAAACGCCCATGCCGGCCTGGGGTTTGGCTTCTGCAGAGAGCGCTGCTCCGGCTTCAATTGCGATGTCGCGGAAGGTACCGTCCTGTTGATTCTGATAGAGGGTTGCGGGCGCGGAGTCGTTAGCGACGTAGATGTCGGGCCAACCATCGCCGTCGAGGTCGGAGGCCGCAACACTTAGTCCGTAAGTCCCGACTGCGGTCCACATGCCGGCCTTTTCACTGACGTCGGTGAAGACTCCCTTGCCGTCGTTGTGATAGAGGATGTTCTTTCCACCGGGCAGGCCAGGAGGTCCGCAGGCGACGAGCATTCCCTTGTAGGTGCAGGGGCCGTCCTCGGGGAGGGGCGCGGTCTTCAGGTCGAGGTCGACATAGTTGGCAACGAAAAGATCGAGGTTCCCATCCTTGTCGTAGTCGACAAATGTGCATCCGGTATTCCAACGAATCTTTGGACCGGGTTGGATAAGGCCTGACTGCTCAGTGACGTCGGTGAACGTACCATTCCCGTTGTTCCGATACAGGACGTTCTGGCCGTAGTAGGTGACGAAAAGATCGTCGTTGCCGTCGTTGTTATAGTCGCCTACGCAGCAGGCCTGGCCCCATCCGGTCTTATGCTCCAGTCCTGTACCTTTGGTGACATCGGTGAAGGTGCCGTCGCGGTTGTTCTTGAAGAGATGACAGCGGGGTTCCTGGCCAGCGGGAAACCCTTCGAGCCGCCATCCATTGACCAGGAAGATATCCTGCCAGCCGTCGTTGTCGTAGTCGTAGAACGCGAGCCCGCAGCCGGTAGTTTCGAGGAGATATTTGTTGGTGAACTCTCCGCCGTAGATGGTCTTGACGTTAAGGCCGGACTGGGCGGCGACATCGACGAAGCTGACGCCAAGGGGTGTGCCTTCGATGGGTGATCTGGGCCCGGGCGGCGGAGGCGCGGCCTTGGCATCATAGTTGCGCTCCTGCGGCCCGATCTTGCTCTGCGGAGATGCGTTTTGCGGCCCCGCCATCTGCTGCCGCACAGGCGCCGCAATAGCAAGGATGTCAGCAAAGGGCAGCACCAGCGCCGTGCGGCTCAGCGAGCGGATAAATTTGCGGCGATTCAGTTGGTTGATCACTGTTGTCCTGCTGTCTTGTTGGAGGATTTCATGGGTTGCATGGATTCGGAGTGTACGTGCCAGGGTACGCTCTCATTTCTTAGCTCGGGATGTTGGCGCAGGTAGTCGAGCGAATAGGTCGGTGCGCCCGGGTCGATGCGCTCCATAGCATATTGAGCCGATTCGTTCGCGGCCTGCTGCTTCATGCCGAGGCGATGATAGAGAATCGCAAGGTTGTAGTGCGCTGCGAGATCATCGGGATCGACGGCCTGCAAGGCCTTGAAGGTGGCAACAGCTTCCTCGACGCGGTGCTGCTGATAGTACGAGATGCCGAGTTCGCGAAGAGCATCGCGGGCCTGCGGATATTGCGCGATGACCTCCTTCAGATCAGCGATGGACGCTTCAGAGTGGCGCTCACGGCGCTCGACGATCGCCAGATAATAGAGTGCACGGGCGTCGTGGGGCTGGAGGACGAGGGCCTTTTCGAGCGGCGCGCGCGCCTCTTTGTATTTTTCCCATTCGATGTAGTTCAACCCAAGATTGACGTAGCCATCCTTATAGTCGGGACGAAGCTCTACGACGTGTTCGAAGGCGTGCATCGCGTCGTCATACTGAAGTTCGCCCAGGTAGCCGATGCCCACGTTGTTCCAGCGCATCCAGTCAGGGTTGTCGTTAGGCATGGGTGGTGCGACGGCGTTGGCGCCGATGTTCAGGGTTCGCGTTCGGGAGGCCATTTCGACGACGGGATAGTCGGGATGATTGGGGCCGAAGACATTGTTGAGGTAGGTCTGACGGAAGTGGCGATAGTCCACGGCGGCCTTGATGCTGATGGGCCCGGTAATATTGGCCGGCAGATGGAACTGATAGCGCACCAGCGCGGACTGGCCGGCCTGAATTGTGTTGTCGTAAGCGACAGAGTGGATCGTCCACACCTTGTGGCTATCGACGAAGCTTCCTTCGCTGTTGACGGGGCGGTTGGTAAAGCTGTGCGCGCCAGGATCGAGTGTTCCGTCAGGCTTGAGGAAGCCACTCTGATAGAGCGTACGGCCAGCTTCATCGGTGACAGTGAAGGAAACCCATGCTTCGTATAGGTCACGCACTTCGGGGATCAGGGAGTGGCCGATGTTCTTGCTCTGGACAACGACATAAACTTCGAGGGTGTCTTTCGGCGCGATGTTGAAGGGAACCGATCCGGCGGGCGCGATGAGCGGGTCGTTGTCAGAGGGTGCGCCGTCGTGGCTGATCCGGAGGCCGAAGATATCGACGTTGAGATAGTTGCCGGTCTTGAGGAACTCGATGGTTTTGTCGAGTTGTTCGTTGAATCCGTAGTAGAACGGCACTGCGGTGTTGCCGGCAGGCCAGCGATGAGAGGCAAACATTCCATTCTTGGCACCGGGCTCAGGAAGGGTGATTGCTGCACGCTTCATGTGGCAGCCCTGACAGGTGGTGTAGTCTGCGGCGTAAAAGACCAGCGGATTTTGCTTTGAAAATTTTGAGGTCTGCCACTCGTCGTAGGTGGTGAAGGCGCGAATCCACTTGTAGTCGTTTAGCATGACCGGGAAATTTGCCTTGTGGCAGGCAAGGCAGAATACGGGCGATTGGTAGAACGGTTGCATGACGGCCTGGGAATGGCGGTCGAGGTGCATGAGGATCTGCATGTCCGGGACCGTGCCGGGAATGCGATGACCCTGCTCGTCGACCATTACCGCGGGCACTCCCATGACGTAGCTTCCGTTGCCCAGTTTAGTGCCTGTGCTCTGGATGGAATGGCAGACGGTGCAGGTGATGCCGTCGCGATCGAAGCTGCGATCGCCGGTGGCGCTGGCGTCGAGGCCACCGGAGAGGACGGCAATCGGGTTGTGGCAACTATCGCAGTGGCGGGCGAACGCAATCCCTTTCTCGTGAATCAGGAGGTTCACACTGGTGCGATAAAACGGGGTGCGAAAGGAGTTGGAGTGGAGCGCCTGACGCCACTGGTGATACGCCTCCTTATGGCAGTGGCCGCAGTATTCAGCGGAAGGGAAGGCCCCGGGCTGAATGAAGTCGTTGCCCTCAACGGCGGCGTTGCCAGGCAGCGAGATGTCGTTGGGCGCAAATTGAAATTTGTAGGTCTCCCGGACGTGATCGGCGTATGCCTTGCGGGCTGGATCCTCCGGTTGGGCAGGGGAGGGCTTAGTCGTCGCAGATGGCTGGGTGCCCGGGTAGGCGCTTTGTTGGGCTGCCTCGATACCAGACCAAAGGAATGCAGACGCGCCGCCGCACAGGAGAAAGAGAAGAAGCGTGTGCCTTGCTAAGGAGTTCATGATCGTAGGGACTGTAGCCTTAGTTGCTTGGGAGGTTGCAAACTTTTAGAGTCTGGTGACCGTAGCGACGATGTGGGTAGGAAGAAGATACACCTACCTACCTTCTTCCCCACGGACGTGCACGTCTCGCTGTCGCGGATTATACCGAGGCTGTCTAAGCGATGTATACACAATCACAGGAGCGGCTCGAAGAAGCAGCAATGACATTTGGTGAATCATTCAGGGCTGTGGCTGCGCCGCCTTGGCGCGTTCAGCAGTGGCAGCGGCTGGTTTGCCCTGAGCCTCGTAGACCTGGGCGAGGCCCTGATGCGCCTCCGCATAGTTATGGTCGAAGCTGAGGGCATTCTGAAACTGCACGATGGCGCCTGCCAGGTCGCCGCTCTTGATGAGAGATTCTCCGGAGTGAGTGGCGACTTCGGCGCGCTGCTGGTTCATGTTACTGCGCATCAGATTGGCGGCAAGTCGGCGCTGCTCGGTAGCCTCGTCGAGCTTATGTTGCTTGATCAGAACATTGGCCAGCGTGAGATGTGGGTCCGGTTGCCGGGGAACTTGCCGGATCGCCTCGAGAAGTGCTGCAGAGGCCTCGGGAAGCTGATTGAGTTGGTTGTACACGCTGCCGAGCGTGGCCCATCCTTCTCCGTTTTCGGGGCGCAGGGTGAGCGACGTCTTCAGTTCGCGGGCAGCGTCCTGGTAACGGCCGTCCTGCAAGTAGAGCAGCCCAAGCGCATAGGGTGCCTCGGGCTGATCCGGGTCGAGCTTCTCTGCTGCCTCGAACTCCGGAATCGCGTGATTTGCGTCATCCTGCATCTTGTAGGCCAGTCCCAGGTCGTAGTGCAGTTGGGGGCGTTCAGGCGCAAGCTTCAGCGCCATATGAAGCTCTGTTTCAGCATCGTCAAATTGATTCAGTTGCACATAGGCGGCAGCAAGGTCCTCATGCGCCGTTACGCTATCGGGGGCAAGCGAGATTGCATGTTGCAGCACAGGCACTGCGTCCTTAGCGCGTTGCGCCTGGGTGAGCGCCATACCCAGATTGGCCGCGGCGATCGCGTTGCCGGGTTGTGCTTTCAATACTCTGCGCAGCAGTGCAATCGCCTCCTGGGTGCGGCCGGAACGCTGGAATGCGAGGGAGAGTTCATACATCGCGTCCACTGCATCCGGGTTGTTATCAAGAAGCTGCTGAAAGAGCGGGATAGCCTTATCGTCTTGTCCTGCTGCGGCGTACGCTTTACCAAGTTCGAGCGTGATGACGGCATTGTCCGGGGCGAGTTGCTGCGCCTTCAGCAACTCATCCAAGCCGCCCGACTGGCCTTGCGCCTGCAATGCAAGGCCCAGATGCAGATGCGGACCGGCCGCTTGCGGGTCAAGTTGGACAGCCCTGGAGAATTCCCGCTGAGCGCTGCCCCAATCCTTCTGCTGCGCTTCGATCGAGCCCAGATCATCATGCAACTGCGCACTGCGAGGTTCAGCCTGGATTGCGGCCTTCATCTTGAGTGCAGACGGGCCAAGTTTGCCTGTCGCAGCCAGCGCACGGGCATAGGCCGCCAGAACGGACGACGTCAGGGAATGCTTGTGGATTCTGGCATCAGCCTCAAGTTCAGCAAACAACGGTAATGCTTTCTCAGCCTGCCCGACCTGAAGATAGGCCATCGCGAGGTTCAACTGGGCTCCGCTATCGGTGCTCTTGAGACTAAGCGCTAATTCAAGCTGGTGTATGCCCTCTGGAAGATGGCCGAGATCGATGAGTACCAGGCCAAGTGCGCTATGTCCGGGCTCGGCACGCGGGAGCATGCGGACAACCTGCTCGAAGTCCGCTTGCGCCGTCTTGAGATCATGGTGACCAAGGGCTGCGATGCCGGCGCGATAGATGCCGTCCGCCTGCCTTAGTGAGTCGGACGAGGCTTGACCGATCATGCGATAGGGCGTGCTCACAAGAGCGATGAGGGCCGCCGCGGTGGTGATGCGGCCGTATGAAATGAGTCGTGTCATGAATCTCCGCGAGAGCGTGCATGGTGGCACAGGTAGCCAGCCACTGCTTACAACTCTCCATCATTGTCTTTCACAAACTCTTTTGCGGCACGCAGCGCTGTGGTTAAGAAGTGATCGTGGTTCCGCGCTTCCGCCTTGAACTCCTGTGACGAATAAGCTGCCGGTTTGACTGGCCTTCCAAATCATCTCCACGCACCCGCTCGATCCGGGTTGAATCGCACCGATCCTGAAAAGGGCCGTTCGCCGATCCGGTATGGATCCGGCGCTGGCGGCGAAGCCTGCCTGCCAAAGCTCTCGGACCTGTAGATCGTTCTCGTCGAGCCCGAAGCTGAGTCATACGTTGGCAACCTGACCTGTGATTTTACTAAAAGCCCCCTGCTCTCTAGCTTGTAACACTCCTTAATGTAGTTGATGGGTGCGATCTAAGTCACTCATGTATTGAGACTTGTCAGGAGATAAAAAAATGAACGACAAAAGGGCCGGAAAAGATTGCGTTGAAGGGGGTTGATTCCGCAGCGTAGCGAGCGAAACTTCCCTGGAACTTTATTGTATCGGCACGGGCCACGCACCCGATGTCTGAACTGGGGGAGGGACACTTGGAGGCAAGATGAGTACTGCATATAGAAAATCAACGGTCAGGCGGACGGGGTGGCTGTGCGCTGTGCTGCTGTTCGTGTTTGCGGCCATCATTGGTGTCAGGGCGCATGCTCAGTCGGATTCTGGCAGCATTGTGGGAACGGTGAGGGATACGACAGGCGCCGTGATTCCCAATGCGACGGTAAAGGTGACGAACGTTGACACGGGGCTGAGCTTCAGCAGCAAGGCCGATAGCGCCGGTGAGTTCCATGTGTTTGCGGTTCCCCGCGGTAATTATACGGCGGCGGTTGGCGCCCCGGGATTCCAGAGCCAGACGTCGAAGTTTGCCGTCCAGGTGGCGACCGAGCAGACGCTTGACTTCAAACTGAGTGCGGGTTCAGTGAACCAGACGGTTGAGGTAACGACTGCGGCTCCGATGGTGAACACCAGCAATGCGACGATGGGTGAAGTGATCCAGGGCGCGCAGGTAGAGGATCTCCCGCTGAATGGCCGCAATTTTACCGGCCTGGCGTTGTTGGCGCCGGGCGTGACGCGTGGAGCGTATGGCGATGCGGCGAGTGGCGTAGGCGGAAACGCTGAGACGTTTCGCAATAATGAGAGCGGCGGAGCGTCGCTGTCGGTGAACGGACTCCGTCCACAAGCTGACAACTATCTATTGGATGGTCTGGACGATAACGACTCTCTTATTAATACGATCCTGATCTTCCCGAATATCGACGCGACGCAGGAGTTCAAGATTGATACGAGCATTGCCCCGGCAGAGTACGGCCGAGCGGGTGGTGCGATTGTGGCAAGCTCGATTAAGAGCGGCACGAACCAGATTCATGGATCGCTGTTTGAGTTTTATCGCAGCGGTAAATTTGATGCGAATCCTGACTACCGGTTCCTGGGTGCGAGCGAGACCCCGAATCCGGCGTTCAACCGCAATCAGCCGGGCTTCTCGATTGGTGGACCGATCATCAAGAATAAGGTATTCGGGTTTGGCGACTACCAGGCTTTTCGCGAAGTGCTGCCTCAGAACTCCTACTTTGTGAACGTGCCGACGGCGCGGATGCGCGCGGGAGACTTCAGCGAGTTGCTGGCGAGTTCGCCGAACTTTGACGCAGTCAATGGACCTTCGGTAGACAGCCAGTTTACGGAGCCGTACTGCCTGGTGCACCAGAATGCGACCTACGTGAAGAATGGGCAACTGTATGACCCGGTGACCTGTGCGCCGATTCCCGGCAACGTGCTTTCGAACGCAGACATTACGCCCAACACAGCAGGCACCAACTACTTCAATGCGTATCCGACCCCGACGGTTTCGGGTGTGGTGAACAACTTCCTGACGCACAAGCAGGAGTTCGTGCACTACAACACCTTCGATGTGCGTTTCGACTGGAATGCGACGCCGAAGGACACGGCATTTGTTCGCTTCAGCTACGACAACTCAGCCTTTACCGAGACACCCGAACTGGGGACGCTGCCATCAGGCTTTGGTACGGGTTCTTCGTATACCCATGCGCGCGCGTATGGCCTGGGATACACGCATATCTTCACGCCTTCGCTGGTAAACCAACTGTTGATTGGCTACAACCGCGATGACTTTGGCTATCAACCACCGTTTTATGGTGACGCGCTGTCGGCGGGTCTGGGTATTGTGAATGCGAATCGCAATATCGAAACCAGCGGCGGTGCCTTGATCGGCGGCAATGCCGGTGTCGATTACACCGGTGACTACGGACTGTACGCGGTTCCGCAGAATACGTACGAGATCAGCGACAGCGTGGACTGGGAGAAGGGGCACCATTCGTTCAAGTTCGGTGCGACCGGAATCATGCGCAACATGGAGTACTTCCGTCCGATCGCGGGCAAGGGCTACTTCAACTATGGCAATGGTGACTTCACTGGGTTCCCGTCGGCTGAGATGCTGGCGGGCTTCACGGATTCGTACAGCATCGGAACGCAGAATGGCTTCTTCAGCAACATCGGCTATGAGGATGGCTTCTTTGGGCAGGACCAGTGGCGTGTGAACCAGCGGCTGACGTTGCAGTTGGGTGTGCGCTACGACATCATTACGCGGCCGTACGAGACACAGAACCGGCAGGCTTCGTTTGATATCGACACGAACAGCCCGACGTACGGCCAAGTGCTGGAGGCCGGGGTGAACGGAGTGTCACGCTCGATCATCAACAACGATCACGGAGACTTTGCTCCGCGGCTTGGCTTCGCGTATGACATATTCGGAACGGGTAAAGAAGTGATTCGCGGCGGCTACGGCATCTTTTACTTCCCGGATTATGGCGGCATCAGCAACCAGCTTGGTCAGCAGACTCCGTTTGGCGGCAGTGTTTCCTACTCTGCGCAGAACGGATACTGCGTGACGTTCACGGGGCAGACTCCGGTGCCGGGATCGAGCTATGGATGCAACGAGACACCGCAGCAGACGACACCGTTGCCGTTGCCGGGGTATCCGGGCTTCAATCCGGCTGCTCCTCCGGCTGGCTTGAGTACGCTGGCGGTCAACCGCAACGACAAGAACCAGCAGATCCAGGAGTGGAACATGCAGTTCGAGCAGCAACTCACGACGCGTGATGTGCTCGACATTGCGTATGTCGGAACCAAGACGGATCATTTGTCGACTTACTATAGCTACAATCTCTTCCACTTCGGTACGGGTCTGCAGAACTTCCCGAAGTTCGGCTCGATCACGTACAACGACTACAACGGAACGGCGAGCTATAACGGGCTGCAGTTGCACTTTGAGCATCACCAGGGCAGCAACCTGCTGATTACGGCATCGTATGCATGGTCGCACGCGCTGGATAACTCGCCGGGTTCAGAACAGGGTTCGACGGCGGCGCTGTACTACGATCCGCAGGCGGATTATGGCAACTCACTACAGGATGAGCGGCATGTATTCAGCTCGTCGATTCTGTACAAGCTGCCATTCGGCCGTGGACAGAAGATTGCGAGCAATGTCAGCTACCCGGTCAACCTGGTGATTGGAGGATGGCAGGTCAACGTCATTGGGCGCATGTCGACGGGAACACCGATTGACCTATCGGTGAGCGGCGCGAGCGACAGCGATCGTCCTGATCTTGTTGGACCGATGAGCTATCCGAAGACCATCAACGGAACGTGGTTCAATACGGCTGCATTTGCTGCTGTGCCGACGGTAATTGCAAATGGTCAGACCGTGTTTACGCGGATGGGCACGCTCGGACGCGACCAGGTGTACGGACCTGGTATGCGTTCGGCGGATCTCTCCCTGCAAAAGAACTTCCAGCTTATCGGCCGATGCGTTCTGGAGCTGCATGGGGATGCGTTCAACATCACGAACACGCCGCAGTTCACGAATCCGGACGGCGGACTGAATGACACGAACTTCGGCAAGATCACCGGCACTCAACTGGACTCGCAACGCGAGATTCAGTTGGCGGCGCGGCTCACTTTCTAGCTTGTCGTTCTTCAGAATGCACCACGACACGGATTTTTCGTTGACCAAGGGAAACTACAGCATTTGTATGTGGAGGAAAAGACAATGAAACCTTGCAAGTTGCTAACTCGGGCGATGATTGCTCTGACCTTTATGGTCGCCATCCTGAGTATGTTGCCGAGCGCAGTGGCAGCTACCGTCAATCCGAAATTGAACCCCCCATATACCTCGGTGCAGCTCTTTCGATGGAGCTGGAACGATATTGCAACGGAGTGTACACAGTTCCTCGGCCCTAATGGCTATGGCGGCGTGCAGATATCGCCCCCGGAGGCTTCACTCAGCAACGTTGGTGTAACGCCGGCGGTCTGGTGGAATATGTATCAGCCGGTCAATTACACCAGCCTGACCAGTGATATGGGCACCCCAGCAGAGTTGCAGACGATGATCAATACGTGTCATGCCGCCGGCGTGCGAGTGTATGCCGACGTTGTGACCAATCAGATGGCTGGCGGTTCAGGGACTGCACCCAATGGGGCAACGGACGGCACCTCCTCCTGGAACAGTACGTCGTTGGCATATCCGGATTTCAGCTCGACTGATTTTCATCCGGCCTGTGCTATCACTTCAAACGACTACAACGGCGGAAGCATCCCGGTAGCCGATGCCAGTTCCCCGACTGCTGCTGCAGACTATACAGCAGCTCAGTATCCTGGCGGAATTGGGCAGTACGACGTACAGAATTGCCAGCTTGATGGAATGCCGGATATCGCCACTGAAAATCCGGCTACGCAGCCCAAAATTGCAGCCTATATGGAATTGCTGCTGAGCATGGGAATTGACGGCTTCCGCATCGATGCAGCAAAGCACCAACAGGAATTCGCGATGGCTCAAATCTTTGCCGCCGTGAATAATGTGCAGCCATTAACGAAGGAAGGCGAGACGTTATGGGTTACACAGGAAGTACTTGTTGATGGCGAATCAAATCCTCGTTCTCAATTCTTTCCCATCGGCGCAGTCCAGGAGTTTCAATTCTCAACCCTGATGATGCAGGCGCTTCGTGGCGAATATGGGGCGTCTCTGGCAGCTATCCCAACCGACATGGGCAAGCCAGGCAATTGGGGAGGAACCTGGAGTTTTGACGCTTCTTCCAACGTGCAGATACTAGTCGATGATTGGGATACAGAGCGCAATAACGGCAATTCGCTTAATGCCAGCGATTTTGTTGCTGGCGATCCCAACGATGCTACTACTTCTTACATGTACGACCTTGCCAATATTTTCATGCTGGCATCACCCTATGGGGAGATGGCGCAGGTTCAATCCGGGTATCGCTTCACCGACGAGAATGCTGCACCAGCAGGTTGTAGCGTACCCTCTGGCTCCAGCGCTACCGTCTGCACTAGCGCATTTATTAAAAATGTTGCACAGGTTCCGACATCGCGCACCACGCCGACAAGTGGCTGGGACTTCATCCACCGCTGGCCGGATATTGCCAATATGGTCGGGTTCAACATCGCGACTCACGGCACAAGCATGAACACCTGGACTGTTGGCACCAATAATCAGATTGCGTTCAGTCGCGCTCCCAGCAGCGCCATCAACTCCAACGGAAGCGTCACCGCCGGCGGTGCCGTCGGCTTCGTAGCTCTGAACAACGACACATCTTCCTGGAGCACGACGTTCGCAACCGGACTACCCGCGGGAACGTATTGCAATGTTATCAACGGCACTCTGTCTGGCAGTTCTTGCACGGCGGATGTTGTAGTCGTTGACGCCACTGGCAATGCCACCGTTACAGTGCCATCCAATGGTGTCCCCGGTCAATCCGCAGTGCCTGCAATCGCAATCTATGTCGGACAGACCGAGGGCGTCTCGACGACAACCCCGGCAGCGCCCACACACCTGCAAGCAACGGCGGTCTCTAGCACTGCAATCGACCTTATGTGGGCCGCAAGCAACGGCGCGACTACATACACGGTGTATCGTTCCACATCTGCGACCGGACAATTCAGCTCCGTCAGCACCACGAGCAGTATCAGCTATTCCGATAGCGGCCTGGCTCCCAGCACCATCTACTACTACTATGTGACGGCCGACAACAGTGTAGGAACTTCGGGGGCAACCCCCACAGTATCGGCGACGACTGCGGCGATACCTGTTCCGGCAGCACCGGCAGGCCTCACCGCAACGCCTGCCTCCAGCACTTCAATCAGCCTAGCCTGGACCGCAAGCAGCGGCGCCAACTCTTACACCGTGTCTCGTTCCACGTCTGCGACCGGAACCTTCAGTTCCATCGGCACCCCGAGCAGCCCTGCTTATACCGATAGCGGCCTCACGGCCAACACGACGTACTACTACTATGTGACGGCCAGCGACATCGCGGGATCTTCGGCAGCGTCTTCCACCGTGTCGGCGACTACAGCCTCTGCTTCTTCGTACACCTCCACGTACCCAACCATGGACCTGCGTGGTTCGATGAACAACTGGGGCACCACTCCCATGACCCTGGTTGGCACCGACACATGGCAGGTTATGGTGACGCTAACTCCATATACCGGCTACGAGTACAAGTACGACGCGTATGGAAACTGGTCTAACTCCTCAAGCTGGGGTGCTAGCACTGCAACTGGCGTGGCTGCATTGAGTCCAGTGAGCTCTGGCAACATCAATTTCACCTCAGGGAGCGGGACGAGCTATAACTTCACGTTCAACGACAGCACGATGGCCTACTCGGTGACACCGGTGGCCACGTCATTGCAGACTTTCAAGATGACTGGTCCACCTTCCAGTGTGTTGACAGTTACGAGCAGCACGAGCGCAACAGCCACCATATCCATCACACCCGTGAATGGATTCAGCGCAGCGGTTAAGTTTGCGTGCGTGGGTTTGCCCGCCAATGTGACATGCAGCTTCAGCCCGTCGAGTGTCACACCCACGTCGGCTGCTCCAGCGACAACAACCTTGACTGTTTCGAAAAACACTTCCACGTTAGCACTCAACGGGACGAAAACGCTGTACCCCGTTACGGTGTTGGCTGGCGTTCTCTGCTGCATTGGATTTAGGCGGCGGAAGATGCTTCACAGATTGCTGTTGCTCGTTGTATGCGTCATGGTAATGGCCACGCTTAATGGATGTGGAGGGGATCTGATCTCGCCCTCAACAACGATTGGTGTTACTGCAACTTCCGGATCGATACAGCAGACCACAGTCTTCCAATTGATGGTGAAATGACGCAGTACCTGAAGTAACGCAACGGGCCGTTTTCTGACACACGATAAGTGTCGGGAACGGCCCGTTGTTAATTTTGAGTCGTAGTCTTATACCTGAATAATGTGCGGGCTACATTTGGTAGCTACTGGGGGATTCTGTTTATAGCAGTAGGAGCGCGAGTTCGAACTTCAGGTCCATCAAAAACGAACAGCCACCAAAACAGCCACCAATGAAAATGACCTCTCACTTTAGAGCGGTCATTTTACGTCTAAATCTTTTAGAATCTTTGGTGCCGGGAGGGGGGCGAACCCCCACGAGGTTGCCCTCGGCGGATTTTTAGTCCTTCATGCATACCCATAAGTACCTATCTTTCAGGAAGTTACTGGATCAACATGCGTAACTGTGTAAGTAAATGTGTAAATTTACATACTTTTTGACCCTCCTCAGGTGACTCCCGACTCGTAGCCCTCCAGCGGTACACCACCTGAATCTTAGGCTCGCCTCCGATATAACATCCGCTGTTATAATTACAATCATGTCAGGGGCCGATCTCAAAACGGCGCGTACCGCTTCGGACTGGACTCAGGCCGAAGCAGCCCATCGCCTGGGAGTCACGCAGGCCTACCTCTCTATGGTCGAACGCGGCACTAGGCCGGTCTCCCACGATCTCCTGTCAGCAGCTCTCCGTGTCTTCCCTTTACCTGCCACGGCTCGGCCCATACAAGACCGGCCAGCCGTAAACGCTGGAGAAGAGTTCTTCAAACGAGCTTTGGGCGAGCTGGGATATCCCGGTTTTGCTTACCTGGAGAGCCAGCAACTGCTTAATCCAGCCAAATTGCTTCTCCTCGCGCTCGACAGCGAAGATCTCGATGCTCGGGTCACAGAGGCGTTGCCCTGGCTTCCATTCCACTTCCCTGAAATGAACTGGAAATGGCTTACCTCTCAAACCAAAGCTCGGGATCGACAGAATCGTCTTGCGTATGTCGCTCTCCTGGCGAGCGACGTTGCGCAGAGACGTGGAGCCACAAAGCTCGCCGACCAACTTCGCTCTCATGTGGCGGAACTGGAACGTTCCCGCCTGGCGAACGAAGACACGCTCGCCCATAGTTCCCTGTCTCAGGCTGAACGCAAATGGCTGCGCACCCATCGACCTCCGTCAGCAGCTCACTGGAATTTGCTGACCGACCTGAAAGCCGAGGATCTTCAGCATGTCTTCTGAGTCACTGCCTCCCGAACCCTGGCACTCATTCCTGCGTGACCTCGACGAAGCCTTGCAATCTCCCGCGCGTCTGGACTGCATCGGTGGGTTTGTTGTCACGCAGCTCTACGGACTGGACCGACCGACAGCGGATGTGGACGTGATTGAACTCGCACCCAGAGAGGCATCTGAGACGCTGATGAAGATCGCCATGCAAGGCGGTACTCTTCATCGAAAACATCGAATCTACCTTGATCGCGTAGGCGTAGCTGCAATCCCAGAGAATTACGAAGAGCGGCTCACAGAAATGTTCCCTGGAACATTTCGACACCTCAGGCTGATGGCTCTTGACCCGTACGATATCTCGTTATCGAAACTCGAACGGAATAGCCAAAAGGACCGCGACGACGTTCGGTATCTCAGCCGCACGGTTCCGTTGGACCTGGCAACACTTCAGCAACGCTATGACACGGAGCTACGTTGGCAACTTGGAAGGCCTGAACGTGAAGATCTCACGATGAAGTTGTGGATCGAGATGCTCTCGGAGTAGTGCATACATGAATGCGGGCAGGGTCGCCAAAGCTACTTCTAGTCTTCCTTCGCCTGATCCCAACTGAGCGGCCAGTTATGGGGAATCCCCAGGATTTCAGCACTTGTCCGTCCGGCGTGTTCTTCAAGCTGGCCAGTCACCTCGGAGAGAACCCAGCAAGAAAGATTTCCTTGGAAGTCGAAAGGCCGCTCCGGTGCGAAATGTGAGTACACCTCCAAACGATGCGCACCCATGCTCCAAGGATTGATAGCCCAGCCGCCAATAATTGCACTGACGTTGGTCCTCCGTGCTTTGCCATCAAGAAGCCATAGACCATCGTTCTTCCTGAACGGCTCCTGATGGTGAACTGCGTCGTCGGTAAACCAAATATTGACGGCGGACGTTCCGAAGAGTGCGTCCGTCCAGTCGGTTCGGTCGCAACTCACACCAATGTGGTTTATCGCAATGATGAACGGGAGTTCGACATCACCATACTTACGAGCTTTATCAGCAACAGCACGCCGTAGTTCTCCTCTGGTATCAAGCCACTTCGTCTCTATACCGGAAGTCCCAACGGCACGGCCTGGTTTACCTCTGTGGCCCACACTCTTAGGGATCACAAGTAAACGAAGGAACCAACCGCTTTCTTCCCATTCGAACTGCATCGACTTTCTTCTTTCAAATTGGAACAATTCCATCGGTATGTCCGGGGCGAGCGTCGTCAGCCACGCCTCCACATTTCTAGTGCGACGGCGAAAGGATGGTCTCCGTGAAGCTGTGCGGACCTCATCAATCTGAAGAAAGAAGTTTGGAAAGTTCACGCGGTCAAGCGCATCGTGAAGCTCGGCTTTTCGCTGCTTTGCTGAGGTTTCCTCATCAGTTTCTACTCCTGCCAAGCGGGCCTCGACGACGGCGACGGGTTGCCCATCCTTGAGAAGAATGGATTGCCCGATGTTTTGTACCAGTTAGCATGTTAGTTTAGCGCAGCTTCTTTTGATTTCAAGTAGCGGTCGTCGGGGGTGTGGGGAAGTGGGAAGCGTTGTTTGCTAGATC
>JAJYBU010000003.1 GCA_021778845.1 Acidobacteriota bacterium
GACATCGCCGGAGATCAGCGACCTGATAGCCTACCTGCGCGCCCGACGCAAGGTGATTGTGATCACTCCAAAATCGCTTCTCGCCACGCCAACACCCGCAGCCACAACTTCCGATCAGGATTGACTTGATGGCCTGGATGATAACTCAACCTGAGGATGACGTGACGGTTGAGGATGGAGATGTCGGATCGGCGTTCGTTGTCGAGGTCGATGAAGGAGAGGCCCCAGCAGAGTATAGCTGGCGTTGAAACGGAGGCCGCACGTATAGAAGCGGTCTTCAAAGCTACGGTCGCCGAGGTTCTGCTTGGGCGAGGCCATGCACGCCAACTCACTGGTGGCGTTGCAAGCATTACCGAAGCATCCGTATGATGAGATCGCGATGCGAAAAGTATATTCACCGCTCCACTATGTCGTGATGTTTGTCGTTCTGGGTAGTCTTTGGACCCGGCCCAACTCCGGTGCGCTGGCGCAGAATGCTGCAGGGCTCTCCGCAAGTGCGCCGAACTCAGCGAAGGTCGGCGTGCTGGATCGAGTGCAGGCTTCGGCGATTCTGCCAGTATCGGTCTTCTATGCCGGACAGAGCGCTCCGGTGCAGGGCCGGAACTCGGGTGGAATCCGCTTTGATGGAGGTAAGTTGGCACTCGCGGCGCTGGTAGATACATCCGGCTACTCCTCTGGGGTACAGCAAACCTACCAGGGATACCTGCTGACAGAGGTGGCGCTGAAGATAGGCGACAAGACGCTGGTACCCGGCGCGTATGGCTTCGGTTTTATAGCGGGTAGTCGCATGGTGGTGATGGATCTTGGAGGCAACGAAATTCTGCACACCACGACGATCCGCGACGAGCAGATGATGCGACCGACGCCCCTGCGGATGATGGCTGATGCGTCGGTTGCGGGGCACTATCGCCTGTACCTTGGCCGCACCTACGTCACGATGTCAGCAGCACAGTAACTCGATTGACCATAAAGGGTCAGGGGCAAGGCGGAGATCGATCAGCGCACGTGCCATCCTCCACACGACAGCACCGCATCGGCGGAGTAGTGCAGGCTCATTCGCCCACAGTATAGGGCAGCGCAAACCGACCGATCTGGAGGAAGCTGCGATCCGCTGGCGGCCAGAGTTTGACGGAGACAACAGGCAGGGGAGGGCTCAGCGGATGAGCTATCGCCGTTCCTCGTTCGATTCCCGTTTCCGCCTCGTAGACATGCACCTGAAGGCCGTCGGCAGCTCGCGTCCAACCAACGGCGTACGCACCGGCGGGAAGGTCGATGCTCGTACCCAGACGCAAGGGACTTTGAGCAAGAAGGTAGTAGGAATACTTGCCATTGGCTGCGTAGCCGGCCGTGATGAGGACGACGGCGGCGATGACCTGCCCGCGGGAGTTGATCACCCCGGTTGCGGAGCGCATCTCGGTCTCGATACGCTCCTTATCGACCGGCGCACGTACCGGAAGAACAGCCTGCAACTCGGCCGTCGTTGCGGCACGCCACTCGCGTCGTGACGAAGAGTTCTTGTCCTGGGCAAGCAGCGCGAGCGGCAGCAGAAAAAGGATCGCGAGGGAGCGGACGCACCGCATGATGCTCATCGATGACTTACCAATCCACGTTGAATTGCGACAGTCGCAGCATGGGTCCGATCCGCGACTCCAAGCTTGCCCAGCAAGCTGTTGATGTGGGTCTTCACCGTTGCCTCCGAGATCGAAAGATCGGCTGAGATGTCCTTATTCGCGCGGCCTGCAACGATCCTCTCCAGAACGCTCAACTCCCTTGCCGTCAACTCCTGCCCACTCAACCGTTCTGCCAATTTCTCCGCAACGAACGAGGGAATGTGAAGCTTGCCGCTGTGCACCGCGTGGATGGTGGTTAACAATTCTTCCAGCGGCATACCCTTGAGAAGATAGGCTCGAGCGCCGGCCTGCAGCGCCCGGTAGATATCCTCGTCGCCATCGAAGGTGGTGAGAACGATGAATCGGGCCTGAGGAAAATCGACTCGAATCCGGCGGATGGTATCCGCTCCGCCCAGCTTCGGTAGTTGCAGGTCAATCAGTGTGATGTCGGGCTGCACAGCGCGAAAGGCATCGATAGCCTCCAGACCATCGCCTACGGACGCAACGACTTCGAGATCGTCGGTGGTGGAAAGCAAAGCGACCAGGCCCTGTCGAACAACCTGGTGATCCTCTACGAGCATGATGCGAATTCGGTCTGCCATGTTTACCTCGTGCTGTGCTCAACGGGCACGCGCAACGTCACCCTGGTTCCCTTTCCAGACTGACTTGCGATTTCGAGTGTGCCGTCGATCGCCGCGGCGCGCTCCTTCATTCCCAGCAGTCCATAGTGTCCTGCTTCGCTGGAACCCGCGTCCACAACGAAGCCTACACCCTTATCCTCAACCGTGAGCATCAGCATATCACTGGAGTAATGCAGTTCCAACGAAGTTTCGGTCGTGTGGGCGTGACGCAGCGCGTTGGTAAGCGCCTCCTGAGCAATGCGTAGGACCTCACGCTCCACTCGCGGTTCAAGCGGCCGGTAAGCGCCGCCAAGATGCAGCTTTGGAGCGACGGCGCTGAACGTATCCCGTTGCACGATCCTGGCCAGCCGGGTGGGCAACGTATCCTGCGAGTTGTTTGCGCGCAGCTCCCAGATGCTGCGTCGCGCCTCGTCCAGACCCTCGGTCACCAACTGGCGGGTACGCTTGACCTGATCGATAGCAAGCTCTACTTTCCCGCGGCTCAGGTACTGGGTGACGAGATCAAGCTGCAGCGAGGCCCCCACAAAATCCTGCGTCAACGTGTCGTGAATCTCGCGTGCCATGCGATTGCGCTCCGCCAGCACCGCGTCGAACTGGCCCTTCAATCTCCGCAGCCGCATCAGGTACATTCCAGCCAGCAACGCCATCACCGCCAGAATGCAAAGCAGGATAAGCCACCACCGGCGATAGATTGGCGGAATGATGCGAAAGCGAACTTCGGCACCGGCGCTATTCCACACGCCGTCGTTGTTCATCGCCTGCACGTGAAAGAGATACGACCCGGGAGTGAGATTCGTGTACGTCGCAGATCGGCGATTGCCGGCGTTGGTCCACTGCTTGTCAAAGCCCTCCAACCGAAACCGATAGCGCACCTCCGACGGCGCGGTGAAGCTGAGTCCCGCATACTCCATCGTGAAGCGCGCATGGCCGAACGGAATGTCGATCGATGCCGGACCGAGAGGTTCGGAGAGATCATCCACCACAAATCGCTGCAGCACCACGGGCGGCGCAACCCTGTTCGACGGCAGATGCTCGGTGTCCACAATCGCCACACCGCCGCGCGTCGGAAACCAGAGTTCTCCATTGCCCGCCAGCCATCCGGTAGAGGGTTCGCCAGCTACAACTTCGTCGTTGGGCAACCCATCGGCAAGCCCATATCGAGTCATCGCCCCGTCCGGCAGCGTGCACGGCGTCTTCCCCACGCAGGCACGCAGCGCCGTGAGCGCAATGCGGCGGATGCCTCGATCCATGCGAAGCCAAAGATATCCCACCCGGTCCGTGGTCATCCCTTCGATATTGCCATCGTGCTCCCCAGCCAAAGGAAATGCCCCAACAGGGACCAGCCGTTCGCCGTCATAGTAGCTGAGACCCCCATTATGGGTGGCCACCCAAAGTTGGCCCGCGCGGTCCTGCGCGATAGACGTCGCAATGGTTGCACCCAGCCCGTCGCGCGTCGTGAAGTTGCGAAGTTTTCCATCGCTGCGCGCTTCGGTGAGACCGCCAGACGTAGCCGCCCAAAGCTCGCCGGGCTGCAGCAGCAGCGCCCCAATCATGTCGCCTCCCAGCCCATCCGCGCTGGTCAGTGTGGTGATCTTGAGCTGCCTCCCAACGTCCTGCAGATGCGCCAAACCTTGGCGCGTTCCTACCCATACAGACCCATCGCGGTCCACCGCCAGCGCACGAATATCATCGTCCGGAAGTCCGTCGGCCGAGGTAACGTGCCGCACGGCATTACTGGCGTCGATGTAATTGAGTCCATCGGGCGTGCCCACCCACAGGCCGCCCTTTGCGCCCGCCGCAAGACACAGAATCACGGCGCTGGTGAGCCTGGTCTCCGCCACCGGAGCGTCCATCTCACCATTGAGCACGCGGCGCAGGCCATCATCACGCGTGCCCAGCCACATGGCTCCATCCGTGGTCTCCACAACACTGGTCACGGCCTGGTCAGCCAGCGTGGGCTCGCTGCGGAACGGCAGCCGCCGCAGCACATGCAACCCGGAGGTCTCGGTGCCAATCCAGTGATCTCCCTCCTCATCCTCAAAGATCGAGAGCACGGAGTTGCCGCTAAGCAAACTCACAGGCGTCGCTGCAGGCTTCTCCGCCTTCAGCACAAACAACCCACTATTCAGCCCAACCCACGCCAGTCCCTCCCGGTCGACGAACACCGTCTGGATGCGGCCCATCGGCAACTCGTGACGCACGCGCCACGAACGCTGCACACCCGCTGCGTTGACCGAAACCGTCGTCGTCGAGAACCTCCAAAGTGCACTACCCGGCACCTCGGACAGTCCGAAGCGATCGCGGCTGAGGTCTTCGGGCGGGCTTGAGAGTGTCTCAAAATTCGGCTGCTTCCACACCGCCCATCCCGCCGCAGTCTCTATCACCAACGAACCATCGCCGCGCACCGTCAGCGACTCGATGGCTGAAGACGCAAGCCCATCCTCCGTGCCGTAGCGGCGAAATCTTCCCTGCTGCATCCGGAGCAGGCCGTCCTCCGTACCAAGCCATAGGCCATCACGATTCGAGGCAAGGCAGCAGACATCATCGCTACGAAATGCTGGGTCCGACCCTCGGCCAAAGACCCGGAAAGCAACGCCGTCGAACCGCGCCAATCCACCCTCCGTAGCAATCCATAGATAGCCGTCAGGCGTTTGCAAGATGCTATGGACGCTACTTTGCGGGAGCCCTTCCTCGGTGGACCAGGCCTGCTGGCTGAGATAGCGAAGGTTCTGCGCCGGGCTTTGGCCGACCAACAGCAGCAAGCAAACTATAGCCAGACTGCTGAGCCGCGAGCGCCGTGTGAGCCTACATAGCATGGTCCACTCCAGCATGCGACCCCGCGCAGCGTTTGTCCACACCCGAACACCTCTTCCGTGCCAACACAGGCGCAGAGAATGAAAATCAACCTTTTGATGGATAGGCGGCTGCAGTGTTCGGCCTTTAGATTGATTGAAGCACAATCGATACGTTGATTCTCCCTAGGCAGAGCCACTCTTGCCATGCCTTCCCACGCAGATCCGCAGCAAACGTTTACAAAATCTCGCGTGATTCACCCTTATCGATTGAGGGATGGTGCATGAATTTCACAAAGCTTCCGAAGTCTATCTTAAGGATATCTCTGGCCACGGCGTTCTTCGCGGGTGGCCTCGCATGGGCACAGAGCTACACCGCTACCCCGATAACGACCGATGGTGCGTCCAACTCGCCGATAAGCTTCAACGTCTACGAGCGCAATCGTACGGACGCGTATAACTGGTACGCAGACCCTCCCTACACCACTACTTACCCATTTGTGGAGCAACTGCTGCGGGTAAGTGTAGCCCAGCAGATCCGGCGCATCGACTGGCTGGCCGAACTCGCCTCGAACGACAGCTTCGATCTGCCGACGACTGCGACCTCTACCGTAGCTGCGCAGGGAGCCCTGGGCCTCGGAGGAAACTACTACGCCGCCAACGCCAACACCACGCCTGCCGCTGTCGCGCTGCGGCAGGGGTACATTCGTTACCACGAAACGGGTCCAGACACCAGCCTGCGACTGGGCCGCTTCGAGTTCTTTGATGGACTCGAGACCCACCCGAAGAACTCCACTCTTGCGTGGTTGCAGGACAACCGCGTCGCGCAGCGGCTCATTGGAAACTTCGGATTCTCCACGGGCCAGCGCAGCTTCGATGGCATCGACGGCCACTATGGCAAAGGGTCATGGGACATAACGGCGATGGCCGGACGCGCCACGCAAGGCGTCTTCAACATGAACTCCAATCCGGAGATCAATGTGGATGTGCAATACCTGGCCTACAGCAAATATCAATTCAGCCATCACATGCTGTGGAGAGCGTTTGCCATCGACTATCACGATGGAAGAACCGGCATCACCAAAACCGACAACCGGCCGCTGCCCATCCGCCAGGCCGACCATAAGAACATCCGTGTGGGCAGCTATGGCATGGACATGCTCTCGACCACGCCCGCAGGCCCGGGCGAGTTCGACGCTGTCTTGTGGGGGGTGCTGCAAAACGGCAACTGGGGCACTCTTACGCAGCATGCAGGTGCATTCGCCGCCGAGACTGGCTACCGGCTAACATCGCTGGCCAGCAAGCCATGGCTGCGCGGCGGCTACTTCCGCAGCACCGGCGACAACCATCCTGCCGACTCCGTGAACAATACCTTCTTCCAGATCCTTCCTACCGCACGCGCCTACGCCCGCTTCCCGTTTTATAACCTGATGAACAACAAGGATGAATTTGCGGAGATTGTCGATACACCCGGTAAAAAACTTACGCTGCGTTCGGACCTCCATTTCCTGCAGTTAACCGCGAGTTCAGATCTCTGGTATCAGGGCGGCGGAGCCTATGACAATCTAGTCTTTGGCTATGCCGGACGTCCGTCGGGCGGAAGCAATAGCCTTGCTACCGTTATCGACATAAGCTCTGACTACCAACTCACACGAACGCTCGCGCTGAATCTCTATTACTCACATGCTGCTGGCAAATCCGCAGTGGCCGCCGACTATCCAGCCGGGTCCTCCGCTAACTTTGGGTATCTCGAACTGCTTTATAGGTGGGACATTCATGAACGAATGTCTGCGGCTCACAAGTAGCGGCCTCGGTGTATCGTCCCAGCATTGGGTGGATAGGGTTGAGAGTAAATCGATCTGGGGTTTGCGTCCAGAGTTTGCAGAGGTATTCGTAGGGGTAAGGCCCTTGATGGTTCGGTTCATGCGTTCGACCTGCCCGTTGGTCCACGGATGGTTGGGTTTGGTGAGCCTGTGTTCGATTCCATGAACGAAGCAGAGTCTGTCGAAGGGATGGCCGCGGAAGCGTGCGATTGGCCCCTGGCGGTTCTTCGGCAGGTCACCGAACTGGATGCCTCTATCTGAGTGCAGGTAGAGCCGCCCGAGTCGGATAGGTGTTGAACTTCTTCCTCTTTGGCCGGTCGCCTTCGACATCAGGCAGTCGGCTGATGCGGTCAGACATCGGCGAAGGGAAGAGCGAGTTAGTTGAGGGAACGTAGCCTGGAGTGCGTAGAGGCAATCGTCCAGCAACAGCGTATGCTTGCAAAACGCCACGATGATGGCGTCTTGCTTCACCGAAAGAACCGTCGATCTCGGAATGGTTGGTCCAGCCCGGCGATCCGGCGGTGGACTCCCGCTTCTTCCACTTGGCGACCATCTCCTGGTTGATGCCGTGACGACGCGCCAAGGTCCTCATGCTCTCTTGACTATGTTGTATCGCTCGACGGATCGCCTCTGTTCTTCTCTCGATGCTGTACTAGGCACATCGCTCCACGCGCAGCGGTTGTCGCGTTCACTCTATCTCAGGAAAGTGCCTCCAGCCGAAAGTCGTTTGGATGGACGTCGCTTGCATCGTGGAAGGATTGCTGACCCTCCCCCCGATGTACACTCATCGCATTCCGATTCACCAAGGATGCCGATGCGACTCCTGATGAGCACTCTCCTCTCCCCGATCCTCTTCGTGACCCTCGTCCTGGCCTTTCTCCTCCCTGCCGCCGCGCACCCGCAGCAGGCACCGCAGCTTCTTCGCGCACCCTCGCTCTCTGACTCTCTCATCGCCTTCCGCCACGCCGACGACATCTGGACCGTCCCCCGCCAGGGTGGCAGCGCCCGCCGTCTCACCTCCACCGCCAACGTCTCCGACGGTCCCTTCTTCTCCCCCGACGGCCAGACCATCGCCTACTCGGCGACCGTTGCCGGCAGCGTCGACGTCTATACCATCCCAGTCACCGGCGGCGTCCCTCACCGCGTCACCTACCACCCCGGCGGCAACTACGTCATCGGCTGGACGCCCGATGGCCACGACCTCCTCTTCGCCTCCATGCAAGATTCCGTCCGCATGTACTTCCAGCTATTCCGCATCGCCGCAAGCGGTGCCGGTCTCCCGCAGCCGCTCCCGCTGCCATCTGCCTACGTCGGCACCTACTCCCCCGATGCCTCGCACTTCGCCTACAACCCCTGGCTTCAATGGCAGGAGGAATCCTGGAAACGTTACCGTGGCGGCCAGACGCAGCCCATCTGGATCGTCGATCTCAAATCTCTCGACCTGACCAAAGTCCCCCGCGAGAACTCCAACGACCGTTACCCGCTCTGGCTCGGGGATAGCATCTACTTCCTCTCCGACCGCAACGGCCCCATCTCGTTGTTCGCTTACGACACCCACACCAAATCCGTAAAGCAGCTCCTTGAAAACCACGGCCTCGACTTCAAAACCCTCACTGGCCGCGGCAACACCCTTGCCTACGAGCAGTTCGGCACCATCCACCTCTTCGACATTCCGAGCGGCAAGGAGCACACAGTCCAAATCTCCACCGACGGCGACCTTCCCGCGCTCCTGCCGCACCTGGCCTCTATCATGCCCTCAGAGATCCAGAACGCCGCCATCTCGCCAACCGGCGTTCGCGCACTCTTTGAGGCCCACGGCGACATCTTCACCGTACCCGAAGACAAAGGCGACGTCCGCAACCTCACCAACAGTTCCAGCTCCGCCGAGCGCGAGCCCGCCTGGTCACCCGACGGCAAACACATCGCCTACTTCTCCGACGCCTCCGGCGAGTACCAGCTCTGCATCCGCGATCAGGATGGCCTGAAGCCACCGCAGATGATCAGCCTCGGCCCCGACCCCACCTACTACTACTCGCCCGTCTGGTCGCCCGACTCCAAGCGCATCGTCTTCTCCGACAAGCGCCTGCACCTCTGGCTCATCAACCTCGATCCCGCACTCGGTCCCACCACACCTGTCCTGATCGCCACCGCTCTCCGCGAAGGCTTTGGCCCATCCAACTTCAGCGCCAGCTTCTCGCCCGACGCCAAGTGGGTCCTCTACTCCACCTCGCTGCCGAACTTTGAAGACGCCGCCTATCTCTACAACATCGCCTCTGCCAAATCCACACAGATCACCGACGGCATGAGCGAGGTCTCCAACCCCGTCTTCGACGCCGGCGGCAAGTACATCTTCTTCACCGCCAGCACCAACAACGGTCCCGCCCGCGACGGCTTCGGGCTCGGCAGCTTCAACCGCACCATCACCTCCAGCGTCTACGTCGCCGTGCTCTCCAAAGACGAGAAGTCACCCATCCCGCCCGAGTCCGGCGATGAAACCGTCAAGTCCGACGACGACAAGAAGACCTCACCCTCCGACTCCTCCACCTCCGAAGACAAGAAGGACGCCGACAAGAAGACCAGGGCCGCCCTTCCCGAAACAAAGATCGATCTCGACGGCATTCAGCAGCGCATCCTCGCGCTACCCATCCCAGCGCGCAACTACGTACAGTTGCAGGCCGGCAAGACCGGCGTCATCCTGCTGGGCGAAGCCAGCCCCGCAGCCAACCCCGCCGATGGTGACCCGCAACAGTTGCGCTCCCTCTGGCGCTTCACGCTCAAGAGCCGCAAGACCGAAGACGTCCTCCACGACATCTCCGGCGTAGTCGTCTCGTTCAATGGCGCCCGCGTCCTCTACCAGAAGCACGATAGCTACTTCATCAGTCCCATGGACAGCCTTACCCCCGCCGCCGCTGACGGAACTCCCGGCAAGGCTCTCCAGGTGGACGCCATGCAAGCTCGCGTCGACCCTCGTGCCGAGTGGCAGCAGGAGTACAACGAGACCTGGCGCATCGAGCGCGAGTTCTTCTATGACCCCGGCTACCACGGCCTCGACCTCGCCAAAATCAAGGCCAAATACGAGCCCTACGTCGCCGGCCTCAGCTCCCGCAGCGACCTCACCTATCTCATGCAGGAGATGCTCGGAGAGCTCACCGTCGGCCACATGTTCATCAACTACCACGCACCCGCCAACGACAAGGCACCCAAAACCGGCCTCCTCGGCGCCGATTACACCATCGACCACGACCGCTACAAGATCGCGCACATCGTGCAGGGCGGCAACTGGGACCCCAAGCTCTACTCCCCGCTCACTCAGCCCGGCGTCAACGTCCACGAAGGCGAGTACCTGCTCGCCGTCAACGGCACCTCGCTGCGCGCCGACCAGAACCTCTACGCCGCCTTTGAGGGCCTCGCAGGCAAGCAAACCACACTCACCGTCGGCCCCAGCCCCGACGCCTCCGGCTCCCGCGACGTCGTCGTCGTTCCCGTCGACAGCGAGACCGACATGCACATGCAGCAGTGGATCGACGAGAACATTCGCCATACCGACGAACTCTCTGGCGGCAAGGTCGCCTACGTCTACCTCCCCAACACCGCCGGTGCCGGCTTTAACAGCTTCAACCGCTACTTCTTCGCCCAGACCCAGAAGCAGGCCGTCATCGTAGACGATCGCTGGAACCAGGGCGGCGACATCGCCGACTACGTCATCGACGTGCTCAAACGCACCCCCATGATCAACTACGAGTCGCGCAACGGACTGCACACCACCGAGCCCACCGGCGCCATCTTCGGCCCCAAGGCCATGCTCATCAACCAGAACGCAGGCTCCGGCGGCGACGCCATGCCGTGGCTCTTCCGCCAGGCTGGCCTCGGCCCGCTGGTCGGCACTCGCACCTGGGGTGGACTGGTCGGTATCGGCGGCTATCCTGTCCTCCAGGACGGCGGAACCATCACCGCACCTCGCACCGCCCTCTACGGCCTCACCGGCAAGTTCGACATCGAGAACATCGGCGTCTCGCCCGACGTCGCTGTCCAGAACGACCCGAAATCCGTCTCCGAGGGCCACGACCCCCAGCTCGAAAAGGCCGTCCAACTCCTGCTCGAACAGCTCAAGGCCCACCCACCCATCACCTACCCCGTTCCACCCTACCCCAACTACCACCAGCACGACGGCCTCGGCCCCAAGTAGGAGCTACGGCCATCACTGAGGGAAACCACCGTACGAGCGGTTGCCCCTGTCGAGGGTAGAGTAAAACTAGGCCAGTAGGCGAGCGAGGAGTTGAAGAAATTTAGGGGAGTTCTGAGCGAGTTCGTAGCAAACGGAAGCAGCCCGCTGCGCCATGGAGTGCGCCGCGGGCTGGAGGGTGTGAGGCTTATCGCATGACTGAACGGGAGTGGTTTAGGGGGTGACTCCCAGCTTGGAGTTAGCAACGGCGTAGGAGAGCGGGGTGACGGTGGGCGCGGCCGCGCCGACGACTTCATAGAGGACGGCGGCGGAGTAGCTGTCATACCAGACGTTGCCGGAGGGGTCGATGGCGACGCCGTCGGCCCGGGTGGCGGGGTTGGCGAGGTAGCCGGTGGAGGGAGAGATGACGGCACCGGTGTCGGTGAGCGCGTAGAGGGTCTGGCCGAAACTGTTGGTGACCCAGACGTGGTTGGCGCCGTCGATGGCGATGCCATCAGAGTAGTTGTTGTTGCCGGTGGCGAAGGGGCTACCTGCGAGGGCCTGGCCGGTGCTGGTGAGAGCGCTGACGGTGCCGTTGGAGTTGGCGAGCCAGACGTTGCCGGTGGAGTCGATGCCGGTGCCGGTTGGTTGCCGGATGCCACCGACGGTGAATGGCGAGCCGGGGTACACGGCACCGGCGCTGGTGAAGACGCTGGTCTCGTTTTTCGTCTCGTCGGCAACCCATATGTCGCCAATCGGGCCTGGCTCGATGGAGAGGCTGAAGGGGCTGATGAGGTTGGTGGTGGTGGTGCTGAGGATGGTGCCGGCACTGCTGAGCTTGACCAGAGCGTTGGCGGTGTTGGAAGTCACCCAGATGTTGCCGGAGCCGTCGATCTCGGCGTCCTGGAGCTTGGTCTGGCCAACCACAAAAGTGCCTGCCGCGGCTCCTGCGGTTGTGAAACGGCTTAGCGTGCCGGCAGGGAAGTTAGGTACCCAAACATAGCTGGATGTACTATCGAGCGCCACGCTGGCAGGTCCGTTCAACCCATTACCGGTAAAGCCGGTGGTGCTGAGCGGCACGCCGAGCGGGCTGAAGATGCTCAGATTGCTCGCTGTGTAGTTAACCGTATAGACGTTTCCTGAAGCGTCGATGGCGACGGCGTGGGGGGACTGGCCGCCGGTGGCGCCGATGCCTCCGCCGGTGTAGCTGATGCTGAGGGTGAAGTCGTTGGGCTGGGTGGTGAGGTAGGGGGCGAAGGGGACATCGCCTGTGGGGATGCCAAAGATGTTGGAGACGAAGTTGGCGTTTACACCGGTGGAGGCATGGTTGCCGGCCGGGTAACGCGCGATGTTGATGGCGGCGGTGGCGGTGTCGATGGGCTGCGTGCCGGTGGTGAGGCCGTTATCGGTGGCGTTGGAGAAGAGGGTGGAACACTGCGCCGAAGGGGTTACGGCGCCGTTGGTGCCGACCGTCTGGGCGGAGTCGACGCAGGCGGCGAGGATGTTGCCGAGTGTGTCGATGGTGGCCTGGGGGACGGTGCCGTTGCCGGCCACGGTTGTGGAGTTGGCGATGTGACCCTCGCCATCATAGGTGGTCGAGATCTGGCCGCCTCCCTGAATGTTGTAGAGCTGGGCTGCGGTGTCAGCGGCGTTGGCGATGCCAAGAAGGCCCTGCGTGCTACCAGAGCTGCCGATGTCCCAGGCGCTGTTGTTGGCCGCTGAGGTGAAGGGCTGGAAGGTGTACGCCGCTGCGACGGTGGAGATCTCGTTCATGTAGACATACGAGAGGGCTCCGTTGCCGGGAGTGGAGAAGTTGCCCGAGGAGGGGCAGTTGCCGAGGGTCGCGAGTTCGACGATGAAGTTATTGGCCGCAGGGTTCGCCGTGACGACTCCGGCCGAACCGAAGGTCGCTGTGGTGTAGGTGCCGGCAGCGATCTGGTTGCCTACTCCGGTCGGGTCGGATGCCGTGACCGAGAAGGTGGAGGTGGTGAGATTTGCGTTGCCCAATACAACCTGGGCTCCATTGACTACCTTAAACGTCCCGGTAGACCCGGAGAGCCCGGAGATCGTGACACTTTCGCCCGGGTAGAGCAGCTCTGAGGGAGAGACGGTTATGGTGTACTCCGCTGTAGAGTGCGGGGGAGAGGTGCTGACATTGCTGACGGTAATCTGGGTGATGGAATAGGTGGCGGGGGTGGCAACAGGCGCGGTAGAGGGAGTGCCGCCGTAGGCGTAGATGTAGACGGGCCTGCCGACGGTGCAGGTGTAGGCTCCGGTGAGATTGAAGGCGCCGTTGCTGTCGGTGGTGACGTACTCCGAGCCGACCTTGACGTTCGGGTCGCTGGTGTCAGCGGCGAGGGTATAGCCGCCGGGCGAGGTGGTGGTGCCCGTGCCCAGGATAGAGGTCGCAGCCGAGCCGATGCCAGCGGTGCCGGGCTGGAGCAGATAGACGTGCGCGCCCACAATGGGAGCATGGCCGCCCAGGACGGTTCCGCTCATGGGCGGGCCTGCGACCTGCGTGCTGGCAACAGAGTCGGGAAGGTTGAACGCCGTGCCACAACCGGTAAGGGCGATGGATGCAGAGAGGAAAAAC
This sequence comes from Acidobacteriota bacterium, assembly GCA_021778845.1. GTDB lineage: Bacteria > Acidobacteriota > Terriglobia > Terriglobales > Acidobacteriaceae > Granulicella. Next base: position 13,622 of record JAJYBU010000003.1, read on the forward strand.
AGCGAAATAATGGCAGGGAAGAGTTGCGATAGCTGCTTCATGGGAGCCCCCGGGGAGATAAACGTCGATTCACTGCTAGTCGCAAGACAGAGCTGAGTGCACATTATTAGAAAAATCTAACAATTACTCTCAGAATATCAGGAGGGTACCCCCGGGGTGTTACCTAGGCAGGTTACTCGGTGAGCAATTTCACATCAGGAGGCTTAGTGCGCTTCCAGCTCGACTTTGCCGGCGTGACGCGGGGGCCGTTTGAGCAGGGGCACCAGCGGGAGCAGGCAGAGGAGGATGTAGGCGAACATGCGGTACTGGTCCATATAGGCGAGCAGCGCGGCCTGACGCTGGACCTGGGCGTAGAGCATGGCGAGGCCGGCGTAGGCGTTGTTGGCGGCGGAGCCGCTGGAGGCCACGGCGCCATGAGCTGCGGCAAAGGCCTGCGTGGCCCGAAGAGCAAGGGGGTTGGAGGGCGTGAGGTTGGCGGCGAGATAGACCTGGTGGGTCTGTGAGGCGCGCTCAAGGAAGGTGCTGGCGATGGCGATGCCGATGCTACCGCCTTCGTTGCGGACCAGAGCGTAGATACCAGCGGCGTTGCTGGTCTGATCGGAGGGAAGGAAGCGGAACATGATGGTGCTGAGCGGGACGGTGGTCATGCCGATGCCAAGGACCTGGACGACACGCGGCCAGATGAGACTGGACTCGCCCATCTGAAGATTGCCCAGGGAGAGCCACCAGGTGCCGAGAGCGATGGTGGCGAGGCCGGCGGCGATCATGCGGCGGGCGTCAAAGCCGCGGCTGAGCGCCCAGCCGACCAGGGGGATTTCGAGCAGCGTGACCAGACCGGCGGGGGAGATGGCAAGGCCAGCGGCTGTCGCCGAGTAGCCCATGAGCAACTGCATGAACTGGGGGAGCAGAAACGTGGAGGCGTAGAGCGCAGTGTAGACGCCGAGCACGATGACGCAGCAAAAGAGGAAGTTGCGCTCCTTGAGCAGGCGGAGGTTGACAACCGGAGCCTTGACGTGGAGCTCCCAGAGGATGGCTCCGGCCAGGGCGAAGACGGCGATGGAGGCGGCCCAGGCGATGAAGGTCGAGCCGAACCAGTCGAGTTCCTGACCTTTGTCGAGCACAATCTCAAGCGAGGCGAGGCCGATGCTGATGAGCGCGAGACCGGTGCCATCGATTTGCAGCTTCTTGCCTTTTTGTGCGAGGCGTTTGAGGGTGAGATGCGCGGGGTCGACCAGCACCATGCGGGTGAGGAAGGCGCAGCCGAGGCCTACGGGAATGTTGATGTAGAAGATCCAGCGCCAGGAGTAGTTGTCTGTGATCCAGCCGCCGAGCGTGGGGCCGAGCACGGGCGCGCACATGATCGCGACAGCATAGACGGCCATCGCCATGCCACGCTTTTCGCCGGGAAAGAGGTCGGCGAGGATGGCCTGCACGGAGGGTTGAAGACCGCCGCCAGCAAGCCCCTGCAACACGCGGAACAGGACAAGTAGACCGAGCGTGGGCGCAAGCCCGCAGAGCGCCGAGAAGACGGTGAACATCGCGACCGAGATGAGATAGAAGTTCTTGCGGCCGATGACGGAGGAGATCCAGCCGCTGATGGGGAGGATGATGGCGTTGGCGACGAGGTAGCTGGTGAGCACCCAGGTGCTCTCGTCCTGCGAGGCGGAGAGACTGCCGGCGATGTGGGGGAGCGCGACGTTGGCGATGGAGGTGTCGAGGACCTCCATGAAGGTGCCCATGGTGACGACCAGGGTGATGATCCAGGGATTGAAGACTCTATGGGGCGCGAGCGACGGGAGTTGCGTGGTGGGGGAAGCAAGGGGCTCGCCGGGTTCGAACTCGGAGGCGGCGAACGAGGATTCGGCGCGGTCGAGCGCAGCTTCGATGTCGGCGGAGGTCGGAGCCGGCTCGGGATCCAGCCTGGGGTCTAGCTCCGGATCGAGCTCTGGATTGAGGACTGACCGCATGGTCATTCTAATGACTCCTTAGTCATTAGACATGATGGAGACCGATGGGATTCAGACGGACGGGAGAAAAACGTGCTAGCTTGTTTGCGTGAGCCTAACCGCGACCGTACGGACCCCAACCCGCAAGCAGGTGCTTACCGACCTGCGCCGCCAGGAGATTCTTGCGGCGGCGGTCAAGGTGTTTGGAAAGAAAGGGTTTGCTGCTACCTGCGTAGGAGATGTAGCGGACGCGGCGAAGATCGCCAAGGGCACAGTGTATCTCTACTTCGACTCGAAGGAGGAGATCTACGCGGCGGCGGTGCAGATGGCCGTGGCGCAACTGCGGGAACGTGCCGCGGAGCGCATACGGACGGTCAGCGGGGTGCGCGAGCGGCTGGCCCTCTCGATCGCGGTGCGGCTGGAGTTCTGGCAGGACAAGCAGAGCTTATACCGGCTGCTGCTGACCGTTGGCAGAGAGGCCCAGCACAAGCGGCAGACGCACGAGGTGCTGCGCGCTGGGCACGCGTATTTTCTGTCGATTCTGAAAGAGGGCGAGGCCGCTGGAGAGCTGGAGGCGCGGGACTTCGAGATGATCGCGTGGGCGATCCTGGATATGATTCGCGGCTGCAACGAGCGGCGGCTGGACCACCTGACCGAACGCACTCCACAGGAAGATGCGGCGGCGATTACGGCGTTCGCGCTGCAGCAACTGGGGCTGGCGTAGCGCGAGTGTGGCCGCTGCAGACCGTGCGGAATCGAGAGGGCTCCGCTACTTCACCATCAAGCTGCGCTACTTCTCCATCAACTTGCTGGTGAGGTAGGTGTACGTGAGGGCCCAGGTTTTGGCTTGCTCCGCGAGGTTGGCGCCGGCTGCGTGGCCGCCTTCGATGATCTCGTCGTAGAGGAAGGGCTCGTGGAACTCCTCCATCTTGGCGGCGAATTTACGGGCGTGCTGGGGGCCGACGCGGTCGTCCTTGGTGGTGGTGAAGAGGAAGGGCTCGGGGTACTTCACGCCGGGCTTGAGCTGGTTATAGGGCGAGATGGAGGCAAGGAAGGCGCGCTCGGCGGGGTTGGAGACAGACCCGTACTCGCCGGTCCAGCTCGCGCCGGCGTCGATGTGCTCGAAGCGGAGCATGTCGAGGAGCGGGACCTGGATGACGATGGCGTTCCAGAGGTCGGGATGCTGGGTCATCTCGACGCCCATAAGGAGGCCGCCGTTAGAGCCGCCCATGATGCCGAGATGCGCGGGCGAGGTGATGCGGCGGGCGATGAGGTCTTCGCCGACGGCGGCGAAGTCGTCGTAGATGCGCTGGCGGTGGGTCTTGAGGCCGGCCTCATGCCAGGCGGGACCGAACTCGCCACCGCCGCGGATGTTGGCAAGGACGTATACGCCGCCGTGATCGAGCCAGAGTTTGCCGATGTTGGGAGAGTAGCTGGGTTTTTCGGAGATCTGGAAGCCGCCGTAGGCATTGAGCAGCGTGGGGTTTGCGCCGTTGCGCTGCATATCCCTGGGATGGACGATGAAGTAGGGGATCTTGGTGCCGTCTTTGGAGGTGGCTTCGTACTGCTCGACGATATCTTTGGAGGCGTCGAAGCGGGAGGGCTCGGTTTTTTCGAGGGTGAGGGTGTTGGCTGCGGCGTCGCCGAGGAAGATGGAGGGCGGGGTGAGGAAACCGGCGACGCCGAGGAAGAAGTTGTCGTCGGTGTCGCTGGTGGAGTCGATGGAGACGCTGACGTTTTCGGGGATGGGGAGTTGCTTGCTGGTCCATCCGGTGAGGGCGGGAGAGTAGATGTAGGCGCGGCCCTGGACGTGTTTGAGGGTGGTGAGGAGGAGGCGGGATTTGGTGAGGGCGGTGTCCTGGAGGAACTCGTCGGCGGTGGGCTCAAAGACGACGGAGGGTTTGAGATTGGCGGGGTCCTTCATGAGCCGGGAGAGGCTCAACTCCAGCAGCGAGCCCTGCTTGAAGGTCAGGAGCTGACCGGCGGGCTTCCAGTCTTCGTCGATGCTGAGCAGGAGGCGGCCGTCGAGCAGGCCGGCGATGCGGGACTTGGCGGGGATCATCAGCTGCTTTGGACCGGCGGGGGTGAGGACGAAGGTCTGGTTCTCGAAGATGGTGACGGCGCGCGAAAAGAGGGTGAGGGAGTGCTTCTTGGCGTCGTGGAGGGTGTAGCCGGCGGCGCCCATGTCAGTGGGCTGGCCGCGGAAGACCTCCTTCGCGCTGTCGAGAGGAGTGCCGCGCTTCCAGAGCTTGACGATAAAGGGGTAGCCGGAGGCGGTCATGGTGCCGGGGCCCCAGTCACGCGAGACCAGCAAGGTGTCCTTGTCGAGCCAGGCGACGTCCTGCTTGCTGTGCGGGAGGATGAAGCCAGAGGGGACGAAGCGGCCGGATTTCAGATCGAACTCGCGCTGGGTGGTGGCGTCTTCGCCACCGGCGGAGAGTGCGACCATGCAGTAGTGGTCGCCGGGATAGAGGCAGTCGAGGCCCTTGGCGACCCACTTGACGTTGTCCTGCTTGCCGAGGGCGTCGATGTCGAGGACAGTCTTCCAGGTGGGATGCGCGGTGAGGTAGTCGGCCATGGAGGTCTTGCGGTAGATGCCGTTGACATGGTCGGCGTCGCGCCAGAGGTTGTAGATCTCGCCGCCGCGCTGCTCGGGAGTGGGGAGACGGTCGGGAGCTTCGGCGATCTTGAGGGCCTCGGCGTAGTAAGTGGCGTAGTGCGGGTCGGCCTCAAGAATCTTGAGGGAGCGGGCATCCTCGGCCTTGACCCAGGCCATGGCGCGGGGGCTGTCCACGTCTTCGAGCCAGAGGTATTTGTCGGCGGGGAGCGGCGGGAGGGTGGCGGCGGAGATCGGCGAAGCGGTCGTGTCCTGCTGGGCCAGGGCGCCCGGCGCGGTGAGGGTGGCGGTTAAGAGCAGAGCGGCGGACAGAAAGGCGGGGGACTTGCGGGCTTGCTCGAACATCATCACACTCCGGTGGAGGTTGCGCGGCGAGATACGTATCACGCTACTGTACAGCGGAGAGGTGGGGGCTGGGCAAGCGGTGGGGATTCCCACAGCGGGCGCCGCCGCGAGCGCCCGGCGGACAGTGAAGGTATGGCGGGATTGACGTCCCGCCCCTTCGTGACACGCTACTGGCCAGCTATGCTGGCGCGGATGAACTCCGCTGTGCGCTGGTGGATGCCGGCGCGGGCCTCGGGGTTGACGTAGACCATGTGGCCGGTGGGGAAGAACTTGTAGGCGATGTTCTTCTGGAGGCTGGCGGGGATGGGCAGGTGCTTCATCTCATAGGTGGCGCCGAAGTAGAGGGTGCCGAGGTCGAAGTAGCCGCCCATGAGCAGGACGTGCATGTGCGGGTTGACCTTCATGGTGTAGGCAAGATCGCTCATCACGTTGGAGCTGGTGCCCGGCCATCCGCCACCCTGGCCCTTGACGGCCATGTCCCAGTTCCAGCCGTCCATGCGGGCGCTGGGCTCGTAGGTCATGGTGTCACCGAACTTGAGGGTGGTGTGCGCGTAGGTGTTCATGGCGGCCTGAATGGCGGACTCGATGGACTCGGTGAAGGGGTCGTAGTCGGCGTCGGAGCTCATGGGATTCATGCTGGGGCCCTGCCAGCGGGAGTCGAGGCGGCCGGTGGTTTCGCCGCTGGCGCCGAGCAGGTCCTGGGCGAACTGGCCGCCGGTCATGCGCAGGTTGGCCTTGATCCAGAGAGCCGCGGGAATGCCGGTGTAGCTTTCCAGCTTGCCGGCGACTTCGGCCTTCTTGTCGGCATCGAGATCGGCACCCTGGAGAAGGGCGGTGGCATAGCCGCCGAGGGCGTACTGCTCAACCTCATGCAGCCAGGGGAGGAGTTCGGCGGGCTGGTTGGGGACCTTGTGGTGATACCAGGCGGTGGCGGCGAAGCTGGGAAGCGCAAGGTAGAAGCCGTTGTCGGTGCCGGGGTTGCCGTCGGAGCCATCGGCAGAGTCGTCGAAGCTGAGGATCTGAGAGAGGAAGACGACGCCGTTGAGGTCGACGCCGTGACGCTGGAGGGCGGCGGAAAGCGCCGCGTCGCGCGTGGTGCCGTAGCTCTCACCGAAGAGGAAGCGCGGCGAGTCCCAGCGATCGGTCTTGGTGAGGAAGCGGCGGATGAAGCGCTGGAACGCGGCGGCGTCCTGATCGATGCCGTAGAAAGCCTTGTTGGCGTCCTTGCCCATGACGCGGCTGTAGCCGGTGCCGGGCGCGTCGATGAAGACGAGGTCGGCGGTGTCGAGGAGAGAGTCCTCATTGGGCACGATCTTGTAGGGGCCGCCGGCTGGGTGGTCGAGGTCTGGCAGGACGACGCGGACGGGGCCGAAGCTGGCCATGCGGAGATACATGGTGGCCGAGCCGGGGCCGCCGTTATAGATGAAGACGATAGGGCGGGTGGCGGCGTCCGCGTCCTTGGCGAAGTAGGCGGTGTAGAACATGGTGGCCGTGGCGGTGGCGTCCTCGGGCTTGGCGGGAAGGTCGGTGCCGGAGTCGGGGAGGAGCTTGCCGTCGAGGCCGAGGGTGGCGTCCTGCTTGTCGGTGGAGCCGACGCGGAGCAGACCGGCGACGGCTTTGTACGCGATGGCCTTGCCGCCAACGGTGACGGTGCCTTCGGTGGTGGAGTCGGCGGGGAGTGCGGCGTAGTTGATGGGCCCGGACGCAACGAGGGTGGTGGTCTTCTCGACGGCGGGCTGCTGCGCGGACGCGGACACGATGGCGAACGGAGACATCGTGGCGAGAATACAGAGGCGAGTGAGACGGCGTGCGATGGCAGGGTGCATGCAAGGCTCCTTTTCGGTTTTACCAATATACCCGCTGTGTTCTGTTGGGTAATTCTATGCAGCCGCTACTTTTCCATGTCGGGGTAGGGGCCGAGGCCGCCGTTGGCGATCCACTGGTCGATGTGGTCGGTGAGGACGGGGAGGGGGACGCTGCCGAGTTCGAGGACGGCGTCGTGGAAGGCGCGGACGTTGAAGCGCGGGCCGAGAGCGGCTTCGGCTTTGTGGCGGGCGTTGAGGATGGCCATCTCGCCGAGGTAGTAGCTGAGCGCCTGCCCGGGCCAGGAGATGTAGCGGTCGACCTCGGTCTCGATCTCGTGGTCAGAGAGCGCGGTGTTGTCGCGGAGATACTGCTGTGCCTGTTCGCGGGTCCAGCCCTGGGAGTGGATGCCGGTGTCGACGACCAGCCGAGCAGCGCGCCAGGCCTGGTAGCTGAGCATGCCGAAGGTCTCGTAGGGCGTGTGGTAGATGCCCATCTCGGTGCCGAGACGCTCGCAGTAGAGCGCCCAGCCTTCGCCGTAGGCCGAGATGTAGGCGTTGCGGAACTTCGGCAGATGACGAGCCTTGACAACCTCCGCCGCGATGGGCATCTGGAAGGCGTGGCCGGGCGCGGACTCATGCAGCGTGAGCGCGGGCAGCGAGTAGAGCGGACGCGCCGGGAGGTCGTAGGTGTTGACCAGATAGACGCCGGGGCCGCCGCGGGCCGAGGTGTAGAAGGGCGCGATGGCCGCCGGGACGGGCTTGATGCCGAAGCGCTCGCGGGGCAGATAGCCGAAGTACTGCGAGGCTACGCCGTCAAACTGCTTGCTGATGACGGCGGCGCGGGAGAGGAGATCGTCGGGCTTACGGGCGTAGAACTGCGGATCGGTGCGGAGGAAGCGCAGGAAGTCGGGGAGTGATCCAGCGAAGCCGCTCTGCTGCATGGTCGCGAGCATCTCGGCGTGGATCTTTGCCATCTCGCTGAGGCCGATGGCGTGGATCTGGTCGGGAGTAAGGGTGAGGGTGGTGAACTCGAGAATTTTGGACTGGTAGTAGGCCTTGCCGTCGGGGAGGTCGGTGGCGGCCAGGGAGGTCTGAGCGTGCGGGAGATAGTCGTCGCGGAAGAAAGTGAGTAGCTCGCGGTAAGCGGGGATGACGCCGGTCTGGATGGCCGCGGCGGCGGCGCTGCGCAGCTTTGCCTGCTCGGCGGCGGGGATGGTCGCGGGCATTTTATCGAAGGGCTTGTAGTAGATGGTGCTCTGTGGGGTTTTGGCGTCGGCCACGGGAAGGATGGTTTCGTCGCGGCCGGTGAGCGTGACCCTGGGCGGCGTGAATCCGCGCGCGAGGCCGGAGCGCATGTTGGCGATGTTCTCGTGGAAGTAGCGTGGGAGGTCGTTGAGTTGCGCGATGTAGTTGGTGTAATCCAGCGCGGACTTGAAGGTTGCGCGCGCGACGTCCTCTTCGTCAGACCAGAAGGTGGTGTCGGAGTTGACGGGGCGCTCGTACTCGCGGAACTTCTGCGCGTTGATCAGCACGATAAGCTGCGCGCGAAAGACCTGATAGTTCACGCGCTCGGTGGGCGAGAGCGAGACCGGGTGCAGCGCGTCGACCTGGCGGAGCACGCCCTCCCAGTGGGCAAGATCGGCCTGCTGGGTGGCGGCGTCGACGCTGGGAAGCTGCGCCAGAATCGCGTCGGGATGGTCCTCGTCGCCGGCACCGCGCTGGGCCTTGCGCCACGCGTCTTCGGCAGTATAGATCGCGCGGAGGCGGCTGTCTTCGGTTGCCTGATGCTGCGCTGGTTTGGCTGCGGCCTGGGAGAACGACACCGAACTGGTGGCGAAGATCGGGAACGCTGCCGCTGCGCAAAGTACTCGTAAGATGACCACTGCGTCTCCTGCAACAAAAAGATTCATCTACTGTACGGGATTGGCCGTCCAACCAGCAGCAGCGGTTGCAGCTACCGCGCGCTCGGACGGGCGCGCTAGACTGTTCGCTGCATCATAGAGATGAGGGAGAGTTTCCATGCGTGTTGGCCTGATGACCAGAGAGTATCCGCCGTATGTGTATGGCGGCGCCGGAGTGCATGTCGAGTATCTGTCGCGCGAGCTGGCGAAGACCATCGAGGTCGACGTGCATGCGTGGGGCGGGACGCCGGAGCGGGCGCTGCCTGACGATCCGAAGCTGCGCGTCGTCTTCGAGCAGCCGTGGGATGCGATCTCCGGCGGCACGACGGCGAAGTTCAAGGGAGCGCTGGAGGCTCTGTCGCTAAACCTGCTGCAAAACCTGAAGCTGGATGAGTTGGACGTCATCCATACGCACACCTGGTATGTGGCGATGGCGGGGTTTCTGGCGAAGAAGCTGTACGGGATTCCGTTTGTGCTGACGACGCATTCTTTAGAGCCGCTGCGAGCGTGGAAGGCCGAACAGCTTGGCACGGGCTATGCGCTGAGTTCATGGATGGAGCGGACGGCGATCCTCGACGCGGATGCGATTGTGGCTGTTTCGAATGGCACCAAACGCGACATTGTGAAGGCCTATCCCGATGTCGATCCGAAGCGCATACACGTGATCTACAACGGCATCGATCTGGAGCAGTATCAATACACGCCGGAGATGAGCGCGCTGAAGAAATATGGCGTCGATACGAAGAGGCCGTATGTGCTGTTCGTGGGGCGCATCACGCGGCAGAAGGGCGTTACGCACCTGGTCGAGGCGATCCAGTATCTGCCGGCGGGGACGCAGATTGTGCTGTGCGCGGGGGCTCCGGACACGCCGGAGATTGCTGCCGAGATGCGGGACAAGGTGCAGGCCGTGCGGCGATTTACGCCGGGCAGCCAGCGTGCGGCGGTGGAGAATTTTACGGCGGATGGCGGCCACTCGATTGCCACCGGCGACCCCACCGGGACCGGCCACAACCTGGTGTGGATTGAGCAGATGGTGACCAAGGAGGAGGCGATTCAGTTGTACTCGCACTGCGCAGTGTTCTGCTGCCCGTCAGTATATGAGCCGTTCGGGATCATCAACCTGGAGGCGATGGCGTGCCGGGCGCCGGTGGTGGCCAGTGCGACGGGCGGAATTCTGGAGGTGGTGGTGGAGGGCAAGACCGGGCATCTGGTGCCCTTCGAGGCGCACCCGGAGACAACCTTCCCGATGCGTCCGGCGCAGTTTGCGAAAGACCTCGCCGAACGCATCACCGATCTGCTGCGCGACCCCGAAAAGGCTCAGCGGATGGGCGAAGAAGGACGCAGGCGCGTGGAGGAACACTTCTCCTGGACTGCGATTGCGGCGCAGACGATCGAGCTGTACCGGAGCCTTATCGCCAAAGGTGATTCGGGTGCGGATGCGGTACGTTCGACAGGTCCAGCGTCATCACATAGATGACGAGGACAGCAAGGACGAAGACTACGCCGATCCAGAACTTCCAGTCCTTATGAGCGCGCAGCAAGTACGGCTCCTGCTTCTCTTCAGGACCGTGCTGTCCGGTGTCGTCATGGCGATGGTCGAGATGTTTAGCTTCGGTCATGGACTGATTATGAACGGTTTGTAAAGTTTGCGCTGCTCCTTTGTGGCCATCGCATCCGGCGGGGAATCCGCGCGGCGGCTAGGCGGCCCGCAACCGGAGCAGCAGCGGGTGCGTCCAATCGGCAGGAGTAATGCGGCGTCTATAATTAAGTCGTTGCGCAAAATGCGCTCGCGAGTGTTCTCGCAATAGGAGCCTAAATGGCGAATCTTTTAGATCAGCTCAAGTCCATGACCACGGTCGTTGCCGACACCGGCGACATCAACTCGATCAAGCAGTACAAGCCGACGGACTCGACGACGAACCCGTCGCTGATTGCTGCGGCGGCGGGCATGCCGGAGTATCAGCACATCGTCGACGAAGTGCTGGAGCAGGCGCGCGAGAAGGCCGGCGACAAGGCCACCGACAAGGAGGTCGCAGCAGCCGCATTCAAGACGCTGGCTGTCGCATTTGGCCGCAAGATTCTGGAGATTGTGCCGGGCCGCGTGTCCACCGAGGTCGACGCCCGCCTGAGCTACGACACGGAAAAGAGCATGGAGCAGGCGCGCGAGATTATTCAGCAGTATGAGAGCGCGGGCATCTCGCGGGAGCGCGTGCTGATCAAGCTGGCATCGACCTGGGAGGGTATCCGGGCCGCCGAGCTGCTTGAGAAAGAGGGCATCCACTGCAACCTGACGCTGCTCTTCGGGCTGCACCAGGCGATCGCCTGCGCGGAGGCGAAGGTCACGCTGATCTCGCCGTTCGTCGGCAGGATTCTGGATTGGTACAAGAAGGATACGGGCAAGGATTACAGCGGCGCCGAGGACCCGGGCGTGAAGTCGGTGACGGAGATTTATCGCTACTACAAGAAGTTCGGCTACAAGACGGTCGTAATGGGAGCGAGCTTCCGCAATACCGGCGAGATTATCGAGCTGGCCGGATGCGACCTGCTGACCATTGCGCCCAAGCTGCTCGAAGAGTTGCAGAACACCGAGGGCGTGCTGGAGCGCAAGCTGGATGCGGCCAAGTGCGCGGACCTGCCAATTGAGAAGATCGTCGTCGACAAGGCGACGTTCGACAAGATGCATGCCGAGAATCGCATGGCCAACGACAAGCTGAAGGAAGGCATCGACGGCTTCTCGAAGGCGCTGGAAGATTTGGAGAAGATGCTGGAGAAGCGGCTGACGGAGCTGCCCAGGCCGGTTCGCCAGTAAACGCTAACAGACGAAGACACGAAAGGCCGCCTCGGTTGGGGCGGCCTTTCTGCATGCATGAGCACGGATCTAGCGGCGACGCAGGCCGAGGAGGCTGAGGAAGAAACTGGCAAAGCAGATCTCGGTGCCGAGCATGAGGCAGAGCATGGCGGGGAGGGTGCGGCGCATCATCTGCACTGGCGGCAGCGGGCCGTAGCCAGTGTGCGACCACGAGACCACCGACGACACTGCGATGCCGATGCCGACGAGTACGAGGAAGATACCGACCAGCAGGCCGGTTTCGAGGGTGATGTAGCGGAACCAGTGCTCGAAGTTCCTGTCTTCCGGGAGCAGGCCCTCGGAGATGGCGAAGACCTTGGCGGCGACGCCGAAGAAGACCAGTTGGAAGCCGAGCAGGACGGCCGCCGACATGTAGGCGAGCGTGTCCACGCCGAGGTTGACGTGGCCGAAGGGGCGCTCAGCGGGCAGCAGCCAGGCCATCACTCCGAGGCCAACGATCATCAGCGTGAGGCCCGGATAGAGGAAGAGCCAGCGCGGCGAGTACATCAGCAGGAAGCGCAGATGCCGCCAGCCGTCGCGCCAGGTTTTGAGGTGCGGCGGGCGGCTGCGGCCATCCTTCTTGAGGGTGGTGGGCACCTCGACGATGCGCTGGCCGAGCAGCGAAGATTTGACGACCATTTCGCTAGCGAACTCCATGCCGGTCGTTCGGAGGTCGAGGCGGGAGTAGGCGTCTTTGCTGAAGGCGCGGATGCCGCAGTGGAAGTCGCCGATGGGGGTGTGGAAGAGTTTGCGGCCGAGAAAACTGAGCACGGGGTTGCCGAGATAACGGTGCAGCAGGGGCATGGCGTTGGGCCCGATGCCGCCGCGAAAGCGATTGCCCATGACCAGGTCGGCACCCGCTGAGCCGTCCGGACGATCACGGAGTTCGGCGAGGAAGCGCGGAATGTGGGCGAACTCGTAGCTGTCGTCGGCGTCGGCCATGAGGACATACTTGCCGCGCGCGGCCTGAATGCCGGCGTTAAGGGCTGCGCCGTATCCGCGCACGGGGACCGGAACGACGCGCGCGCCGTGTTCAGCGGCGATACTTTGTGAACCATCGGTAGACCCGTTGTCGGCGACGATGACCTCGCCGGCAATGTGGTTCTCGGCCAGCGCCGCGCGGGCCTTGTCGACGCAGACCGCGAGCGTCTCGGCCTCGTTCAGACAGGGCATGACAACGGTCAACTCGATGGGCGTGTTGTCGTTCGGAATCTGATTCGGGATCGGGGTTGGGGTCATGGCTTGGCGGCTCCGGTGATGTCCCACGGCAGCGTTGCTGGCGCGGTGGGCGCGGGAACGGGAATGGTCAGCGGCAGAGCGTAGAGGTCCGACTCGCCTAGGCGAATCCATCCTGCCGAGGCGGGCGTACGGCCGGTCATTGCGCCGGGGTCGAAGGCCGCGACGAGCACCTTCGCGCCCTGCTGCTTCAGGACGGCTTCGACCTGCGGACGATTTGGCAGGCCCTCGAACTCTTCGAGCAGATGCGTTGCGTCGGGGTTGTAGATTTCGGTGAGGACGCGGACGTTGGCGAGGCGCATCCAGTAGGGATCGTTGAGGCAGGCGATGGTGCCCATGCAGGCGATCTCGTCGCCGGAGCCGACGCCGAGCGCGTTGAGGGCTTTGGCCGCGCCGAAGATTCGCGGCGAGTACCATGCCGCGGCGAGGCCTGCGGCGGATTCGTTGCGGCGTTGTTCGAGCGCGACGCGGAGACTCTCGCCGAGGGCCAGAAACGCGAGCACCGCAATCATCGCCGTGGCTGCGCGACGCGGCCACGGGTTGTCGGCGGCGGCGGCGCTGTTCGACGTTTGAAGCGTGGCGAAGAGCGGCAGGATGATGACGAGATAGGCCAGCGTGACGTAGCGCTCTTCGACGTTGACCAGGCCGTAGATTGCCCACATCGCGAGGCCGAGGGCGACGGGCGGCAGCCAGAAGACGGTGTGGCGCCAGCCTGCTGCGCCGATGCGGGAGCCTGCGAGGTCAAGGCGCGCTCCGCAGACCAGCAGCAGCGCCAGCAGAATCCACGCCTCGGGGTGATTGAGCAGATAGCGCAGGCTGAGGGCGACGTTGCGCGTATCGCGATGCAACAGGCGCTGGAGGTTGAAGCGGGGGATGATGCGCTCGTGGAAGTAGGTGGGATCGAACCACGCAGGGTAGGTGCCGTAGGGCTCGGCGCGATAGCTGTAGACGCCGGGCTGCGCGAGCAACTGCTGCTCGGGATGAATCAGCTTGACGGTGGCCGAGCCGAAGCTGCCGGTCATCGACGGTTCAAGATGCATCTTGACCGTGCCACTGACGTACCACGCGTAGTTGAGCGCGCCGGAGTCGCCGAAGTCGAAGCGGCCCTTCTGCTTTGAGAGCGCAGCGACGTACGGCCCGGCTACCGCCGCAAAGACGATGAGCGCCAATGCGCCGCCCGCGATCACACGCATGAGTTTGCGCCGCTGGACCCAGGCCTGAAAGAGCATCATGACCGCGATGGTGAGGAACGCGACGAGGAACGCGAAGGACTTGGCGAGATAGGCGAGGCCGAGGAAGAAGCCCATTAGCGGCGCGTAGACGAGGCTGCCCGTGGCGAGGGATTCGAGCAGCATGGCGAAGGCCGCGAGCATCAGCGCCTGCAATAGAGCGTCGGGGCGGACGGCGGCCATCGAAAGCTCGCGCTGCGAGGCGATGACCACCAGCGCCACACCCAGCAGACGCAGCGCGTGGTCGCCCAGCAGATGACCCGCGCCATGACTCGGGTCGGCGTGCGGCATCATGTGGCGGCGAAGCTTCACCAGCGCGGAGACGAACATCTGCACCGCGAAGACGGACGCGAGAAAGATGACGAAGTTGAGCACATAGTAGGCATGCAGCTCATTCCACCGCGTGGAGTGTGCGAGACGCTGGGCGAGCGCCAACAATGCCGGATAGAGCGGGTTCCAGTAGGCGTTGATGACGCCTGCCCATTGGTGCGCGCGCATCAGGTCGGCGACGTCCATGTAGGCCATGCCATCGCCGTCGAGAGCGTAAGGGCCGTACTTCATCGCCAGCCATGCGATGGGGATCAACATCAGCAGATAGACCAGCAGAGCGCGGCGCAGGGTTTGCGATCTCACAGGGTTCCTCGTGGCGTCGGTGGGGTCATGGGAGGGCTCTCGGCTGCATGGAGTTGGGACTCTCTCAGCATATCGCGGCGCGCTGCACGGGGACAGACGGCGCAGACGACAGGACGGCTACAGGATGTAGCGGCTGAGGTCCTGGTTCTTCACGATGCTGGCGACCTGCTTCTCCACGTACGCGCGGTCGACGATGAGGACGCGCTCAAAGGTGGGCTCGCCGGTCGGGGTGGCGATGGCACGCTCCACCAGCGCGGGAACCTTGTCGGAGACTGCGCTGCTGCCGGCTTTTACGATATCGGGCGCCTCGAAGCTGATCTCGTCGAGAACCTTTTCCATGATGGTGTGCAGGCGGCGCGCACCGATGTTCTCGGTCGTCTCGTTGACCTGGAAGGCGAAGCTGGCCATCTCTTCGAGCGCTCCGGGAGCGAACTCCAGGTGAAGGCCTTCGGTTTCAAGCAGCGCGATGGCCTGGCGGGTGAGCGAC
This sequence comes from Acidobacteriota bacterium, assembly GCA_021778845.1. Lineage (GTDB taxonomy): Bacteria > Acidobacteriota > Terriglobia > Terriglobales > Acidobacteriaceae > Granulicella. The sequence goes on from JAJYBU010000003.1 coordinate 28,669, forward strand.
GCTCGCGGCTCAGTGAGGATACGCAGAAAATCCTCGACGGTGAGCGGCAGCAGCTCGACGCGGATGGGAAAGCGGCCCTGCAGTTCGGGGATCAGATCGCTGGGCTTGGAGACGTGAAATGCGCCGGCGGCGATGAAGAGAATGTGATCAGTGGCGACCATGCCGTACTTAGTGTTGACGGTCGTTCCTTCGACGATGGGGAGGATGTCGCGCTGCACGCCCTCGCGGCTGATGTCGGGGCCGTGGCCGCCCTCGCGTCCGGCAATCTTGTCGATCTCGTCGAGGAAGACGATGCCGGAATCTTCGACGCGCTCGACAGCGATGCGGACGACATGGTCCATATCAAGCAGCCGCGACTCCTCTTCCTGCGTGAGGTACTCGAAGGCGTCGGGAATCTTCATGGAGCGCTTGCGGGTGCGACCGCCGAAAATACCTGCGAGCATCTCCTTCATGCCGCTCTGGTCCATCTCTTCGGGCGCGTTGCTGAGCACTTCGATCTGCGGCTGCGCACGGTCGCGGGTCTCAACCTCGACCATGCGATCGTCGAGCCGGCCCTCGCGAAACTGGATGAGCAGGCGCTCGCGCTCGCGTGCGTGCTCGGCGTCGCTCTTGGCGACGATGGTCAACGTGGGCACAGCAGCCGACTCTTCTTTCGCAGTCTCCGGCTGCGGCTTCGCCTGCTCCTCAGCAGCAGCGGCGGCCACGGCGGGGGCTCCATCGACGGCTTCGGAGATGCGGGAGGAAAGACTCTCTGCCGAGCTGGCTCCCTGGGCCAGCAGCAGGTCAATCAGGCGCTCCTCGGCGGCCAGTTCGGCGCGGTCTTCCACCTCGTCGAGCTTCTCCTCGCGGACCATGTCGATAGCAATCTCCATCAGGTCGCGGACGATGGATTCGACGTCGCGGCCGACGTAGCCAACCTCGGTAAACTTCGACGCCTCGACCTTGAGGAAGGGCGAGTTGGTGAGCTTTGCGAGCCGTCGCGCGATCTCTGTTTTGCCCACACCTGTCGATCCGATCATCAGGATATTTTTGGGCATGATCTCTTCGGCAAGCTCGGGCGGAAGCTTCTGGCGGCGGCTGCGATTGCGCAGGGCAACGGCGACGGCGCGCTTGGCCGCGGCCTGCCCTACTACGTATTTGTCGAGCTCAGCGACGATCTCGCGCGGCGTCATCTCATCGAGCGAGAGCGCCTGGTCTTCAGCCGTTCCTGGTAAATAAATGGCCATCTATTCCGCAGCTTTCAGCTCTTCGATGGTGATGCTCTGGTTGGTGTAGATGCAGATTTCGGCGGCGATGTTCATGCTGCGTTCGACGATCTCGCGGGCGGTCATGGGGGTGTTCTCCATCAGCGCGGTGGCGGCGGCCAAGGCGAAGCTCCCTCCAGAACCTATTGTCGCGATCAGGCCGCCCTCTTCGGGGTTGCCGACGGCGTCGGGCTCAATGACGTCGCCGTCGCCGGAGAGCAAGAACATCTGCTTCGCGTCGGCTACGATGAGCAGCGCCTGAAGCTGGCGCAGCAGCTTGTCGGTGCGCCAGTCCTTGGCCAACTCTACGGCGGAGCGGCCGAGATTGCCGCCGTACTGTTCGAGCTTGGACTCGAAGCGGGTGAAGAGCGAGAAGGCGTCAGCCGTAGAGCCCGCGAAGCCTGCCAGGATCTTGTCGTTGTACAGCCGCCGAATCTTCTTCGCCGAGTGCTTCATGACGGTGGAGCCGAGGGTTACCTGGCCGTCGGCGGCCATGACCATTGCATTGCCGCGACGAACGCAGATGACCGTCGTCGAGCGGACGCGGCGGCCGTCGCCCAGATCCAGAGGGTGGCCGGTCGCAGTCTCCTGGAGCGCAGTTTTCTTTTTCATTCGCACACCGCAGTATATCGCCGTGGGCTCCGAACCATGCGGGGAACTTTTGGGCTGCTTCCACGCTACAGGCCCGCGCTCTAGGCTATGCTTCATTTAGCGATCCAACGCATGATCAGAAGATGACGGACGCGACACTGAAGTGACCCTGAAGCGAGCTTTGAAACCTATTCTCCACCAGACGATTCTGCCGCGATTAGCGCACCTGTTCCGCAGCCTGCCCCGAACGGAGGACCCGCGTGTGATTGGTGGCATTGCGGCGGGTGTTGCCGTGATGGGCGGGGCCATCTGGTGGTACATCGTGCGGCACCGGCTCTCGGCCGAGGAGGTGGAACGGCGGCGGCGCGAGGAACTTGCCCTGGGCGGCCGCATCACCGACGGAGTGATTCTGGACGCACGCACGCTGAGCAACGAAGACAGCATCTCGCCTACGCCGGAGGTGCTGGTCTACAGCTACTCGCTTGCAGGGCTCACGTATCACTGCGCACAGGATGTATCGACACTGCGCAACGAGGTGCTGGGCTTCCGCATCGACCAGCCGGTGCAGGTGCGCTATGACCCGCGCAATCCGGGCAACAGCATTATCGTGTCGGAGACCTGGACAGGACTGTGGCTGCGGCCCGACGACATGGACCGCTAGCACGATTCGCGGCCAAAACGTGGCCAAAACGCTACTGACCCCACACCAGCAGGTTCAGAAGGCCCTGCGAGAGAACACCGTGCGCACCTCGTTTGAATCAGGGCCCGCGGGCGCGCACGGCGACTCAGCAGGGTTAGATGCATGGAAGCGTCGGCATGCTGTCCCGGCGCGAGCCGCCGGCAATCACGCGGCTGGCAAAGGGTTGCCTGCGGACGAGAAAATCTCTTGCTGCGGGCGCGCGTCCCCGGGGCGCCGCGGTGCGTCCAATGTGCCATGAGCGAAAACGATACGACCACGATGCCCACCGTCAGCCTTGGCCACACCGGGGTGCGCATCTCGCCGTTGTGCCTGGGCATGATGACCTATGGCAGCAGGCAATGGCGCGAGTGGGTGCTTGAAGAAGCGGAGGCGCGGCCCATCGTGCGCCGCGCGGTCGAGGCGGGCATCAACTTCTTCGACACCGCTGACATGTACTCGCTGGGCGAGAGCGAGGTTCTGACCGGAAAGCTGCTGCGCGAGTTTCAGCCGCGCCGCGAAGAGTTGGTGATCGCCACCAAGGTCTTCCAACCGATGAGCGATCGCCCCAATGATCGCGGGCTCTCGCGCAAGCACATCATGGCCTCGATTGACGCCAGCCTGAAGCGGCTGGGCGTGGAGTATGTCGACCTCTTCCAGATTCACCGCTTCGACAAGCACACGCCAATTGAGGAGACCTGCGAGGCGCTGCACGACGTGGTGAAGGCTGGGAAGGCGCTGTATCTCGGCGCTTCGAGCATGTATGCGTGGCAGTTCCAGAAGATGCTGCACTTTCAGGCAACAAACGGGCTGGCGCGCTTTGTGACCATGCAGAACCACTACAACCTGGTGTATCGCGAAGAGGAGCGGGAGATGATTCCGCTGTGCGTGGACCAGAAGATCGGCTGCCTTCCGTGGAGTCCGCTGGCGCGCGGCTTCCTCGCCGGCACGCGCAAACGCGGCGACGAGCAAGCGCTTCCGGAGGGCACATCGGATGCGGCTACGGTGCGCGCCCGCAGCGACGACTTCGCTCACAAGCTCTACTATCGCGACTCGGACTTTACCGTCGTTGAACGCGTGATGGCCATCGCCGCCCGGCGCAGCGTCAAGCCCGCGCAGGTGGCGCTGGCATGGGTTCTGGCCCAGCCCGGGGTCTCGGCACCGATCATCGGAGCCAGCAAGCTCTATCAACTGGAGGACGCGCTGACCGCGCTGGCGCTGAAGCTGACACCAGAGGAGTTGCAGCAGTTGGCGCAGCCTTACGAGCCGCATCCGGTGCTCGGCCACAGCTACTAGAGTCTGTCCCTGAATGGAACAGTGCAGCAAATTCAGCGTGGCCGGTCGCGGTTTCCTGCATCCGGCTCAGCGATGCAGTGGCATCATGGAGTAGGGCCGAACCGGTTGCCGTGCAAGCGGTTCCTTGCAGAGTGAGGTTCGATGACTAGCAGGACGAGGACGCGGCACCGATGGCTGGCAACGGCGGTCATCTGCGCGCTCGCGGCGACAGCGGCCACGACACTGCTCGGGGCGCTGCCCGCGCAAGCGCAGCAGCCGCCGAACCCCAGCGTGCGCAGCCTCAGCGGGAAGGTCACGGACACCAGCCATGAGCCCATCCGCGGCGCCATCGTCGAGCTGCGCAACACCGACACCCGCGAGGTTGTCACGTACATCACCGACGAGAGCGGGCGCTACAACTTCAAGCGTCTGGACGGAAACATCGACTACGAAGTGTGGGTGATCTTCCGCGGCCAGCCCAGCGTGACCCGCAGCATCAGCAAGTTCGACAGCCACATGGTGAAGGTGATCAACTTCACCGTGCACGCTTACTAGTCCAGAGCCAGATGCACAGCCTGTGATACGTTGGCCTTGTCGTGTTCGAGGGTTGCCATGTTGAAGCCCGTGCTGCTCCTGCTGTGCCTCGCCGTGTTGTGGTGGTTTGTTCGCAACGACGCCGCCGAGTACGTAGCCTTCAAGCGCCTGACCAACACACGCGACCGCCAGCGCTGCTTCCGCAACTGGATCGTGAAGAGTTTTCTCGCGTTCTCCGGAACGACGTTGGTCTGCCTGGTGGTCCTGCAGCGTGTGGGCGCGGTCGCGTCGCTACCTCCCGACTTCTTCCCGCTGGCCAGGTTTCTGAACTCGATGCTGCCTGCGGCCGAGATGCCCGGCAAGAGCTTTCTGGCCGGCTTCGCCAGTGCCGCCGTCGTGACCGGAATCCTGCTGGGCGTGCTGCTGGCGAAGAAGCTCAAAGTGAAGCACACGACCCTGGGAGACATTGAGCCGTTGATGCCGCGCAATGGCGCGGAGACAGGTTGGGCCACGCTGCTGTCGATCAACGCCGGCTTCAGCGAGGAGCTGTTCTTCCGCCTGCTGCTGCCGCTGCTGCTGGTCAGCGTGCTGCACCACACAGTGCCCGCGTTTGTCGCCGCAATCGTGCTGTTCGGGCTGGCCCACCTCTACCAGGGAGCGGTGGGCGTGGTCACGACTATGCTGCTCGGGGGAGCCTTCGCCGGGCTCTATCTGTGGACCGGCAGCCTGTGGATCACGATCGCCGCGCACGCCGGTCTGGACCTGATAGCGGTGGTGGTGCGGCCCACGTTGACGCGCCTGCTGCACCGCCCCGCTTAGGTTACCGAAGCGCCTCACCGCGCCGGATTCGCTGCCCTGCTACACTCTTGCCTAGTGGATGCTGTCCCAATTTGGGACGACTTTCTGCCGAGTCGCTCCGTATTTATCTCTGGCGCCTCATCCCGCGAGGCTCTTGATCCGATCAAGGCAGTATGGATCCGAGTCTCACAACTGAATCTCAGGGTCCCAGCTTGCCGCAGAGCCGTTTCGCGAGCACCCTATTCCGCGCGTCCACCCCGGCGATCCGACCAGGTCGTCTGCGGTTTCTGTTGTCAGCCTGCGGGCTGCTTGTGCTGGGACTGGGTATGTCGCTTCCGCTGCGCGCGCAGCGGCCACTGCCTCGCGCTACCACCAATCTCACCGCCGCGTGGCAGCAGTTGGGGCCAAGCTCCATCCTCTCGGCCAGTTATAACAACGTCACCGGCCGCATTACGGCCATCGCCACAGATCCGAATGACGCGACGGGGAACACGGTCTACTTCGGAGCGACTGGCGGCGGCGTGTGGAAGTCTACCAACGCGGCGGGAGGGCTGGGCTCGGCCAGCTTCGCGCCACTCACGGACACGCTGGCGGTCTTCAGCAACAACGCCGGGGGCAGCGCCATTCCGTCGCTCAGCATCGGCGCGCTGGCGGTACAGCCATCAGCCAATCCGGTGATCCTCGCCGGTACGGGCGACCCCAACAACGCCACCGACTCCTACTATGGCGAGGGCCTGCTGCGTTCGGCCGACGGCGGGCTGACGTGGACGCTGATCCAGGCCTCACAGGATGGCGTGAGCGGTTTCCACTCCTTCATTGGGCTGGCCACCGCGGGCATCGCCTTCAGTACGACAACGCCGACGCTGGTGGTCGCGGCCTTCTCTACCTCCGCGCAGGCGGCCATCGTGAACGCGACGACGGTTGACTCGTTTCCCGGGCTCTACTATTCGACCGACGCGGGCGTGACATGGCAGATGGCCTCGATCTACGACGGCAGCAGCGTCGTGCAGCAGCCGCAGGGACTGGGCACAGGTGAGATTGGCAATGCTGTGACGTCGGTGGTGTGGGACCCGCTGCGCAGCATGTTCTACGCGGCGGTGCGCACTCATGGCTACTACTCCTCGCCCGATGGCGTGACCTGGACACGCCTCACGACGCAGCCGGGCGTCAATCTGACCACGGTGAACTGTCCGGTCGGCGCTAACGGCGTGGGCGATGCGGCGACCTGCCCGGTCTATCGCGGCGTGCTGGCCGTGCAGCCCATCACCGGCGACCTCTATGCCCTCACGGTCGACATGAACAACCTTGATCAGGGGCTGTGGCAGGACCTGTGCGGCGCGACTTCGACCACCTGTGCAAAGCCTGCGCCCACGTTTGCCAATCGCATCGACAACGGCGCGCTGGAGGTGGGCAGCGGTAACACCGCGATCGCGCAGGGCAGCTACAACCTGGCGCTGAACGCCTCTCCTACCGCGGCGAACGGAACAAACTTGTATGTTGGCACGGTCGATCTTTATCGCTGTGCGATGACCGCTGGCTCATCCGTCTGCGCGCTGCGCAATACCACCAACGTGCTCGACGGCTGCAATGCGCCGGCGCAGGTAGCGGGTGCGCAGCATGCGATCGCAACGGTTGCCGAGGCCAGTGGAACGCCCATCCTGTATGTTGGCAACGATGGCGGCCTGTGGCGCTCGCTCGATGGCGTGGCCGAAACAGGCAGTGTCTGCTCGTCGAGCGACAACACGCACTTCGACAACCTCAACGCGGCCATTGGGGTGGGCGGCTCGCTGGGGGAGGTCGTTGGCTTTGCCGAGGATCCGGCGAATCCCAACACGCTGCTCGCCGGCGTAGGCGGCAACGGCACAGCCGCGACCTCGACCGCGGCGACGCTTACGCCGTGGCTGCAACTCTCCACCGGCGAAGGCGGCCTTCCCTCCATCGACGCAACCACCCCAGCGAACTGGTACGCGACCATCGGAGCTGGCGTGAACCTGGATGCTTGTCCGCTGGGCGCGAACTGTACTGCGGCTAATTTTCTTCCGCCGGCCACGATTGGCACAGCGCAGGTGGGTGGGGACGCGAGCGAACTCGACACGCCGACGCTGCTCGACCCGGCGCTGACCTCAAGCATCCTCGTGGGCACCTGCCGGGTGTGGCGCGGGCCGGCCTCCACCGGCTCCACGTGGTCCAACGCCAACGCACTCAGCCCCGCGCTGGGCGGGATCACGCTGCCCTGCTCTCCGTATAGCCCGCTGATCCGCTCGCTGGCCGCGGGAGGGCCACGCGTCACCAGTGCGAACCTGCAGAACTCCGGCTCGAAGGTAATCTATGCGGGGATCTCCGGCACGCAGGACGGCGGCGGCGCAATTCCCGGCCACCTCTTTGTGACCACCGCGGCCGACACTGCGACCGGCAGCAAGCCATGGACCGACGCCTCGCTTGCTCCGGTCAGCAACGACGCCTCCGACGCACACGTCTTCAACCCCGGGCACTTCGACATTTCGTCGATTGCCGCTGACCCGCACGATGCGACCGGAGGAACGGTGTACGCGACAGTGATGGGCTTCGGCGTGCCGCACCTCTACCGCTCCACGAACTTCGGAGGAGCGTGGCTGAACATCAGCGCCAACCTGCCCAATGCCCCGGTGAACGCCGTGGTTGTGGATCCGAACGACGCCAACACGGTCTACGTCGCGACGGACGCGGGCGTGTATGTAACGCAGGCTGTCACGACCTGCGGCACTACCCCGCCGACCAACTGCTGGAGCGTGCTCGGTACAGCGCTGCCAAACGCTCCGATCATCACACTGGAGGCCGGGGCGAACCTGCCTACTGGTGATGGCCGCGTCGGCATGCTGCGCGCCGGGACCTACGGGCGCGGGCTGTGGCAGATGCCACTGCTCACCGCGGCAGTGCCCACCCAGGTAGCGCTGACGCTATCCAGCACCAGCCTCAGCTTCGCCTCGCAGCAGGTGGCCACGCTGTCGGCTGCGCAGACGATTACGATCACCAGCAGCGGAAGTGCGCCGGTGATCTTCAGCACGCTGGTGCTCAGCGGCGACTTCACCGAGACCGACAACTGCGCGGGCCAGACCCTTGCGGTGGGCAGCACTTGCAGCGTGCAGATCGTCTTTGCGCCAACTGCGACAGGCGCTCGCTCAGGCCTGCTTACGATCTACGCAAACGTTCCGGGCGGCCAGGCGACGGTCGCGCTCAACGGCACCGGCACCACCGCCGCCGCCATCGTACTCACGCCGCTCGCGCTCAGCTTCCCGGCCACCATCGTCAACCAGACCGCGCCGTCGCAGAACATCACCGTCTCGAACACCGGCGGCACCCCGGCCACGCTCTCCGCGCCAGTGCTCAGCGGCAACGCCAGCGACTTCACTATCTATGCCAACACCTGCGGGGCGACGCTGCCGCCCGACACCGGCTGCACCCTGACAGTCACCTTCACGCCAACGGCCAGTGGAACGCGCTCGGCTACGCTCTCCGTAACGGACAACGCCGGGACCGCGTCAGTGGCGACCCAGACCGCCACGCTGACCGGCATCGGCAACGCTCCCGCCACCGACACACTCGCTCCACTCGCGCTCAGCTTCGCGCAGCAGCAGATCGGAACATCGAGTAGCGTGCAGACAGTGACCCTCACCAACAGTGGCGGCGTTCCTCTGACGCTGATCGCCGCCAGCGTCTCGCCCGGCGACTTCTCGGTCGTGAACGCCTGCGGCAACTCGCTGGCTGCTCATGCTACCTGCGCGTTCAACGTCACCTTCTCGCCCACGGCCATCGGAACGCGCACGGCCACGTTGACCATAACCGACCAGTTCCGCTTCCAGACGGTCGCACTCAGCGGCGTCGGCATTGCAGGTCCCGGCGTCTCGTTGACTCCGGTGTCGCTGAGCTTCCCTGCCACCGGCGTGGGCCTCACGGCGCTGCCCCAGACCCTGACGCTGACCAACAACGGCGGCCTTCCGCTCAGCATTTCAAGCGTTGTCGCGAGCGCGGGCTTCAACCTCGCCGCCAATACCTGCGGAACATCACTCGCTGTGCGCGCTGCCTGCACGCTGACGGTGGTGTTCGCGCCCACCGCAGCCGGCCCCGTCGCGGGCACGCTGACCTTCACGGACAACGGACCCTCCGGCACCCAGGCAACCACACTTTCCGGCACGGGCATCGACTTCGCGCTGACCGCGACCAGCTCCACCAGCGCCACGATCGCAGGCAGCGGCGCGAGCACCACCTATGCGCTACAACTCGCGTCACTCAATGGCCTCTCCGGTAACGTCGCGCTTGGTTGCAGCGGAGCGCCGGCGAACTCCACGTGCGTGGTCACCCCTAGCGTGGCATCGCTGGGGACCACTACTCCAATTGCCGTCACGGTCGAGACCGATGTGACTGTAGCCAAGCTCAAGCCATCCGCCAAGCCTTTCAGCGCGGCCGGAGGGGCGACGAAGATCCTGCTGGCGCTGCTGCTGCCGCTCGCACTCTTTACGCGCCGCCGCCGCTGGGCACAGCTCACACTGGCTTGCGCGCTGATGTGCGGCCTCGGAGCACTCGGCGGCTGTGGCGCCAGCCGCACCATTCCCAACTCGACCTCGCCGGGCAATGGCACGCCTACTCCAACCGGCACCTACAACCTTACGGTGAGCGCCACCGCCGCTGGCCTTACCCACGCGGTTAACCTCACGCTCGTTGTGCAATAGCTGGCGGGAGATGTGCAGCAGCTTCGAGCGTCCAGAGACGGGGAACGCCGGATCTACGCGACCGCGCCCGCGGCCGTCGCACTGGCCCACGCCCACTGGAAGTTGTAGCCTCCCAGCCAGCCGGTGACATCGACGACCTCGCCGATGAAGTAGAGCCCGGCAACGCGCTGACTCTCCATCGTGCGTGCGTCGAGTTCGCGTGTATCGACGCCGCCGACGGTGACCTCCGCCTTGGCAAATCCCTCGCTGCCATCGGGCCGCAGTGTCCAGGCGTGGAGGTCGCCCTCCAGCCGCGCGATGCCTGCGTTGGTCCAGTCTCCGGCACTTGCGTTGGCGCGCAGCCGCACCCAGCGCTCGGCCATGCGAGTCGGCAACACGGTGCGCAACGCCGCATACGCGCTGTTCCAGTCGCGCCCCGAAGCCCGCTCCAGCAGCGGCCGAAACACCTCCACCCCCGGCACCATGTCGAAGCTGACCTCGCCGCCCGGCCGCCAGTACGACGATATCTGGAGCACCGCCGGACCACTCACTCCACGGTGCGTTATAAGCAGGGCCTCGCGAAACACCGGAGGCTTCCCGCGCATCTTCGTCGCAGCTTCTACTACGGACTGCGTGCGTGCGACCACCTCAAACGCGACGCCGGCCATGTCGCTCCAGCGCTCGCGGTCGGCGACGGAAAACACCAGCGGCACCAGGCCCGCGCGCGGCTCCACGATCGCGTGACCGAACTCCCGCGCGAGGTCGTATCCAAAGCCCGTCGCACCCATCGCAGGAATCGACAGACCACCCGTGGCTACCACCACGGAGGTGCAGGCAATGCTCCCTGCGCTGGTCTCGACGACGAACCGCGCCTGCGATGCGCTGGCTGCGCCCAAGGCTGGTGCGCGTCGAACGCCACGCACGGTTACGCCGCAGCGGGTTTCCACGCCGGCCTCCGTACACTCGCGCGCCAGCATTGCCACGATTTGTTTTGCAGAGTCGTCGCAGAACAACTGCCCCAGCGTCTTCTCGTGGTATTTGATGCCGTGCTTCTCCACCAGCGCGACAAAATCCCGCGGCGTAAAGCGAGCCAGTGCGGACTTCGCGAAGTGCGGGTTCTCGCTGAGAAAATTTTCAGCCTTCGTTCTTACGTTGGTGAAGTTGCAGCGGCCGCCGCCGGAGATCAGAATCTTCCGCCCCACGCGTTCGCCGTGTTCGAGCATCAGCACGCGCCGTCCGCGCTTGCCGGCCTCGAACGCGCACATCATCCCGGCCGCACCCGCACCCAGCACCACCACGTCGTATTGCATCTCAAGGGTCACCACCCAATTCTATGGGCGCGGCCTTCATCCAGTTTGGCTGCTATGCTTAGCGCCGCCGATACGGTCGATACACGGGCTCCCACACGTTCGCACGCAGCGACTCGATGAAGGCCTCGCCCTTGATTTCCGCCAGACCTTCGACCTCAGCCTGCCGTCCGAGCGCAAGCGCCACACTCATCGAAACCTCACGCAGCGACTCGAGCGGCGGCAGCAGAGCTGCGTTGGGATCGCGCTGGGTGGGTGAGAGCGCCGCCAGCGCCGTCGCGGCCGCCATGATCATCCCTTCACTCACCTGCTTCGCCCGCGCGCTCACAATCCCCAGCGCCATCCCCGGGAAGATGTACGAGTTATTGGTCTGCGCAATGTTCACCGTTCGTCCGCCAAACTCCACCGGCGGAAACGGACTGCCCGTGCCGACAATCGCGCGGCCCTCGGTCCAGCGAATCACATCGGCGGGCCGGGCCTCGCAGCGACTGGTCGGGTTCGAGAGCGGCAGGATGACCGGCCGCACCGCGCGTTCACCGTAACCGTGCTGCAACCCGTTCACCATCGCTCGCACCACCTGCTCCGTAAACGCGCCTGCCTGCCCGGAGACGCCGATCAGAACCGTGGGCCGCACGCGCTCGACAACCTCCAACAGGCTGATCCCGTGCTCGCCTCGCGTCCAACCCTGTACCTCACTCGTTGGCCGCGCGAAACCCGCCTTCTCGCTCGACAGCCCCTCCATGCCCTCGACCAGCAGCCCATCTTTATCGACTGCGTGGAAGCGCGCGCGCGCGGCGGCATCGCTAAGTCCCGCGCCCACCAGCGCCTTGCGCACCAACTCCGTAATGCCCAGCCCCGCCGAACCGAAGCCGAAGACCACAAAACGCTGCTCGGTGAACGGAATACCGGTGGCCTTCACCGCTGCCAGCAGGGTTGCGACGGCAACGGCAGCGGTGCCCTGGATGTCATCGTTGAAGCTGGGCAGCACATCGCGATAGCGTTCCAGCAGCCGCGCTGCGTTGTGTCCGGCGAAGTCCTCCCACTGCAGCAGAACATGCGGCCAGCGCTTGCGCACCACGCGCACAAACGTGTCGACAAATTTGTCATACTCGGCGCCGCGCACGCGCTCATGCCGCCAGCCAATGTACATCGGGTCGGCCATTCGCTTCTCGTTGTCCGTACCCACATCCAGAAAAACGGGCAGGCAGGTCATGGGATGGATACCGGCCAGCGCCGTATACAGCGCCAGCTTGCCAATTGGAATGCCCATGCCGCCCGCGCCCTGATCGCCGAGGCCAAGGATCCGCTCGCCGTCGGAGACGACGATGCAGCGCACCTTGTCGTAGCGCGGATGCCCCAGAATAGTCTCGATGCGAGCGCGGTTCGGATAGCTGAGGAAGACGCCGCGCGGTCGGCGCCAGATCTCAGAGAAGCGCTGGCAGCCCTCGCCCACCGCGGGCGTGTACACGATGGGCAGCATCTCCTCGATGTTGCGCGTGATCATCGCATAGAAGAGCGTCTCGTTGACGTCCTGAAGATCGCGCATCAGCGTGTAGCGCGCAAAGTCGTCGGGCAGCGAGCGAAACGCCTTCAGCCGCCGCTCCACCTGTTCATCGAGCGTGCCCACGTGCGGCGGCAGCAATCCGTGCAGGGAAAACTCATCGCGCTCCGACTCCGGAAACGCGGTTCCCTTGTTGAACATCGGGGTGTTCAACAACCCCAACCCGGCCAGCGAAGTCTCCAGAAACTGCGGTGAAGTACGCGACGGTGCCATGGCATCATTCTACGACCGCCTCCTGTGGCTGCGCCCGCTCATCGCCCAACCGGCCAACAGGCTTCGACCTGTGTTCTCACGGTGCGATCACATCCAGATCGTTCGCGATCACGGTGGGGCCGGAAAATTTCTGCTTAACTTCCTGCAACATCTGCGCCGGATTTGGTTTTACTCCGCCGACGTAGTGCGTGATCACGAGAAGCCTTGGCCGGGCCCGCGCCGCAATATCGCCAAGCTCGACCGCCGAGGTGTGGAACGAAGAGAAATAGGCGTTCTCTCCGCGCTCGAGGGAATAGACCTCGTGGATCAGCAGATCGCAGCCATTGCATGCCTGCACGACACTTTCCGTGGGCCGCGTGTCGCCTGAGATCACGATGGATTTCCCGTCTGCATCAAAGCGGTAACCCAACGCTTCCTTCCAGCTTCCGTGCTGGACAGCGAAGGCCGTTACCTTGACGTTGCTGTCCTGATACACCACGCCCGGGCGGACTTCATGCACATCGACCTGATGGCCCGTCTTCGAACTGTGCTCAAGCCCGTTGATGCGAAGATCGATATCTTCTGCATACGCGTGCTCGAGACCGTCCACCATGGCCCTGGTCCCCGTCGGCCCGTAGAGATGCAGCGGAGTCACGCGGCCCATCACCCACGGCGTGAGGATTAAATCCGGAAGACCGAGCGTGTGGTCCGAGTGGAGATGCGTGAGAAATGCGATGTCCAGTGTGTTTGGCTGCAGCGCTGAAATCCCGCGCGAGAACGCCGCCGCTGCCTGTCGCACCACGCCAGTGCCTGCATCCACGATGTACGCGGTTCCATTCACAACCACCGCAAGCGACGGCCCCTGCCGCGTCGGGTCCGGTCGCGGCATTCCCGTGCCGAGAAATACCACGTACACTCCGTGGTCAGAGGGCACAGTCTGCATCGGCACCCCTGGCTGTAGACGTCCAGGTGAGACTTGACCAAGGCCTGGAGCGGTCGCAGCACCCAGCATCGCCACGCCCAACGCCCAACACAGAACTGAAGGCTTCATACGTCCCTCCGAATGGAGCTTGCCAACAAAACTATAATGGAACAAGAGTTCATGTGAACTCGGCGTTTGGCACAGCAACTACCTGACCACAACGTCGACCCTGTAACCTACCGCGCATTGCCTTCTCGACACAAGCCTCACCGAAAGTGAGCGGCCGTGATGAGTGTGCCAGTCCAATACCCTATGACAAATCGGTCATACCGTGCGATTTGCGCACAGAGGGTGTAACCTTTTTGGTTTTTTTGACGTTCTATTCACAGGGAGCCTTTCTATCAGCAACAGATGGTCTTCAACAGACGACAGATCATCCCGAAGCGCGAGCCCCTGCGGCGAAGCGCCCCACGCGCAGCCCTTCCGCGGAATTCTCGCTCCGTTTCGCTCGCCATCGTCATCTAAAGAGTCTGTTTACCTGAAGTTTGGAGATTCATTCTTGCGTTCTCTCTTATTGCCTGCACTTCTTTTTTGCATTCCTGGCGCATTTGCGCAGCAAACACCAGCGGTGCAAATTTCGCAGACCGCAAGAATCTCCTGGCCGCTCGCCTCAACGGTGTCCTTCGAGCCCACCGTTGCCGCCGTCGTCGCAACACCCCCGCCCGCCGCTGAGCCTGAAGACTCTAATCTGCCCGACGACCCGGATGTCGCATTGCAGCACACGACGCCTACCCAAACGGGAACGAGTTCCTCCTCGGCAGCCGAGGAGATCCAGAGCCAAACGGCGACTCCGCCAGCGACGCCGCCGTTGCCTCCGCCACAGCCCAAACGCATTCTGGGTATGATGCCCAACTATCGCGCCGTCAGCGCCGGCGTCATACCGCCCCCGCCCACGGCAAAAGAAGCATTCATGGACGCGACCTATAACGCGTTCGACTACTCCGATTTTGTGTTCGTCGGCCTGACGTCGCTGATGGCGGAGGGGACGAATACGCATCCTGTCTTTGGCAAAGGCGTCCCCGGCTACTGGTCGTACTACTGGCGCGGCTTCCTCGATAAATCCGACGGCGACTACTGGGTGGACTTTATTCTGCCCACGGCGTTTCACGAGGACGAGCGCTACTACGCGAAGGGCCGGGGCAACGTCGTCAAACGCGCGCTCTACGCCGCCTCCGAGGTCATCATCACGCCGGATTACAACGGCCACAACACCATCAACGGTGCTGAACTGCTGGGCCGCGGCATTGCCCAGGCCATCTCCGTCACCTACTACCCAAGTCAGTACGCCACGGTGAGCGACGTTGCATCCAAGTATGCCTATGCCCTCCTGCGCGACGCCGGGATGAACGTCTTTCGCGAGCTGTGGCCGGACTTCTCCGTGCGCGTCCTGCACCGCCAGCCATAGGCATTGAAGCGATCTCCGCCTGCAACAGGGCGGTCCTTGTCGCTGCAGGCTTCAGAGTCGGTAGAATCATTCCAGAACAACCCTGGCAGCCATGAACCCAAGTAACGATCTCGCTATCCTCGCGCAGCAGGAATCCCTGTTGCGCTTTTCCACCTTTGACGCCGAAACGGCGTGGCAGCTTGGCTCGCTGCTTCGCGCCGCGCTGCTCACGCTCCATGCCGGCGGCACCATCGAGATTGAGCGCGACGGCCAACTGCTGTTTGCCTGCGCCACCCCCGGAGCCATGCCCACGCAGGCAGACTGGATTCGCCGCAAGCGCAACACCGTCCATCGCTTTCATCGCGCCTCCTACACCATCGGCCGCGAACTCGCACGCGATAGCGCCACGCTCGAATCCGCTTACGGACTTAGCGAGACCGACTATGCCGCGCACGGCGGAGGCTTCCCATTGTGGCTTTTGCCCGGCTCCTCCGCCGATGCGCAAGCAGCCATTTGTGTCGGCAGCATCATCGTCTCCGGGCTGCCCCAGCGCGATGACCATAACCTCGTCGTCAACGCAATCGCCTTGCATCTCCAGGTGAGCATTCCGCAGCTCAGCGGGGCTTGACGCGAGCCAGTGACGCGCACCCCCGCGCCGCCAAAGCAAGGCAGCGGCGAGCCGGGAAGTTTGAACTCCCAACCCACCGCTCGCTTGCGATCGACGTTTCCGTGTGAGCGCTACCTGCCGACGATAGCCTCGCCGGGCGCACACATCATCTAGTTGCCTGCTGCCGGAGCCGAAGCCGGAAGAGCAACCATCGACTCCGTGTCCGCGATCAGGCCGTCTTCAATGGCCTTCAACGCCACGGTTGACTCGTAATATTTCCCGGCATCCGCTAGCGTGAGGGCCATCTGCAGGTGATTTTCCGATGAAGCGATCGGCATGAGCACCAGCGTGTAATTCACGTCGATTCCGGCCAGCTTCAGTTCGCGGATCGCTCCCTGGGTGTCGCCACTCTTCATACTCTTATTGGCATTGTCGATGTGGGCCTGCTTCTCCGGCGTGCGCACGTAGTCCTCTGCCATCGACATCCGCGCATCCACTGGAACGTAGGCCGCACCCTGATCCGCGCTGCCTGCACGGGTATGGGCCGTTTCCATCTTGAAGTCGGGGGCCTCGCGCTCCGCCGCTGCCATCGCCTGCTCGGCCTTCACCATCAAGTCGATCGAGGCCTTGGGGTGGCCCTCAAACATCGCCACTCGCGCCGCTATGATCGCATCGATCGCTGCATGACCGTTCGCCGAAAACTTCATCATCTCCCGCGCTTGCGTGTTTCCCGCCGACCCTGCGGGCGAGCTCTGGCTTGCGTCGGCTTGTTTCGCTGGTTCCTGCGCACTCACCATTGATCCAAGGCCAAAGGCCACAGCCGCTGCATACAGCGCCATCTTTCGTGCGCCTGTTCGGATGCTCAACATACACTTCCTCCGGATTTTCGTTCTAAGTTCAGTAGAGGAGAGCGTGATTGAAAACGCACCCGTCCTCCCATCACGTATAGATTGCAGAAGCAGGAAATAGGTTGGCGGCGGTAACGCACAAGCAACCGAACACGCCTCTGCACCGGCAGCTCTCTGTTCCGGAGGCCGCTGTTCGGCGGCGACTACACTGAAAGCAGATGTCCACCGCAGCCACTCTCCGTACGCTCCGCATCTCTCGTCGCGCCGCCGACCGCCTTCGTGCCGGCCACCTCTGGGTCTACCGCACGGATCTTGAGCCCACGCAAAGGGATGAACCCGAACCAGGCGCGCTCGTCACCCTCACCGACTCACGCAATCTCCCGCTGGGTACGGCGATGTATTCCTCGGCCTCGCAGATCGCAGCGCGCCTCATCTCGCGCACACCCGCGCTCACCCGGACGCAGTACCTAGCCGACCTGCGCACACGCATCGACACCGCGCTTGCACTGCGCCGCACGCTTGCGCCAACGACCGCGGACAACAACGCGCACCGGCTGATCTTCTCCGAGGCCGATAACCTTCCCGGCATCATTGCCGACCGCTACAACGATCTCGTCCTGGTCCAATTACTAACCCAGGGCACCGCGCAGGACGACGTCCGCGCCGTCCTCGTTGCGGCCCTCCGCACTGCGTTTGCGCAGGAGCATTGTGGTCTCACGATCTGGGAACGGCCCGACCCGCGCATCCGCGAACTCGAACAACTCCCTGCGCCCGCGCCCGGCCCACTCTTCACGACCACGGCCGACACCATCGCCCCCGACGGACTCTCGTTCCGCACCGAAGCCCAGCGCGACATCGATCAGGCCGCGCCCTCCACGACCACCTTCACGCTCAACGGCCTTCACTTTCACTATGACGCGGCCAGCGGCCAGAAGACCGGCGCATTTCTCGACCAGCGCGTGAACTACGCTGCTGCCGCCCGCGCCGTCTCAGCCTCCGGCCACACGGGCAGAGCAGGCGACCGCGGCCTTCGCGGATTGGACATCTGCACCTACCAGGGCGGCTTTGCGCTGCATCTCGCCCAGGCCTGCACGCACGTCACTGGCGTCGATGCGAGCCGCGCCGCGCTCGAGGCCGCCGACCGCAACCTCGGCCTCAACCCTCAGCTTGCCGCGCGCTGCGAGGTGGAATGGATGGAAGCCGACGCCTTCGATTACCTTCGCCACCTCGACACACTGGCCCACGCCACGCCCACACCGGATAATCTCTTCGACGTGATCGTCCTCGACCCTCCGGCGTTCGCGAAATCGAAGCGCGCCGCCGAGGGTGCGTTGCGCGGCTACAAGGAGCTGAACCTCCGCGCCATCCGCCTGCTCGCGCCAGGCGGAACGCTGATCACCAACTCCTGCTCGCACCACGTCGCGCTCGCCGAGTTCACCGAGATCGTCGCCGCTGCAGCCGCCGACGCCGGCCGTCGCGTCCAGCTTCTCGAAACCCACGCCGCCGCCCCCGACCACCCCGAGATTCTCACCCTGCCCGAGACGCGCTATTTAAAATGCCTGATCTGCCGCGTCGACTGACGCCCCACGCATCCAACCTCTCGGGGTTCACCTTTATGCGCTACCTCGCCTTGCTATTCACTCTCGCCGCCGTTCCTTCACTCGCCGCCACGCCCGCCTTCCTGGGCGACTGGCAAACCCCCGACGCCGCGATCATCCGCATCGCTCCCTGCACCACGCCCCACACCACGGCTAACGCCGCCATGTGCCTAACCGTTGTCCGGGTCTCTCCCACCGCGCCGCTCGGCCCCAACGGCCAACCCACCGACCTGAAGAACCCTGACCCCACGCTGCGCAGCCGCTCCGTCTGCGGCCTGGTCATCGGCACTGGTTTTCAGGCCACTGACTCCACGCATCTCACCGGCGGCCATCTATATGACCCCGAGTCAGGCCACACCTATCAGGGCACCATCACCGCGGCGGGCGAAGCCCTGCGCCTGCGCGGCTATATCGGCATATCGCTCTTCGGGCGCAGCGAGACCTGGCACCGCTCTCCCACCGTCCCGGCCTGCCGCTAGGCGTCTTCCCCCAGGGGCGCATCTCCGCCAGCGTTAGCCGCGCCATGCGCGTGCGGGTGGTGCTTGCGGTAGTAACGCCTCACACTGAGCGCGGCCAGAAACGCCAGACCACCAGCACCCAGCAGAAAACTCGACGGCTCGGGCACCGTGGAGACGTCCGACGAGAAGGGTGCAGCCTCCGACAAGGAGATCTTCAGGTTCGAATCCACCGGCCCGCTGTCATAGTAACTGCTCAGTCCGAAGGTACCGAGCAGGAAGGTGGGGTCGTACACGCTGCCGCGAAACAGTTGCGGGCCGTACAGGTTGAATGCACCATTGGTGAACTGTAGCCCGCCGCCATAGCCTTTGGTGTAGAAGTTAATCCCGTTGGTCTGCTGTTCGCCGTTCACGCTCATTGAAACATCATTCAGTTGGACATCGTAGCCGGGTTGCGAGTGCCACAATGCCTCCGGGCTGACGGGCAGACTGAAATCGACGGTATCGCCCTGACTGATGAGCACGAAGTTCAGGGTGTCGGCCCGCGCAATGGCGCTGGCCGAGAGCGCGACGCCAGCCAGAACGAGCGCGCGCAGGCGTGATTGCCTGGGAAACATAGTGGGCCTTTCGTGCCAGACAAACGGATGAAGCGGTGCTGGCTGAAGGGTTTATCGGCAGTCATGCGCAGAACTTTAGTCCGCACCCCGCCTACCCGCTGTTTCACGGAGTTCAAGATATTTTCTGCAAATTCAGCCCGAAATCCGCGTGTCAAGCCCCGTCCGCCCCAAGGAATCGCCACAACCCCCATGAATACCGGCGATTTCTCTTCGCCCGCCTTGGCACAATCACCCCATCCTGCCCGCTACAATTTAATTAGAGCGCCCACCCATCCTCCCAGCCCATTAGAACGCCACCGCCCGTACATGCCTAACTGCAATGAATGCAATATCTTACCCGCAACCCACCTGAATACAATCTCTTACCGCCATAAAGCAGTAACCGCAACGGAATCAGCCACTTACGACAGCCCCATCGAATCAATATCTTAGCCGCAACTGCCCTGAATGGAATACCTTACAAGATAGGGGGGGAGGGGGGTACCCAGGCCATCCAGTGGCTGTAGCGTAGCCGCTCTTACTCCGCCAGGGCGCGCATCTGTTCGATATACAGCGCCGAGAGGAACTTTCGCCCGGTGCTCGCGCCCGACATATAGCGGCGCTTGCCGAAGATGGGGCGGTCAAACCACGCTCGGTCGAACTTGCCCAGCATGGACCACGCAATGCCGGCATAGCCGCCCGGATCGCGCCCATCCAGTTCGTACTTGTCGTTGAGATAGATTGCCACCTTCATTGCAATCGCAACGTTCGGCGTCCACTCGACGATCTTCTTGGCCCAGTACATACGAAGGTAGTTGTGCATCCAGCCGTAGCGCAGCATCTGGATCTGCGCGGCGTTCCAGAGCTCGTCGTAGGTCTGGGCAAACTCCAGTTGCGGCAGCTTGTAGAGCACCTCGCGCTGGTCGCGGTCATGCTCGGCAATGGTCAGCTTTGCCCAGTTATCCGCGCACCCGGGCGAATCGTACTCCGGCTGATAGCGCACAAAGT
The DNA here is from genome assembly GCA_021778845.1 of Acidobacteriota bacterium. Taxonomy (GTDB): domain Bacteria; phylum Acidobacteriota; class Terriglobia; order Terriglobales; family Acidobacteriaceae; genus Granulicella. Next base: position 49,010 of record JAJYBU010000003.1, read on the forward strand.
TCACGCTCAACTCGCGCCACACGATCAACTCGTTGAAGTAGCTGTCGCGAGCCACCTGCAGCTTCGGATTGCGCTTCGCCGCAGCATCCACGGCCAGCGCAATCGTCTGCGGGCCGATGTGCCCGAAGTGTAGATATGGGCTCATCTTGCTGGTGCCATCGACCTCCGGACGATTGCGGTCGCGGTCATAGCTGGCCAGCAGCGTGTCGCAAAACAGGCTCAGTCGCTTCATGGCCGCACGATGTCCTCCGCGCCAGGCCTCAACGGGCTGCACACTGCGGTCGAAGTCGGTCCACCCATGAGTCATGTCCGCGCGCACGTCGTCCGCGAGCAGGCTACGCGGCCGCTTCCACTCGACCTCTGCGCGTGGATTCGTATACGGCGCAAGGAACTCCGGCAGGGCGCGATACAGCCGCGGCCGCGCCACTGCCGCGCTGAACTGCGCCTTCTCCAGCAGCTTCGATGGCACAATGACATCCGCGTCGATGGTCCAGAAAGGGACGGTCAGCGCCTCCGCCAGGCGTGCCCGCCACTGCTCAGGAGCGCGCATCGGGTTCTCGTCGCCAATGACCATTGCGGCGTTCACGTCGGAGAAAAATCTCAGGTGATCTTCCTGCGGAGCCCGACGCATCACGAAGCTCACGCCGCGCTCGGCGCAGTCCTCCTCAATGTCCGGCAGGCCCTGATTCAGGAAAGTATAGTGACGCAGATTGGCATGGGGAAAGTTGCTGATGCCCGCGAAGTACGCGACGACGGGGAGACCCAGCGCGTTGCCACATGCCACAGCTATATCCAGCGCATGGTTATCGCGCCCGCGCTGTGCCCGCTGCATCCAGTAGACGACGCACTTGCCGTCCGGTGCCGGAACGCCAGAGCGGCGCACCGTTACGCGCTCATCGTCTACCAGGTCGCGTAGAGCCTCCGGCACTCGCTCGTCCTCGGCGAAGTCCGCGGCCAGCCGGGCATACGCTGCATCCTTCTCCAATACCGTCATCGTTGCTGGGTTCGTCGTCAGGCTGTTGTTCATCGCACTCTTCACGCTACCTGAATCCGCGCCGTGCGCTACCATCGTGCTTGCGAGAAATCCCATGTCCATCGACGCCATCAAATCCGCCACCCAAAACAGTGCTTCTGACCCAATCGAGACGCTCACGCTCCGCCACGCCACGCTGGCCGACGCACCCGCGCTCGCGCTGGCCGGCGCTGCCACCTTCCTCGAAGCCTTCACGTGGATGCTCCCCGGTGCCGACATCGTCGCCCACTGCCTGAAGCACCACACCGCCGAGGTCTACGCCCGCTACATGCAGCATGCTGACACGCGGGTAACCGTCGCGGTGACAAGTTCCGCGGTCGGCTTTGAGGATGAGCCCGGCTCGGTCGTCGGGTACGCGCTGCTGTGCGTGCCCGAACTGCCAACCTTCGACGTCCTGCCCACGGACATCGAGCTCAAGCGCATCTATCTGCTCTCGCGCTTCCGCACAGCGCCGGTGCTCGACGCTGCGGACTCTTCCATCCCCGGCCTGCGCCCGGCCCAGGCGCTGCTGGACGCGACGGTCGCCGATGCGCGCACGCTTGGCCGCAACCGCCTGCTGCTCGGCACCCACGCCGGCAACCTCCGCGCCATTGCCTTCTACCGCCGCAACGGCTTCACCGAGGCTGGCACCCGTACCTTCCAGGTCGGAAACCAGGTGTGCAGCGACCTGATCTTCGCGAAGGCGCTCTAAAATCCGCCGAGCGTCATGTCCGATAACGCTCCATTTCTGTCTGGCTCCCAGCCGATGACAGGCGTTAACGCACGTGTTTTGTGATGGATCGGTTTTTCGTCCCAGAGTAGCTCATGCTTTTCCGTATCTGGCCGATAGAGGGATTAGCTCGCGACAGGCTCGCAGGAAGCATGGCCGCAGTTCCCCTCCCACGACCGCGTACTCCTCCTCCGGTTGGTCGCGAAACACTCTGGTTTGAAAGGGTTTCCGATGACTCACCTACGCTCTTTCGTCTCTACGTATAGCCCGATCCTGGCTCTAAGTGCAGTGATCCTTGTCCTCTATGCGTTTGCAATGTGTATAGGGATTGGCCTCATCCGCTAGGTTCACCTGCAGCCCAAGGGTTCCGCCGCACCGCAGCCATAGCAGGTTGTGGTGCCGCGGAACCTTTTCCTGTCGGTCTGCGTCTAATTTTGTGGTAGACTAAGATTCGCTGGAGACGTGCGCCTCCGAGTTGCCGAAGCACCGCTGATATAGCATGTGACTTCCGCCCGCGCCCGCGGCCTTGACCGCATACCCCGTCCCAACGACCCAGAGACAACCAAGGGAGTCCTCCGCGCGATTCATTCGCATGTACCGCGCAGGAAAGTTTCCCGCAAAATTTTTTGGAGGCTCTGCCATGCGCGAGTCCTCAACTAGGAGCGCCACCGTGGCAGAAGACCTCGATAAGTACGAAGAAGACGTAGACCATATCATCGACACCGGCAAGGAGAAGGGGTACCTCACCTTTGGCGAGGTGAACGACCTGCTGCCCGGCGATATTACCTCGCCCGACGAGCTCGATGATCTGATGACCACAATCAACACGCAGGGCATCGACGTCCTCACCGAAGGCCGCCGCGGCTCTCGCGATGATATCGACCGCGACTCTGACAACGAGTCCGGCGAAGACTCGGACGACGTTGAGCTCGACCTCTCGCCCGGCACGCTGGAAAAGACCAACGATCCCGTGCGCATGTATCTGCGCGAGATGGGCACCGTGCCGCTGCTCACCCGCGAGGGCGAGGTGGAAATCGCCAAGCGCATTGAGCGCGGACAGCTCCGCGTGATGAAGGCCATCTCTCGGTCAAGCATTGTGATCCGCGAGATCGTTGGCCTGGGCGAAGACCTGAAGCGCGGCGTACGCAACATCAAGGAAGTCGTCACCTTCGACGAAGAAGAGCTTACCGAAGAGATCCTCGCGGCGCGGGTGAAGGCCACCGTTTCACGCACCGACGAGCTGGTGAAGCACCAGAAGAAGGCCGCCGACTACTTTGCGAAGTCGCAGGACCCGCAGGGCAAGGACGCCAAGGCCAAGCAGCGCTACGCGCGCAAAAACATCTGGCTGATGGGCCGCGAGAATGTCTTCGTCTCGCGCATCGTGCGCGAGTTCAAGTACACCAACGGCGAGAAGAAGCGCCTGCTCGACAAGGTCAACAAGACGGTCGATTCGATGCGGACGCTGGAGCGTCAGATCCGCTCGCTTGAGGCGAAGTTTGAGGCCTCGCGCTCCGAGGAGCTGAAGAAGGAGTACAAGCGCCAGCAGAAGAACTGCCGCGTGGATCTGGAGCGCGTCGAAGCCGATGCGGGCATCTCGCACGAGGCACTCAAGCGTACTCAGCGCGAGATTATCCAGGGCGACATGGACGCCGAGAAGGCAAAGCGTGAGCTCATCGAAGCTAACCTCCGCCTCGTCGTGTCGATCGCCAAGAAGTACACCAACCGCGGGCTACAGTTCCTCGACCTGATTCAGGAGGGCAACATCGGCCTGATGAAGGCCGTCGATAAATTCGAGTACCGCCGTGGCTACAAGTTCTCGACCTACGCCACGTGGTGGATTCGTCAGGCCATCACGAGAGCAATCGCCGATCAGGCACGCACAATCCGCATCCCGGTGCACATGATCGAGACGATCAACAAGCTCATCCGCACCTCGCGTCAACTGGTGCAGGAGCTTGGCCGCGAGGCGTCGTCGGAAGAGATTGCCAAGCGCATGGACATCCCTGTCGCGAAGGTCCGCAAGGTGCTGAAGATTGCGCAGGAGCCCATCTCGCTCGAGACGCCGATTGGCGAAGAGGAAGATTCGCATCTTGGCGATTTCATCGAGGATCGCATGGCCGTGAGCCCCTCGGACGCGGTGATCTCCGTGAACCTGAAGGAGTATACGTCACAGGTGCTGCGCACGCTGACGCCGAGAGAAGAGCGCGTGATTAAGATGCGCTTCGGACTCGAAGACGGCAGCGAACATACGCTTGAGGAAGTCGGCCAGAGCTTCCAGGTGACGCGCGAGCGCATTCGCCAGATCGAAGCCAAGGCGCTGCGCAAGCTGCGTCACCCCAGCCGTTCGCGCAAGCTCAAGGCCTTCGTCGACGGCGTCAAAGAGATGTAGCGCATTCGCATGACAAACATGAAGGGCGCGTCCTCACGACGCGCCCTTCATGTTTTAATCTGCGCCTACTTTCCCAGATGCGTGTCGAAGAACTTCGCCATTAACGCGTCGGCCTCTTTCGACTCGGGGAGTTCAGGGTTATTCCAGAACGCATGCGGCAGCGCCTCAAAGACCACCAACTGCGCCTCCACGCCCGCGCGCAGGTACGCGCGATGCAGGATCGTTGTCCCGCTCAGCAGTAGATCGCGACCGCTGGTGATAAACAGCGTCGGCGGAAAGCCCGACACGTCCGAGTACAGCGGCGAAAGGATCGGGTCGCGCGGATTCGTCTCCGCTACATAAGGCCCCAGGTCCTGGATGCCCTTTTGCGGTGGAGCGAGGTAACCCGAAAGCCCATCCAGTGAATACATAGCCGCTGAATCTCCGCCCTGGCTGAGATCGCCGGTGCCTGAAAACACGCCGGTCGCGCCTGGCATCGGCAGGCCAAGCTGCTTAAGCTTTGCGGTCACCTCGGCGGTGAGAATCGCGCCGGCCGAGGTTCCGTAGAGGCCGATGTTCTTCGGCTGATGCGTCTTCAGCACCTCCTTGTACACCGCGATGGTGTCGTCGACAGCGGCTGGAAACGGGTGCTCTGGCGCCATGCGATAGAGCACGGATATCACCTTCGTCCCGGTCAAATTTGCCATCGGGATCGACTCCGTCAGCGATCCCGAGTCGACTCTGAAGCCGCCGCCGTGCACGTTGATCAGCACGCGATTTTGCTTGCCCGGCAGCATCGTCAGCGGCGTCACCACGCGCACCGGAACGCCCGCAATCGTTTCCGCGGACACGCTCACAGGATACATCTGCTTCGACAGCGTACCGGCTCCGGCCTGCCACTTGTCCACGCCCGCGCGGTCTTGCTCCACCGTCCTATTCGGTCCCGCCTTATCTGAGACCACGCGTGCCAGCATCTTTTGCGCCTCCGGACTGATCGTCTTCGGCACCGGGACCACACGGGTCACGTACGCGGTCCCATTCGGCGCAATCACGCTGCTATCGGCGTGCTGCTTCGCGACACTCGAACCACTCTGCGCCAGGCTGCACGTCGCAAGCAACGAAGCCGCCATCACTCCCGGAATCCAACTTCGCATACACACTCCTCCGCGTAACTCGTGACTCATCGAAACAGGATACAAGCGCAGGGTCAGCTTGATCCATGCAGGGAGGGTTTACGGTCGTCTGCGCCTCCCTTTGCACAGAGGTTCCGCCTCCGGCACCTTTCTTCGCGCGAAATTTCTCTTCCTGCAACATTGCGTCCGTACTGTGGGTTTATGCGCTTAAGCTTCGTCGTCCCTGCGTACAACGAAGAGGCCTACCTTCCGGCCTGCCTCGAATCCATTCTTGACCAGACCCGCGACCTTCCTGCCGGGAGTTGCGAAATTATCGTTGTGAACAATGCGAGCAGCGACCGTACCCGCGAAGTCGCTCTGCGCTATCCCGGCGTCACCGTCGTGGACGAGCCGCGCAAGGGACTCACCTTCGCTCGCCAGGCTGGCTTTGCCGCCAGCACCGGCGCTCTCGTTGCACACGTCGACGCTGACTCCCGTCTGACGCCGCAGTGGGTGGCCAACGTCCTCTCCGTCTTTGAAGCCGATGAGGCGAAGGCAAATCTCACCAGAGGATCACGAGCGCGCCGGCCTCTTGCCGCACTCTCGGGCCCGTTGGTCTACTACGATCTGACGCCGCGGCAGCGCGTGCTGATCCACCTGTTCTATCTCACCGCATGGGCCACGTATGCGCTCAATCGCTATGTGCTGCGTGTGGGTTCGATGGTGCAGGGCGGCAACTTTGTGACCAGCAGAGAGGCACTGGAATCCATCGGTGGTTTCAACACCGACATCAGCTTCTATGGTGAAGATACCGACATTGCACGCCGCCTGAACGCGGTTGGCGAGGTGCGGTTCACCTTTGCGCTGAAGATGTCGTCTTCTGCGCGACGCCTGAAGAGCGAAGGCATCCTTACGATGGCCGCGCGCTACTCCATCAACTACCTTTGGACGACCTTCCTCCACCACCCCTATACCGATACGTACATCGATATCCGCGAACAACCCGAAGCGTAGCAGTGCCGTGGAGGCTCTGCTGCTTTGATCCGGCTTTCAGGGTTATGGACGGGCGTTACTCCATGCCCACGCCGAGCTCCCGCTCCTCGCGGTTAACGCCCGGGAACGCGAGGCTCAGCGGTGCCGACAGCCCGCGCACTGCGCCCAGTCGCACCGCCTTGATGGCACCCATCAGCAGTCGAGGCGCATGACCGGTCGGCCACAACTCGGCGAGCGGCCGCATGACGCCGTCCTTATCCGGATGAAATGCGCGCTCATCCCAGCGCTGCCATCCTGGCATGAAGTCCGGAAAATCCGTCACGGCGTTGAGTGTAGAGCGAAAGATCCTCTGCTCCCAGCGCTCCTGATACTGGTCCATGAAGTGCACGTGGCTCACGCGGTCCACGCGAATCTCCTCCACGAACTCGGTGAAGCTCGCCGCCGAGGTGAGATTGATGTTCGCATTCGGCTCAAGGCCATGGCGGTCGCCGCCCGAGATGACGAGGTGGCCGCTGTCCTTGGCCAACTGCGCCGTCTCGCGATTCTCCCGCACATGGCGCAGGCCATTCAGCTCGATGGCATGAACGCATCGCCCGGCCTCGCGCAGGAACCGGCGCACCTCCGTCACGTGCGCCGCCCCAACTTTGTGAAGGTCCCACAGCGGATGATTGAACACGATCAGCACCTGCGGACTTTCATGCAGTTCGCGCAACATCGACAACAGCTTCCGGTCGGTCTGCACGGAGGTCGTGGCCGCCTCGGCGGTGAACGTCTCCATGCGCCGCATCCACTCCATACCGTCGCGGCTGGGGATATTGTGGATGCCGAGATGAAAGATGGTCTGACCAAACGGTGCCGACCACTCCACGCTGACCGGGATGTGGCGCGAGGAGGGCACGGTGCGCAGCAGCATCGGTGCCTCAATCGTGTCGTGGTCCGTGATCGAGACGAGTGAGTTTAGGCCTAGGCGCTGAATCTGGCGCGACTCCAGGTCGTAGGCCATCTTAGGCTGTAGCGGCGGTCGCCAGTTGGCGCGATCGAAATCCAGCGTCACGCCACACTTCGCACTGCGCTGCGCATAGAAGTCGAACACGCGTTTCAAGCCAGGCAGCGCCACAAACATCGCGTGGATGAATCCGAGCGTCTCTTCGGACACGCTCGTATGGCTATGCAGCGACACGCCGGTCGTAAAGTCATGGGTCGACTGTGGCTGCTTCCAGTGGCTCGTGATCTTTGATTGCAACTTGATGGATTGCGACTGCATGGCTCCTCCGCAGGGTCCAAACCTGCTTCAAGGATGCCCATTGCGAGTGAATGCACAATAGCCGCAACAACAATTGATGCTGAATTTTCGCGTCCGCGGGTGCCACCCGAGGTACGCCCCACGCCTCGTGCAGACAACGACGCGCTATCCTTCGACGGTCTGACCCGCGCGATGCGACGCGAGATACCGGGCTTCGAAGATCTCGCTGGGCAAAGCCTTGCTGAGGAAGAACCCCTGCATCTCGTTGCAGCCCAGCATCCGCAGCAGCCGCGCCTGCTCGGAGGTCTCCACGCCCTCGGCCACCACCTTCAAGCCGAGCGAGTGCGCGAGGTTGATGATGGTGGAAACCTGCGCCAGACCCTCCGGCGCCTCGGTCAGATCGATCACAAACGAGCGGTCGATCTTGAGCGTATCGAGCGGCAGCTTCGACAGGTAGCTTAGCGAGGAAAACCCGGTGCCGAAGTCATCGATCGCGATGCTCACGCCCATCGCGCGAATGGCACGCAACGTGGCGATGCTGTACTCAACGTCCTCCATGATCAGGCCTTCGGTGATCTCCAACTCAAGCCCGTCGGCCGCTTCCGCAGCGCTCCCAATGGCCTTTTCTATGTCGCTGATGAAGTGTCGATTGCGCAGTTGCAGTGGCGATACGTTCACGGCAATGCGCACCGCCGGAAGCCCCAACCGCCGCCATCGCAGATAGTCCTCGATTGCTTTACCGAGCGCCCACCGTCCGACTTCATAGATCAATCCCGTCTCTTCCAGCATGGGCGTAAACCGCCCCGGAGGCACCAGCCCGGTGCGCGGATCGTTCCAGCGAATCAGTGCCTCCACGCCGGTCAACGCGCCTGTCACCATGTTGACCTTGGGCTGGTAGTGGAGCGTGAACTCGTGCTTGTCCAGCGCCTGGCGCAGTTGGTTCTCGAGGACAAACTTGCCGGCCATCATCTCCGTCATCTTCGGCGTATGGAACAGGTATCGATTGCGGCTGACCTTGGTCTGCTTCAGCGCCGCCTCGGCGTGTTTGAACAGTGTGGCCGCATTATTCCCATCTTCCGGATACATCGAGATGCCAACCTTGGCACTGATCCAGAACGTAGAGGTCTTGACGCCAAAGGGGTGATCGCGCAACGCCTTCATCCATTGCTCCACCATCGCGGCAACGTCGTCTTCCGGCTTGATCTCGGGAATCACGACGGCAAAGTGGTCGGCATCGAGGCGGGCCAGCAGGTTGGCGTCCCCAGCCTGGCGGGTCAGCCACTTGGCCACCTGCTTGAGCAGCTTATCGCCGGCCAGTTGGCCAAGGCTGTCGTTAATATTCTTGAAGCGATCCAGATCGATGAGGAAGATTGCCAGCTTGTGCCGACCACTGACGGCGCTGCGCAGATAGTGCGTGACGCGGTTGAGAAACAGCGTGCGGTTGGCCAGCCCGGTAAGCACATCGTAGTAGGCGAGGTAGGTTAGCTTGCGCTCCTTCTCTATGTGATCGATGGCAAAGGAAAGGTTAGTGGCCAACTCCACCAGTTGCCGCTCTTCCTCCTCATCGAACGCACCAATCTCTTCTGCATACAGAGAGAGAGCGCCGATCGGAGTCCCCGCGCGGTGCAGTGGCAGGGTTGCCAGCGAACTCCATCCAAACCGCTCACTGCGCTTATGCCACGGAGCCGTGAGCGGGCTGTGCCTGTAATCCTGTAACCACACCGGACGGTCTTCGCGGACGGCCACCCCCAGCGGTCCCTGCATGATCGGCGCCTCAGCTTCAATACCGGTCAAATACTCATCCGCGTGCTCGCCAAAGCTGGCCACCACACGGGCCGTCGACCCATCTTCGTCGAGCAAACCAACCCACGCCATCGTGAACGCACCGGCCTCAACCGAGATCCGGCACGCCTCGCGGAACAGTTCCTCGCGATCATGTACCCGCACGATGAGTGCGTTGATGCGGCTGTGCATGGTGAGAACCCGGTTCAGGTGCTTGATACGCGTCTCGCTGGCCTTGCGGTCCGTAATCGCTCGCATGCACGCCAGGGTGAAGACCACGTCCTCTCCGTGATACGGATTCAAACTGATTTCGACGGGAAACTCCGAGCCATTCGCATGGAGCGCGATCAACTCCATGCCGATTCCCAGCTCCCGGACATACGGGGCGCGGAAGTACACCTCGAGGTGCTGTGCGTGCGTTTCGCGGTGCCGCTGCGGCATCAGGTCCGCCACCGGACGGCCCGCCAACGCTCCCTCAGCATACCCAAACAGGTGGCACAGCCGCTCATTCGCGAGCACGATAGTGCCCTGCGCATCCACCAGGATCATCGCACTCGGAACGACTGAAAAAAGTGTAGCTATACCATCCATGCCTTGCACATGCCTTCAGAAATCCATATCACTTCACTGGTTGGCCTGGGAGAGTTCCATACCTGCTCAGCTCATTGTTTTCATCCGGCTCACATAACAGAGGCGGCGCTCTCCGTTATGATGCCTGCTCCATCAAATACGAATACACCCTTTGCGCATTCGGTTGCGCAGTCGTTTGCGCAGATCCTGGTACGACCGGGTTTAAGTTGGTTATACCAGAGCCGTCCCGCAATCGTCTCTTCTCGTTTAGGTGATTTAGAATGTGCAGCCAAAGAGTCACCTCCCGCCGGTCCCCCGGGGACGAACCCCCACCAGCATTCGACTGCAACTCCCCATCCTGCGGCGCAACGGCTCGCTCGCCCGGCCGTCGCGTCTAACTCGCCTCAGGCTTCTTGAAGTCCAGGACTGGAGTCTTGTCCGACGCATAGGCGGCGCGATTCCTCCCCGCACGCTTCGCCCGGTACATGGCCTCATCCGACAGCCTGCGCAGCGTGATCGCATCCGTCGCATCATCCGGATACACCGCCACCCCGATGCTGACCGTCACCCCCAGCGCCCCGAACGCCAGCTCCACCGGGGCCTCGAAGACCCGCATCAGGCTCGCCGCCACCTTTTCTGCATCCGAGGCCTTGCTCAACCCGCTGACAATCGCAGTAAACTCCTCGCCACCGGTGCGCGCAATCGTATCCACCTTCCGAATCTTGCTCTTCAGCCGCGCCGCCACCTCTTTGAGGCACTCATCGCCCACCAGATGTCCATAGGTATCGTTGATCATCTTGAAGTGGTCCACGTCGACCGTCAGAACCGCTGCCCGCCGATCCTCCACGCGGCACGATTGGAGACACTGATCCAGGCGCTCCTCCAGCAACTGGCGGTTGGGCAGACCCGTCAGCGCATCATGCTGCGCCCGGAAGGAAAGTTCGCGGTCCAACTTCAGGCGCTCGGTAACATTGCGGGCAATTACCAGCCGTGCCTTCCGTCCGAGGTATATGATCTCGCGCTCCACCACGCTCACCCATACGACCCGGCCATCCTTGTGCCGGTGCCGCACCCGCACTCCCTCTGTGGGTTCATCCAGCATGCTTTCGAACTCTTCGGCCTCCATATCCGCGGGCATTTCAAGCTCCGCCATCCGCATGGACTGGAACTCGTCCAGACTATATCCATACTCCTTGAGCGCCGCCTCATTGGCCGTGAGCAGCCAGCCCTTCCCGTCATCGCGGATCCACATCGGATGAGGGTGCGTGTTATAGAGCAGGCGAAAATCCTCGTACAGATCGCGGAAGGTCTCCGCCATCCGGGCCTTGTCATCGGCGGTGTCCTCAAACACCTTGAGGATCATCGAGAACCCGACAAAGTACTTCGGAAAGTTCCAGAACTCATACAGTGCCTTATCCAGCGAGGCGGGATTTCCGGCGTGCATACTGAGCAGATCGAACCCCGCCCACGCTGCAAACCCCACCGTTCCGGCCCACCCGGACATGTTTCTTCTACTCGGCGGTCCCGCATACAGCACCGCAGCGCATAGCAGCGCCTCCACCACTGCAGCACTGTCCAGATTGGTCGCCGGGGTCGTCAGCACATACGCCAGCAGCCCGGCCCCGTACACCACGCAGATGGTGAGGACGATGCTGCGTCTTCGTCGCCAACGGTGGGGCAGCAGCGTATACGCGCTATAGAAGGCGATTCCCTGGCACACCAGGACTCCCACCACCAGCAGCAGCCTGGGAAGGGCCACAAAGTCCTCGACGTTCACGAGGATCATCACCGACCCGCCGATGGCCAGCCCGGCGAGAATGATGCGGCGCAACCCATTCTCGTTCGCAACCAGCGACACAATGAAGGTCAGCACGCCCATCAGCAGGAAGTCGAAGCAGACGGCATTCTGCACCCGCATCAAGCCTTCCTGCACGTCCTGCACGGCCCACACCACGTAGCTGAAGAAGACCAGGATCCAACCCGCGAACCAGAACCGGAAGTAGATCTGCGGACGCCGCCCCTGCTGCAGCCCGAAGAACAGGACCAGCAGCATCAACAGCACGAGATCAACGACGGGACCCTGCATGGTGCTCTACCTCAACTTTGAAGCGCCCTGCTCCTACACTCCTCGGCCACTGGACCCTTTAGATGCTCTTCGGCATTCGGATTGCTAGGCCCCGACGTGTGTCAGAATCAGTCACCTCCATGCATTCGTACAGCATTTACATGGCCACTATTCCGATTTGGCCAGGCCGGAAACTACTAGCCACTCAACTTTTCTATTGCGTCCTGTAATCGCCCTTGCCATTGCCTCCGCCTATCGAGCCGACAAAGAAAGCTCGCTGACATCCTCCTTATAAAGGATGGGCCATCGTTCGCTACCTCATCTGTCCCGGGGTCCCTGCAACTTGTTGAGCTTCCGCGTCCCCCTGCTGTTCCGGGTTAGCGAGCCGCTCGGCCCACGCTTAGATCGCTCACAGCGGTTGACCCGGTCTCATGGTTTCAGATCCAGCGTCCGATCGACTCCACCGCCGAGCGCCTGAAGGAATCCATTGTCGCGAAGTCACCGTAGTGCTTACCAGCGTCCTTCAACTGCAATATCGGAATCTTACCTCAAGGATCCGCCCCTGCGACCTGTGAAGGTTTCCACATTCCGCCCAATCGCAAGGAGACAGGCGTCTCCGCTGCCAGAAGGCGCGCGATGGTAGCGGTTGCTTCCCGAGGTCACTGCGCTCGCAGGATCATCACCGGGCATGGTGCATGGTGCAGCACGCCCTGCGCAACGCTCCCAATCAGGACGTTGGCCACGGCATTGCGACCGTGGGTTCCCATCACGATCAGATCGGCTGGCCAGTTCCGGGCGGAATCGACGACCTTGGTTGCGGCCTTACCCTCCTCCAGGAACTGGAGCGGCGGGGGGGTAACATCTCTGCGCGCCGCAAACGCGTTCAGCAGGGCCTTCGCGTCGCGCCGCATCATGCTGAGCCACTCGTCCACCGGCATCCCGGAGTCTCCCGTATAGGGCATCACCGAGGCATCTACTACGGTGACGAAGGCCAGCTCCGCCCCTAGCTGAGCGGCGAGATCGGTTGCTACATCCGCGGCGTGGGCTGCAAAGGTACTCTCATCGATCGCGACCAAGATCCTCTTGAATTTCATGATTCACCTCTCCTGATACCCGCAAACCGCAAAGGCGATCCGCAGCTTCACGGTATCCAACGATACTAGAACCAGGGACCATGCAGGCATCGTGAGGCGGCACACAGCCCTCGGGAGCCTGCCGGCCAAATGCCGGCGCCCGGGGGATGGGGGGGTTGCCCTTGCTTTTCGGTCCGTCGTTCCGATAGAGTCCACGGGCGCAACCCGCTCCCGCTCCAGCCCCGCAAAAACCACTGAATCGCCAATCTTTATGCACCTCCAAAGGCCCTCCCCCAGGGCTACTTCCAGCGCTCTCAAGCGGCTATAATGGAGGTTGATCATGGCTGACGAAACCAACGAAAATCCGCTCTTCCCCGCCGACAACAATCCACCCTCCCCGCAGGACGCCAACTCCAATGACCCGCCGCCCGCAGGCGCACCTGGAGCCCCCGGCGCACCTGGTGCTCCGACCGGCCCCGGCGCCCTCTCCATGCTCTCGATCAACATCGAGGAGGAGATGCGGCGCAGCTATCTCGACTACTCCATGTCGGTCATCATCGGCCGCGCCCTGCCGGATGTGCGCGACGGCCTCAAGCCCGTCCACCGCCGCATCCTCTACGGCATGCAGGAGATGGGGCTTCAGTTCAACAAGAAGTACACCAAGTCCGCCAAGGTCGTCGGCCACGTCATGGGCAACTACCACCCGCACGGCGACTCCGCGATCTACGACACCATGGTCCGCCTCGCCCAACCCTTCAGCCTGCGCTACCCGCTGATCGACGGCCAGGGCAACTTCGGCTCCGTTGACGGCGATCCACCCGCCGCCATGCGCTACACCGAGTCGCGCCTCACCCGCATCGCCTCCGAGATGCTCGCCGACATCGATAACGACACCGTCGACTTTGTCCCCAACTACGACGAGTCCACCTCCGAGCCGTCAGTCCTTCCCGCACGCATCCCGAACCTCATCGTCAACGGCGGAACCGGAATTGCCGTAGGTATGGCGACCAACATTCCGCCGCACAACCTCACCGAGACCCTGAACGCGACCATTGCGCTGCTGCAAAGAGAGAAGGGCGAAACCCGTTCTGATCTCGAGCTGGTTCTCGAACACGTGAAGGGGCCCGACTTCCCCACCGGAGGATTCATCTACGGCCGCGCCAACATCGCGCAGACCTACAAGACAGGCCGCGGCCGCTTCATGATGCGCGCCAAGTGCGGCCTCGAGAATATTACCGGTGGGCGCCAGGCCATCATCGTCACCGAGATCCCCTACCAGGTCAACAAGTCGAACCTGATCAAACGCATCGCCGAGCTGGTCAACGAGAAAGTCATCGACGACATCTCCGACGTGCGCGACGAGAGCGACCGCGACGGCATGCGCATCGTGATCGAACTGAAGCGCGGCGCGCAGCACGAGATCGTGCTCAACCAGCTTTACAAGAACACCTCCATGCAGGAGAGCTTCTCGATGATCTTCCTGGCTGTGCACAACGGCCAGCCCAAGGAGCTCCCGCTCGATCAGGCGATTCACGCCTTCATCGAGCACCGCATCGACGTCGTCCGCCGCCGCACAGCGTTCCTGCTGAACAAGGCCCGCGAGCGCGAACACGTTCTGCTCGGCTACCAGATCGCGCTCGACCACCTCGACACGGTCATCAGGATCATCCGCCAGTCGGCCTCCCGCGTGGCCGCCCGCGAAAACCTCTTCAGCTACTTCAGCAATCGCCGCATCAACCTCAACGGCACGGAGCTGGCCGGCGTTACGCTTGACCCCTCCAAGTACAGCATCGACCTGCTGGGCGGGAGCGTGAGCGCGCAGTTGGCCAACAATTCCGCTGGCACGCTGATCCTCAGCTACCGCCAGATTGACGCGATCCTGGAATTGCAGTTGTACCGGTTGACTCAACTATCCATCGACGAGCTGCTCAACGAACTGCGCATGATCCGCGACAACATCGCCGAGTATGAGAGCATCCTCGCCAGCGAGAAGAAGCTGCGCCGCGTCATCATCAAGGAGCTGGAAGACATCCGCGACAAGTACGGCGACGTGCGCCGCACCACCATCCTCGATGAGAGCACCGAGCTGACGCTCGAAGACCTTATCGCCGACGAGCAGGTTGCGGTCACCGTCTCCAACACCGGCTATCTCAAGCGCACGCCCATCAGCATCTATCGGCAGCAGAAGCGCGGCGGCACGGGACGGCTGGGCATGAAGACTCGCGAAGAAGACTTCGTCGCCCAGCTCATCATTGATTCAACGCACGCATATCTGCTGTGCTTTACGAACTCCGGCCGCATCTACTGGCTCAAGGTCTACGAGATTCCCGACGTCGGCGCCGCCGGCAAGGGCAAGGCCATGGCCTCGCTGGTTGATCTCCAGCCCGGGGAAAAGGTCGTCACGATTCTCCCCGTCCGCGACCTCAACGAAGAGAGCAAGTACGTGCTCTTCGCTACCCGCAACGGCACGGTGAAGAAGACGGCACTCAAGGACTTCTCCAACGTAATGGCGCGCGGCATCATCGCCATCGGTATCGACAAAGACGACGAACTCATCACTGCGCGCATCACCGACGGCGAGCAGATCATCTTCCTCGCAACCCACGACGGCATGGCCATTCGCTTCAACGAGCAGGACCTTCGTCCGATGGGCCGTCCGGCCTTTGGCAACCGCGGCATCTCGCTGCATAAGGGTGACTACGTGATCGGGGCGGCCGTAACGCCCTCACCCGAGGCACGCAATAGGCAGCGACTCGCTCTTGCCGCCGCGCAAGGCCTCAAGGACCAGGTGGAAGCTGTGCTGGACGAGGCTACAGACTCCGTCGCCGCCGCCCCGCTGGAGCTCGCCGAGCCCGGCGAACTCTCCGCCCCCGAACTCTCCCCCGAGGCCGCCGCCAAGCTCCAGAAGCTTGACGAGAAACTTGGCCTCACCCCATGCCTCATTCTCTCGGTGTCCGAGCACGGCTACGGCAAGCGCACGGATGTGGACGCCTACCGTCTCCAGACCCGCGGCGGCAAGGGCGTCATCAACATGCGGACCACACCCAAGATCGGCAAGGTGAACAGTATCAACCTGGTCGATGACACGACCGAGATGATGGTCATCAGCCAGTTCGGCAAAATCATTCGCATCGACACCAAATCCGTTCGCGCCGCCGGCCGCGCCACCATGGGCGTGAAGCTCCTGGACCTCGAAGCCGACGACAAGGTAGCCAGCGCCACCATCATCCCGCCCGAGGACCCGAAGATCGCCACCGAGAACGGAGCCCTGTTGCAGTAGGGGATGGTCTTCGGACTCGGTCAGGGCTGAGCGCCGACAACCAGCTGCATCACCATATACATAAGAGGGGCGCGAGCAGCAACTCGCGCCCTTCTTATTGCCCACCGCACTACTCCATCACTACACCTGCGGCTGACTGTTCGCCTGGGCGCCGATAGCGTCATCGGTGCCGTACAGCGCAAGGCGGGGCTTTGCGGACCAAGCTCCCACGCGCTGTGATAGAGTGATTTCTGCACTTCAAGGTATTTTGTTTGCCATGCGAATCAATCCATCATCTTCGACTCTCTTTGATCTGTCCGGCCAGTGCGCCGTGGTGGTGGGTGGAACATCCGGGCTGGGGCGCGAGATTGCGCTGGGGTTGGCACGCGCTGGAGCCGATGTCGTTGCCAGCGCGAGGCGCAGCGATCAGGTGAATGAGTTAGCCACGGCCATCGAAGCAGAGGGCAGGCGCACGCTGCGTCTGACTTCGGACGTGGTGCACCGTGAGACGCTGGAGGCGCTGCATACGAGCGTGCTGCAGGAGTTTGGCAAGGTCGATATCCTCGTCAACGCGGCCGGGATCACCGCCAGGCTGCCGACCGTCGACTGCCCGGAAGAGATCTGGCAGCGCATCTTCGATACAAATCTTACCGGGACACTGCGTGCGTGCCAGATCTTTGGCCAGACGATGCTCGCGCAGGGACATGGAAGCATCATCAACATTGCCTCGCTCTCAAGTTTCGTAGCGTTCCACGAGGTGGCGGCGTACGGCGCGAGCA
Source organism: Acidobacteriota bacterium (assembly GCA_021778845.1). Classification (GTDB taxonomy): domain Bacteria; phylum Acidobacteriota; class Terriglobia; order Terriglobales; family Acidobacteriaceae; genus Granulicella. Next base: position 65,996 of record JAJYBU010000003.1, read on the forward strand.
AGGCAGGTGTTGCTGCGCTGACTCGCTCGCTGGCGGTAGAGTTTGCGCCGAGAAATGTTCGCGTCAATGCGATCGCGCCCGGGATCTTTCCGACGGCGCTCAACCAGGAACTACTGTTCACCACGGAGCGCGGGAAGGAAGAGATTCTGCGCACGCCGATGGCTCGCTTCGGGCGGCTGGAGGAGGTCGCGGGGGCTGCGGTGTTCCTCGCGTCGCGCGCAGCCTCGTTTGTTACGGGAGAGATTCTTACCGTGGATGGCGGGTATCTGGCCAGCGGAGTGAACCAGTAACTGCGCGGGCAAGGCTAGAATAGGTGCAACCATCAGGTCGAGGGGTGTGCGTGGCGAAGCAGGGCAGAGAGTTCAGCGGTATGCGACGTATCGATCTGGCCTACGCGCAGGTGGCGTCGAGCGAGGTGGCGCGCGACATGAATCGCGATGTCGTGCTGGAGTTGATTCGCGCACGCCAGCCGGTCTCGCGGGCTGATCTGGCGCGGCTTTCGGGATTGCAACGAAGCACGGTGTCAGAGATCGTCGAAGACCTGATGCGCGAGGAGTGGGTGCGTGAGGGCTCGGTGGCGAGAAGGCCGAGGGGACGTCGGCCAACCATGCTGGGGCTCAACGAAGACCTGGTAATTCTGGTCGCGGATGTCCGCCCGAGGCAGGCCATCGTTGCGGTCGTGGATCTCAATGGACATTTTCTTTCGCGCGACGTGGTGACGATCGTGTCGAATCCCGAGCGGGCGATTGAGAACATCGTAGGCTCGATGCAACGGCTGCGCGGGAAGCATCCCGGCAAATCGTTTGAAGGCGTTGGCATCAGCCTGCCGGGTCGCGTGGATCCGGTGACGCAGCGGCTGATCTTCGCGCCGAATCTGAAGTGGTCCGACGTGGATATTCGCGGGGCCGTCGAGAAAGCCATGGGGTTGAAGGTGGAGATGGACAACGCGGCAAACGCGTGGCTGCTCTCCGAGGTGTGGTTTGGCAAGATGGATGGGGTGCGTAACGCCGTACTGGTGACGATTTCCGAGGGCGTGGGCACAGGCGCGATGGCAAACGGACAGCCGATCTACGGCATGAACGGCATGGCCGGCGAGTTTGGACACATCGTGCTGGATTCTTCCGGCCCGCAATGCGCCTGCGGTGCGCGCGGTTGCTGGGAGACGTTCGCTTCCTCCAATGCGGCGCTGCGGTTTTTTGCGGCACGCAGAAAGGGCAACACCGACGTGTCCATCGCCGAACTGCATGCGATCGCCGAAGAAGGGGACAAGGATGCAATCGCCGCCCTGACGGAGCAGGCGAGAAATATCGGGCGCGGGTTGCGCCTGGTGACCGCAGCGCTTTCACCGGAATTGATCTTTATTGCAGGCGATATTACGGTCGTGTGGGGGCTCGTCGGACCTGTGATCGAAGCGGAGATGAAGTCTACTTTGCTGGCAGGAACTGCGCCACGCCTCGCGCCTTCCGAGGAAGGTGGACTGGCGCGGCTGCGCGGAGCAGCGGCGCTCGTGCTGCAGCGCCACTCCGGCAATCGCCACTCGCGTAATGTGCCCGGGCATGCTCGTACAGCGAAGCCCTCGGGCAGGAAAAAGGCAGTGAAGTAGTTTCACTTTCCATCGGTCAGCGCGCGGTGGTTCAGTCAGAGAACCGCAAGGGAGCGTGTCAAGGGTTACGCCAGCCTCCTGTTCCGGATTTACTACGGCTGCCGAACTAAATGGTTGTACAAGAGTGGTTTGAGTCGAGGAATCGATGCCGCGCGTGCCACGCCGGTAGGGTTGGGCGGCCCTGAAGTCGCCCCCTCGAGACAGCTTCGATCTGGGATGCGTCCGTTGCGTGGCAATCTTTGACCGGACTCGACGCGGCAGGTGGAATACCCGGTGGACCCTCAGCTAAGTGATTCACATCACAGTAAACGCGTCACCGCAGGCGTAGAAGGAGCGTAGGTTCGGGGGGATCCCCAACATGCTCTTCGAAGACCGTGCAGATGCAGGACGCCAACTTGCGAGGCGGCTGGAAAGTTTAGCGCATCGCCCAAATGTGATCGTGCTCGGAGTGCCGCGGGGCGGGGTTACCGTGGCCTATGAAGTCGCGGCTGCACTGCATGCACCGCTGGATGTCTTTCTATCGCGAAAGCTGGGTGTGCCGGGCCAAACAGAGTTAGCGTTCGGAGCAATCTCTGCTGGCGATGGACGCTATCTGGACGAAGAGATCGTTCGCGCTGTGGGCATCTCGCGCGAGCAGATCGAGCGCGTCACCGCGGAGGTTAAGCTGGAGTTGGACCGCCGTGCCAAACTCTATCGCGGCGACCGCCCGCCGCTCCAGGTCGCCGGCAAGACGGTCATCCTGGTCGATGACGGGATTGCGACCGGAGCGAGCGTGTACGCAGCAATTCAGGCTCTGCGCCAGATGAAGCCCCTCGCGCTGGTGGTGGCGGTTCCAGTGGCTCCGCCGTCTACGGCGGCATGGCTCAAACGGTTCGTCGATGAGATCGTCTGCCTCGATCTCCCGGACCCGTTTTATGCGGTGGGAGCGTTCTACAGGAACTTTACGCAGGTGGAGGATGCGGAAGTCATCGACCTGCTGCGACGCTCAGAGCAGGTCGATGAGGTCGCAATCGATCTGGGAAAGGTGAGGCTGACAGGAATGCTGGACATCCCGCCGGATGCGCATGGAGTGGTCCTGTTTGCCCATGGGAGCGGGAGCAGCCGCCACAGTCCTCGGAATCTGGCCGTGGCCCACATGCTGCAATCGCAAGGAATGGCGACGCTGCTGTTTGATCTGCTCACCGAAGAGGAAGAGGCTCACGATCTGAGAATGGAGCGCCACGCCATTCCCTTCAAGTTCAATATTGCGCTCTTGGCCGCGCGGCTGGTGGGTGCTACGGAGTGGGTACTGCGGCACCCTCGGCTGAGTCGGCTTCCGATCGGCTACTTCGGCGCCAGCACCGGCGCCGGTGCGGCGCTGGCGGCGGCAGCACAGTTGCAGGATACGGTTGCGGCAGTCGTCTCGCGCGGCGGCAGGCCGGACCTCGCAGAGGATGCGCTGGCAAACGTTAAGGCTGCCGTGCTGTTGCTGGTGGGCTCGGAAGACACGGCGGTGATTGCGCTCAACCAACAGGCGCTGAGCCAACTGCACTGTCAGCACAAACTCCTCACCCTCATCCCCGGCGCGACGCACTTGTTCGAAGAGCCAGGAACGCTGGAGCGAGCGGCCCGCGCCGCGACCGACTGGTTCGAGCGGTTTATGCCAGGGGAGAGGCCACGCGCCACGAACCCCCTGCACCATGCGGTGGCGAAAGGCTGATTGCATCGATCGCGCCACGCGAAAACCCTTATGTCACCACGTTCCTTGGAGGATTCCCATGATGCCTTCGACCACACCGCTTCTTACTGAGATCATCCGCAACGCCGCTCACCCTCTGACAGGTGCCAGCGACGATTACGACTCGTTGCTCGAACTCGTTGGAGACGCGCGCTTCGTGCTGCTGGGCGAGGCGTCGCACGGAACCCATGAGTTTTATCGCGAACGCGCGAAGATCACCAAGCGCCTTATTTGCGAGAATGGCTTCAACGCCGTCGCACTGGAGGCGGACTGGCCCGACGCCTACCGCGTGCATCGTTACGTGCAGGGCGACAACACCGACACCGATGCCAGTGAGGCGCTCAGCGGCTTCAAACGCTTCCCGTCATGGATGTGGCGCAATGCGGATGTGCTGGACTTCGTTGGCTGGATGCGGTCGCACAACGATGCGCTGGACGCGTCGCGTCGCGTCGGCATCTTCGGGATGGACCTCTACAGCATGCATGCGTCGATTGAGCGCGTGCTGCACTATCTCGACGAGGTCGATCCTGCGGCGGCCCGTCGGGCGCGCGGGCGCTACGGCTGTTTCGACACCTTCGGCTGCGATCCTCAAGCCTATGGCCACTTCACCGGCCTCGGCCTCGAGCCTTCCTGCGAGGACGAGGCCGTGGCGCAGTTGATCGAGCTACAGCATAAATCGCTGCACTATTCGCGGATTGATGGGCTGGCCGGCATGGAACGCTTCTTCGACGCCGAGCAGAATGCAGCCGTGGTTCGCGACGCTGAGGAGTACTACCGCGCGATGTTTCAGCGCACCATCTCGTCGTGGAACCTTCGCGACCGGCACATGGTGGATACGCTCAACGCGCTGGTCAGCTATCTCGATCGGCTGCAGCCTCCGGCGAAGGTGGTGGTGTGGGCGCACAACTCGCATGTGGGCGACGCACGCGCGACCCAGATGGGGCACGCCGGCGAGTGGAACATCGGGCAACTGGTTCGGCAGCAGTACGGCAATGCGTGCCGCACCATCGGCTTAACCACCTACACCGGAACGGTCACGGCGGCGTCCGGATGGGACAGCCCGGCCGAGCGGAAGCAGGTCCGGCCCGCACGCCCCGACAGCTTCGAAGGTCTCTTCCACAAAGTAGGCCTGCCTGCATTTTCGCTGCGGTTGGGCGAGCACTCGCACGCAGGGTTTCGGCTGCGCGAGTCCATGCTGGAGCGTGCCATCGGCGTCGTCTACCTGCCAGCGTCGGAGCTTGCCAGCCACTATTTTCTCGCCAGCCTCTCGGACCAGTTTGACGCCGTGCTGCACTTCGACGAAACGCGGGCCGTGGAGCCGATGGAACCAGTGAGTTCCGGAGATGAAGACGAACCCGCGGAGACATTCCCGTCCGGAATCTAGCGCTGGAGGCGTTGATCCCTGTCATTCACTAACGTGTATGCATCTTCAACGACGCAGCCTTCAACGGTTCCGCTTTCAGCTTCTCAAAGACGTTGGCGAGTTTCATCACGCCGGCGCGGATCTCCTTCTCCTGCACGGCGGCAAAGCCTATCTGCAGGCCCTCCGGAATCAACGCGGTGTGGCAGTAGCGGCTGAGCGCAACCACGTCGATCTCTTCCATTGCCGCGCGCTGCGCCACCACTTCAGCCGGCACATCCACGCGCAGGCGGCCGATGGTCTGCAGCCCCGCCTCGATATTCGCGATCTCTAGATACTCGCCCAGGTGCTGCTGCGCGCACTCCAGCAGGAGTTGAAAGCGTTCCTCATAAATATTGCGCATACGCCGCAGATGACGGCCCAGGTGTCCCTGCTCGATGAAGTCGCACAGCGCAGCCTGATCCAGCAGCGAGTGGTGCCGCGTCGTCATCGCCTTGGTGCAGACGAAGACGTCGACCAGATTGCGCGGCAGCACCACATACCCCAGCCGAAGCGATGGAAACATGACCTTGTTGAAGCTGCCGCAAAAGATCACCTTTCCGCCACGATCGAGGCCCTGCATCGCTGGAAGCGGCCGGCCGGAGAATCGGAATTCGCTGTCGTAGTCATCTTCGAAGATGGGCGTGTCGTACTTCTTAGCCCATGCCAGCAGTTGCAGTCGCCGCTGCAGACTCATGGTCATCCCCATGGGATATTGATGCCCCGGCGTCACATAGGCCAGCCTGCAACCGCGGAAGTCCGCCTCTCTGGGAGCCGCTCCCTCAGCATCCAGAGGAGCCGAGATGATGCGCGCTCCGGCTGCGTGCAACAGGGTGTACGCGCCCTGGTAGCCCGGGTCCTCGACCAGCACCTTGTCGCCGGGATTCAGTAGGAGCCGCGTGGTGAGATCCAGCCCCTCCTGCACGCCGGAGACAATGATGATCTGTTCCGCCGAGCAGTTCACGCCGCGCGACGTGTGCGCGTAGTTGGCCACGGCCTCCCGCAAAGGGAGATATCCCTGGGCCTCGCAGCCGAGCAGGTTACGGGCCGACGCCGCACGCAACCGGCGCGAGGTGACCTGCGCCCACAGCGTCGTCGGGAACAGGTCCAGCGCAGGAAGATTCGTGCGGAAGGCGCGGCTCTCCGGCTTGATGTAGTACGAAAACGGGCGAACACGCGCGCCAAACGCGGAGAGTTGTGGTCCCTTCGGCGTCCCCCCGTTGGCCTCCTGCTCGGAGATCTCCTGCGCGGGCAGCAGGTGTTCGGGCAGAATGCGGGAGACGTACGTGCCCGAGCCTCGGCGGGGTTCGAGATAGCCCTCGGCCTGCAACTCGTCGAGCGCCGCCAGAATCGTTCCACGCGAGAGTTGGTACTGGCGTGCGAACTCCCGGCTGGCCGGCAGCTTCGACCCCGGAGTAATTCGGCCATTAAGAATCTCTGCGCGAAGCGCGTCTCGCAGCCAGTGGAACGAAGGCGTGCCGTCCGGCCGCGGAGGAAGAATCAGCTCGAAGCTCGATGCACGATGGGTCATGCCGCCTCCTCACCCACATCCTGACGGGAACACCGGGCTGTCTCCTTAGCTCAAAGTGGTCTGGTTAGTTTCGTCTAAGTGGGCCTTTCCAATCGGACCAATTGCGATCATCCTAGAACCTTGATCCCTTCCGGGTCTAGCAGGCGCTTCAGGCTCGAACCCCAGGACCCTGGTATCGATCGGGAGGTTGCGATGAAGTCAACTACATGCTGCTTTGCCCGTTGGATAGGATTGTCTGCTCTCATCCTGGCGTTCAGCGCGGCTGGATCGCTCCAGGCGCTGGCCCAGAACCACAACCTGGTGAGCTTCGGACACGCGGATCAACAGTCTCCTACAACCGCGTCCAACGCCGAACTCCCCGTCATGACGCCCGAACTGCAGGCGGACATGCTCGCTGCACGCGGCCACTTCCATGACGCCATCGACGCCTACAACAGGATCCAGCCCCAGACCGCAGAGCTCCTCAACAAGATCGGAATCGCCTACCAGCGCCTCGGGATGGACCCGGACGCCGTTTCCTACTACGTCCGGGCGGCCCGTATGGACCACAAATACGCCGCGGCCTACAACAACCTCGGAACCATCTACTTCCGCCAGGACGACAACAAGCGGGCGAAGCGCTTCTATAAAAAGTCCATCCGGCTGGACGCGCAGATGGCGCCATTCTGGAGCAACCTTGGCGCCGTCTACCTTGCCCAAAAGAAGTACAGCGATGGCGCCGAAGCCTACGAGCGCGCCTTCAATCTTGACCCCGATATTTTTCAGGAGCTTGAGATGAATGGCCTCCAGAAAGATGAGTCGCCCGCAGAGCTGGCAAAGATGTACATCTGCTTCGCGGAGATCTACGCTCACGCCGGCATGAAGGCACAGGCGATCAACTACCTGCAGAAGGCCTTGCTCGAGGGCTTCTCCGATAAACAGAAAATCGTTCAGGATCAACAACTTGCGAGTCTTCGCGGAACGCCGGAGTTCGAGCACCTGATGTATGGCAAACCTAAGCCATAGCGTGACTCCAGGGAACACCTGCAGCGTCGCCGTGGCAGGGCCTCGCGTACAACGGCCCACCTGTTGCCGGGCGCGGTGACTCCTCCCACCGCGCTCGCCAGGACTCCGCTTGGAGCTTCGAGCCACGGTAACGTCCGGCCAACGCACCACGTCCCATGCCATCACAGTCCCGCCACACCGCATAGGCATTCAAGTAGTTAACATTTGACGAGGAAGGGAATCTTTCCTCCTCCCCAGCCTCAAATGTTGGTACGCTTCCAACAGAAGCTGCCTATGACTCCACGCATCGCCATTCCCGTTCCCACCTCCAGGGATCCAGCCTACAACCAGCGTTCCTGGCCGACGTATGCCACGGCGGTGACCCGCTCCGGCGGAGAGCCAGTCGCTGTCGACCTCAATGCGTCGCCGGCCGAGATTGGCGTGCTGGTGGCGAGTTGCGACGGCATCCTGCTCCCCGGCAGCCCGGCCGACGTTGATCCTGCGCTCTACGGTGCGGAGCGCGACCCCGCGTCCGCTCCGGCTGACCCTGCACGCGAGGCCACCGACTATCTTCTGCTCGACCACGCCGAGAAGTACCACAAGCCGGTGCTCGCCATCTGCTACGGCATACAGTCGCTCAACGTCTGGCGTGGCGGAACGCTGGTGCAGGACCTCGCACCACTGCCGGTGAACCATGGAGCGGGCAGCAAGGTGGCCATCGCCCACACCGCGCAAATCGCGCCCGCAAGCATCCTGGCTTCGCTGCTCACGCCGGAGGAGGCACCGGAGAGAGATGGATATCTGCGCCTCCCAATCAATACCAGCCATCACCAGTCGGTAGCGGCTCCAGGTGCTGGTCTGCGGATCGTCGCCCGCTGCCCGGACGATGGTGTGATCGAAGCCGTGGAGATTGACTCGGATGATGCTGTGTTCCACGTGGAACATCCGGCCCGCCCTCAGTTTGTCCTCGGCATCCAGTGGCATCCTGAGCGCAGCTACGAGATCAGCGCCGCCAGCCGCGCCCTGTTTGACCACCTTATCCTTGAAGCCCGCCTGATCACTGAAAATCGTGCCGAAACCGAAGCAGCCAGGCAGCAGGCTGAAAGCTCCGCTCACTAAGCGACCATGGCCACCCTCTCCGAAGCCCGCATCGCCGCACTCCTCCAACCCTATCTAGGGTCCGCCCCTGTGCCGGCCGCCCTCTACGCACAGCTCTCCGACTACCTCGACCTGCTGCTGAAGTGGAATGCCCGCACCAACCTCACCGCCATCCGTGAGCCCGACGAGATCGTCCGTCGCCACTTCGGCGAGAGCCTCTTTGCCGGACTACATCTCGGCGCACGGCTCCCCGCCGAGGCCACGCTACTCGACTTCGGCTCCGGAGCTGGCTTTCCTGGCCTTCCCATCCAACTCCTGCACCCTGCTCTACAAATCACCCTGGCAGAGTCGCAAGGAAAGAAGGCTTCCTTTCTCAGAGAAGTCATCCGCACGCTAGGCCTCCCTACAGAGGTTTGGGCCGGACGTGTCGAGGCAATCGAATCGGACCGCCGCTTCGACGCGGTCACCCTGCGCGCCGTGGACAACATGCAGCAGGCGCTCGCCGATGCACAACTCCGCGTCGCCCCCGGTGGCTGGCTCGCAACCCTCTCGACCGAGACGGCACCCGAAGACGAGTGCATCTCTCTCCCCGGAGACGCTCCCGGCTGGCTCACCCTGCACCAGACACCCCCTCCCAGCCGCTAACCCACAGCTTCCTCATCCGATGCACAGCATTTCCTCGCGATGTTCCACGTGGAACACAACTTCGAGTGTTCCACGTGGAACATTCCCTCTCCGCATCTGCTAGGCTTGGACTCGTCCCGCCATGTCTGAATCAATCAATCCGAAGAACCCGCCCCCGCCACAGAGCCCTACCCCCCAGAGCAAGGTCATTGCCATCGTTAACCAGAAGGGTGGCGTCGGCAAGACCACCACAGCCATCAATCTGGCCGCCGCGGTAGCCCTTGAAGGCGTCCCAACCCTGCTACTCGACGTCGATCCCCAGGCCAATACCACTGGCGGCCTTGGCTTCTCCCGCGACGAAGCCCGGCTCTCGGTCTACGATCTCCTGCTCGGCAACGCCACAGCCCGCGAGGTCATCATCCCCACCGAGGTCGAGAACCTCTCGCTGGTTCCCGGCACCAAGAACATGATTGGTGCCAATGTAGAGCTGGTTGGCGTCGAGCGCCGCGAACACCGTCTCCGCGAGGGCCTCGAGCCCGTTCGTACCGACTATCCCTTCATCTTTCTCGATTGCCCCCCTGCACTGGACCTGCTCACCCTCAACTCGCTGGTCGCGGCCGACACGCTGCTGGTCCCCATGCAGGCCGAATACTTCGCACTCGAGGGCATCTCCGAGCTCATGGCAACGCTCGACCGCGTCTCGGCCAGCTTCAACCCTGAACTCTCCATCGAGGGCGTGCTCCTTACCATGTTCGACGACCGCACGAATCTCTCCCAGCAGGTGCGCGATAACCTGCAAACCTTCTTCGAGGACAAACTCTTCCACACCACGATCCCGCGCAACATCCGTCTGGCGGAGGCGCCCAGCCATGGCAAACCCGTCGCGCTATATGATCCGCGCTCACGTGGTGCAGAGTCCTACCGCAACCTCGCCCTCGAGCTTCTTGAGCGCAACGGCGTCAAGATCCCGAAAAAACCAGGGCCAGCACCAAGCTTCCCGGTACTTGAAGCCATGGGCGAGTCCAAGGGTATCTGGCCGTTTCGCAAGAAGTAGCGCAACCCGGCGGTTTCATCCAAAGCAGGATTCGTTCCAAACCATCCATTTTCATCAGGCAGGAACCAAGTATGTCTACACCGAACCAAGCTGATCCACACGCCAAGAGCAAGCCGCGAGCCTTGGGCAAGGGCCTTGAATCGCTTCTACCGTCACGTCCCGGGCCATCCGCACCCATCAGCGTCTCTGCGGCAACCGAGCCGACCGGAAAGCCTCTCGAGATTGCCGTCGACCTCATCGACCGCAACCCCTTCCAGACCCGCACCAACTTCGACGAAGCCAAGCTCACCGAGTTGGCTATCTCCATCACAGCGTCCGGCGTAGTGCAACCCATCGTCGTGCGCCACGGAGCCAACCATCGTCAGGACGGGCGCTACACGCTGATCACCGGCGAGCGGCGCCTGCTGGCCAGCAAGAAGGCAGGCAAGGAGACGATCCCGGCCATCATCCGCGAGGTCTCGAACCTGCAGGCGATGGAGATGACCATCGTCGAGAACCTCCAGCGCGCGGACCTGAATCCGATGGAGCAGGCGCACGCCTATGTGCGCCTCAGCCGCGACTTCCACATGACCCAGGAACAGATGGCCGAGCGCACCGGCAAGGATCGCGCAAGCGTGTCTAACTTCCTTCGTTTGTTGAAGTTACCAGAATCCGTACAGCGTCACGTCGAGGTCGGCGAGCTCAGTTTCGGCCACGCCCGCGCCTTGCTCGCGCTGGAGTCGCCCGAGGCCATGCTGGCCGCCGCGCAGAAGGTGCTGGCGCTGCATCTCTCCGTGCGGGCCACCGAAAACTACATCCACGGCCTGCTCAACCCCGAGTCCCGGAAGAAGGAACCGAAGCCCGTGGCCAGCGTCGATCCCAACGTCCGCGAGGCCCAGGATGCGTTGCGCCGACGGCTCGGCCTGAAGGTCACCATCGAGGACAAGAAGGGCAAGGGCAAGGTCATCATCGAGTACTCCGGCGTTGAGGACTTCGACGCCATCCTGACCGCGCTCGGAGACGCACCTACAGCGTAGCGCACAGCCACAGCGCTGTTGTAGATTGAGAGCTTCATCCACCGGACAGCATCGTCCCACTCCCATGGCAACGAGGCACATCATGCGCACGGTCTCCTCCACACTCATCGTTCTTATGCTGGTCGCCACTGCGGCCATCGCCCAGCCCACCTACAAGCCAGCCGCCGGCCGCACCCTGCTTCGTGCCGGCCGCGTGCTCGACGTACACACCGGCAAGGAGACGCCGGGAGAGACGGTGATCATCTCGGCAGACCGCATCGTAGCCCTTGCGCCGACCAGCGCAACGCCTGCCGGCCCTGGTGATCGCGTCGTTGACCTGACGGCCTACACGGTGATGCCCGGACTGATCGACGTGCACACGCACCTCACCATGGCCAACAACTTCGATCCGTACTTTGAACTCACGATGACGCCGGGCAAAGAGGCGATCATCGGCGTCGAGAATGCGAAGACCACGCTCGAAGCCGGCTTCACCAGCGTGCGCAATGTAGGTGCCGACGGCTTCACCGACGTTGCGCTGCGCGATGAGATCAACGAAGGCCACATTCCGGGCCCGCACATGCTCGTGTCCGGACCACCCCTCGGCATCACCGGCGGACACATGGATGAGAACCTGCTGCCCGAGCAGTATCACGTGCAGGGCGAGGGTGTCGCCGACGGCATCCCCGCCGTGCAGCACATGGTGCGCACCAACATTAAGTACGGTGCGGACCTGATCAAGATTGGCGCATCCGGCGGCGTGCTCTCGAAGGGCGACGACCCGCAGGCGTCGCAGTACACGCTGGAGGAGATGCAGGCCATCGTCGCCGATGCGCACCGCCTTGGCCGCAAGGTGGCCGCTCACGCACATGGCGCGCAGGCGATCCTGTGGGCATCGGAGGCTGGCGTCGATTCAATCGAGCACGGCAGCTATATGGACGAAGCCGACATCGCCATGATGCTCAAGCACGGCACCTACTTCGTTCCCACCGCGTATCTCATCGACTGGATGCAGCAGTACGGACATCTCTCGCCGCTGTACGCGCAGAAGATGAAGGACGTCAGCGCGGTCGAGAAGCAGAACGCCATCCGCGCCATCAAGGCTGGCGTCAAGGTCGCCTGTGGCACCGACGCCGCTGTCTATCCGCACGGTCTCAACGCGCATGAATTGGACGTCTACGTGAACCAGTTCGGGATGACGCCGCTGGCTGCGCTACAGACCGCGACGCTGAACGCCGTCGACTTGATGGGCTGGACCGACAAGACCGGCTCGTTGGAGCCCGGCAAGTGGGCCGACGTGATCGCGGTGAAGGGCGATCCTCTGGCCGACATACGCATCCTGCAGCATGTTCCATTCGTCATGAAGTCGGGCGTGATCTACAAGGACGAAGCTCAGCCTGCGGCCGTCGATACGATGGTCGCCTCCACTCCATCTGCCACCGAATCAAACCCCACGGAGAACAGCTTCTGATGCAGGCCACTGCCTTCGAGTATCGTTTCCGCTTCGCCATTCACGCGGTGATTTACGTCCTCGGCTTCACGGCGCCGTGGTTGTTTCTTTCTTCGCTGGCGGGCGTGCCCGGCTTCACCACGAGCTCCACATGGCTGGTGCTCTCGTCCGCAATCTCGCGCCAGGGATGGCTCGCCTTTGATGCCGCCACCGTCGTGCTGCTGGTGATCGCGCTCATCCTTACCGCACTGGGCGCTGTGTTGCGCGTGTGGGGCTCGGCGTATGTGGGATCAAGCATCGTGAAGTCGCCCTCGATGCACGGAACCGTGATGCTCGCCGATGGCCCGTATCGCCGCACGCGCAACCCGCTGTATCTGGGCACGCTGCTGCACACTATCGGCGTTGCAATTCTGATGCCTCCCAGCGGTGCAATCTTCGCCGTAGTGTTCCTATGGATCTTCCAGGTGCGCCTCGCACTGGCCGAGGAGCCGTTCCTGGTCGCGCGCTTCGGCCAGCCCTACGTAGACTACAAGGCTGCCGTCCCACGCTTTCTGCCCTCGCCCACACCGCAGATCGCCGCTGGCGGCGTGCGCCCGCACTGGCTCCAGTCTCTGCTCGGCGAGATCTACTTCCCTGCTGTGTTTCTTGTGCTGGCCATCTTCGGATGGAGCTTCAACGCGCAGCCGCTCCGCCAGGGTCTGATCATCTCACTGGGAGTCTGGCTGGTGGTGCGTGCCTTCCTGCCGCGCGCCGCGCGCGATGCACACGCACTCGCATAGATCCCATCAGCTGCCATTCAGCAACAAGCGCCGCAACGCAAAAAGGCCGGAGGCCCGACGCACGCTGCGTCGATTCTCCGGCCCTTTTCACCAGCCTCCACAAGGCCCGAATACAAAGGCTCTAGCTACGAGGCCCGCACGATCCTGCTCGCACTACTTCTTGGGCGGAGCGATCGTGTCCTTGGCCACCTTGGCCACGCGGAACTTGACTACGGTCTTGGCCTTGATCTTGATGGCCTCGCCGGTCTGCGGGTTGCGACCGATGCGCGCCTTGCGCTCTGCCTTCACCAGCTTGCCGATGCCGGGGATCGTGAACTCGCCAGTCTTCTTGGTCTCCTTGACGGCAGTCTCAGCCAGCAACTCGAGGAATGCTGCTGTCTGCTTGTTAGTGAGCTCGAGCTTCTCCGCGAGTAGGCGAACCAGCTGTGTCTTTGTAATTCCCTTTGCCATGTTGTATCTCCTTCGTTCGGTAAAAAATAGATAAAGCGGATTGAGCATGGGTCTCAGCCCATCTCCCGCAGCCTTCCCGCTGACGACCTCCCGCTATGTCTTCCAGCGAACCCAGCCGGAAGCTTTACGAGGTGGCAATCGCCAGTGTTCATGCGGGTGCAAAGAACCGCGCCGATGTTCACCTTCAACCTTCCTGAACGCTTTGTCAACGGCAAAACTGCCATTTCCACAGATATTTACAGGTTTTCTCGGAAAGTGTTCCCTTTCAGGCCCGTTTTCGCGGGATTTCGGGTCCAGTCCCGTCAGAAGAGGGGCTTCCTTGTCGCCACGGATCGGTCACTGGCTAACGCTTCCTGGCCAACGAGAATCGCATCATTCAGGTTATCGACCAGGGGTGCCATCAAGCGCATGCGTCGCACAACCTCGCGCGCCAGCACAGGCTCCAACGCAAGTTCGGCGGGCAGCGAGGCGTGAACTCCCCAACTCTTCGCACGCACCAGCTCGTCCGCAGGGTCATCGCTGGCAAAGCCCTTGGGCATGCGGGTCAGCGCCTCGGCATCGTTCGCCTCAAAACCCGCGCCTCGGCTCTTCAGCAGCTTCTGTACGCTGGCTCGATAGGCCTCATGGTGCATACTCATCCAGCGCCGAATCGACAGCAGTTGCTCGCGCTCGGGCATGTACACCCCAGCCGCCACCAGCACCTCCTGCGGGCTGACCTGCAGGTAGAAGCCGCCACCGGAGGTCTTCTCCATCCCTCGCCGCGCCCACCAGGCCGCCAGGTGCGTCTTGTACGGCTGCTTGTTCTTGCTGAAGCGGATGTCGCGATAGATGCGCATCACGATCTTGTGCGGAGGCCGCACATGCTCAGGCGCAAACTCCATCATCGCCACGTTGATCTCTTCGGCCAGCGCGAGCATCGGTGCCTTCAACGCACGCTCGTACACCTCGCGCCGTGCCTCAAACCACTCACGGTCGTTGTTGCGCGCCAGTCCGCGCAGGAACTTCATCGCTTCGGGAGAAAAGTGTGTCGCCATCGCTTCTCGATGCTATCCAACATCCCTCCTCACCACAATGCACAACGGCGAAGACCGAAGTCTCCGCCGCTGCACGTTCACCTCATGCAAAAGGTCTACTCCGTCGCGTTAGGGTAGATGCCCTTCAGCGGCTCGCTGAGCTTCTGATTGAGCTCCGGGTGCGGGAACGGCTTCCGTGGCATCATCGCATCGCGCTGGCTGGTGTTCCACAGAAAGATGGCCTCCACCACGGCGGCCTGTTCCAGGTCTGCCTCATGCAGCCGATCGAACGTATCCATATCGGAGTGGTGCGTGCGCGTCTCATAGTCCATCGGGTCCTGGATGTACTGGAAGCCGGGCAGTCCCACCGCATCGAACGACAGGTGATCAGTCCCGCCGGTATTACGATTCGTGATCGTCGTAACCCCCAGATCGGCGAGCGGCGCTATCCACTGCGCAAAGATCGGTGCTATCGCGAAGTTCCCCTGCGTATACACTCCGCGGACCTTACCCGTACCGTTGTCGAGGTTGTAGTAAGCATCCAGCTTCTCCCATTCGTCGGTAGTCTTCAGTGCACCATGATGCCCCATGTAGCTGGGCATGCCTGCCGGGTCCGGCGTCGCCGGAGGAGCGAACGTGCCGAAGTGCTGCTTCACATACCCCTGCGAGCCATACAACCCTTCTTCCTCGCCCGACCACAGCGCAATGCGAATCGTCCGGCGCGGCTTCACATTCAGCGCCTTCAGAATCCGCACCGCCTCCATCGCCACGATGGTACCTGCGCCATTGTCCGTTGCGCCGGTACCTGCGATCCAACTGTCAAGATGTCCGCCCACCATCACCACCTGGTCCTTCAGTTGAGGATCGGTGCCAGGAATCTCCGCCACCGTATCGAAGCCGTGCTCATGATCGCCGGTGAACTTGGTCTCGATGTTCACCTCCACCATCACGGGCACATGATGCTCGACCATGCGCGCCAGCCGGTTGTAGTGCTCAATCATCATCACGGCATTCGGAATCTTCACCGCGTTCTCAGGCTTCTGAGCGTCACGCGCGAGGTCGGCTCCGTTGTCGTCGAAGATAATGCCGGTGCCACCGCCATCGCCGCCATCGCGGCTGGGAGTGATGATCGCCGCCACACCCTCGCTGGCCATCATCGCCAGCGCCTGCTTGCGCAACTGCGCACGCTGCATGTACTCCTCATAGCGCTTCCGGAAGGCGGGATTGCTCAGCGAGTAGTCCCCGCCGCCGCCTTCATAGCTCTGCATCTCCTTCAGGTCCGCGTCGGTATAGCGCGTGAACAGCGGCTTGGTGATATCGGGCGTCGGCCGCGTTGGCCCCAACAGCACAATCTTGCCCGCCAGCTTGCCCTTCAGCGCGTCCAGTTCTTTCGCGTCGGTCAGCGGAACATACACCACCTCGCCGCTCACCGGCCCCTTGGTCGCAGGAGACCACGGCGACGCCTGCATCCACAGCGGCTCAGGATCAGGCGACACCATCCGCGCCCACGTATTGATCTGCTGCCAACCCATCCCAAAGTCGCCCCAGTCCTCCAGGTGCGCGTTCGAGAGGCCGATGGCCGTCAGCGTGTCGCGTGTCCACGCATTGGCCTTCGCCATGTTCGGCGAACCCGTCAGCCGCGGCCCAATGCCGTCCGCCAGCGCTCCGCCAAACTCCATCACCTTGCCATGGTGGAAGCCCTCCTCGCGTATCCGCGCATACATCGTCAGGTCGATCGCCTCGGTGGCCGGCTGCGGCCCGTAGTAGGAGGGAACAGGCTTGCTCTCCTCGTGCTTCTTGTTGTCCTCAGCGCGGGCACCAGGCCAGCCTGTCGAAACCACCGCCACCATCAGAGCCGCGGTCGCGCTCCAACGCAGAAATTTCCAAGCGAATGTCGTCATCAAAGTTACTCCAGGGGGTGCTGCAGAATGAACGAACCGAATGGCGTAAGCATACGCGTCTGCGCTGCAAACGTCTTGTCGTCCCTTCAATTCATTTGCAAACCGGAAGTCTCATATTCTCGTCTGTCAAAAGCGGACGCATGGGCCATGCGTGTGCTCTGCAACTACTGTTTGCGAGCCTTCCGCGCCATGCGTCGCGCCCACTGCACGCCGAGAAACCCCAGCGCCACCACCATCACCACCACACCCACAGGAAAGCCTGCCAGCCGGTAAGCCGCGGCGAAATCCGGATGCTTGCCCGTCGCCATCATATAGAAGAGCAGGACGAAGATCGCCACGAACGTGGTCAGGAAGAACGCTGCCATTCCCGTGGCCACACCCATCAGCAGCGACTGGAACCAGCCCAGGTCGCCGAGCGGAATCCCAAGCAACTCACCCTCACGCCGCGCGCGTTCTACATCGTTTGCAGTAGCCATACTCATTTAGAATAAGCCCATGGCAGAGATCGTACAGAACGGGCAGCCTCGCGCACCACATCTGGTGCGCTCCGCTCGGCTGGTCAACGCAGCGCAGATCGCGCGCGACACGGAGATCCGCCAATCGCCCAACGGTGTGCACTTTGCCACCTTCGGAGAAACCGGCCTCGCAGACCTCGATCTTGACCGCATGCTGGAGGCCGTTCCCACGGCGATCACCGCAGCTCTCCAGGCGAATACGTACTACTTCGTTCCGCTGGCTCTGCGCGAAGCGATCGCCGAAAATCCGGAGACCGCCGGAAACGTCGACGCCCGCAATCAGGCCACACCGCAGCCCACCATGGTTGCAAGCGCCTACACGGAGGAGTTCTCTGACTCCGCCATCTGCCACCGCAACGTTGAGCTCGGACACGGCAAGCGCGGCGTCTTCATCTCCACGCGCCTCATGGGAGACCGCTTCGCCCTCAGCTTCGAGTTCTTCATCAACGTCGCGCATGCCTTCGTCGATCAGGCCGGTGTCCCCGCCGCCTTCTCCGATCTCGTCTGGAAGCAGGCGCTCTCGGACGTGCGCGGTGAGACCAGCATCGATGCCTGGGAGGCGCGCAACCTGGCCTTCGGCCGCCCCGCCAACGCGCAGCCCGAGCCTGCACAGCCCGCATCGCGCCGCAACCGTGGCATCGCCGCCAGCTTCTCCGCCCGTCAGCGCGCGTTCCTGAACGTAGCCGACGCGCAAGCAACCTGGCCGTATCTCAACGCTCCTGCCAAGCAAGGCACCGATGCGCAGCGCGCGATCAACGAGAAAGAGCGCACCCTCTACCTTGAGGCCGCCTTCTCCGACGCGGTCGCGATCTATCTCCTCGCCCTGGCCCTGGACTTCGACTACAGCGAGCTCCGCGAACGCGAGTATCCCTTGCTTGCCCCAGTCGCACTGGCCGCACGCCTGCGCCTGGTCGCCGATCTCTTCCCACCCAACCCCGGCTACGAGTTCGCCGTCCGCTACCGCCGCCGCGCCTAGCCAGCCTGTAACATTTTCTTTTTGCCTATCCTTTTTAGGATTGTCATCCTGAGCGTAGCGAAGGATGACAAATACAGAGGACCGATATCTTGGGATGAACGCGGTTACCTCACCGCCGCCATACTCGCGCGGAATAGCAGCTCAAAATCTCCCGCAACCGCAGCATCCTTCGCTGCCGTCTCCACGGCCTTCTGCGCAATCGGCCGCGGATAGCCAAGATTCACGAGCGCACTCAGCACATCCTCCGCCGTCGCCCCCAGCGAAGGCCGTGCCGCCACTCCCACCGTACTAAACCCGGCGAGGTCATCGAGCTTGTCCTTCAGCTCCAGCACCACGCGCTCGGCCGTCTTCTTGCCAATGCCCGGGATGCGCGTCAGCGTCGCATGATCGCCGCCACGAATCGCACCCACCAGCCGCTCCGCCGAGATCCCGCTCAGCACCGTAATCGCCAGCTTCGGCCCAATGCCAGAGATCGTCAGCAGTTTTTCAAACAGCCGCTTCTCCGTCACCTCCGCAAAGCCGAACAGCAGCAGCGCATCCTCGCGCACATGCGTATGCACGTGCAGCCGCGCCTCTGCGCCCACATCACCAATCTCGGTATAGGTCGTCACCGAGATCGCCAGCTCATACCCCACGCCTCCGCAATCGATGACGACCGCATTGGGCGACTTACTCAGAATCTGTCCACGAAGATGTGCAATCACACAGCGAGTGTACCCTTACTCGTGCTCCGCCACATAGGTCTCGTGGATCGCCGCGCGCAGCCGTTCGGTCAGCGCCTCGGCATCGCGCGTCACCATTCCCACCGTCGAGATCGGCTCGCCGACAATCAGTTTCAGCGGTCTCGGCTTCAGCGCATACACATGGATCGGCAGCATCTCATACGTCCCCACCAGCGTGAGCGGCACCAGCGGAACCTGTGCTTTGATGGCCATCCACGCAGCACCGGCAGCCATCGGCTGCAGCTCGCCATTGAACGCGCGGCCGCCCTCCGGAAAGATCACCATCGGCATACCGCCAGCGAGCGTCTTCGCTCCATGGCCCAGACTCACCACCCCCGCGCGCGCCGAACTCTGATCGATGGGCACCTGCCCGGAACGATTCAGATACCACCCGATGAACGGAACCTTCCACAGCGGCGCCTTGGCCAGAATCCGAAACTGAAACGGCAGCTTGGCAAACACCACCGGCGTGTCGTAGTAGCTCAGATGATTGCTCGCATACACAGCCGCCTGATTCACAGGCAGCCGTTCCGCATGCTCCAGCGCCACCGGAGACATCGCCACGCGCAGCAACACCTGCGCCCACACCCGCGCAATCGCGTGTTGTTGCCGCCCGTCCTTGTCCCACACCCCGCACAGCAGCGAGATGGTCCCAAAGAACACCGTCGCCAGCGCCAGCACCGGGATAAAGAAAAGATAGTTCGCCCAGCGCCAGAACCACGACACGGCGGGCAATGGAGCATCGGGAGACGCGGCAGGCGGCATCTTCGGCTCATCCGTCTTCAGGGTTTCATCGGCAGCGGACATCACACCTCATGCTATCGTGCTTCGCCCAGCACCAGCGCCCGAACCTCTCCCACCAGAAACACCGAGCCCGTCGCGACAATCACGCCATCTTTCGGCGTCACCGCCTCCGCATGCTCCAGCGCCTCGCGCAGGCTCATGGAAGTATGCACCGGCACATCCAGCTTCTGGGCCGCAGCGGCCAGCTCCTCCACCGTCGCCGCGCGAGGATTCATCACCGGTGCCACGATCACATGGTCCCGCGCCCGCGCCGGATCGCCCGACGTCGAATCGAACAGCGGCAGCAGCACCTGCTCCATCTCATCAATCTGCTTGTCCGCCAGGCACCCAAAGATCAGCGTCCGCGGCATCGCATCGGGCAACTGCGCCAACGCCGCGCGCAGCGTCCACGATCCAGCCGGATTGTGCGCCACATCCAGCAGCAACGGCGCATGTCCCTGCCGCGAAGCAATCCACTCCAGCCTTCCCGGCCACTCGGTCGTGCGCACTCCCTGCTCAATCGCAGCATTCGAGATCGCAAACTCCCGCCCATCCATGAGCCGATGATTCATCCGCAACTCAATCGCCGTCGCAATCGCCAGTGCAACATTCCTCTGCTGATGCTGCCCTGCCAGCGGCGAGTCCACGTGCAACACCTCTCCATCAATCACCAGATCGTAGATGTTTCGCCCCAGCGGCGAACCTTCGCCGTGTTCCCTCATGCCAGGGCTCTGTCTTGCCGGCAGACACCGCGCCGCATCCACGCCGCGCACCTCCAGCCGCACCGCCGCCTCGCCAATCGCGGCATTGGCCTCGGGATGCTGCGCCAGCGTCACCAGCACGCCATCCTGCCGCAGAATTCCAGCCTTCTCGCCGGCGATCTCGCGCAGCGTGTGGCCCAGATACTCCGTATGGTCGAGCCCGATATCTGTAATCACACTCACGATCGGCTCCACAGAGTTCGTCGCATCCAGCCGTCCGCCCAGCCCCACCTCCAGCACCGCCAACTCCACACCCTGCTCCGCAAACCAGCAGAACGCAATCGCTGTCAGCAACTCGAAGAAGCTCGGATAGTGAGGAAGTTCAGCCCGCGCAATCAGTCGTGCCGTTGCCGTATCCACGCGCCCGAAGACGCGTCCAAACTCCGCATCGGGAATCTCCAGCAGGGCGCTGCTTCCTTCTGCCACCGCACCCGAGACCTTCACCCGTTCATTCACCCGCAGCAGATGCGGCGACGTATACAGCCCCGCCTTCAACCCCGCTGCGTTCGCAATCGCCGCCAGCGTCGCCGCCGTCGAGCCCTTGCCATTGGTGCCCGCAATCAGCACCGCAGCAAAACTCTTCTGCGGATCGCCCAGCACCTTCAGCAGGGCGCGGATATGCTCCAGCGAAAACTTTCGCCGCACTGCGGCACTCGCTGGTCCAACTCCCGCGCGTCCCACGCGCAACTCTGGTCCCAGCGCCGCCAACCGTTCCAAGGCTTCTTCATACATCATCACGTCTATCAGTCTCGCACCTCTTGTGATGGCGCCTCCACCGAGGCCGCCACGCACATTCTTCCAGCCTTGCCGCGCAGCATCAACCCATCCGTGCGCCCTGCCATATACCGTTCCGTCAGCGCCTCTCCATCCATGTCCTCCACCACGCGCAGCCCAAGCCCTTTCAACTCCTCGACCAGTTGCTCCGGCGTAAAGAAGAGCTGAAACGGCTCGCCCGCCAGCGCCACGCGCGCGCTCAACGAATCCAGCATCAGTTGTTCCACCGGCGGCAGAGCCTCGCGCGGCTGCGAGTAATCGAAGACCACCTCGCTGCCCGGCGCGAACCTCGCCAACACGCGCATCGTCGCTCGAAACGCCTCGATGGTCAGATAGGGCACCACTCCCAGCCACGCCGTCACCGTCGGCAAGCTCTCATCGAACCCCGCAGCCTTCAACCGCGCGCGCAGACTATCCTTCTCAAAGTCCACCGCCACAAACTGAGCACTTGCAGGCGGCATGATCCCAGCACTCGCAAGCATCTGGATCTTCCATGCCTGCGTCGATGGATGGTCCACCTCAAACACCCGCACATCCGGATACGGATTGCGGCACGCAAAGGTATCCAGGCCGGCGCCCAGCACCAGATACTGCCGCGCACCCACATCACGCACCGCTGCCGCCAGCGTGTCCTCAGCCAGCCGCGCCCGCACCACCACAAACGCACGCAACGCCGCCGAGAACGGCCGTTTCACCTTATCCGGCGTGCGCTGCAGCTCCTCATGAAACGCTTTGCTCAGGATCCTGACTGCCAGCGGGTCATCGAGCACCAGCGGCTTCGCATCGCGGAGCTGGTGGGCAGCCCGCCGCAGCGCCACGCGCAACGCGGTCCGCGATGGATTCACCTCATGCATGCCGGGTGCTTACGCCGCCGGGGCCCGCTCGGTCATCCACTTCAGCGTCTCGGACAGATAAGCCTTCATATTCTTGCGCTCCACCACCGCGTCGAGGAACCCATGCTGCAGCAGAAACTCCGAGCGCTGGAAACCCTCCGGCAGCTTCTGCCGAATGGTCTGCTCGATCACCCGCGGTCCTGCAAACCCTATCAGCGCGCCCGGCTCGGCGATATTCAGGTCTCCCAGCATCGCAAAGCTCGCCGTCACGCCGCCCGTGGTCGGGTCCGTCATCAGGCTGATAAACGGAATCTTCTCATCATCCATCTTCGCCAGTCCTGCAGACACCTTGGCCATCTGCATCAGGCTCGCAATGCCTTCCATCATGCGTGCGCCGCCGCTTGACGACACGATAATCAGCGGCACCCGCCGTTCCAGCGAACGGTCCACCGCCCGCGCAATCGTCTCACCCATCACCGGCCCCATGCTGCCGCCGATGAACCCGTACTCCATCACCGAGAGCACCACATCCAGTTCGCCGATCTTGCCGATGGCGTTGATGATCGCGTCATTCAGACCGCTGCTCTTCTGCGCCGCCGCCAGCCGGCTCTTATAAGGCTTCAGGTCGGTAAACTCCAGCGGATCGGTCGACCGCAGCTCCATGTCCACCAGTTCATAGCCGGGCTCCAGCAGGCTTTCGACACGCTCCCGCGCGCTCAGCTTGAAGTGCTTCCCGCAGTTCGGACACACCTGCATGTTGGCATCGAGATCAGCCTTCCACAGCGTCTTCCTGCACTGGTCACACTTGATCCATAGACCTTGCGTCCGCACCTCGTGGTCGGGTGTCGGGGAAATCTCATGCCCATCTCGTTTGAACCAGGTCATCGCCGGGACTCGCTCCTGCCCCGCACCAGATGCCGGGGACCTCTGCCATTGTATCGAAACCCTGCGCCCTTGGCGCCCAATGCACTATCCTTGTAGGCGTGAGCAACCCAATCCCAGAATCGATCAAAGTCCAGCTTCCCGACGGCTCCATCCGTGAAGTCCCCCGGGGCACAACGCCCTTCGACGTCGCCAACAGCATCTCCCCGCGTCTGGCCGCGGCCGTCGTCGTCGCACGCATCCGCCCACTTGCTGTGGTCGCCGCCAGTGCCAACGAGACAGCCCTCGAGCAGTCCGAGGAGGCGATGTACTCCGGCCAAAGCAGCACAGCCGAGCGCATCGTCGGCCTCTCCACGCCGCTGCATGAGGACGTGGCCCTCGAACTCCTCAAGGAGAACGACGCAGCTTCCCTCAAGGTCGCCCGCCACTCCGCCGCGCACATCATGGCGACTGCTCTGCTCGAACTCTTCCCCGAAACCAAGCTCGGCCACGGCCCCGCCACAGACAGCGGCTTCTTTTACGACGTCTACCGCGAGGTCCCCTTCACCGAGGCCGACCTTGCCGCCATCGAAGCCCGCATGGCCGACGTCGTCGCGCGCGATGAACCCTTCCAGCAAATCCTCGAGTCGCGCGAACAAGGTCTCGCTGACTACACCGCCCACGGCGAGTTCATGAAGGTTCACTTCATCGAACGCTTCACCCAGCCCGGCGACGAAATCTCCCTCTTCCGCAACGGCAACTTCACCGACTTCTGCCGCGGCCCGCACGTGCCCTCCACAGGCCGCGTCAAGGCCTTCAAGGTCATGTCCATCGCCGGCGCCTACTGGCTCGGTGACGAGAAAAACCAGCAGCTCCAGCGCATCTACGGAACAGCCTTCTTCAACCAGAAGGACCTCGACGCCCACTTCAAACACCTCGAAGAGATCAAGGCCCGCGATCACCGCGTGCTCGGTAAGCAGCTTGATCTCTTCAGCATCCAGGAGGTCGCCGGCGCAGGCCTTATCTTCTGGCATCCCAAGGGCGGTCTCGTTCGCAAGACCATGGAAGACTGGATGCGCGAGGAGTGCATTCGCCGCGGCTACGCCATGGTCTTCACGCCGCACATCATGCGCCGCGAGCTGTGGAAGATCTCCGGCCACGAAGGCTACTACAGCGACAACATGTACCCACCCATGGAGCTTGATGACGCGGAGTACCGCCTCAAGCCGATGAACTGCCCCGGCCACATCCTCATCTACAAAAGCTCGCCACGCTCCTACCGCGATCTCCCGCAGCGTTTCGCCGAACTCGGCAATGTCTACCGCTACGAGCGCAGCGGAACCATGCACGGCCTCCTTCGCGTCCGCGGCTTCACTCAGGACGACGCGCACATCTTCTGCACGCCCGAACAGATCACAACCGAAATTGAAGCTTGTCTGAGCTTCGCCGAAGCCGTCTTGAAGACCTTCGGCTTCTCGGAGTACCGCGTAGAACTTTCCACCCGCGACCCCCGCAAGGCCGGCGACTTTGTCGGCTCCGACGCCGACTGGGCTGAGGCCGAGGGCGCGTTGAAGAACGTTCTCACCAGCCGCGGCCTCAGCTTCCAGACCTTCCCCGGCGAAGCCGCCTTTTACGGCCCCAAGATCGACATTAAACTCGTCGACGTCCTCGGCCGTCTCTGGCAACTCAGCACCGTTCAATTCGACTTCAATCTCCCCAGGCGCTTCGAACTCGAGTACATCGGTGAAGACGGCGCACCACACCAGCCCGTCATGGTCCACCGTGCCCTCTTCGGCAGCGTCGAGCGCTTCTTTGGCGTGCTCATCGAGCACTACGCCGGGGCCTTCCCCTTCTGGCTCGCACCCGTCCAGGTCGGCCTCGTCCCCATCTCCAACGACAAACACCTCGCCTACGCCGAGACCGTCAAACAACGCCTCGAAGCCGCCGGCCTGCGCGTCGAACTCGACGCGAGCAACGGCAAAATGCAATCCAAGATCCGCGACTTCGGCATGCAGAAGGTTCCGTTCATCCTCATCGTCGGCGACAAGGAAGCCGCCAGCGATTCGGTCAGTGTCCGCGTCCGCGCCAAAGGCGACGAGGGCAGCGTCCCCCTCGACGCTTTTCTCGGCCGCGCAAAGAAGCTCGTCGCAGAACACTCCATGCAGCTCTAGCCTCGCGAACGGTCACATCAGGGTCACGATGCAGCCAACGATCATCAAGGAATCCGCGATCATCCACGCACCCATCGAGCGCGCGTTTGCGCTCTCCACGCGCGTCGAACTGGTTCAGGATACCCTCGGCATGAAGATCGTCGACGACGGTGCGGAACGCGGCGTCACCTCCGGCCACATCACCGAAGGCAGCCGCGTGCACTGGCGCGGCTGGAAGTTCGGCCTCCCCACCAGGCACCACACCCTCATCACCGCCTTCGTTCCTCCGCACACCCATTTCATCCGCGTTGACCACCACGAGATCACCAAAGAGGCTTACTTTCAGGACACCCAGGAGCGCGGCTACTTCGCCTTCTTCCAGCACGACCATCACTTTTACGAGTCGCACGACCCCGCCACCGGCACAACCATCACCGAGCTTGATGACGAAGTCCGCTTCGCTCTGCCCTTCGGCCCGCTAGGCCGCATCGCAGCAAATCATCTCCTGGCCCCTCATATCCGCACGCTGACCCGCGCTCGCTTCGCCCGCCTCAAGCAGCTCGCGGAGTCCGACCAGTGGCAGAAGTTCCTTGACGTCTGAATTCCGCCACTGCCGCTTACCAGCACAAAGGCCGCCAATCCTGGCGGCCTTCGCTCTTCTCTACTGTGTACGGTCTACGCTCTACAGTCTGCTCTACCCCAGCGTCTCCATCAGCTTGTTCACGGTGCGGTTCAGGTCCTTATCCGTCCGCCGCTGCCCGTCGATCTTCGCAATCGAGTGCATCACCGTCGTATGGTGCTTGCCGCCGAACTGCCTTCCGATCTCTGGCAGGCTGGCCTCGGTCAACTGCTTGGCCAGGTACATCGCAATCTGGCGCGGCACCACAATCTGGCGCGAGTTGTTCTTCTGCTTCAACTCCGCAACGCGCATGCCAAAGCTCTCAGCCACCGCCCGCTGAATCGCCTCAATCGTAATCTTGCGCACCTGCGTGTCGATGAACTGCTTCAAGCACTGCTGCGCCGTTGGCAGCGTGATCTCGACGCCATGCAGCGAGCACCACGCAATCAGCCGCACCAGCGCGCCCTCAAGCTCGCGCACGTTGGTCCGCACGTTCCCTGCGATAAACAGCGCCACATCAGTCGGCAGCACGGTCTGCTCCTGCTCGGCCTTGCGCTGCAGAATCGCAACCTTCGTCTCCAGATCCGGCGGCTGAATGTCGACCACCAGCCCCCACTCGAAACGCGAGCGCAGCCGGTCCTCGAAGTCGTTCAACTCCTTGGGAGGGCGATCGCTGGCCACCACAATCTGCTTATTCTGCTCATGCAGCGCGTTGAAGGTGTGAAAGAACTCTTCCTGCGTGCGCTCCTTGCCGGCGAGAAACTGAATATCGTCGATCAGCAGCACGTCGACATTGCGATACCGGTCGCGGAACCCGGTCATCTTGTCATAGCGCACCGAGTTGATCATCTCGTTGGTAAACTTCTCGCCCGAGACGTAGCTCACCGCGGCCAGCACATTGCGCGCCTTCACCAGGTGCCCGATCGCCTGCATCAGGTGGGTCTTGCCCAGCCCCACGCCTCCGTAGAGGAACAGCGGGTTGTAGGCCTTCGATGGCCGTTCCGCCACCGCCTGCGCCGCAGCCTGCGCAAACTGGTTGCCGCTCCCAACCACGAACGAATCAAACTGGTAGCGCGGATTCAACTGCGCGGCGGTATTCCAATCGAACCGCGCCTGCTCAGGTCCTGCGGGCATCGGGCCGCCGTTGCCACGCCGCGGCGCATTCTGGCTGTGGCTCGGCTGCGGCGCGAAGCCACCATCCTCGCGCACCCGCGGAACCTCCTGCGGCGGCACCTGGAACAACACCTGGTCGATCTCCAGCCCAAGATTGTCGATCGCCTCGCCAATCAGATCGCCATACCGGTCCCCGATGTGCTGAAACTCCTCCGACGGAATCCTCACGTGGAGCGTCCGCTCGCTAATGTGCGAGAAGCGTGTCGGCTTCAACCACGTCTCAAAGCTCTGGCGATTGATCTTCTTCTCAAGCGCGCCCAGAATTCGAACCCACTGGTTCAACACGGCAGCCGGCACTGGAACAAATGACATTGTCTAAGTCTTCCTTATTTTCATGAAGCCGTCCACGTGGGGCGACTTTGGTCTGGCTATCCGAAAAAGAGCGAAAAGTATCCGTATCCGCGATTGTGTCGCGAAGCCGGCCCATCCTGGAATGCCTTTGAAGCCCGGCGCCAACCTTCGCGCTGGAGGAGTGAAGCAGTACGTTTGGCCCGTGGGAGAGTTCAACCGCGAGACATTCACACATCATGGAACGGAATTGATACTAGCACGCCATGAAGCCCTCTCTGGCAAGCGAAATTAACCAAACTGCGAAACTTTTTTGGAGTTGCACCATCCATTGTGAAGAATCCATGAACCGGCTTCGGTAACCGGATGTCTCTCCCGTTTTGGATCGCCGCAAGCCTTATTTCGTTGCCTGTTTTCCTCAACTCGGATATACTCAAGACTTGCTGTCGAGCGGGCCTTTGTGGCCTCTCCAATGCCCATCAACGGACCCATCGCCACCCTCAGGCGGCTGTGACCTGAGGCCAGCACACGACTTCGAGATTTGAGACAGGACAAACACCATGCCCAAGCGCACCTTCCAACCCAACCGCCGCCGCCGTAGCAAGGTACACGGCTTCCTCGTTCGCATGGCCTCCAAGGCCGGAGCCGCCGTGCTCAGCCGCCGCCGCGCCAAGGGCCGTCACAAGATCGCCGTCTCCGCCGGCTACCGCGACTAGTCTTCCGTTTCAACTCCATCGCCTTCGCGCGAGAGCAAGCAGGCCGCCGCAACGTTTCCTTTGCGGCGGCCTCCTTATGTCTTGGAAGCCTTCCCAACCAGCACCTCCTTGCACGTACGAACACACCCTCACTTCGTAGAGGCTGCAGGTGCGCCGAGCAGCAACTTCGCCTTCGCATACTCTTCCGCACCCGTCTTGAGCGGCACGTACTCCGCCGCCGTGTAGTACTGGCTGAGGAAGTTCAGGATGTGGCCGACAGCCTGGCTTTGCTGCGACCAACTCCGGGGAAACGGCCATAGATCCTGCAGTGTATAGCCTCGTGCGACCAGCAACGCCTCCGCACCGTCCACCGGGTTGTAGCCCAACTGCACAAGACTCCGCGCACTGATCCGCCAGAGTTGGTCGTACTGCATGTCGCTAAATATGTACTGGCCGTCCTCTCCGGGGATGCCATTGATAATCTTCGGATGCGGCCCCGTGATCAATGGCCACGCGGAAAATCCCTGCTTCTGGATGATCGTTGTGATGGCTGCCGAAAATAGAAATGCCATCTGCGCTTCGTTGTGCAGAGACTGAACAACGCTGATGGGAATGAGGACCGTCCCGTCAGGCGTTGAGAGGACATCCTTCGCCATCTTCCCCGGCCGCGGACTGTTGTACACCACGTCCCTCATCGAATGGAAGGGCTTATAGTAGGGCGAATCGCCGCTCACGTCCTGAAAGAAGTTCCTGTGCGCCACAAGGAACGACTCGACCACATAGAAGCGAAAGTGAATCTTCGTTGGGTCGGTGTCGGGCAGATCCTTCTGGTATTGCGGAACCAGCTTCATCCCGAGCGCCGCAACATACTGCTGCATCGCATCGTTCGCAACGATCCGGATCGGTGTCTCCCCCGCATACTGAAGCGTGCCGGGCTGTCCTGTGCCCGGATCGTCAGGCGTGAACGCAGTGCCATACCGCTTCAAATAAGCAGCTTCTTTGGATGAGATCCGATTAGGCCAGAAATGAAGCTCCGTCGCCACCAGGCTGCCGTCCGGGGCACGCGCGGCACTATAGGCGACCCATCTATTCGCCCTCAGCAACTCGGCCCTCATCGCCGTAGATACCGGCTTCGAATGTCGCCGCTGTTGCACATCAATTTTTCCCCGATAGCGATACTGCATCGTCGTATCGTCCGGCTCGGCGACCAGCATGGTCTTCGGCGTAACCGACAGCGGGTAGCCATCGACCCACAGCTTGCCCGACCAGCCCTCCGCCGTATGGCTCAGGGTGGAATCCTCCTCCTGCAACACGCCGCCCTGAATCGTGGCTGTCTGCTTCGGATGGAATCGCACCACGTCGCGGGCGTGAAACACGGCACCCGGCGCCGAGCCTGCGCCATCCACATACACCATCGACCCCGGAACCACCTTCAGGTCGGGGCAAACCGCAGGGACCGCATGCGCGTAGCGTTTGGCAAACGGACTGCTCATGTCGGACGGTGGCTTGCGATAGTCGCGATACATCAACAAGAAGTGCTTCGCCGTTCCACACTCCGCTCCGCCATCGACCACCACCTGCAACGAGCCAACGGAAAACTCCGACGGCGAAACAACCCGCGTCACAAACCCCATCGCCGAGCTCTGCCCCAGCAACGTGGCTCCACCAGACAGCAGGCAAGCCGTACAAACCACCCGCAGCGCAAGCCTCTTCACTGCCGCTCCTCTGCAAGCAGCGCCACTCTGTTCCATGTCCGCATTCCATCCCCGCCCGCACTCCATAAGAACCCCCTGCGCCACTCGCATCTATACTACAAACAGGAGAGCAACCAGCTCTATTCCCTAGGGCAGCCGTGCATCCATCCACCCAAAACTTCCGCCTCCGCAAACACGCCGACTACCAGCTCGTCTACAAGGCTGGCCGCAAGCAGTTCGGCAAGCAGTTGGCCTACTTCCATGCACCTCGCCCAGCGGACAGGCGATCCGACACCTCCGGCCCGCGCATCGGCCTCACCGTGCCCAAGGCTCTCGGCAAAGCCGTCGACCGCAACCGCATCAAGCGCCGCATGCGCGAGGCCATCCGCGCCGCTCTCCCCCTGCTCACCGCCCCGGTCGACGTCATTCTGCACCCGCGCCGTTCGGTCATCGACCTCGACTTCCTCCAACTCAAGCGCGAGGTGGCGACCATCTTCCGCAGCATCCAGGCCGCCACCGATCGCAACGCCGCATCTGCCCGCAGCAACGGCGCAGGCGAGCGCGCCCCACGACGCGAACGCACAACCAACGTCGTCACCACCACCGCTCCCGGCCCATCATGAGCGACCTTCCCGCCAGCCCCCGCCGCGAACGTGCTGCCGCAACCCTGCTGGCCATCCACAAGCGCATCGTCTCTCCGCTGCTGAACGTCCTCGCCCCCACGCAGTGCAAGTACCTTCCCACCTGTAGCGAGTACGCCTACGTCGCGGTCGTCCGCCACGGCTGGCTGCGCGGAGGCTGGCTCGCCGTCCGCCGCGTCGCCCGCTGCCACCCCTTCGCCTCCGGCGGCCACGACCCCGTCCCCTAGAGCCTCTGCCTGGTAACTTTTTCTGCTGTTAACCGCGGCACTCTGTTGACTCAATCGCCGCATTCACCATTTACCATTAGAAATTAGCTGGCCGTGATCCTAACCGGCCTTGGAAAGTGCAGGAACCCTTTGCCAGAGATTCGTAATCCCAATCAGGGCGGTGGCGGAAGCCAGGACAACCGCTCGTTTCTGATCATGATGATCGTCATGCTCGGTATCATCTTCGGTCTGCAGTACTGGCGCTCTCAGCACAACCCGGCCACAGCCTCGCCCGATCAGCCCGGCGCGGTCACGGCTCCGGCCGCCACACCCTCGGCCGCACCGGCGTCTGTCGCCGCCGCAGGCACGCCATCCTCTGCCGCCACGGCCTCCATCGTCGCCGCCACCCAGACCTCCACCGTCGTTGAGAACGAGCTCTACCGCATCACCTTCTCCAACAAAGGTGGCCAGGTCACCTCCTGGATTCTTAAGAAGTACAAGGACACCGCCGGCCATCCTCTCGATCTGGTGCACGCTGGCGCAGCCGCACTTTACGGCTACCCGCTCTCGCTTTACACCTATGACGACGCCCTGACCCAGCAGCTCTCCAGCGCGCTCTACGTAGCCTCCACCCCGGGCACGTCCACCGTCCCGGCCACGCTCGAAGCCCCGGCCAGCCTCACCTTCAAGTACGCTGCCGGCAACATCTCCGTCACCAAGACCTTCACCTTCGGCTCCGACTACGTCATCCACGCCAACACCGAAGTCCTCCGCGACGGCGCTCCCATCCGTGCCCTGCTCGCCTGGCCCGCCGGCCTCGGCGACACCGAGACCGCCCTCTCCTACGCCGACGCCCAGATCGACACCGCCTCCAGCGGCAAGATCGACCACATCGCCATCAAGAAGGTCTCCGGAGGCGACACCCTCAACGGTCCCTTCGACTTCGCCGGCATCAGCGACCACTACTTCGCCGCTGTCTTCCTCCCCGAGCACCCCGACGACGCCTCTGTCGTCACCCTCCAACACAAGATTGACGTCTCCAAGGTCAAACGCAGCAACATCACCGGCGACACCATCTCCACCGGCAGCAAGACCGTGCTCCTGCCCGTCCTCGGCACCGCCGTCGGGGCACTCTCCGGTCACACCCAGGAACGCGTCTTCGTCGGTCCCAAGGACATCACCGTCCTCAAGAGCATCCACACCGCCGACGGCAACACGCTGCAGCCGCTGCTGGACTTCGGCTTCTTCGGCCCCATCGGCAAATACCTCTTCCTCGGCCTGCGCGCCGTCCACTCATTCATCGCTCCGCATGACAATGGTGTCCACAACTACTCCTGGGGATGGGCGATCGTGATCTTCACCATCATGATCAATCTTGTCCTGCTGCCTCTGCGCGTGCAGGGCATGAAGTCCGCAGTCAAGATGCAGCGCATCCAGCCCCAGATCGACGCCATCAAGCTCAAGTACAAGAACCCCAAGGCCACTGATCCGAAGGCCGGCGAGATGAACGCCGAAGTCATGGCACTGCAGAAGGCCAACGGCGTCAGCATGCTCGGCGGCTGCATCCCGTCGCTCATTCAACTGCCGTTGCTCTTCGCCTTCTTCACCATGATGACCAAGGTCGTCGAGCTCCGCCAGGCGCACTTCTTCTGGCTCCCCGATCTCTCCGCAGCCGACCCGTACCACATCCTTCCCATCGTGATGGTAGCCACCTCCTTCCTGGCGCAGTTCTACACCCCCTCTCCGGGCGTCGATCCGCAGCAGCAGAAGATGATGGCCTTCATGATGCCTGCTTTCTCCGGATACCTCACCT
The DNA here is from genome assembly GCA_021778845.1 of Acidobacteriota bacterium. Taxonomy (GTDB): domain Bacteria; phylum Acidobacteriota; class Terriglobia; order Terriglobales; family Acidobacteriaceae; genus Granulicella. The sequence goes on from JAJYBU010000003.1 coordinate 98,098, forward strand.
GGAACTACGCCTCAGGCCTGGCGCTCTACTGGAACATCGGCAATCTGGTGATGATCGTTCAGCAGCTCGTCATGAACCAGACCTCGCTTGGCCGGGAGATGAAGGAGATCGCTGCTCAACGTGCTCGTCGCAAGATCGGCGCGTCCAAACCCGGACAGCGCACTCCTGCCGCCAAAACCATCCAGGGACGAAAATAGCCCTGCCTGGACACTGAGCGATCCATCCCCCTCCAGAGAATATCGGAGTCACTACAATTATTTTGCTATTTGTGGAACTTTAGCGTCAAAACATTCGTTACATCAACAATTGGTCACGGGGTATCATAATGACCTCGGGCTCGCTTTCTGTTTTCCTGTCTCCACTGCTCCGCTTTTTCTCAGTTTGTCGATGTTTCTCCTGCTCCCCGATAGGACTGATTTGTTATGGAAGATCTAACCCAAGCTGCCGAAAAAGTAGCCACACTGATGCGTCTGCTCACCACCACAGGTGGGCTGCGCCTCAAATACCGCATCACCGCCGGTGCCGGAGCAGTTGATCCGGACGGTTTCGAACGCCGCGATATCTACGTCGAGTGCAAAGGCCCGGACACCGATCTCCTGCTCAGCAACGATGGCGAACTCCTCCGCTCTCTCGAGCATCTGGCTGCGAAGATGCTTCGCCTCGAGCCCGACGACCACGACCGCGTCTCCTTCGATGCCAACGGCTACAAAGCATCCCGCGCTCGCTCCCTCCGCACTGCAGCGGATGACGCCATCGCAAGTGTCGAGGACACCGGCGAGCCCTTCCGCTTTGCTCCCATGAACTCCCGCGAGCGCCGCATGCTGCACATGTTTCTCCGCGACTCCGGCCTCCAGACCGCCAGCTCCGGCGAAGGCCCGCGCCGCTTCGTCGTCCTCTACCCCGCCGGGTATCGCATCCCCGCCGAGCGCTCCTACGACGGCCCCGAGCGCCGCGGCAGGCCCCGCCGCCACACCTCCTCCGGGCGCTACTAAGCCTTCCGCCGCCGACCGACACCCTCCGTTCCATCCAAGGGGAGAGCCTCGCTCCTCTGTTAATCCTCCCTGCGTCACATCCCCGCCCATCTCAGCTTCGATCCGCACAAAGCCTCTCCCGCCGTCCGCGCCGGCCGCAGGACCGCATTTCCTCACCTATTCGCTGGCCTGTCTAAAACCGCACCCCCTCCAAACCCGCTCCCTACGCGGTTTCGGACTCTCTCCCCACATCAGATCCGGCTTTCTCTTGCGGTCCTCGACACCCCACTGTGAGTACTTCGGAAAACCCCATCCCAAACTCCCTCTCACCGTCCTCTCTTCCTATCTCCAGTCCTCTCCACCGCCCCTTTTTGGAAACCATGTACCTCCCATCCGCCCAGTATCCATAGGGTTTCTCCTCTCTTATCCACTCTTCCACCCCCAACGACTATTACTACGAGAAATATCTATCCTTTCACTATGTTTCTTAGAAGCATTCTCCCCGGACGCAAAAGCATTCACTCAACTCAAACTCGCACTCAACGCGCAAAGCCTCTCGCCCTTCGCACACGCCCCCCACATGACGACACCTGAAATTCACAGGCTTCCGCCCTCGCACGAAACCCCTCCCACGCCCTAGAATCAGGGTGTTGCTCAAAGGCAATTCAGAGGGAGACGTAACCATGTCCACCACCACCGTCACCTCACCCGCAGAGTCGTCACCCGCATCGCAAGAGCAAGGGAGAGCCCCCATCGTGTCAACATCAGCCACCACCCTAGACACCGCCCCCACCGGCAATCTCGAGATCACCGTCTCCCGCGCCGAACTCCTCCGCGAGCTCACCGCCGCGCAGTCCGTCGTCGAGCGCAAGACCACCATCCCCATCCTCTCCAACTTCCTCTTCGAGGCCACCGTCGACGAACTCGGTGCGGGCAGGCTCACCATCACTGCCACCGATCTCGACCAGTCCCTGCGAACTTCCTGCTCAGCAAAGGTGAAGAAGCCCGGCGCCTGCACCATCCCTGCTCGCAAGCTCTACGACTACATCAAACTCCTCGGCGATGGCGACATCTCGCTCAAGCTCATGGACAACCACTGGGTGCAGATCCGCTCCGGCCGCTCCAACACCAAGATGGTTGGCATGGCCCGCGCCAACTTCCCCCAGGTCCCCGAGTTCCCCTCCGCCGGTGCCTACAAAATCTCCGCACCCGCCCTCGCCAACATGATCGCCAAGACCATCTTCGCCATCTCCAACGAGGAGTCGCGCTACACCCTCAACGGAGCCCTGCTGGTCCTCAAGGCAGAGTCCATGGCCATGGTCGCGACCGATGGCCACCGCCTCGCCCACATCGAAAAACTCGGCGAGAATCTCGAAGGCATCTCCGGCGAAAAGAAGACGCTGATCCCGCGCAAGGCCCTCGCTGAACTCTCCAGCCTGCTCTCTGCCTCCGACGTCGAGACCCTCGAATTCGGTGACGACGATCAGACCCTCTTCTTCCGCGTAGCCGGCCGCGTCTTAACCAGTCGCAAGCTCACCGGCCAGTTCCCCAACTACGAGGCCGTCCTCCCTCGCGACAACACCAAGTTTGTTATCGTGCGTTCGGAAGACCTCATGGCCAGCATCCAGCGCGTCGCCCAATTTGCCGACGAGCGCTCTGGCGCCATCAAGATCCGTCTCGAGCAGAACGAGCTCAAGATCAGTGCTCAATCCACCGATGCCGGCGAGTCCGAAGACATCATCGAAACCCCCTACAACTACGACCCCATCGTCGTAGGCTTCAACAGCAGCTATCTGGTCGACTTCCTCCGCGCCACCGGTGTCCAGGGCGAAGTACGCCTCGAATTCAAGGATGCCCAGTCCGCCGGCCAGATGCGTCCGGAAGATGCCAACGAAGACGTCAAGTATCGCTACATCCTCATGCCAATGCGCATCTGAGTTCCACCCGCACTCGCTCGCTTGTCAGTTTCACCATAATTTGGCCACCGCGGCCTGATCATGCCGAAATAAAACAAGACACTCCTCTGCGGTTTTTCGGGGGAAGAAAAAGCATTGAGAGTTTCGCCTCGGTTTACCACTGGGGAGGCACTCCTCTATGCCTGCTTCGTATACCCCATGCCCGTCAGTACGCCACGCATAAAGGCGAAGCTGGTGCTCACGCCAGGCATCGGATCGTCGCCGTGGATTTCATATTCCAGGTCAACGAAGCCTTTGTACTTCGTGGCGACCAATGCCTCGAAGATGCCGCGTACGGGCATCAAACCTTCCCCTACGGCAACCTGGCTGTTCTTCTCTGTCGCATTGGCCAGGTCTTTCATGTGCACATTAAAGAGCCGCGGCCCTGCCGCGTGGATGGCGTCAACAGGGTCCACCCCGGCACGCATCGTGTGGCCCACGTCGATGCAGCAACCCATGCGCGGATCCATCGTGCGCACCACCTTCAGCACATCCAGCGGCGAATGCCATATCTTGTCCTCCGGTCCATGGTTGTGAATCGCGAAGCGAATGTCATACTCCTTCACGAATTTCTCGATACGCGGCAAGGTCTCGGGCGTTGGGTCTCCGGCAACGATGACCTGGATGCCAGCCCGCTTGCAGTAGTCGAACTTGCTGCGAATATCATCGTCCTCGTCCTTCGGAAAGTAGATCGCACCGGCGGCATGCAGTCGGATGCCCACGGCTGCGTAGTCGGCAAGCGCTGTGGCTTCCAGGGCCGGGTCCATCGGCAGATGATCTTTCACGTCCTTCGCGTTCAGCGCGCTGAGATTCAACTGCTTCATGTACGCGATCATCTGTGCGCGAGAGAATTCACGAAACGTATAGCTGGCAAGACCCAGCTTGATGGCAGTGGGCTCACCCTCCATTGCGTAGTCCTGTGCGACCGCAGACACCGAGCCAACAGTTGAGATGGCTGCCGCAGCCAGTGCGCTGTTGCGAAGAAAGTTTCTACGTGACCTGTCGTAGTTCATGGAACTCCTCTCACCGCATGGTTGGAAACCATCCTTATGCAGTGCAGCCCAGGTAGCGCTGCACTTCGAGCCGGAGCGACCCGCAGGCCGCTACAGATGCGGTGCCCAACCCTTCTCGTACTCGCGGCCCCACAGCTTCATCGCAGCCGGATCGGCCAGCACCTTGCCGTCCGCTGCATCGAGCCGCAACTCCCGGTTGACCTCCCATGCGATATTGGAAAGCTGCAGCATCGTCACCGCGACGTTACCCTGCGCCACCGGCTGGTGCAGCTTCTCGCCCTTTTGAATTCCGGCAATGAAGTTCGCAAAGTGCGCATCGGTCATGGAGTCCCGGCCAACGAGGTCGGCGGAACTGGTTGCGCTCGTGCCTGCTTTGTACTCGCTGAGCTTCCTGCCCTTCAGGTCGTAGACCTCATAGCCGTCGCGGTCAACGATCACCGCACCCGTGGTCCCCATCACCTCCACACCGCGGTCGCGGTTGAAGTACTTCATGCCATTACAGGACTTACCTTCCCAGGAGATCATTGCGTCATCGTAAGCGAAGCTCGTCACCATCGTGTCGTAGAACTGCCAGTCGTCCTTGAACTGATACCGCCCTGCCGTCGAGGTGACACTGTTCGGATAGCCCACCCCAAGCGCCCAGCGCGCCACATCCACCTCGTGGGTCCCATTGTTCAGCGACTCACCCGTGCCCCAGGTCTTGAACCAGTGCCAGTTGTAGGGCTGGACGTTGTCCTTGTACTCCTGCCGAGGCGCAGGCCCCTGGAACAGATCCCAATCCAGCGTCGCCGGAACCGGCACAACCTTCCCGTAGCCGATGGACTTGCGCACGTTCGAATACCAGGTCTTCGCAAAATAGGCGCGTCCGATCAGCCCCGCATGAATCTTCTCGACAATCTCAATCGTGTGCGGAGACGAGCGTTGTTGCGAGCCCATCTGAACCAGCTTGCCGTACTTTTTCTGTGCCTCCACCAGGAGCGCGCCTTCAGCCGGATTATGCGAGCATGGCTTCTCGACGTACACATTTTTTCCTGCCTGCACTCCCAGGATCGCCATCGGTGCGTGCCAATGATCGGGTGTTGCGATGGTGATCGCATCAATCTCTTTCATCGCAAGAACGTTCCGAAAGTCCTTCTCCCCGACAGGCTCTTCGCCCATCATCTGCGTCGCGCTGTCCACATACTTCTTCAGAATGTTGCTCTCAACATCGCACACATGGGAGATGCGGGCGTTGGCCTTGTTTGCCTTCAGTGCGGACAGGTGCGCATAGGCGCGACCGTTCAGCCCAATCACCGCGAAGTTCAGTCGGCTATTGGATCCGAGAATCTGTGCATAGCTCTTCGCTGTGCTGTTGATCGCCAGACCTGCGGTTCCAACTGCAAGGGCATCGATGAATTGACGGCGTGTGATCATTAGGGCTCCGTAATGACTCGAGTTGATTCTCGTCTATTTCGCTGAGCGCGACAACCTGCCGTTCCCATGCGCTGGATCGTTGAATGTCTCAACGGAAACAAGCAGGTCTCACCGTACGGATCGGTACGCCTTATGGATTCAACAGCGTCTTCTCGCGTGATGCAATGAAGTCACTCGTAGCCAAAGCAATTTTTCTGCAACAGCAGAGCGAGGCATAGCTGACGATCGCAACCTCAACGATTCTCAGCAACATAAAAAGCTCTAACTCCGAGCTCCATAGTGGAGTTGTCTTTCAACTCACAACGCACAACATCATCCCGCTTGTTCCTCATTGCTTCACCGGGAATTCACCGCGCGCGAATCGACGCAGCGCAGCGAGAGGTGTACTCTTTGGACGCGTCTGAATCCCAGAGACGATACGATTCCAGAGAGGTTACGCCATGAAGATCACTCCTTTATTTCATCTCCTGCTCACCGCATCGCTCCTCACGGGTCCTGTTGTCACCTTGGCGCAGATTCCAGGGTTAGGTTCTCTGGGTGGCGTCCTGAACGGCAACCAGACGGGTAACACCGGCGGTATTCTCGGCGCCGGGTTGAGTGACTCGCAGATTGGTTCAGGGCTCAAGGAAGTACTTGCGGTCGGAACCCAGAAGGCGGTGAAGCTGGTCAGCGCGCCCGGTGGATATCTGGATAACCCCGCTATTCGGATCCCACTGCCCAAAGACGTTCAACCCGCTGAGCGGTTGTTGCGCGACGCCGGCCAGGGAGCCCGCGTCGACAACTTCGTCGCCAGCATGAACCACGCCGCCGAGAGCGCCGCGCCCGAGGCCGCCGGTATCTTCAGCGATGCCGTCAAGGCCATGACCATTGACGATGCGCGCCGCCTGCTCAACGGTGGCGACACATCCATCACCGACTATTTTAAGGCGAAGACCAGCGACAAGCTCGCCGCCGCCTTCCGTCCCCACGTCGTAGCCGCCATGAAGACCAACGGAGTCGCCGACAAGTTCCAGGCCCTGCAGGGCTCCATGCCGAAACTGCCCTTCGGCCTCGGTGCCTCCAGCGGAGGATTCGACATCAACACCTACGTCGTCAACGGCGCTCTGAACGGTCTGTTCTACATGCTGGGACAGCAGGAGAAGCAGATTCGCACCAACCCCGCCGCGCAGACCACCAGTCTGCTCAAGCAGGTCTTCGGGAAGCCCTAGCACCGTTAGCCGATCGATTCGCGGACGTTCCGCGAATCGGTCACCTATCCGTCCTCTGCTATCTGAACTGTATGGCGTCGTTCGCACAGGGCAATCCACTCCGCGCTACAATTCCAGCCAGTCGCATCTTGAGATAGGGGATCTTCATGAAATCGCGCCCGGTAAAAATCCTCCTTGCGGTCGTTGCCCTGGTCATCGTTGTTCTTGGGCTGCTTCCATTCCTCGTCAACGCCGACACCTTCCGCCCCATGCTGCAGGACCAGCTATCCAGTGCCCTTGGCCGCAGGGTGACCCTGAGCCATCTCAGCTTTTCTCTGCTCTCCGGCAGCATCGTCGCCAACGACATCTCCATTGCCGACGATCCCGCCTTCAGCACCTCGCCCTTCCTCGCAGCCAGGTCCCTGCACATCGGCGTTGAAGTAGGGCCGTTCCTCTTCCACCGCCAGGTGCGCATCACCAACCTCGCCATCGCCTCCCCAGCCATCCAGCTCATCCAGGATCAGCACGGCGTCTGGAACTTCTCCAGCATCGGCGGCGCAGCAGCAGCTCCGGAAACCCAGCAGCAGAGCACCATGCCGAACCTGACCATCGCTGACCTCAAGATCACCGACGGCAGCGCCACCGTCTCCACCATTCCGGCGACCGGCAAACCTTTCGTCTACTCCAAGTTGAACCTCAGCGTCCAGCAATTCTCTTTTGCCAGGTCCTTCCCCTTCCAGCTCTCCGCCAGCCTGCCCGGCGATGGCACCCTCACCCTCAGCGGAGCCGCCGGTCCGCTGGCGCAGAAGAACGCCGCCGACACGCCCTTCCACGCCACCCTGCAGCTCAAGCATCTTGACCCCGTCGCCGCCGGCATCATCGAGCCCAGCAAAGGCATCTCCATGATTGCCGACATCGATGCCCAACTCACCTCTGACGGCAACGCCCTCACCAGCTCCGGCAAGGTACAGGCCGCCCAGCTCAAGCTCGCCCCATCCGGCTCTCCCGCTCCCCATCCGGTCAACATCGACTACAACGTCTCCGACAACCTCGACGCACGCACCGGCCAGGTCTCCGACCTCGCGATCCACACCGGCGCGGTCGCTGTGCATATCGCCGGCAATTACCAGCTCACCCCCCAGGCAGTCCTGCTCGATCTCCACCTCGCCGCTCCCAATCTCCCCCTCGATCAACTTGAGGAGTTGCTGCCCGTGGTCGGCATTCACCTCCCCAGCGGCTCGTCCCTCCACGGCGGCACACTCACCGCCACCCTCGCCATCACCGGCCCGGCAACCGCTCCCACCATCGCCGGCCCCGTCGAGATCGACAACACCCAACTCGCCGGCTTCGACCTCGGCTCGAAGATCGGAGGTCTCAATCCCTTCGGCGGCGGCAACGGCGGCACCGCCATCCAGACCCTGCGCACCGTTGTGACGTCCACCCCGCAGTCGAATCAGTTCAGCAACATCTTCGCTTCGGTTCCCAGCATTGGCACGGCCAGCGGCAACGGCACCGTATTCCCCTCAGGAGCCCTCAACTTCAACCTCGTCGCCAAGCTCAGCACCACGTCTGGTGTGGGCGGCCTGGCCAATCAGGCAGCAAACTCCGTCGGCGGCTTCCTGGGCGGCTTCCTGCACAAGACGGTGAACGCCGGCGTCCCTCTCACCATCACCGGAACCTCCAGCAACCCCTCCATTCACGTCAAACTCTGAGTCCCATAGCCGCCTGCTCAGCCTTATGCGACCGTCATGCCCTATGCAGTGACGGTCGCATCAGTTTCTTGCCGCGAACGCGGCAGCAGGATCGAGCCATCATGGGATCACCCCATCGCGACACCGAACCTGACCAATTCGAGGCCAGGGCTAACCCCTCGGCGGATCATCTCAGGGAAAGCCATTTCCCACGCCGCTCCGCATTTTCTTGCGTATCCGCCACCCAATCCCGGCAGGAACGCTTTATCCCCAGCCAAAACCACCAAAAGCGTTTGGTGCATCAATTGCTCGCCTTATGAGATCAGGGTATCTTGTCTCTTCCCTACAGGAGCAGTTCTTATGATCAAACATCTCCCTTCGCTCGCGATTCTGGCAGTTGCGACCGGCATCTTTGCAGCCGCACCAGCCGCCCACGCCGATTCCCTCTACGGCCCACTCAGTGTCACTGTTTGGACTGGATCTACCGTCCCCACGGAGGCATCACTTCCAACCCCCGGAGGCACACCCACCTTCACTTTCAACTACACAGGGCCCTTGGACTTCGTAAATAACACCATGAGCGCCAACACGTTTGGCGACTTCTTTGGATCCTACTCATCCGGCATCACTGGCCTGACTTCAGCGCAATTAACCACCCTCCTTGGCACCACGATGAGCACCAGCGGCTATGGGATTACCAGCTACCTGTCATTCGTCGGCACCTACACGGGCGGCGGAGCTGTTAGCATCTCTCACGATGACGGTACCAGCTTGTATACCGGTACCGGCTATATGAACAATGTAATCAGCAGCCCGAATCCCACCTCAGAGATCACTACCACCGGCACCCTGCCGATGGGAACCAACACCCCGTTTGACCTGATCTACGTCGAGGCGAACGGCGCTCCGGCCGACCTGGTCGTCACCGGGCTGTCCCCGGTACCTGAACCCGGCACCATCGGTCTCCTGGCTCTCGGCATGATCGGCCTCGGCGCCCTCATGTATCGCGGCTCGGCGTTCAACTCCTAGCCAACCCAACCCCCGTTCCGCCAGCAACGAACACCTGCAATCGTTACGGGCAAATGCGCTACGGTGAAAATAACCCGGCCTGACGGCCAGCAAACGAGCGGCGAATCCAACCCGGATTCGCCGCTCGTTCGTGAGTTAGCCCCTGCCGTCCGATTCTCCCGCGGGTTCTCGTGGCCTGTCCTCTTCGTATGTCCTTCGTTGCATCGACTAGGCCGGATGGCCCCGTCGGCCGGGAGCCTCAGGCGATGAATCTCCGCCGGATCACGCCGGCCGCGCCCAGAATTCCGCTTCCGAGCAGAAACAGCGAGCTCGGCTCGGGCGTCGGAGCGACGGTCGTCATGCTGTCAATCAGGACGTTGTCGTTAGTAGAAGGCACCTCGCTCAGCGCTGTGACCGAGAGGTAATTGTCCCCTGTCGGCTTGCTGAGCGTCCCAGTGGTAAACGGGTTGGCGACCGGATTGTTGTATTGGGTGCAGCTCGATCCCAACACGCCCTGTGTTGCAGAAAAGCATACTTCGCTTGTATTTAGCCAACAATCTTCGCGGTTATCGACAGCCTCAGGGCTCAGCCAGGCGACGCCCGCCCTTCCATGTGCAACTCTTTGCATAGGCAACGGGCCCGGGGCTACTCTCCCCCGAACCTCGCCTTCCCTCCATCACCTCGCGTCCGGCCCAGCGTTCTGCACTACTTCTTCCAGCCCTCACGGTCACATGTCCGGCCGGATTTTATAATGGACCCATGTCCAAGCGTGAATTCCAGACCGAAGTCAATCAGCTCCTGCAACTTATCGTTCATTCTCTCTACTCGCATCCCGAAATCTTCCTCCGCGAGCTCATCTCCAACGCCTCCGACGCGCTCGACAAGCTCCGCCACCTCACCCTCACCGACGACGCCTACAAGTCCCTCCCCTTCAATCCCCGCATCGACCTCGAGCTCGACGAAACAAACAGCACCCTCACCATCGCCGACACCGGCATCGGCATGAACGAAGAGGATCTGATCTCGCATCTCGGCACCATCGCCCGCTCGGGCACCAAAAACTTCCTCGCGCAGCTCTCCGGCGACGCCAAAAAGGATTCCAACCTCATCGGCCAGTTCGGCGTCGGCTTTTACAGCGCCTTCATGGTCGCCGACCGCATCGAAGTCGTCTCCCGCAAGGCCGGCGAAGACCAGGCCTGGCGCTGGATCAGCGACGGCAAGACCGGCTTTGAGATCGAGCCGGCCGAGCGCTCCGTCGCCGGCACCACCATCCTTCTGCACTTCAACGAGGAGGGCAAGCAATACGCCAACAGTTGGCGTCTCATGGAAGTCGTCAAGAAGTACTCCAACCACATCGCCTTCCCCATCTTCCTCACCTACGACAAGAGCCAGTGGAACGAGGCCGAGAAGAAGTCCGACAAGGTCCGCACCACCGAGCAGGTCAACGCCGCCAGCGCCCTCTGGCGCCGCCCCAAATCCGAGCTCACCGACGACGACTACAAGGAGCTCTACAAGTCCATCTCCGGCGACTCCCAGGACCCGCTCTTCTGGTTCCACACCCGCGCCGAAGGCAACCTCGACTACACCACCCTCTTCTACATCCCCGCCAAGGCCCCACTCGATCTCTATCAGGCCGAGTACAAGGTCGGCGTCAAGCTCTACGTCAAGCGCGTCTTCATCATGGACGACGCCAAAGAGCTTCTGCCGCCGTATCTCCGCTTCGTGCGCGGCATCATCGATAGCGAAGACCTCCCGCTCAACGTCAGCCGCGAGATCCTGCAACAGAATCGCGTCCTCACCAGCATCCGCACCGCCAGCGTCAAGAAGATCCTCTCCGAGCTCAAGAACATCGCCGAGAACCAGCCTGAAAAATATCTGGAGTTCATCGCCGAGTACAACCGTCCGCTCAAAGAGGGCCTCTACAGCGACTACGCGAACCGTGAACTGCTCCTCGATCTCATCCGCTTCAAGAGCACCAAGGTTGAAGGTCTCACCAGCCTCGCCGACGTCAAAACCCGCATGAAGGCTGGCCAGAAGAGCCTCTACTACATCACCGGCGGCTCCGAGTCCCTCCTCCGCACCTCGCCTCTGCTCGAGATCTACAAGAAGAAAGACATCGAAGTCCTCATCCTCGACGACGAGGTCGATGAGATCGTCTTCTCTGGCGTCGACAAGTACGCGGACATCGACCTCAAGGCCATCAACAAGGCCTCGACCAGCGACGACCTCAAGGACGAAACCGCCGCCGAAGCCGACAGCGCCGAAGCTCTCAAGCCTCTGCTCGAAAAACTTAAGGCCACACTCGGCGATCGCGTCAAGGATGTGCGCGCCTCCGTCCGCCTCGCCGACAGCCCCTCCTGCATCGTCACCGACGAAGAAGAACCCTCGCCGCAGCTTCTGCAAATGCTCCGCGCCATGGGCCAGAAGGACATCCCCACGCCCAAGCCAACCCTCGAGATCAACCCCGATCACGAGATCGTCAAAAAACTTCTGGGCCGCTCCGATGACTCCGTAACCCAGGATGCCGCATGGCTGCTCTTCGATCAGGCCCTGCTCATGGAAGGCGTTCCGCTGCCTGACCCCGCCGCCTTCGTGCAGCGCCTCAACCGCGTGCTAACACACTCGATTTAAACTCTGCGGCGGCTGCGAATCCTCGCAGCCGCCGCACAAGCAAAGTATCAACATTATCGTTCGCCGCACGCCTAGCGCAGCCGGATCACAATCCCGATCCCAATCTGCTGCATCTCCTCGCTGTAGCCATTGAACGCCGACCCGATCTTGCCGCCGCCGTACTCCAGCCGTGCGTCGATGCGCGGTGCCAGCGTGTAATCCAGCCCAATCTGTATCTGGTACGCAAAGCTCGTTGAGCGCGACGCATAGCGTCCATAGTTCGTGCTCGCTCCGCCAATCTCGGCCTGCAGATACGGGCTGAACTGCACCGCATGGCTGAACAGCGCGACGCGTCCGCCCACCAGCCCGCTGCGCAACTGGTTCCCATACTGGGTGCTTCCGGAGCTCGACTCGATCACATACCGCCCATCGCCGCCGAACCGCACCGGCCCCAGCCTCGCCAGCGTGTCATAAAACCCAAACGTCCCGCCATACGCTGAATAGCTGTTCTGCAGCACCAGCGACCCGCTTCCCGAATCCACCGACCCCAGGTAGCCGCCGCTGCCCATCGCATAAATCCCCATTTGTGCCCGCGCGCTCACGCAGCCAGCACCCATCGCCAACATCAACAATCCAGCCCAAAGTCTCCCCAAGAAACACCTCTGCGTGCAGCTTAGCGGGGTAACGTTACCGCTGATAATAGCAAGCCAGATTCCTCCCGCCTGCACATCCACGCCATCCCCGCCTCAGGACTAGATCACGCGGCTGTGTTTATACCCTTCCGCGTTCAGCGAGCTCAGCAACTCCTCCACCTGTTCGCGACCCCGCGTCTCCATCGTAATGTCGATCACCGTATCTCCCAGGTTCACCCCGTAGTACGCCCGGTTATGCAGCGTATCCACAATGTTGGCGCGGTGCCTCGCAATCAACTGCGTCAGGTCCGCCAGCGCTCCCGGCTTATCCAGCAGGTGAATCCGCAACCGGATCAAGCGTCCATCCTGCACCAGGCCTCGCTCGATAATCCTGCTCAGCAGGGTCACATCGATATTGCCGCCGCACACCATCACCGCCGTCCGCATTCCCTCGGCCAGGCTTGTTCTTTGTTGCAGCAGCGACGCCAGCGCTGTCGCGCCCGCACCTTCCGCGAGCGTCTTCTCCCGTTCCAGCAGCGTCAGAATCGCACTCGCGATCTCGTCCTCATCGACGGTCACAATCTCGTCGACATACTTCTCCACCACAGGAAACGTAACGTCTCCCGCACGACGCACCGCAATGCCATCCGCAATCGTCGTTGCCGGCTCCAGCGTCACCGGATGGTGCGCCAGCACCGCATCCCGCATCGAAGGCAGCCGCGACGTCTGCACGCCAATCACGCGCACGCTCGGCTTGATCTCCTTCACCGCGCACGCAATGCCGCCAATCAGTCCGCCGCCGCCGATCGGCACCACCACGGCCTGCAGGTCTTCCACCTGCTCCAGCAGCTCCAGCCCAATCGTTCCCTGGCCCGCAATCACCAGCGGGTCGTCGAACGGATGGATAAACGTCATGCCCTGCTCTTCGCACAGCCGCGTCGCTTCCGTGCAGGCCTCGTCGTAGTTGCCACCATGCAGCACCACCTCGGCGCCAAATCCGCGCGTCGCCGTCACCTTCACCAGCGGCGTCGTCAGCGGCATTACGATCACCGCTCGAATCCCCCGCCGCGTCGCGTGGTACGCAACTCCCTGCGCATGATTGCCCGCGCTGGCCGCCACCACGCCTCGCTTCGCCTGTTCCGGCGACAGCATCGCAATCTTGTTCAGCGCTCCGCGTTCCTTGAAGCTGCCGGTCATCTGCAAATTTTCCAGCTTCAGAAAAACGCTCTGACCGGTCATGCGCGAAAGCATCTCCGACCGCGTACACGGCGTGCGATACACAGCACTGCCAATGCGCTCGCGAGCCGAAAGAATGTCCGTCAATGTCAGTGAAGTTGTCGTAGAACTCATTCTCTCTATCGTAATCCCTCGCGCTCTGCCGACTTCGTCCGCTCCTCTACCGTGAAAAATTCGTCTCCAGCTTCTCCTTATGCCGCTCCATCGCAAGCTCAATCAGCCGGTCAATCAGCTTCGGATACGCCACCCCACTCGCTGCCCACAGCTTCGGATACATACTGATCGAGGTAAACCCGGGCATGGTATTCACCTCATTCAGCACAATCTCAGCCGCTTTCCCCTTACGCGCCGGAGCCATCAAAAAGTCCACCCGTGCCAGCCCCGCACAATCGCAGGCCTTGAACGCTGCCACAGCCATCGCGCGAATCTTCTTCGCTTCTGCCGCACTCAACTTCGCTGGAATGATGCACACGCTCTCGTCCGGCCCGCTCAGTTCGTACTTCGCCTCGTAGTCATAGAACTCCTTCGCCGGAACAATCTCCCCCACCACGCTGGCCTCGGGCGTATCGTTGCCCAGCACGGCCACCTCCAGCTCCCGCGGCTTCACGCCCGGCCCGCCGACGCCCTGCTCAATCACAATCTTCCGGTCGAAACTCGCCGCCAGATCCATCGCCGCCGCCAGCTCTTTCCGCGCCTTCACTTTGCTGATCCCCACCGAACTCCCCAGGTTCGCCGGCTTCACAAACACCGGATACGCGAGCGCCTTCTCAACCACGCGCACGCACCGCTTCGAGTCCGTCCTCCACTCACTGCGCAGCAGCGTCACATGCGGCGTCAGCGGCAGCCCCGCGGCCACAAACATCCGCTTCATCGCGTCTTTATCCATCGCCGCCGCCGAGCCCAGCACGCCCGACCCCACATACGCAATATCCGCCAGCTCAAACAGCCCCTGCACCGTGCCATCTTCGCCAAAGGTCCCATGCAGCACCGGAAACACCACATCCAGCCCGGTTCCCGACCCCGGCTCTGCCGCCGCCGTCACAATCGACAGCCCCGCCTCCCGTTCGGCGTCGCTCGCACCCGCGCCCTCCGCCGCTCCATCTCGCAGCAGAGCCCGCGCCGCACCACTCTGCAGCCAGCGCCCCTCCTTCGTAATCCCCAGCTCAACGACCTCATACTTCTTCCTGTCGATCGCCTGCAAAATCGATCGTGCCGACCGCAGCGACACCTCATGCTCGCCGCTCCTGCCCCCAAACAAAACGCCAACCCGCAGTTTCTTCCGTGCCATATCCTTCCAGTCTCATCCCGCAGCCCCCTGTGCGTCGCACCTAACTCGCCCCCGAACCTCGCTCGGCACCACCCCCCCATCGGCACCCATCCCAATCGGGCACATACTTGCCATCTCCTGCCCCCGGGATTAAACTTCCGCTGGATGTGATGGCCCCGGGAGGGGCTCGAAAATGGCTGCCTCGCGATACGTCGCTGGCGGAAGTTATGTCACGCTGGCACTGTTCCTCGGCTTAATCATCGGCTGCGGTAGCACAGGAAAAGGTACGCTAACCCCCATCAGTCCGCCTCCCGCTTCCATCCCCGGCAACTGGGAGTTCGCCGCTACGATTATCACCAGCGCGTCGCCAGTGCCCTTACCCAGCAGTGAAACCCTACCCATCGGCGCCTTCCTTACCTCGGCCGCCAGCGGCGTAACCGGCAGTGCGTGGGTGCAGATGGCATTCCCCAATATTTGCTCTGCCAACTGCTGCGGTGGCCCTTTCGCTGAATTCAGCAACGCTCTCACCGGGACGCTCAACGCCGACGGCCTTCTGAGCCTGAGTTCCACCGTCCCCAACGGCGGCCCCGTCTTCACCATGACCGGCACCATGAGCGGCACCACCTTCACCGGCGGCACCTTCAACCTCACCGGTAACTGCCCAGCTTCCGGCACCATCACCGGATTCGAACTGCCGTCGCTCGATGGAACCTATGCCGGAACGGTGACCTCCAGGGACACCTCTCAGAGCTATAACCTTTCTGCCACCCTTGAGCAGAGCACCACCGTCAACGCCCGCGGATTCCTCAACGTAAGCGTCGCAGCCACCGTCACCGGCTATCCCTGCCTCACCTCTGTCACACCGGCACTTCCGCTCGAACAGAACTCGGGTCTTCTGGGCGATCAGTTCAGTGTCACCATGAACGGCGCGGGCGGAGCCCTCCTGAGCCTCTCCGGTATCCTCTCGCAGGACGGCAAAACAATTGCCGCAGCCTACGGAGTCAGCGGCGGCGCCTGCAAACTCGACTACGGCACGGGAACCCTGACTCTGCAATAGACGATGCATCGGCCGTCGTCAGAAGCCGCTACCCAGAGCCTGTCCTCAGGTCGAAACCAGCCCACGCGCGAAAGGCTGTCAAGCCCCCCGGACCAGCCAGAACAGCCAAAACCCCTGTCAACACTGGCGATTTATATTTTCAAAATCTGGCATAGTGCCCCCATCCAACTCGCTACAATTTAATCAGGGCAGGAAACGCCACCATCCGCAACGGCCAGCGGCACGGGTCAATCTTGAGTCCAGCCACACCCTCCGGACTGCCATAAGTCCGCCGTCAACTGCCACGGATCCAATACTTTATGCCAAAAAGTACCGGGGGGGAGGGCCCCCCGTCTAGACGTTGAACTTGAAGAACAGGATATCCCCGTCCTTCACCACGTACTCCTTACCCTCCGACCGCAGCAGACCGGCCTCCTTCACGGCCTGCTCGCTGCCCAGCCGGAACAGGTCCTCGCAGGCGTAGCAATCGGCCTTGATGAACCCGCGCTCGAAGTCCGAGTGGATCACCCCCGCCGCCCCGGGAGCCTTGGTCCCCCGCCGGATCGTCCACGCCCTTACCTCCTGCACGCCCGACGTGAAGTAGGTAATCAACCCCAGCAGCCGGTAGGCCGCATGGATCAGCCGGTTCAACCCCGGCTCCTCCAGCCCTGCCGCCTCCAGAAATTCGGTCCGCTCAGCCGGCTCCAGTTGCGCAATCTCGGCCTCCATCGCGCCGCATATCCGCACCACCTCGCTGCCCTCTTCGGCCGCGCGCTGCTCCACCAGCCGGGTGTACGCATTGCCGTCGACGATGCCCGCCTCATCCACATTCGCCACATACAACTGCGGCTTCATCGTGATCAGAAAAAGATCGCGCGCCACTACCTTCTCATCATCGGTAAGCTCCACGGTGCGCGCAGGCTTGCCCGCATTCAGCGCCTCCGAGAGCTTCACAATCGCCGACAGTTCCGACTTCTGCGCAGCCGTCGCCGACTGACTCTTCGCCGCCTTCTCGGCCTTCGTCCGCCGCTTCTCTACGGTGTCGAGGTCGGCCAGCAGCAGCTCTGTATTAATGATGTCGATGTCGTGCAGCGGGTTCACGCCGCCCGCCACGTGGATCACCTCCGCATCTTCAAAGCACCGCACCACATGCAGAATCGCGTCTGTCTGACGAATGTGCGAGAGGAACTGGTTGCCCAGTCCTTCGCCCTTGCTCGCTCCCTCCACAATCCCGGCGATGTCCACAAACTCCATCGTCGTGGGCACAATGGAGTTCGGCTTCACCATGGTCACAATGCGGTCCATGCGCGCATCGGGCACGGGCACAATCCCGACATTCGGGTCGATGGTACAGAACGGGTAGTTTGCAGCCGCAGCCTTCGAGGCCGTCAGCGCGTTGAAGATGGTGGACTTGCCGACGTTCGGCAGCCCGACGATTCCGCAGTTCAGAGGCATGAGTTCGTAGGATCCTTTACCTCTCTATTGGAACATGCGCAGCGCCTCCTTGCAGCAGCACCCGGTTCGCACCGGACGCCGCGCCTGAGTCCAACCTGCATCGACCTCATCTAATCTTCATCATGCAGGTAGGCATTGACAGCTTCGTCGAGACCGTCCTCGGCTCCAACCGTTCGCCCGCGGAGTTGGGCGCGCAACGCGTCCGCGATCTCCTCGACGAGATCGAGCTGGCCGACCGCTCCGGCGTCGACGTCTACGGCATCGGCGAACATCATCGCGAAGAGTACATCGCTTCGTCGCCCGCAGTCCTGCTCGCCGCCGCTGCCGCGCGCACCCGGAACATCCGCCTTACCTCAGCGGTTACGGTCCTCAGCTCTGACGATCCTGTGCGCGTCTTCCAGGACTTCGCCACCCTCGACCTCATCTCTCAGGGCCGCGCGGAGATCATCGTCGGCCGCGGCTCCTTCATCGAGTCCTATCCGCTCTTCGGCTATGACACGCAGTACTACGACGAGCTCTTCGCCGAGAAGCTTGACCTGTTGCTGAAGCTGCGCGAGCAGACCCGCGTCGAGTGGCAGGGCAAACACCGCGCCTCGCTCACCGGACAAGGCGTCTGGCCGCGCCCGCTGCAGCCGCAACTGCCCATCCGCCTCGGCGTCGGCGGAACCCCTGAGTCCTTCGCACGCGCCGGATTGCTCGGCCTGCCGCTGACGGTTGCGATCATCGGCGGCGAGCCCCACCGCTTCCGCCCTCTCGTTGACCTGTACCGCGAAGCCGGTCGCCGCGCCGGCCACGCACCTGAGTCGCTTGACGTAGCCGTCCACGCCATTGGCTTCCTCGCCGACACTACCCGGCAGGCCGCCGACACCCTCTGGCCCGCCTACTCCACCACCTTCACTCGCATCGGGCGCGAGCGCGGCTGGCCTCCAACGACCCGCGCCGCCTTCGACGCCCAGTGTTCCGGGCAGGGAGCGTTCTTCGTGGGCGATCCAGACGCCGTCACCCGCAAGATGTGGAACGTGAGTGATGCGCTCGGCGGTGTCTCGCGGATCACCCTGATGATGAGCGGCGGCCCCCTGCCCCACGCCAGCATGCTCCGCGCCATCGAGCTGCTGGGGGCCGAGGTTGGCGTGGCTGTCCACCAGCCGGTGCCGGCTACGACCCAGCGCTGACCACTGCGAAACGCGCATGCAGCGTGCAGCCACAGGGCCGCACGAATCGTTGCGCCGGACCTCCCGAGTAGAAATCTTTGGGTACATGTGCATGCAAAGTTTTGCACAGTACTAAAGATTGCTCTTTCGTACCAGGTTGATTGCAAAGGAGAAATGCTTTGGTGATGCAGGTGCTTCTATCAAGGTCGTAAAGATGTAAACCATCTACGACCAGAAATCGATTGGAGGTACTGATGCTTCACTTTTCCCCCAAGATTGTTACTACGCTGGCGCTCGTCACGGCGCTCTCTGCGGCTACGGCGAGCCTGGCGCAAATGCAAGCTACGCCCGTCTCCGCGTCCACGACCTCGCGGTCCAACCATTCGCTCGCTCAGCAGAATGCAACCTGGCATGACACCACGCCGAACCAGACGATCACGGCGCATGTTCGCAACGGCGTGCTCACAATTGATGGCATGGTGGGCAAGGTTCAGTTGAACTATAACATTGAGCGCACAGGGTTTATGTACTTCTTTGTTCCGGGCGTGGGAACCGCGGTTGTGTCCATGTCTCCCATCGCGGACGGGGTGAAGGTGCCCAATGCGTTCGATGGAGACAAGCTGGCGTTTACTGCGGGCGGACACTCGTTCGAGCTCAGCAGCGAGGGCAATCTGCTCTCGAAGAAGAAGCAGGCGAAGGCCGATGTGTACGTAAGGCTTGACAGTGCAACAGTTGCGTTAGGCCGGTACCCGAAGATGGGCTTCGGCAATACAACCGAACCGCCCTATGTCTGGCCGCTCTCCGAGGTCGCGCCGCAGGAGAAAGTGGACTATGTGGTGACGCCGCCACCGATGCCCAAGAGTATACTGCCGCAGACGGTGGAGACGGCTTCCACCCATTCGCAGGGCAGCCACTAGCGCGACATGGTGTGAGTTTCGTGTGCATCTCAGCGCAAAGTTGGGCTGCAGGACGACACTCTCAGCAGAGTTTTCAGTTGCAGGTTTGAAGAAGGTTCGGCGGGAGTCGGGGAGCGAGGGGATCTGAGTGGTTGGCCATGACGGCCGACGGGTCAGATCCCCTCGCCGTTGGCGACGAAGTCGGCGCGGGCCTGTTGCTCGCTGCGGTACTGGGCGCGTTCCTCCTGCTCGGCCACGAGGCCGCTGGCAGGCTCCACGGGGAGGGTCGGGTGGAGTTCGCCGTCGAGGCGCTCGACGCGGCACTGGAGAGATTTGACCTGGTCGGCGAGGGCGATGATGACATCGGAGAGTGGGTCGTTGATCTCGCGGGGGTCGGTGATGAGGACGCGCTTGCCGGACTGGTAGACGATGTGGGCAGGGACGCCGACGACGGTGGAGTCCGGCGGGACGTCGCGGAGGACGACCGAGCCGGCGCCGACGCGGGAGTTCTCGCCGATGGTAATGTTGCCGAGGATGTTGGCGTTGTTGCCGACGAAGATGTTGTCGCGGAGGGTGGGGTGGCGCTTGCCGCCGATCTTGCCGGTGCCGCCGAGGGTGACGCCCTGATAGAGGGTGACGTCGTTGCCGACGATGGCGGTCTCGCCGATGACGACGCCCATGCCGTGGTCGATGAACAGGCGGCGGCCGATGGTGGCGCCGGGATGGATCTCGATGCCGGTCCAGAAGCGGACGACCTGGGAACCAAGGCGGGCGATGAGTTTGAAGTGGCGGCACCAGAGCCAGTGGTTGATGTGGTGCGCCCAGACCGCGTGCAGGCCGGGATAGCAGAGCAGCACCATGAGCCGCGAGCTGGCCGCCGGGTCGCGCTCGAGGATGATGCGGGTGTCTTCGCGGATGGATTCGAAGAGGTTCATGGCTGGGATGATGATAGCGCGGGTGCGGGTGCTGGGGCTTTCCCTGCTCAATTCTCTGCGCCGGGATCGTGCGAGGGGGAGGGGGATGAGGATGTCCAAGCCTCATTTGCCGGAGATGGGGTGCATGGTGGCTGAGCGGGCATGAGCAGTCTGTAGCCCATAAGGAGTGGGGACGGAGGGAGCAGGGCGGGACAGCCTACGGGACAGCCTAATGGAGACAGGCGAGTCGGCCGATAGAGGAACTATGTCCAAGGGGTGAGGAGCTACGGAAGGTTTGAAAATGTGTCGTGTGGTGGCAAAGTGCATGGCTGCGGTCCTGGTGGCTACGGTTACAGCGCTGGTGTTGGGCGTGTCGGCTGGGTATGTGCTGGCGCGCACGATTGTGCTGCGCGTGGCCGAGGACCGGCTCATCCACCAGACGGTGCGCAGCCTGGCCGCTGCGGATGCTGATACTGCAGTCGCACGCGACGCGCTGGCGGCGATGAATGCGTCACCCTATGCTTACTGCTCGGACGCCGAGCTGACGTACTTCCGGCATATTCTGTTCCGTTCGGTGTACCTGCGAGAGGGTGGGCGGATGGGTGCCGATGGACGCATCGATTGCTCCACGACGCTGGGCCGGGACGCGCTGCCGCAGGAGCGGTTCAAGGCGGTTGACACGGAGAGAGACGGCTCCCGCGTGTACTGGAACCTGGCTCCGTTCCGCACCTCGAAGGAGGCGACCTCGGTGCTGCAGGAAGGCACGTCCTATGTGGACGGGGCCATGCAGACGCACAGTGAGGGGCTGCCGCCCGGAGCCAGCATGACGCTGACCCTGCGCGATGTCCACGGTCAATCGATCAACCTGTCTGCGACGGGCGTGTCGTTTGTAAAGAACGGCTATCGAAGCGTGGACGGAATCCTGTCGGACACGCGCTGCTCGGTGCATGATCCCTATTGCGTGACCGGGTCGATCCCCGAGGTGGAGGCGTTTCACCTGGGACGGTCCATGTTTGCGGCATGCATGACGCTGATGGGCGTGGTCGGCCTGGTGTTTGGCCTGGGTTGGTCGTTCGTGTTGTGCCACAAGTGGACTCGGGGGCAACAACTGCGAAGGGCTATTCGCCGAGATGAGCTGAGGATTGCCTACCAGCCGGTGGTGGACCTGGCCAGTGGCCGGATTGTGGGCGCGGAGGCCCTGGCACGCTGGAGGGATGAGGATGGGCTGGAGGTGCCCCCGGATGTATTTATCCCGCTGGCGGAGCACGGAGGGTTCGTGGGCGAGATTACGCGACTGGTGTTGCGGCACGTACTGTGCGATCTCGGCGACCTGCTGCGCTCTGTCCCCGACTTTCAAGTGCATGTGAATGTAACCGCGTGGGACCTGGCTGCGGCGGGGTTTGTGCCCAGGATGGAAGTGGTGCTGGAGAGGGCCGGGGTGAGCCCGGAGAGTGTGGCGATCGAGATCACCGAGACCTCGACGGCGAACAATCCAAGAGCGATAGAGGCCATCCGGCAGATGCGGCTGGCGGGACACCGCGTGTACATTGATGATTTCGGGACGGGGTATTCGAGCCTCGGTTATTTGCAGGAGCTGTCGGTGGACGCGATCAAGATCGACAAGGTGTTTACGCGAGCCATCGGAACCGGCTCGTTGAACGTGAATCTTCTGCCGCAGATCCTCGCGATGGCCGAGGCACTGCACCTGGAGATTGTGGTGGAGGGCATTGAGAACGCAGAGCAGGCGCGCTACTTTGCCACGGGCAAGCGCATTCGCGGCCAGGGCTGGCTCTATGGCCGGCCGATGCCGGCGGCCGAGTTTCTGGAGGTGCTGGCCGTGGACCGGGAGCGCCCGGAGTGGAAGATCATGCAGGATGGATACGGCCAGGACCGGCGTTACACATCACCGACCGCGTCCACGACGGCGTAGACCAATAGACCGGGCTTGAGACGTGACCCCTCTGCGATGCGGGTATATGTTGCGGGCCTTTGGCCCCCGGGGTGGATGCGTTAGAGGTTGACGGTGGATGTTGGGGTGTTGAGGGCCTGCTGGCGGAGGTCGTCGAAGAGCACGGTGGAGAGGTAACGCTCGCCGGAGCTGGGGATGATGACGACGATGAGCTTGCCGGCGTGCTGGGGGTCGCGGGCAAGCTGGATTGCCGCGTGGACCGCCGCGCCGGCGGAGATGCCGACGAGGAGGCCTTCCTCGCGGGGAAGGCGGCGGGCCATGGTAAGGGCTTCGTCGTTGGTGACCTGGAGGATCTGGTCGATGAGATGGGTGTCGAGGGTGTTGGGGATGAAGCCGGCGCCGATGCCCTGGATCTTGTGGGGGCCGGGCTTGCCGCCGGAGAGGACGGGGCTGTCGGTGGGCTCGACGGCGACGGTGAAGAAGCCGGGCTTGCGGGACTTCATGTACCGGCTGACGCCGGTGAGGGTGCCGCCGGTGCCGACGCCGGAGACGAGAATGTCGGCGGTGCCGTCGGTGTCGTTCCAGATCTCGGGGCCGGTGGTTTCGAAGTGGATCTGCGGGTTGGCGGGGTTGTCGAACTGCTGGAGGATGTGGCTGTTGGGGGTCTGGGAACGGATCTCCTCGGCCTTGGCGATGGCACCCTTCATGCCGTTGACGCCGGGGGTGAGGACGATCTTTGCACCGAAGGCGAGGAGGAGGATGCGGCGCTCGACGGACATGGTGTCGGGCATGGTGATGACGAGGGGGTAGCCTTTGACGGCGGCGGCGAAGGCGAGGCCGATGCCTGTGTTGCCGCTGGTGGGCTCGATGAGCGTGGTGAGGCCGGGGGTGATCTTGCCGTCGCGCTCGGCGGCTTCGATCATGGCGAAACCGATGCGGTCCTTGACGCTGCTGACGGGGTTGCTGCTCTCCAGCTTGACCACGACTCGGGCGCTACAGCCGGCGGTCACGTGGTTCAGTTGGACCAGCGGGGTGTGGCCGATGAGGTCGGTGGCGGTGGCAGCGATGTTCATGGTGTCCTCTCAAGGTGCGTAGGGATTGGATGCGCGCGGACTCGTTGCGGCGCGCAGATCTTATGGTCTTCGCTATGCGGCCTTGTTGTCCAGTCTGCGCGGAGGCGGGAGGGGCTGGAACCCAGAGGCTATGCGGTGGTGGTCACTCGCTGGGGGGCCTGGTTGCCTGTGAGTGGCCCAAGATGAAACGGCGAAAGGCTTCGGCGTTGCCGCGTGGCTCGGGGCCGGAGGGATAGGCGAGCGCAAATTTTCTGGCGAGCTTGAGGCCTTTGACGCGTGCGATGCCGAGCGTGTGCAGTGCGAGCTGGTGGCGCACCGACCACTGCGATACGAAGGTGACGCCGAGACCGGCCTCCACCGCGCTGACCTGGCCTTCGGTCGAATCCAGCTCCATGACGGTGCGCAGATCCTTCTTCTTGAGGCCGGCCTTGGCGAGCGCGTTCTCGATGACGCGGCGGGAGCCGGAGCCAAACTCGCGCATGAGGAGGGGCGCCTGGAAGAGGTCCTGCACGCCGATCGTCTGCCCGGCCCACTCGTGGCTGGCGGGAACGATCAACACCAGGTGGTCTTCCATGAAGGGCTCGATGTGCAGGTCCTTGCGCAGGCCGGGCCCTTCGATGAGCGCGAGTTGGACGCGATGCTCGGCGACCGCGTCGAGCATCGCGTCGGTGTTGCCGCTGACGGCGGTGACGGCGACGCGCGGATGCTCACGCAGGAAGGCGGCGACGAAGTTGGGGAGAAGATACTGCCCGATGGTCTGCGATGCGCCGAGGATGAGCGTTCCGGCGTGCGTACCAGAGGTTCCGGTGACGGCTTCAAAGGCTTCGTCGGAGAGGGCTTTGAGCTGCTCGGCGTAGGGGAGCAGGACTGCTCCGGCGGCGGTGAGTGTGATGCGGCCGCCGACGCGGTCGAAGAGTGGGAGGCCGTACTCGTCCTCAAGCGCCTTGATCTGCTGCGTGACTGCCGGCTGCGTGAGGAGCAACTCCTCGGCGGCACGCGTGAAGTTCAGATGCCGTGCGACCACGCGAAAGACCTTGAGCCGAAAGTTCTCCATCGTTTGTATAAGCCTCATCGGAGGAGTTGCGCGCCGTGACCTCAACCGCACGACGAGGACTGCGCCGCACATCCAGCCAACAGCAATCTCGAAACCACTCGATGCTATTGTCCTCTAATCCGGGGTTGCGTGAGCGGGCGACGCGGTGCCGCGACTCTTGTAATTTACTCGGGCAGCGGTAAGGGGACTGTCTTGCCGGTTTGCGCCGATCGCTGCGCCGCATCGAGAATCTCGGTGACCGTGATGTTCGTCTTCAACGCAGAGACGCTATCGCCCTCCTGCACCTGGCCGCTCAAGACTGCCTCCAGATAGTGCAGCGGATCATCGTACGGTGGCGGCAACGGCTTTCCTGTTTCGATGGTGCCTGCCTTGTCATCCTTTCGCCGCACATCCAGAGTTGTGGAGTCCAATGCTTTGGCAAAACCGGTGCTGCCGTAGACATCCATCTCCTTAATAGAGAAGGGCCAATTCCACGAAGCCTGCACAATGGCTATGGAATTCTTGTAGTTCAGCAGAATGTCCGCCTCGTCGTCCACTCCCGGATACAGATCCGGTTGCATACTCTTTGCCACGGCGGTGACCGATAGAGGCGCCTCGCCATGAAGCATCGACGTGAGCAGATCGGGGCCATAGCAACCAAAATCCGTCAGCGCTCCGTCTCCATTCTGCTTCGGATCGAGGAGCCATTGCATGAACTCCGGCTGTACGCCAATCTTCTTCGGGCCCTGGTGGCCATCGCGAAATACCACCTTGACAAGGGTCCCGAGCGCGCCGTCTGCGAGCAGTTGGCTGGCCTGCGTGTTGCTCGCGTACCAGCTTGTTTCGTAGTCCACGAGCACATGAATGTTGCCGCGCTTCGCCGCGCGCTCGATGGCGAGTGCATCCTCGTAGCGGAAGGCCAGTGGCTTCTCCATCATCACGTGGACGCCGAGCGCGGCGCACTCTTCCACCACGCGGCGGTGGTCGCTGGCTGCGGTGAAGACCAGCGCTGCCTGCGGATGCGCGTGCGCCACCATCTCCGCAATGCTCTTGAAGTGCAAGCCGGGCGAGAGGTGATACTGGCGAGCATAGGCATCGAACAACTTCTGATCCGGTTCGACGATGCCGACTACTTCCACGTCAGGACGTTCGAGGATTCCACCCGCTGGGGTCAGCGCACTCGCGTGGAAGAAGCCTGCCACGTGTCCGTGCACCAGGCCCACAACTCCCACCCTTAACGGAGCCGCAGACGCGCAGGTGGACACGAATGCAAGCAGCAATACCATCAGTCGTTTCATCGCATACCCTCTGTAATCTGAGATCTTTGATAGAAGAATTTTGATCACACAACCTACGGAGTCAGGCGGCGCGGCAGGCTGCGACAGCGTCTTCTTCCGACGCGAAGACGCCAAAGAGGCTGAGGATGCCCACCATCTTGAAGGTCTTGGTCGCGAAACTCGACGGGTTCACAAGCTTGGTGTCGCCGCCGATCTGGCGGGTGCGGCGGAGCGCATTGACGACCGCGCCAATGCCGGAGGAGTCGACGAAGGGCATCTCGGCGAGGTCGAGGATGAGATAGATGCAGCCATTCGCGAGCGCCGATTCGAGTGTGGCGTCGAACTCGCGCACGCACTCGGCAATGAATCGCCCCTTGAGGCGAAGGACGCAGGTATCACCACTCTGTCTTATGTCGATATCCACGAAGCCTCCTGTAAACATGCGCGATTTTGCTTTACACCGGAGCAGGGTGCTTGCTACGCTCCGACTACCAGAGAATCAAACTTTCAGGCCGTGCTCGTCAAGCTGTATTCCACGAATCGCATTGGAAGTCTCCCATGCCTATCGACCCAACGCAGGAACTGGCTGATGCCCTCCTCTCCGCGGCTGAGTCTTCGACGCGCGCCAGGCTGATTGCCCGGGCTGTTGCGGAGTTGGTTGCCGAGAGCGCCTGCGTGGTGCATCGTCTAGTTGCGAAAGGCGATTCGCTCTCGCTGATTCCGGCAGCCATGGTGGGAGCCGTCTCGCTTGGGGATGATTGGCTTCCTGCAGAGAACAGGCTGGTCGCTCCTTTCTTTCGCGGGGAGGTCGAGGCGCGGGTGTATGCGAGCAGGGAGCTACAACGCGAAGATTACGCGCATCTGCACCTGTCCCGCAGCTTTGCATCGCTTGCGTACCTGCCGTTTTTTTTGAAGGCGCAACTGGTGGGCGTGATCGAAGTGGTCTCGTTCGCTGAGCCCATCGGTCCCGCTGCGCTGGAGACGCTGAAGCCGGTGGTCGAGCTGGCAGGACCAGCGATTTTGCACGCGGAGGAGATCGAACGGCAGCGACAGGATCTGCTCGACTCTGTGCACCGCATGAGTCAGTTGTACGATCTGGAGAAGTCGCTCAACGCAACGCTTGAACTGGATCAGGTGATAGCGATGGTGCCGGAGAAAACGGTGGCGATGTTGCCATGCCAGGCAGTCCACCTGTGGCTCTTTGACGGCGGAGTGCTGCGGCTGATGGCAACGCATGGAGTCGATGCGACGGTCGAGCACGGAGTGATGCAGGCGGCGGGTGAGGGATATGTAGCGGACATGGCTGAGGAAGGGGAGCCGCTGCGCATCGGTGCTGCACAGGACGGTACCACGGGAGGCGCTGCCGTGGAAGACGAGCGGCTGACGCTGCGGAATCGAGGGCTTGAGTCTGTGGCGGAGACGCTGCGCACTCCACCCATCCGCAATGTGCTGCTGGTTCCGCTGTTGCAGGATGAAGCCGAGGTTGGTGTGCTGGAGGCCGTCAATAAAGCTGGTGGGAGTTGCTTCGATGAGGACGACGAGTTCTTCCTTTCGGCGATGGCGGAGACGGTGAGCCATGCGCTGAAGAATGCCAGCCTGATGCATGCTGAGCGCAAGCTGGAGATTCTTGAAGCCCTGGTCCATGTGAGTTCGGAGATCACGTCGACGCTGCGGCTTGACCGCCTGCTGCAGATCATCGTGAACAGCCCGCAGAGTGTGCTGCCGTATGAACGCTGCGCGATTGCTCTCGACAATCGCGGAACGCTGCAACTGAAGGCTGTCTCCGGCATGGCCAGCATTCCGCTGGGCGATGCGCAGGTGGACCAGTTGCAGGTGTTGGTGCGCTGGCTCTCTTCGCAGACTACGGTGCTGCATCTGCGCCTGAAGGACGATGTAGCGGCGAATGCGGCGCTGCCGGAGGAGGTGCGGCATCACTTTGACGTGACCGGCCATCGCGCGTTGTATGCGCTGCCGTTGATCGACGATCAGGGTCGCGTGGGGCTCCTTCTGTATGAGTCAAGCAATGCGAATTTTCTCGATCTGCCTCACACGGAGATGATCAAGATTCTCGCGGGACAGGCGACGGTGGCGATCCGCAATGCTCTGCTGTATCGCGAGGTCCCGCTGATCGGATTGCTGGAGCCGCTGATGCAGCGCAAGCAGGCACTGCTTCGCAGCACGCGCAGCCGACGGCTGGCCTATGGCGCAGTGGCTGCGTGCGTTGTTGTGGTGCTGGTGATCTGTCCTTTGCCCATGCGGGTCTCAGGCGAAGCGGTCGTTGCTCCGCAACATGTGGTGACGATCGCATCGCCGGCCGATGGCAATGTTTCGATGGTCGCGGCGCGGGAGGGACAGCGCGTTGCCGCAGGCGATCTGCTGGGGACGATGAATGATTGGCAGTGGCGCTCGGACCTGGTGACGGCAGAGGCGAAGTATCGCGCAGCGCAGTCGACGATGGAAGGGGATTTGGCGCGGGGCTCTGCCCGGGCTGGTGAGGATCGGGCACAGGTGGAGTTGCTGCGCGACGAGGTGGCGCGGTCGCGGAGTCGTGTGGAGAACGCACGATTACGATCGCCGATCGACGGGATTGTTGCGACGCCAGCGCTGCAAAACGCAGCGGGGGAACACCTGAATGCTGGCGACACGTTTGCGCAGATCCTCGATGTGTCGTCGGTTGTGGTGGACGTCGCGGTCGCGCAAAGCGATGTGGCGTTGGTGCGACGCGGGGACCATACTGCAGTCAAGCTGGACAGCTATCCGCAGCGATCGTGGCACGGCGCAGTGGATGTTGTCAGCCCTGAAGCGCAGGCTGGCGAAGAGGAACGCACGTTCGCGGCTCGGATCTCCATGCCGAACGGCAACGCCA
This sequence comes from Acidobacteriota bacterium, assembly GCA_021778845.1. GTDB lineage: Bacteria > Acidobacteriota > Terriglobia > Terriglobales > Acidobacteriaceae > Granulicella. The sequence continues at coordinate 126,691 of JAJYBU010000003.1, forward strand.
TTCTGCGAGCGGGGATGACGGGACGAGCGAAGATCTTCATCGGCTATCGACCGGCGGGATATGTGCTGCTGCGCAAGCCGGCGTTGTGGCTGTGGCAGTTAGTTTGGAATTGGATTGGCTGGTGACCTGATGTGTGCAACGTGGTTCTTGCGATTATCTGGCGGGTGTAGCGTCGCGGTGGGCGCGGCCCTGCTCGCTGCGTTGGCCGCCTCCGGCTGCGACTCTCGTCCGCTGGCGGAGCCGAGCGTAGCTGCGGCGCGAACCGCTGCGGCAGCTTCACCACAGCCAGCGGATTCCGCGAGAGCTGCTGAAGCGCAGCCGCCGACGCGGTATAGCACGACTGGACCGCTGGTCGCGGCGCAGCAGGCGGAGGTCGCTGCACAGCGCGATGGCCTGGTGGTTCGTGTTGCTGCGAACATTGGTGACCACGTGCGCAGCGGGCAGACACTCGCTATGCTCGATGATCGGCTGCCGCGTGCGGCTTACGCAGCGCAACAGGCAAAGGCTGCTTCGCTACAGGCTCAGGTGAAGGAGTGGCTATCGGAACAGCAGGTGGAGGAGGCCGACCTGCGCCGGGCTGATGCGCTGCGCGCCGACAAGATTCTCAGCGATGAGGACTGGGAGCATGTTAAGTACAAGCTGGAAGAGACAGGCGCGGAGGTCGCCCGGTATCGCGCGGATGAGGCCGCTGCCGAGGCGAATCTTGAGTCGGCGCGCCTGCTGCTGGACCAGTCGCGCGTCGTTGCTCCGTTCGCGGGTGTGGTGGGTCGAAGCTCTCTGCGTGCAGGACAGGAAGTGAAGAAGGACGACGTTCTGTTGTGGATCACGGCCGTTGCGCCATTGCGGATGCTGTTCACGGTGCCAGAGTCGGCGATGGCGCAGTTTCCGCAAGGAGCAGCGCTCGAACTGACGACGGCAGATTATCCGGGGTTGCGCCAGGCTGCGCGAGTGTTGCGCGTGAGCCCGGTGGTAGACCCTGCGAGCGGAAGCGTGCAGGTGATTGGCGAAGTTGTGCAGGCTTCACCGCTGCTGAAGCCGGGCATGACGATGCAGGTGCAGGCTGGAGCGCAGACCGCGCCATGAACCTGAGTGAGGCGCTCGATGCCGCGCTGCCCGAGATTACGAAGGCGCGTCTATCGCGCAGCCGGCCGCCGCGCCTCGATCCCGACCTCGTCGTGCGCGAGGATGTGCTGGACGGCGAACCGTTCTTTGGCATTTTGCAGCGCGGCAAAGGCAATTACTTTCGCTTCCAGCCATCGCAGTGGCAACTGGCTCAACTGTTTGATGGAGTGCGCAGCTATGAGGAGATTGCCGCGCTGTTCGACGAGCAGACCGGAGCTGCGCTCACGGCCAAAGAGATCGAACTATTTGCCACCAATCTCGACGAGGTTGATTTCTGGTTCAAGACGCCGCAGGAGAAGAATCTAGCGTACAGCGCACGGCTCAAAGCGCAACGCGGCCGTCGAGCCAATCGAAAATCGAAGGTCAATTTTGCGCACATCAGCTTTTCGGCATGGGATCCTGACCGCTACCTTACCTCGCTCGACCGCGCCATCGGACGCTTTGTGTACAGCCGATGGAGCGTGCTCGCGGTCGTACTGCTGTTCTGTTTTGAGGCCGTGGTCTTCATTGCGAAGTGGAAGAACTTCGGCCCCGACATTCCTCTCTATTACAACTTCACGCACAAGACGTTTCTGGACTTTGCGGAGTTCTGGTTCCTGCTCTTCGGACTTGGCTTCATCCATGAATCCGCTCACGGCCTCACGTGCAAACACTACGGCGGCGAGGTGCACAGCATGGGCCTGATGTTTCTCTATCTGACGCCATGCTTCTTCGTCGACGTGACCGAGAGCTGGATCTCCGCTACAAAAATTCAGCGACTTGCCACTATCATTGCGGGCATCTGGATCGAAATGACGGTGTGTGGCATTGCGATGATTGTGTGGACCAACACGCAACCTGGTCTGTTCATGCACGACTTCGCCTATAAGGTCATACTCATCACGGGTCTCGCGGTGATCGTGATGAACCTGAACCCGCTGCTGAAGCTGGATGGCTACTACTTTCTTACTGAACTGATTGGCATTCCCGACCTCAAGGAACGGTCGACTTCGTTCGTCTCGGGGTGGTTTCAGCGGCATGTGCTGCGCCTTCCTGCCGAGGTCCCGTCGATCCCGCGCCGCCGTGTGCCGCTGTTTGTGCTCTATGCTGTCGTCTCCGGCGCGTACAGCTATCTGGTGCTCTTCACGGTGCTGCGATTCTCGTACAACGTCACATCAAAATTGATGGCGGAGTTTGCGCTGATCCCGGTGGGTGCGGCTGCCTTCGTGATGTTTCGGTCGCGGATCGAGTCGCTCAGCCGGGTGGTCAAGGACATGTGGCTGGCCAAGGTGGGCACGACCATTCGATGGGCGCCGAGGACGATTGGAGTGGGGATCGGGCTGCTGATTCTGCTCTTCGCGCCTATACTCCGGGAACGCGAGAATGCGTATTTTGTCGCGGAGGCAGCGGATCCGGTTACGCTGCATGCGGCGATCAGCGGTCGCGTTGACGCGGTGTATGTGCGGGAGGGAGAGAGGGTGCGCGCGAGCCAGCCGCTGCTGCACATGAGCAGCCTGAGCGCAGCCTCACTTCGCTCCAGCGCAGCGGCTGCCACGCATTCCGCCAGCTTCGAGGCATTCGAGGCGCAGGTGGAAGGTCGATCGATTGGCTCGGCGGCGGCGAGCGAGGAGGCGGCGAAGAGTTCGTCGGCGATTGCGCAGGAGGCGCAGGACTCGCTGGTCGTGAGGGCGACAGAGGATGGCACGGTGCTGACGCCGAATCCCGGCTCACTGCTGTATCAGCATGTTGCTGCGGGCGAGACCTTGTTGACACTGGCTGGAGCGGATGCGGGAGCGAAACGCACTGGCGACGCCGAATCCATCCGCCTGTTCATCCCTGCGGAGGCTCTCCGCCGCGCACAGCCGGGGGCCGAAGTCGCGCTCGCGCCTCCGGGCGAGTTCTCTATTTTGCGGATGAGACTTCCACCCTTGGACGGAGAAGCGGTTGCGCTGCCGGCGGGCCTCATGGCGCGGCAGCAGTATGTGGGCATTGCGCTGCCCACGTTCTATACGGCGCGGCTCACGCTGCCGGATGGGTCGCGGCCATTGCCGCTGGGGATGGCCGGAACGGCGAAGATCTTTGGGCCGCGACGGAGCCTGTTCGTACGCACGGTCGAGGTGGTGATCAACACGGTGCGAGCGCACGTGTGGTAGACAAACGGATTGGCGGCCACACGTGGGGCCGCCGATCCGTTCTGCAGGATCATCCTGGGAGAATTCGACTGCAGCTTGCTGGACAACAGCCATGATCGACGTCATCCACAATCTTCAAGCGTTGCGCAGCCTGGATCTAACTAAAAGCGCGTCATCGCGGTGACGGCCCTGGCGGTCGTAGCCTTGGCTAGGGTAGTGCGTGCGAGCGTCGCTTTTGCGGTTGTGGCCTTCGCCATTCGCATGGCAGAGACCATCTTCGCGCTCTCCACGGTTGGGGTGGTTTTCGCTTTCGGAGACTTGGTGGTGGACTTGGCGGCAGCGGCGGAGTTGATCAGCGACTTCTTTGTGATAGCCATGGGATGATTCCTCGCATTCGGTTGAATTTGAACTCTCGTAAGACACTTCTATCTAGTGCAAGCTGTGTGCCAAACTTTAGCGCGAGACTGAAATTCTATGTATGTGGTTGATTAGCGACGGTTTTTGGATTCTGTGAGAATTGCGTCGGTCGATCTGGAAAAGGTGTTCCCGCGCGCTATGGGTGAAAAATAAACTACTATAGGTTGAAAAATTCACCTGCTGTAGTGGCCGACTCATCCTAGCGCATATTTTCGGCAGAGATATTTGATTCGCTGTCCGTCGATCTTCAGAAGACGGGCGGCGGCCGCTTTGCTGCCCTCTGCTCTGCGAAGAGCCGCCGTCAGGAGAGCGATCTCCATCTGCTGGATCTCCGCGTCGAAGTCGGTACCGGACTCGGGAAGCAGAACGGCCTCGTTGGCGGCGAGGTTTCTGGCCAACAGCTTTGGGGGGAGATGACTGGCGCGAATCTCATCGCCGCGCACGGTGATCACGAGGCGTTGAATGAGGTTCTCCAACTCGCGCACATTGCCGGGCCAGGTGTGTTCTTCAAATACCGCGAGCGCGGTCTCATCCAGTCGCTTGATGGACAGACCATTGGCGACGCAGTGCATTTGCAGGAAGTAATCGCACAGCAGCGGAATGTCGCCGACGCGTTCGCGCAGGGGCGGGAGGTGAATGGGAACGACGTGGATGCGGTAATACAGATCCTCGCGAAACTTTCCGGTGCGCACCATCTCTTCGAGATTTTCGTGGGTTGCGCAGATAAGGCGGAAGTCGATCTTGCGCAGGGTGCGGCCGCCCAGGCGCTGCACCTGATGATCCTCCAGAACGCGCAGTAACTTGGTTTGCAGCGGCAGGGTGAGGGTTGCAATCTCGTCGAGAAAGAGCGTTCCTCCGTCGGCCAGTTCGATCTGGCCTGGGCGAGCTTCGGTGGCTCCGGTGAAGGCTCCGCGCTCGCTGCCAAACAGCTCGGACTCGATCAGATTTTCGGGAAGCGCGGCACAGTTGAGGCGGATGTAGGGCTTGCTGGCTCTGCGGCTCAGCGCGACGATGGACCTGGCAACCAACTCCTTACCGGTACCGCTTTCGCCGCGGACGAGCACGTTTACGCTGCTGTCGGCGACCTGCTGGATGGCGTCATAGACGCGGCGCATGGGTTCGCTGGAGCCGACGAAGTCCTGGAAGCGGCTGTTCTCCTGGGCCTGACGGCGCATCTGTTCGCGGGCTGCGTCGTCGGTGCGCCGGCGCAGGGTGTCGGCGAGGGCGAGACGCAACTCGGCGATGTCGACAGGGCTGCGAAAGTGGAGATCGGCGCCGGCATCGAGGGCCTGCTTCTCGATCGAGCGGGCGCGGGAGCGGCTGAGGGAGATGAGGACGAAATCGTGGTTGAGCTTGCGCAGTTCGCTGAGGATTGGCAGGCCGCCGTGGCCCTGGTGTGCGTCGTCGGGCTCGGTGTCGATGTCGAGGAGGACGGCGACGACGTGCGCTTCGCGTGTCCAACGCGCCAGGTTGGCGAAGTTTTTGCGCAACACCACCTGGAACCATGGAATCAGTTCAGGGACCAGTTCATCGAGAAACTGCCGGTCGGTCGTGACCACGCAGACAACCGGAAGCGAGGCGTGTGGGAAGGTGGGTGAGACCTGTTTTGCCTTACGGGGCTGCGCGGCCATGCGCCATGGTAGAACGAAACCTCTGGATTGCATCAAGTGATTCTCGGAGCCTGGGAATCCTGCTGTGGAAAATAGATGGAAACCGTATGGGGTGCTGTAGTGGCTGGCTCCATGGCGAGTACAGTCAGCTCTTCGCGGCTTGCAGTTATGGAGGTGCGGATGCTTCGGGTAAGGGACTGAACTCAGGGCGCAACGGGGGTTCCCGGTGGCGCATCCAATGGGCAGTGATCGAGGTTCGTCATGCCTGTCATTCGCACGTGCACTCATTGCCATCAAAAGAACCGCGTTTCTGCAAAACATCTCAGCAGGACGGGACGGTGCGGGGCGTGCAAGGCTCCGCTGCCTGCGCTGGCGGAGCCGCTGCCGGTAGATGCAGCACTGTTTGAGGAAGTCGTCCAGAACGCGACGGTGCCCATCCTGGTGGACTTCTGGGCCGAGTGGTGCGGACCCTGCCGCGCGGCCGCGCCCGAGGTTGCCCGAACGGCGGCCGAGATGGCGGGCAGGGCGCTGGTTCTGAAGGTGGACACCGAGGCCCATCCGCAGCTATCGGCGCGGTTCCAGGTGCGTGGAATTCCGAACTTCGTGGTGCTCTCCGGCGGCCGCACTGTGGTGCAGCAGGCGGGGCTGGTGGACCACACCCAGATGGAGCAGTGGCTTCGCTCGGCTGCGGCGTAACCGGCTCCGGACCCTGTAGCACGGCCGCAGATTCTGTAGCCTGCTCGAGCCAGAGACGCCAAGGCGGAGACGTAGCGCGCTCTGAGAAGATGCCGGTCCGCTTAAATAGTTGCCGTGAGCAGGTGAAGCGGAGTTGCGGATAGAGCCGTTCGCTTGCAGGTGTAGTCGCCATCATTTTGATGGTTGTCATTCCGCAGCGAAACGCAGGAATCTGCTTCCTGAACCGGCGACTGCACCGGATGGACCAATCAGATAGTAGTGAGGTGGCAGCACTGAAGCAGCAGAGTCTCCCCAAGCCGTTTCACAGCCGCAGGAGTCGCGGCTGGCACTTGTGCGGTTGGCCAGACCAGTCTCCAGGACGCCGAGCTGGTACGACAGTTACTCGCCGCCGTCCTCTATGAAGTCGTCGGCGCGGCCGCACCCACCGTCACCCCGCTCTCCTGCGCCGTTGCTAACTCCAAGCTGGGAGCCACCCCCTAAGCCACTCCCGTTCAGTCACGCGATAAGCCTCACACCCTCCAGCCCGCGGCGCACTCCATGGCGCAGCGGGCTGCTTCCGTTTTCCGCGCCGTAACTCTTATTCTCCCCCGCCTGTGTAAACTACCCTCAATCTTAATCATTGCTAATGCAGGACGGCCATGCACTTCCGTTTCCTACGAACTCGCTCAGAAACGTCCGGCAATCCAACCTCTCGCTCCCAACGGCTCCGCTCCACACGGCTCTGAGCAGAGGCCCTGCTGTTCGCCTTTGCAGTCGTAATACACCAAGCCTCACCCCGCTCATCTGCCACGTAAGGAAATACTCATGATCCGCCGCTCATCTCGCCCAGCCCGCATCCTTGCAGCGACTCTCTTCCTCTTCGGCGTTTCGCTCTCCGCCAGCCTGCTGGGTTGCGGCAGCACGAGCGTGCCCCCCACCCCCACCGCCATCGGCATCCAGGGGCCAAAGACGACCACCGTCGATCCCGGCGACACCGCCACCTACACCGCCACCGTGGCCAACGACGCCAACAACGCCGGCGTCACCTGGATACTCGCCGGCACCACCTGCACCGGCGCAGCCTGCGGCGTCCTCTCGAGCGTCACCACCACCGGCGTCACCTACACCGCACCGGCCACCGTCGCCACCGCCTTCACCGTCACCATCACCGTCACCTCCGTAGCCGATCCCAGCCTCACGTCCGTCATCACGCTCAGCATCCCCGCCAATCTCTCCATCGCCACCGCACCCGGAGCGCTCCCCAGCGCCATCATCGGCACGCCGTACACCGCCACCCTTGCCGGAGCCGGCGGCATCACGCCCTTCACCTGGTCCATCACCCACGGAGCGCTCCCCGCGGGCCTCGCCCTCAACGCCACCACCGGCGTCATCACCGGCCTCCCCACCGCTCCCGGCAGCGCCAGCTTCACCGTCACTCTCACCGACTCCGGTTCCCCTGCGCTCACCGCCACCGCCGCGTACACCCTCGCCGTCGCCTACCCCGCGCTCACCATCGCGGCCGCGACCCTCCCCAGCGGCACCTTCGGCACAGCCTACACGGCAGCGCTCACCGCCAGCGGCGGCACCGGCACCGGCTACACCTGGGCTGTAACATCCGGCACTGGCACTGGCCTCAGCGCCATCGGCCTCACCCTCACCCCCGCCGGCGCCATCACCGGCACTCCCACCGCAGGCGAGACAGCATCTCCCTTCACCGTCAAGGTGACGGACAGCTACGGAGACACAGCCTCCGCCACCTTCGCCCTCACCGTCGTCTACCCGGCCATCACCATTCCCACGACGCTGCCCAACGGCATCGTCGGCACCGCCTACTCGGCGACCCTGAGCGCCACCGGCGGCAGCGGCACCGGCTACACCTACGCCCTTGTCTCCGGCCTCAGTGCCACAGGTCTTTCGCTCAGCACCGCAGGCCTCATCACCGGCACACCCACCGTCACCGAAAACCCCGGCACCTTCACCGTGAAGGTCACCGACAGCGCAGGCAACACCGCCACCGTAACCCTCACGCTCACCATCACCTATCCCAACCTGACCATCACCACCGTCAGTCTGCCCAGCGGCATCGTCGGCACGGCCTACACCACAACGCTCGCCGCCACCGCGGGCAGCGGCACCGGCTACACCTGGGCTGTCACCCCCGGAACCTCCAGCCTCAGCGCCCTCGGCGTCACCCTCTCCTCCAGCGGAGTCCTCTCGGCCGCCACACCCGTCGCAGGCACCGCCACCTTCACCGTCAAGGTCACCGACTCCGCCAGCGACAGCACCACCGCCAACTTCACCCTCACCATCGATCCCGCCGTCACCATCACCACCACCTCGCTCCCCAACGGAACCGAAGGCACCACCTACACCGGAACCCTCGCCGCCAGCGGTGGCAGCGGCACCGGCTACGCCTGGACCGTCATCTCTGACACCGGCCTCAGCGCCGTCGGGCTCAGCCTCTCGTCCAGCGGCGCGATCACCGGCACGCCCAACGCTGGCGAATCCGCCACGACCTTCACCGTGCAGGTCACCGACTCCAACGGCAACACCGCCAAAGCCACCCTCTCCCTCACCGTCACCGCCGTCGCCTTCCAGGGTCAGGTCCTCAGCGGAACCCAGCCCGTCACCGGCGCCACCATCCAGCTCTACACTGTCGGCAGCGCCGGCAACGCCTCCGCGGCTACGCCCATGCTCACCCAGGCCGTCACCACTGACCCCCTCGGCATGTTCAACCTCACCGGCCTATACACCTGTGGCCAGAGCAGTACCGGGCAGACGCTTCCCGGCACTCCTGCCAGCTCGCAGGTCTATCTCGTCGCCACCGGCGGCAGCGCCTCCACCACCTCCAGCACCTCCAACCCCGCGCTGGTACTGGTCGCACCCGTCGGCTCCTGCAGCAATCTCACCTCCACCACTACCACGCCGTTCTTCATCCTCAATGAGGTCACCACCGCCGCCGCAGCCTGGGCGCTCGCACCCTTCAGCGCCTCGGCCACCAACATCGGGGCCAGCGCCACCAACACCCTCGGCATCGCCAACGCCTTCCTCGACGCAGCCCTGCTCGTCAACCCCTCCACCGGAGCCGCCGCCACCCTCCCCTCCACCCTCACCGTCGAAACCGGCAAGCTTCACGCCTTCGCCGATGCGCTCAACGCCTGTACCGCCTCCGATGGCGGCTCTGCCTGCACTCCTCTCTTCACCGCCGCCACGCCCACCGGCGGCACCGCTCCCACCGACACCTTCACCGCCGCGCTCAACATCACCCACCACCCCGGCCAGAACGTCGCCGCCGTCTATGCGGCCATCCCCACCACCCCCGCCCCGCCCTTCGCCACCACTCTCACCAAATCCCCCAACGACTGGACCATGTCCCTCACCATCACCGGCGGCGGCCTCTTCATGCCCACCGCCCTTGGCGTCGACAGCCAGGGTAACGTCTGGGTCGCCAATCAGAACAGCCCGCTCTCCGCCTTCAGCCCGCAGGGCACGCCGCTCAGCTCCACCGGCTTCGGCTCCGGCCAGATCTCCCAGGTCTACGGCCTCGCCATCGACCCCTCCAACAACATCTGGGTCACCAACTTCAACGGCAACACCGGCTATGGCAGCGTCACCAAGTTCTACGGCATCAACCCGCCCACCGGCTCCGCCACCGGCAGCGTTGTCGGCACCTACTCCAACGGCAGCGACTTCCCCTACGTCGTCGCAGCCGATACCAATGGCGACATCTTCATCGCCAACACCGGCAACGCCTCGGCCACTGTCTATAACCCCAACGGCAGCCTCCTCTACGCCAGCCTCGGCGCCAACATCGGCCTCCCCACCATTCCCCAGGGCATCGCCATCGACGCCAACCACGGCTTCTGGCTCCCCGGCGACAACGAAGTTGCGCATATCTCCGCTCCCTCCGCCACCTATCCCAACGGCCAGCTCCTCAGCAACGCCAACTGCTGCGCCTTCTCCTACGGCGTAGCCACCGACGCCCACGGTAATCTCTGGGTCTCCGACTACCTCGGCGGCGTCTCCCCCAACAACGACGGCGCCTTCGCCGACCTCGCCCCCGACGGCACCATCCTCCTCAGCAGCGTCACCACCGGCGGCATCAACCACCCCGCCATGGTCGCCATCGACGCCGCCCAGAACGTCTGGTTCGCCAACCTCCACGGTGCCTCCATCACCGAGATCGCCGGCAACTCCGCCGCCGTTCCCGGCGCTGCACTCTCGCCCACCACCGGGGTCTACTCCACCGGCGGCTTCGGCCTCGACGCCGCCCTCAACGGCCCCTTCAGCCTCGCCCCCGACCGTTCCGGCAACCTCTGGGTCTCCAACGAAAACGTCTACGCCCTCACCATGTTCTTCGGCCTCGCCGCCCCAACCATCACTCCCCTCCAGCCCATCCCCACCGCTCCGTAGCGAGCCTCTGCACAAGTTCCGCATCCTGAAGCCGGTCTTCGGCTTCGACAAGCCTCAAGCTGGCCTCCGAACTCACCCAACGCAACCGCACACCGCAGCCCTCGACGCCATCCACCGCGCAAAGAGGGAAAGGCCCTCACCGTTAAGAAATCAGCGTCCTGCAAGAGCCGCCCTGGCCGTCGTCCTTGCTTCGCCCCTGCTCGTAACCAAGCTCTTATCTACTCAGTAAATGCATTATCACAAGTGCACCGTTTATTAGAGACTGCAAATATTTATGAGGAATCACTAAAGATTCGGCTTATGATTCCCTTATCCGCATTCGCACCTGGCAGCCGAACCCAAAGACGTACCCTCGGCCGCCGCATTCGCCGTAACCGATACTGCGAACTTTTGGAGGCCCTCGTGAAGCTCTCGTTTAAGTCCAGCTCTTTCGCTCTCGCTCTCATGCTTGGAACCCTCTCGATAGTGGGTTGTGGTGGCGCTATGAGTCTGCCTGACTCGGTCGCCAGCATCCAGGCCGCAGGTCCGCCCCTCAGCGGCATCGTCCTCGGCGGCCACGCCCCCATCGTCGGTGCGCATGTCTATCTGCTCCAGCCCGGCACCTCCGGCATCGGTTCTCTGGCCACCTCCATCCTCGGCAATAACGGCGCCACCTCGGCCAACGGCTACACCATCACCGCCGACGTCAACGATCCCAACGTCGTAGCCGGATCCAAGTACGTCACCACCGACAGCGGCGGCGGCTTCAGCCTGACCGGCGCCTACACCTGTGTCGTCGGTCAGCCCGTCTATATCTACGCCTGGGGCGGAACACCCTCCACCACCGCTGTCGCCGCTCAGCCCACCTACAACGTCACTCAGGTCGTTGTGAGTAACGCCGCTTCCTCCTCGCCAACCTACACCGTCACCGTCACTCCGTCCGAGTTGCTGTACACCGGCGAGAATATCGCGATCCAAGGCTTCAACGGTAGCTTCAAAGGCCTCAACGGCACTCAGGTCGTCTTACCCTCAGGCCTCACCACCACCACCTTCGAGTTCACTTCGTCGGCAGGCGGTTCAGGCGTCAAGGATGGACCCTTAACCAACGGCCAGATTTCAGCCGGACTAGTCACCCCCTCACCCCAGGGCAACAACGCCATCGTTCAACTCGCCACCCTCGGCAACTGCCCCTCCTCGGGCAACTTCTCCACTCCCGGCAACGGAGCCCTCTCGTATGTCTATATGAATGAGGTCTCCACCGTCGCAGCGGCGTACACCTTCCAGCCCTTCACCTCAGCGGCTAACAACAGCGCCTGGGCCATCGGTAGTTCTGGCAGCACGCAGGGACTCCTCGGCATCGCCAACGCCGCCGCCAACGCCGCTCAGCTCTACAACATTCAGGGCGGCGGCCAGACCTCCACCGTCTACGATGGCGAGGGCCACCTTGCCAACGCCCTCACCGTCAACGGTAACGGCATCATTCCCCAGGCCACCATCGACACCCTCGGCAACATCCTCGCCGCCTGCGTCGACTCCGCCCCCAACGGCAGCAACGCAGGAGCCAACGGTCTCTCTGCGCAATGTTCCACTCTCTTTACAACCGCCACCGATGACGGCTCCCTCCTCGGCACCCAGCCCATCGACACCGCAACTGCCGCCATCAACATCGCCCGCTACCCCGCAGGCAACCACGCAGCCAGCACCGGAGCTAACCCCAACTTCGTCGCTAACATCTTTGCCATCCCCACCGGCGACGTTCCCTTCACTCCAAACCTCGCCAACGCCCCCAACGACTTCACCATCGTGATCAACTATCCCTTTGCGGCTGTGGGCGGCTACGCTGCTGCCAACCCCACGCTCGAGCAGGCGGAGAGCGTTGCGGTCGATGCGCTCGGTCAGGTGTTCATCTCAGCACACGGAAATGGGTCGTCGCAACCTCCCACCGTTGTTCGCTGGTCGCCCCTTGGCGTCCCAAATGCCGGGCCATTCTCTGCCGGCAGCAGCCTCTTCGGCTATGTCTCCATCGACGGCTCCAATAACGCCTGGGCTTCCCAGACCACCGGCGCTGGCAGCATTGAGGAGTTTATCTATAACCCGACGACCAACGGCATCACCACTGCCACCTATGGCTCCGGCTACATTAATCCTCGTCCTCTTGTCACCACCCAGTCCGGCGATGCGCTCTTCATCGCCAGCGATTCACCCAACGGTGGCAACTACCAGTTGTTCGAGTACGGTCCCCTGGGAGCTTCCATCTCCGGCTCTCCCTACTCCCTCAGCTCAACTACCCTCACCACCAATGACTTCGCAAACCACGGCGCAATCGCTGCCAGCGGAGATCTCTGGTTCACCTCCGAGAGATCGAATCAAATCGGCCTCGTCACCCCGACGGGTACCGCGGTCTTCTCTCCCTCCGTCGTTGCCGGCACCCAGCCAGAAGTCCCTGCGGTGGATCATCTCGGCAACGCCTGGGTTCCCATCCAGTCCACGGCCTCGCAGATCGACTACGTTACGCCCACGGGCGTCAGCTCCACCCTCTCCAGTGCCAGCACGGGCGCTAACTTGGTCGCCACCTTCGGCGCTGCTGTGGATGGTAACGGCAACATCTGGTTTGCCAACCGCTGCGGCTTCAATGGTGCTTGCACCAACGGTCCCGGTACGAACTCGATCGTCGAGCTGAGCGGCCTTACCCACACCGCCATCTCCCCCTCGACCAACTACTACCCAGAGGCTCAGTATCCTGCCTCTGCCACCACCTTCACCCGTATCCTGAGCGATCCGGTCAACCTTGCCATCGATCCGTCTGGCAATGTCTGGACCACCAACTACCTGGGCAGCGAGGTGACGGAGATGATCGGCGCAGCAGCTCCGGTGGTCACTCCGCTCTCCACCGCTGCCGGTACCAACGCACTGGGCGTCACGCCCTAACCGAAGTCTGCACTATTCCCTGCCAGCCCGCGTCGCCCCCAGCGCCGCGGGCTGTTTGCTTCAACGGCGGCCATCTCCACCGCAGCGTCCAGCGCGCACCAGGACCAGCAAGTCTCCGCCCCCGCCAGAGTTCTCGCCATGGGCTCTTCCCTTGCTGTTGCCCGTTCCGTTGCTGCAAACGAACCCCGCCTGCCCTTCCGGCGATTTAGAATCATCCCACCATGAACGCCTCGCCGCAGACCCTCCGACTTGACAACGTCACCCCTCTGTCACCCCTCCAAATCCCCATGGTGCCCGCCCGGCAAAATCCCTCCCCGCGCAAATCTTCCGATCCCCGCCCCGCCAGCGCCCATTTCCAACGTCGTGCGTACGAAAACCGTGCTGAGAGTGTCGAATTGCAGCCCAGGATTGCGTTGAGCCCTACACCAAACTCACACATTTGGGCTCATACAGCTCACTCAGCCTCCCCGGCGGTCGCCTGATGCCCACCCGCGTCCGCTCCTACTCGAAAATAAATCTCGGCCTCGCCGTCGGCCCCACCCGTCCCGACGGCTTCCACGCCCTCACCACCGTCTATCAGACTCTACAACTTCATGATTTTGTGACAGTTGCAGCCACACGCGCAGCCGAGACGTCGATCCTCATCACCTCCAACCACCGCGGCGTTCCCCGCACCGAAGCCCGCAATGCCGAGCGCAACACCGCCTGGAAGATGGTCCAGAAGACCCTCGAACGCCTGAAAATTACCGCTAACGTGGAAATCCACATCGACAAGCGCCTCCCTGTGCAAGGCGGCATGGGTGCCGGGTCGGCCAACGCGGTCGCTGCAACTATAGGATTAGAAAGGGAGTTAGGCCTCGCTCTCCCCGCCCCGGACCGACTGGAAGTAGCCGCCGAAGTAGGCTCCGATGTCCCCCTTTTCCTCCTCGGCGGCACCGTCCTCGGTCTCGGCCGAGGCGAGGAGGTCTACCCCCTCCCCGACTCCAATCCCCTCCATTGCGTCGTCGCCCTGCCCGACGTTGGCGTCTCTACAGCCCTTGCTTTTCAGCAACTTGACGCCGCTTCATTGACTTCCGCCCCCGCTGTGGATAAACTAAAGCAGTTGAGCCGCGCTCTAGCCTCTGTCTGGTCGACATCTGGCGTCGAGTCTGGCCCCTCCGGTATCGCTTTTACGCACCGCCCAGAACCCAATCAAGCATTGATTCCAGGCGACTTGCCCTCGGGTAGGACCTCTAGCGAGAGGGACGTATCAGGCGATCTGGCCGAGAATCCCCTTCTCGCGCTTGTCCGCACCGGGATTGAGAACGACTTTGAAGAGGTCGTCTTCTCGCAGCATCCCTCCTTGCGTTCAACCAAGCGTGATTTGATGGGAAGTTCAAGAGAATCTGCGCTTTACGCAGCTCTCTCGGGCTCAGGTTCGGCGTTGTTTGGGCTCTACGAGTCACAGGCAGACGCTCTCGCCGCTCAACATCGTGTCCAGCAGAACGGCACTAGGGCTCTTTTGACAAAGACCCTGCCACGCCGAAACTATTGGCATACGATGTTCGCAGAGTGACTTTACCGGCAACAAGCGCGCCGGCAGTACTGGGCGATCGACTAATGGTAGGTCAAGTGCCTTTGACGCACTTTGTCTAGGTTCGAATCCTAGTCGCCCAGCCATCAGTCGTTCGCTGGATTTGCAGAGTGAGTGATCTGTAAGTCATGCGAAAGAAGGAAGTTAGGGAACTTTTTATTTTTTGCGATGGAAACGATATCGCCCAAAGATTCAGCAAGGCCCGCACGAGTACCTCGGTAGAATGCCGATGCGCGGGAGGTGCAAGAAGTTTGCAGATGGCTTGAGGAAGTACCAATTCTCAGCCAGTACATAAGGAACCAAGGTCCAGCACCATGCAGATGACCGGCGATGAAACAGTGCCGGTCGCATAGAAGTAAGGCAAGCAGTATGGAATTACCAAGGGTCAACCAGCCTGGAGGATTTCAACGTGAGCGAACAAAACACGACTGTGGTTCCTTTCCCGAGTTCTATCCATGAAGTCTCCACTGCGACGGCCACATCGGCCACGCCTGCGGTGGAGCAACCGAAGCAAGCCACTGAGGCGTTATTGACGCCGGTGACCGCTGCTGCGGGCACGAAGGCGGCGGATCCAAAAGCAGGAGAGAAAAAACGCTCCTCGCGCCTAAGTGAAGACAAGCGCTTCAAGATCTTCTCCGGCTCGGCAAACCGGCCGCTGGCGGAGGAGATCGGTAAGTTTCTGGGTGTACCTGTCGGGGAGACGCGTTTGCAGCGCTTCTCCGACGGCGAAACCCATTTTCAGCTCATTGAAAATGTGCGTGGCGCGGATGTATTTCTGATCCAGCCCACATGTCGTCCGGTCGATCAGCATCTGGTCGAGTTGCTGATCATGATGGATGCACTCAAACGCGCGTCGGCAGGCCGCATTACCGTGGTGGTTCCGTACTATGGCTATGCGCGGCAGGATCGGAAGGATCGGCCGCGGGTTGCGATTACCTCCAAGCTGGTAGCAGATCTGCTTGCTACGGCCGGAGCGAATCGGGCGCTGTTTGTTGATCTGCACGCAGCGCAGATTCAGGGCTTCTTCAATATTCCGGTGGATCATCTGTTTGCCAGTCCGGTGCTGGTTGGATACTTCAGAGACTTGAAGCTGCCCAATCTCACGGTGGTGAGTCCGGATGCAGGCGGCGTGGAGAGAGCAAGATTCTTTGCGCAGAGGCTGGAAGTGCCTTTGGCGATCGTTGATAAGCGCAGGACTGATATCAACGTGACCGAAGTGATGAATGTGATCGGCGATGTGCGCGGACGGACATGCTTGATCCTCGACGATATTGTCGATACGGCGGGAACGCTGGTGAAGACAGCCGAAGCGTTGCTGGAGCAGGGTGCGGAAAAGGTCTATGCGTGCGCCTCGCATGCGGTGCTCTCGGGGCCGGCGGTCGAGAGAATCAAAGCGTCGAAGTTGGAAGAGTTGGTAGTAACCAATACGATTCCACTCTCCGAGGAAGCGCAGCAGGTGAGCAAGATCAAGGTGCTTTCGATTGCTGGACTGCTGGGCAGAGCGATCGAGAGTATTCACATGGAGACGTCGGTGTCGACGCTCTTCAACTAGAGTTTGAAGTTTGCAGGAAGGCTTGCGTTGCAGGCTGCAGGTTTATCAGAGCAAGGTTTCAGGACAAAGGGAGCGAGGCTCAACCTCGTGCCCGAAAGGAAAAGAAGATGGCAGAGAAAAAGATTGATGCGGTGGTGGCAACGCCCCGCACGGGTACCTTCAACAAGAGCCATGCTCGCCGCGTGCGCGTGCAGGGACTGATCCCAGCCGTGGTGTATGGCGCCGGCAAGGAGTCAGTGGCGGTGACGGTTGATCCCAAGGTTATTACCAAGATCCTGTACTCCGATGCAGGGCACAACACGATCTTCGACCTCACGATCGAGGGTTCGGGTGTTACGAAGGCGATGATCGTCGACTGGCAGAATGAGCCGATCAAGGGCAAGCTGCTGCACATCGACCTCAAGCGTATTGCGATGGACAAGGCCATGCGCGTCTCCGTGCCGGTGCAGTTGACGGGCGCTTCGGTTGGCGTGAAAAATTCTGGCGGCATTCTGAGCCAGGTGCTGCACGAGGTCGAGATTGAGTGCCTGCCGGGAGATATTCCGGGTCACATCGATGTGGATGTCACGAACCTTGATCTGCACGGAGCGATTCACATCTCGGATCTGCCGCACTCGGACAAGATCAAGTACCTCGGCGAAGAAGATGCTCTGGTTGCCCATGTGACGGTGATGAAGGAAGAGGTTGTAGCGGAGCCGGTTGCTGGTCCAGCTGAGCCTGAAGTAGCGAAGAAGGGCAAGGCGGATGCTGCTGCTCCTGCCGCTGCTCCCGCCGCCGATAAGAAGAAGTAGTAGAGAGCAAGGAGTAGGGAGTAGTGAAGACAGTCGAGTTTGCACGGGTTGTCTCTACTCCTTACGCTCTGCGCCTAACTCCCTCGCTGTGCACGGGAGAGCGGTTGTGAAGCTGATTGTCGGTCTTGGGAATCCTGGTCCGGAGTATGCATTCACGCCGCACAACGCGGGGTTTCTGGCTATCGATCGCATCGCAGCCGTATGCGATGTGCAGGTTGCCAATCGCCGTTGTAGAGCGCTGACGGTGCGGACCAAGCTGGCCGGACATGATGTTCTGCTGGCGAAGCCGGAGACCTTTATGAACTTGAGCGGGCTTTCGGTGGCCGCTCTGTTGAACGAGTTGGAAATCGAAGTAAAGGACTTGATTGTCCTCTACGACGAGCTGGATTTTCCGCTGGGCACGCTGCGCATTGCGCAGCGGGGTTCGGCGAATGGGCACAACGGCGTCAAGTCTGTCTCCGGCATGCTGGGAACAGAGGAGTGGCTTCGCATCCGGATTGGAGTGGGCAAGCCGCCACTCGAGGACGGACGCTTGGTGAAAGCCGGTGGTGCCGATTATCTGCTGACGCCGATGCGCAAGCAGGAGTTGGCAACGCTGGACGAGGTGCTCGACCAGGCTGTACGCGCGGTCGAGGTTGTGCTGACAAAAGGTGTCGGCGCAGCAATGAATGAGTTCAACAGGAAGGCGAGTAGTGAGTAAGGAGTAAAGAGTAGAGAAGACGGATCACACAGGTTTTCACTACTCCTTACTCTCTACTCCTTGCTCGCTGGACTTAGTGGCAACAACAATCTTCCACACCGGATTCGGCTGGAAGTAGCAACCGAAGCGGTGCGGGGCAGAACCCCGCAGAAAGAAGTAGAGATGAATCGCACTTACGAAATCATGTTTATCGTTCGGCCCGATGTTGAAGAGGCCGAGCTCGACAAGCTCATCGAGACGTTCTCCGGCTATGTCACCACGGGTGGCGGCACGGTGAAGACGACCGAGAAGATGGGCCGCCGCCGGCTGGCCTATACGGTCAAGAAGTTCAACGACGGCTTTTACGTTCTGCTGATTGTCGAGGCTCCGGCGTCGCTGATCTCCGAGATCGAGCGCCGTCTGCGCGTCTCTGAGCCGGTGATCAAGTTCCTCACCGTTCGCATGGACGAGGAAGACAAGCGCGTGGCAAAGATCAAGGCGCATCGCGATGCGCATGTGAAGCGCAGCGCCCAGCCGCAGGTCAATCTGGAGGCTGCTGCCGAGGCTCCCGCGGCTGCTGAGACGGCAGAGATTGCCGCTCCCGTTGCCGAGACTGAGCCCGCCGTCGCTTCGTAAGGCTGACCCCTCGTGAGAGCGAGGGTAGATGCGGCAGTGGATGCAACACAAGCTTCGCAGACTGGATAATCCCGGTCCGCTGATAGGACTAACGCAACGCTGCAAGATGCTTCCACGATCTTCGGTCAGGTGACGAAGATCCAGTCCAGAGGCCCCAGGGCGGGTCTGGAGCAAGAGCAGCAGAACCGGTTGATGGTGCAGAGAGCCATCAGCAGATCAAAGGACAAGCAACATGGCAGACGAGACAGTGAATCAAGCAGCACCCGCGGCGACCTCCGCTGCGGCTTCGACGACCGAGGGCAGCGCACCTGCTCCTCGCACGGGTGGTTATCAGGGCCAGGGCGGACCCCGCACGGGCGGGTCGCGGCCACCGCGTCCGGCTGGCGCCGGCGGCGGTGCAGGCGGAGCGGGCGGACGCAAGTTCTTCCGCCGCAAGAAGGTGTGCAAGTTCACGGTGGAGAAGATCGATACGATCAGCTACCGCGATGTGCGCCTGCTACAGCAGTTCGTGTCGGACCGCGGCAAGATCATTCCGCGCCGTTTGACGGGCACCAGCGCTCCGTTCCAGCGTAAGCTGACGCGCGCGATCAAGCAGGCCCGTGCGATCGCCCTGCTGCCGTTTGCAGCGAAGTTCTAGTTCAACCCGCGTCGACATGCGGCGCGAACCGAGTACCTTGGAGACGTGTTATGGAAGTCATTCTGAAGGAAGATATTAACAAGCTGGGTCATCGGGGCGATGTCGTGAAGGTCGCCGACGGATATGGCCGCAACTACCTGCTGCCAGGCAAGCTGGCGATGGAAGCCACGGTGGCGAACAAGGCCGTGATCGAACAGATGAAGGCGGCGTCGCTGCGCAAGTCGGCGTCGGAGAAGGGCGGAGCCGAGGAGTTGGCGGCTCAGCTCAACGAGCTGGTGCTGAACTTCGAGCGCAAGACGGGCGAAAACGAGCGCCTGTTCGGTTCGGTTACGTCGCAGGACATTGCGGCGGAGCTGGAAGTACAGGGCTTCAAGGTGGACCGGCGCAAGATCCACCTGGAAGAGCCGCTGAAGTCGGTGGGCGAGTTCCACGTGCCGATCAAGCTGCACCGCGAGGTGTCGGCGCACCTGCAGGTGAACATCAAGAGCGACGCCACGGAGAATGCGGCTGCGGCCGAGGTGGCGGCGGACTCGGTGTTCAAGTCGACCTACACGGGCGAGCTGGACGATAACCGCGACTAGTTTTCTATCAATCGCCAGAAACGCCCGCACTTCCGGATGGAGGCGTGGGCGTTCCTGCGTGGGGGGCCCCCCACCCCCGTACTCTTTGCCCTAAAGTATTCTTGTGAAGCAGGTTATGGCTGGACTTATGGCAGTCCGTCTGTGTCCTTCGGGGGCAGTAAGGGCCGTCCACCCAGGATTCTGGATGGATGGTCTGGATGGCGATCACTATTTTGGGTGGCCTACTTAAATTATAGCGACAGCCGAGGGGAACTCTGCCAGGTTTCCGAAAGTATTATCTCTTTCTGAATCAGTTATTTATTGGAATTGCGGAGAGCTTGGGGGGTTGACAGCATTTCGCCGGGGAGAGGCGGCGGCTGGTGGTGGTGGTGCTAGGCTAAGGCTATGTGTGGTCGGTACTTCCGGAGATCAGAGAAGCAGGAGATCGCGGAGCGGTTTCGCGCTTCCAAGGTGTTTGAGGATCCGCTGACAGCGGACTACAACATTGCGCCGACGACGTTTCAGCCGGTGATTCGGTTGAGCCGGGACTCGGGCGAGAGGGAGATGGCGCTGATGCGGTGGGGGATGGTGCCGTTCTTTGCGTCGAGCCTGAAGGAGTTCAAGGGGATGTCGACGTTCAATGCGCGGGCGGAGTCGATGGGTACGTCGGCGACGTGGAAAGAGCCGTTCAAGCGGCGGCGGTGCTTGATTCCGGCGGACGGGTTCTATGAGTGGGCGGAGAAGACGGGGGAGACGCGGGTGGGTGCGCGGGCGCCAAGGACGCAGTCCAAGAGCGGGAAGCAGCCGTATGCGATTACGCTGGCGGACGGCGGGATGATGGCGTTTGCGGGGCTGTGGGATGCGTGGAAGGAGCCGAAGAAGTCGCCGCAGGAGGTGGACCGATGGCTGCAGAGCTTTGCCATTGTGACCACCGAGGCGAATGAGTTGATGGCGGCGATCCATACGCGGATGCCGGTGATTGTGCATGAGCGGGACTGGGAGGAGTGGCTGGACCGTGATGCGACGCGACCGGCGCCGGTGCATCTGCTGCGGGCGTATGAGCCGGAGGGGATGCGGATGGAGGCGTGCAATACGGCGGTGGGGAATGTGCGGAACAATGGGCCGGAGATGCTGGTGGGGGTGTAGTCGGGGCGGCAGGGGAGAATCCGCTGGTGCGGACGTGATACGCGTCACAGACAGGGCGGATTGAGCGGATGAAGCTGGGTAGTGATCGCTTCGTGAAAGCAGATCGCTGGATCGACGGAAAACGTCGCGAGGGAGAGCTATGTTGATTGCATCTGAGGGACGGGGAGCTGTGCTGGTTTCTGCTGGAGACGTGATGGGGTGGCTGGGGGCCTTTGAGCTGGCCGAGGGTGAAGGCGTGCGGATGGGTGCGGCTGCGTCGCGCGCAGGATTTGCGATGGCCGGTGGCAATGCTGGTGCGGTGGACTGCGCCAGTGGCGGTGGTGATTGCGGTGCGGTGGATTGCGCCAGCGGTGGCGGACGTTGCGGCGCGGGCGGCGATTGCGCCGGTGGTGGCGGGCGCTGCGGTGCCGGCGGTGACTGCGCGGGTTACTAGGACGTGCTGGATGGATCGCGGAGACTGAAGCTGGCGGAGGGCGTTTTCTATGCGGAGAGAGGGGGGAAACACCTCTTTCTGCAGCCTCGTGTGCCGGACTGGGTGGTGGTGAATCGCAATGGCGCGATTCTGCTGGCACGTTGCGATGGCAGAGCTGCGGTCGAGGAGATGGTTGCGGGGCTGCCGAATGGCAAGGGGTTGCTGTCGCAGGCAGAGGCGCTGTTTGCGGAGGCGCAGCGGCGTGGGGTGCTGGTGGACGAAGAGGTGGAGGCTGCTCGGGATGGGGGCGTTGGAGGGGCGCTGCGCGGTGAGGTGGAGCGTCAGAGACCGGTGCTGGGAGTGGTGCATCTGAAGCTCACGAACCAGTGCAATTTGCGCTGCAGCTACTGTTATGCGGAGAGTGGGAAGCCGTCGGCGGTGTTGTCGTGGGAGGAGTTGGGGGGGATTGCGGAGAGCGTGGCCGCGATGTCTCCGGCGGTGGAGTATGTGATCTCTGGGGGTGAGCCGCTGCTGCATCCGCGGGCTCTGGAGTTTGCGGAGCGCGTGAAGGCGGCGGGAAATACGGTGCATCTGCTGACCAATGGAACGCTGATTGATGAGACGAATGTGGAGCGGATTGCGGCGGTCGCGGACCTGGTGAAGATCAGCCTGGACGGTAGCAGCGAGGCGGTGCACGCGGCGACGCGGGGGAAGAACAATTTTGCGCGGGCGGTGCGGGCGGTGGAGCTGCTGGCGGGGCTGGGAGTGAAGGTGCAGGTCGCGATGACGGTGACGCGGGAGAATCGCGGGGACATTGCGGCGATGGTGGAGCGGTTTGGCTCGCGGCTGACGTTGCAGCCGCTGTTCAAGGCCGGGCGCGGGCGCGAGGAGGATGAGCTGGCGCTGACCGGGGTGGAATACTATGAGGCGCTGGCGGCGGTGGAGGGAGTGGCGCCGATGGGGGCTGTTGCGAGGACGCTGGCGGCGGTGCGGGGGCGTGGGACAAGGCGGTGCGCGATGGCTGAGAGGGAGATCAGCATCTCGGAGACGGGCGATGTGTACCCGTGCCAACTGTTGCATGCAGAGGAGTTCCGGGCGGGGAATGTGCGGGAGCGGCCGCTGGCGGAGATCTACAGTGAGTCGCCGGTGTTTGAGCGGCTGAGGGGGGTGAGCGTGGAGACGCTGGGGAAGTGCTCGGGGTGCGAGCTGCGGTATATCTGCGGAGGGGCTTGCAGGGCTAGGGATTTCTATGAGGTCGGGTCGGTGGAAGCGGTGGGGGAGTTTTGCGCGTATGAGCGCGAGGCGTTTCTGAGCGGGATCTTTGAGTCGGTGGAGCTGGTCGAGGTGTAGTTTGGCGCAGGCGGGTGTGAGTTTGGTGTAGGGCTCAACGCAATCCTGGGTTGCAAATCGACACTCTCAGCACGGTTTTCGTACGTGCGAGGTTGGAAATGGGCGCTTGGGGCGCGGGGTTTTGGGGATTGGGGTGGGAGTGGATTTTGCGGGGAGGGTGGAAGGGGGATTTTGGGGGGTGGCGGCTGTCAAGTTGGGGGTGCTGGGGATTTTAGCTTCTAGCTTCTAGCAAAGGCAAAGGCAAAGGCAAAGGCAAAGGCAAAGGCAGAAGCAGAAGCAGAAGCAGAAGCAGATCCCTACGGGATGACAACCAGAAAGGCAACGGCAAGAGCAAGAGCAAATACGGAGATCCTTCGCTTCGCTCTGGATGACGGGTGCAAGCGGCTGGGTGCGGGGGTGGGAGGTGGGGTGGGGATTGTGATGCTGGGTGGGAGTTATTCGTATTTCAGGGTGGTGACGGGGTCGAGGAGGGCGGCGCGGTTGGCAGGGAGGGTGCCGAAGATGACGCCGACGAGGACTGAGGTGCCAAGAGCAATGATCGCCGCCCAGAAGGAGATGGGGATGGCGAAGGGGGTGAAGAGGCCGATGCTGAAGGGGACGGCGAGGCCGATGAGGGTTCCGACGAGACCGCCCGAGAGCGAGAGGAAGACGGCCTCGGTGAGGAACTGGAGGCGGATCTCGCGGCTGGTGGCGCCGAGGGCCTTGCGGATGCCGATCTCCTTGATGCGCGACTGGACGTTGGCGAGCATGGAGTTCATGATGCCGACGCCGGAGACGATGAGGGTGATGGCCGAGGCAAGGACGAGGACGATGGTGAGCATGTTGGCGATGTTGGCCATGGTGCTGAGGACGTCGGTGAGGGTGGCGGCGTTGTACTCGCTGGTGGGGCGGTGGCGGCTCTTGATGATCTCGGTGATGCGTTTGGCGGCGGGCTCGACGTCCTGGGCGGTGTCCATGCCGAAGAAGATTTCTTTGAGGGTGTCAGAGCCGGTGAAGTAGCGGGCGACCTCGTAGGGGACGAGCAGGGTGTGGTTGCTGATCTCGGACTGGCCGAAGGTGTCCATGCTTTCGACGAAGACGCCGATGACGGTGAAGGGGATGCCGTGGATGGAAAGGGTGTTGCCGATGGCGGCGTGGTAGCTGCCGAAGATTTCGATGGCCATGGGACCGACGATGTCGGCGACCTTGGCGTGGGTGAGGGCGTCCTCGTTGTCGAAGAAGCGGCCAGCCTTTAATTTCAGGTTGCGGATGTCCTTGTATTTGGGGCTGACGCCGAGGAGCATGGCGTCTTTGCTCTGGCCGTTGCCGATGGCGATGCGGTCGTGGAACTCGAGCATGGGAGAGCTGAAGCGGATGCCGGGGACCTGGGCGTCGACGGCTTCCATGTCTTCGCGGGTCATATAGTCTGGGGTGCTGACGTTATTGGGGCCCATGACGACGCCGCCGGTGTACTGCATCTCGACTTTGTTGGGGCCGAGGCCGGAGATGGTGTCGAGGGCGTACTGCTTGCCGGTGAGGCCGACGGTGGCGACGAGGACGATGGACGCGGAGCCGATGACCATGCCAAGCATGGTGAGGAGAAAGCGGGTCTTGCTGGCGCAGAAGCTGTCGTAGGCGAGGTTGAGGGTCTCGCGGAAGGCGACCGTGGAGCGAGCGCTGCGGAGGGTGCTTTCGAAGGTGTCGCGGACGGTCGGCATAGACAAGATGGATCGATATTAAGTATCGCAGGGTGGAAGGATTGCGGCCAGCGGACGGGATGGAGTTGCGCTGAAGATTGGATGCCGGGGAGGTGCGGTTGATTCGGCGCGAGCGGAATCAGGAGGCGGAAGCGGAGGCCGACGAGGAGAGCCGGGGAGGGATGGGCAGACCGATGCGCTGCAGGAGGTGGAGCATGCGGGGCTGGTTGAGGACGGACTTGAAGCCGGGATCGACCATGAGGGTGACGAGCCACCAGGAGTGCTCGGCGTAGGCGCGGTCCAATTCGGCGTAGGCCTGGTCGGGTTCGTTGACGGCGAAGTGCATCTCGGCCTGCTGGAAGGAGGTGGTGTCAGTGTGCTTGAGGAGGGAGCGGAGCTCGGCGCGAGCCTGCGGGAGATTGCCGTTGCGAGCGTCGTTGTTGATGCGGAGGCTCTGGAGGACGGTGTCGTCGCCGGAGAGGTGGGTGTAGATGGTGGCTTCGCGGGTGGCGTTGGGCCAGTCGCCGAGGTCGTGGTAGCAGGCGGTGAGGTAGCTGTGGGCGGGGACGAAGTCGGGGTAGAGGGTGAGGATGCGCTGGAGTTCGGCGATGGCCTCGGTATCGCGGCCGGCGTGCAGGTAGCCGAGGGCGAGGTCGCTGCGAACCATGGCGGAGAGGGGATCGAGGTCGGCGGCCTTGCGGAGTTCGGCGATGCTTTCGTCGAAGCGGCGGAGGTCGCTGAGGAACTCGCCATACCAGTGGTGAGCGGTGATGTAGTTGGGATTGAGCTGGATGGCCTTGCGGAAGTAAGCCTCGGCCTGGGAGAAGTTCCACTCGAAGCGGTAGGTTTCAAAGGCCAGGGAGGTGTAGGCCTGGGCGGAGGAGGGGTCGAGGGAGAGAGCGGTCTGGGCGGCGGCGCGGGCCTGGGGAAAGGCCTCGGCGGAGGGGAGTTTGCCCCAGACGGCGAGCAGGTTGTAGCAGTCGGCGAGGCCGGCGTAGGCGAGGGCGTAGTGGGAGTCGCGGGCGATGGCCTGGTGGAAGGAGTCGATGGCCTTGAGGATGCCGGACTCGTCACGGCGGTTGAGGTAGTAGAGGCCGGTGAGGTAGGCGAGGCGGACCTGAGGGTCGACGGAGGTTGTGGTGGAGGAGGGTTGGGCGGGGTTGCCGGTGAGCTTCTCGGTGACGGCGTTGGTGATGTCGGCGGCGATCTCGTCCTGCAGGGAGAGGATGTCGTCGGTGTGGCGGGTGTAGCTGCCGGCCCAGATCTGGCGGTCGTGGATGGGGTCGAGTAACTGCGCCGTGATGCGGGCGGTGCCGTTCTGGTGAGCGATGGTTCCTTCGAGGAGGAGGGTGGCGTGGAGCCTGCGGGCGATGGAGGGGGTGGCGTCATGGGTGGACCGGAAGGGCATGACGGAGCGGCGGGAGATGACCTGGAGATGCTCGGTGGTGCTGAGATCGGTGATGAGGTCGTCGGTGAAGCCGTAGACCCAGAGGTTGCTGGTGTTGTCTGCGGAGAGGTCTTCGAAGGGAAGGACGGCGAGGGTCTGGTTGGGGTCGAGGGGGAGGGTGGAGGGCTGCTGGCGGAGATGGATCAGCCAGGCCCAGACGGAGAGGGCGATCAGGATGCAGGCGGTGAAGAGGACGGCCGCGAGGTTGTGGCCGCGGCTGTGCGACGGCGCGGGGAGGGTGGGGGCGGGGACTTCGGGTGTGAGGGCTTCGGGCGCGGGGGATGAACGCTCCTGGCGGCGGGTGCGGAGCCAGAGGTCGAGCTCGTCGGGGAAGGCGTAGACGCTGGAGCGGGTGCTGTGCTCGTGGCGGTGGATGGGGAGGGCTTCGCGCTTCTCCCAGAGCTGGACGGTGCGGATGTCGCGGTCGAAGTAGGCGGCGATCTCTTTCCAGGAGTTGAGCCGTGGCATGGCGTTAGCGTTGGGAGAGTCGCTGGGCGGGGCAAGCGGCTTAATGGCAGGGAGGGACATGCGTACTCACCCAGACTGCGCGGCATGATGCTGGAACTTGGTTTCACTCTAGCATCGGCGTGTCAGGAAGGATACACGAAGGACGAAATCAAGCGAAACAGGCAGGTTGGGGCAAGATTTCGCTTGTGAGTGCACATGCGGGCGAAGGAAGCTTTAGGCCTCCCAACGTAGATTGAGATTCCCTCGGAGATATATATGGTCGGCAAACGGATGAGCCTGATGCGTACCTTTAATAGTGTTGTGGCGTTGTTGAGCGTGTCGTTGGCGGCCGGGCTGGCAGGGTGCGGGGGATCGGGACCGACGACGATCACGATCCAGGGGCCGGCGAGCAGCAATGTGGATCCGGGGAACACGGCGACGTTTACGGCGACGGTGGCGAATGATTCGAACAGCGCGGGCGTGACATGGACGCTGACGGGGACGGGATGCACGGGGGCGGCATGCGGAGTGCTGTCGGGATCGACGACGACGACGGTGACGTATACGGCTCCGGGGACGGTGGCGACGGCATTTACGGTGACGATTACGGCTTCGTCGGTGGCGAAGACGGGGATGGTGGGGACGGTGACGGTGAATGTGCCGGTGAACCTGGGGATTTCGACGGCGGCGGGAGCGCTGGCGGGAGCGACGGTGGGAACGGCGTACTCGGTGACGCTGGCGTCGGCGGGTGGCGTGGCGCCGAATACGTGGACGGTGACGACGGGAACGCTGCCGCCAGGGTTGAGCCTGAATGCGTCGACGGGCGCGATTACAGGGACACCGACGGCTGCGGGCAGTGTGACGTTTACGGTGACGGTGAAGGATTCCGGGTCTCCGGCGGCGAGCGCGACGCAGACGTTCACGATTGGCGTGGCGGCACCGCCGGCGATTGCGTTTACGACGACGGCGCTGGCGGGCGGGACGGTGGGGACGGCGTACTCGGCGAGTGTGGCGGCGACGGGCGGTGCGGGAGCGCTGACGTATGCGCTGAATAGCGGAGCGCTGCCTGCGGGGTTGACGCTGTCGAGCGCGGGGGCGATTTCTGGAACGCCGACCAAGGCGGGTACGAGCACGTTTACGGTGAAGGCGACCGATGCGTATGGCGATACGGGTGTGAGCGGAACGGTGTCGATTGTGGTGGCGGCACCACCGGCGATTGCGTTTACGACGACGACGCTGGCGGGCGGGACGGTGGGGACGGCGTACTCGGCGAGTGTGGCGGCGACGGGCGGCGCGGGAGCGCTGACGTATGCGCTGAATAGCGGTTCGTTGCCCGCGGGGTTGACGCTGTCGAGCACGGGTGCGATTGCAGGTACGCCTACGGCGGCAGCGACGAGCACGTTTACGGTAAAGGCAACCGATGCGTATGGCGATACGGGTGTGAGCGGGACGCTGTCGATTGTGGTGGCGTATCCGGCATTGACGATCTCGACGACGACGCTGGCGAATGGGACGGTGGGGACGGCGTACTCGGCAACGTTGAAGGCGAGCGGCGGAAGCGGGAGCGGGTATACGTGGACCGTGACGTCGGGAACGGGGCTGAGCGCGGTTGGGCTCACACTGAGCTCTGCGGGCGTGGTGAGCGGTACGCCGAACGCTGGTGAGACGGCCGGAACGTTTGTGGTGAAGGTGACTGATGGCGCGGGGAATACTGCGTCGGGAACGGTGACGCTGACGGTGGTGTATGCGCCGCTGAGCATTACGACGACGACGCTGCCGACGGGCATTGTGGGCGGAAGCTACTCGGTGCAACTGGCGGCGACGGGCGGAAGCGGGAGCGGGTATGCGTACACGGTGAGTGCGGGGACGGGGCTGAGCGCGACCGGGTTGACGCTGTCAACGGGCGGGCTGATCTCGGGAACGCCGACGACGGCGGAGAACGCGGCGAGCGTGACGGTGAAGGTGACGGACTCGGCGAATAATTCGGGGACGGCGACGTTCTCGGTGACGATCGATGCGGCGCTGGCGGTGACGCCGACGACGCTGGCGAACGGGACGGTGGGTACGGCCTACTCGGCGACACTGACGGCGAGCGGCGGGTCGGGGAGCGGGTATACGTTCGCGGTGAGCTCGGGGACGGGGCTGAGTGCGGTGGGGCTCACGCTGAGTTCGGCGGGCGCGGTGACGGGAACGCCAACTTCGGGAGAGACTGCGGGGACGTTTGTGGTGAAGGTGACCGACGGCGCGGGCAATACAGCGACGGCGACGATTACGTTGACGGTGGTGTATCCGGCGCTGACGGTGACGACGGCGAACCTGACGAATGGAGTGGCCGGGGTGGCGTACTCGGTGACACTGACGGCAGGAGGCGGAAGCGGGAAGGGATTCACGTGGACGGTGACTTCGGGCGGCACGAATCTGACGGCGCTGGGGCTGAGTCTGTCGAGCGCAGGCGTGCTGTCGGGGACAACGCCGACGGCGGGAGCGGCGAGCTTCACGGTGAAGGTGACGGACTCGGCGAATGATACGGCGACGGCGAACTTGTCGGTGACGATCAATGCGGCGCTGGCGGTGACGACGACGACGCTGCCCAATGGGACGGAGGGAACGGCCTACTCGGCGACGCTGACGGCAAGCGGCGGAACGAACTCGGGATATACGTGGGCGGTGACGGGCGGAACCGGGCTGAGTGCGGTGGGGCTTACGCTGAGCAGTGGCGGCGTGATCAGCGGAACGCCTACGGCGCAGGAGGCGGCGACACAGTTTACGGTGAAGGTGACGGACTCGGGCGGCGATACGGCGACGGCTACGCTGGCGCTGATTGTGAACTATGCTGCGTTGAGTATTTCGACGATCAACATTCCGGGAGCTGTGGTGAGCACTCCGTACAGCGAGCAGTTTGTTGCGGCGGGCGGAAGCGGAAACTATGCGTGGTCGGTGACGAGCAATGCGGGCGGACTGTCGGGCGAGTCGTTGACGCTTTCGACGGGAGGACTGCTGTCTGGTACGCCGACGACGGTGGAGAATGTTCCGTTCACGCTGCAGGTGAAGGATGCGACGACGGGCAACACGGTGAGTGCGTCGTACACGCTGGTGGTTAGCTCCGGAGTGGCGGCGCAGTGCACGCATGACGGCAGCGGCAATGCGCTGCTGAACGGCGGCTACGCATTCCAGATGGGAGGGTTCGATCCGAACGGGAACCACTACTACCAGATCGGCGACTTCACGGCGGATGGCAGCGGTCACATCACGGGAGGCAATGGCGATGTGAACAGCAGCGGCTTTGCTACGCAGGGTGAACAGCAGTATACGTTCAGCGGGACGTACTCGATTGGAAGCACGGACGACCGCGGCATCATGACGCTGAACAGCAGCAACGCGAGTACAGGATTGCCGGCGTCGGCGAATTACTGTTTTGCGGCGGATACGGTTGGAAGTGTCAACGGCAAGACGGTGGCACAGAGCGGGCGCATCATTGAGGCCGACGGATCGGGCTTTGTGGTGACCGGGTTCTTTGCGATACAGAATACGGCTTCGTTTACGAACGCGGCGCTGAACGCGGGCTACGCGTTTGGGGTGCAGGGCGTGAACGCCGGCAGTGGCGGACCGCAGCGAGCAGGAATCATTGGGCAGATGACGCTGAATGGAGCGGGAAGCATCACCGGCGGGCAGATCGATATCGCACAGTTCAATTCGTCGACCGGGACGACAACGTACCAGGCAGCGGTGAGCGGAGGTGGCGGTACGTATGCTGTGAGTTCTACGGGCAGAGGCACGCTGACGGTAGGCTCGGGTTCGAGTGCAGCGTCGTTTGTGACGTATGTGGCGGGCAATGGGAATATGCTGCTACTGCTCTCGGCGGACAATATCAACGCAGGCACGCTGCTGTTCGGGCGGGCGCAGCAACAGACTATGACGAGCTTCACGACGGCGAATGTTCAGTCGACGGCGGTGGTGGGGGGGATTGGAGCGGCTTACGTCTCGACTTCCTCGACGACTGGAACGCTTGTGGATGACGTCACGATTGGCGAGGTCAACATCAACGGGTCGGGTGGGCTGAGTGTGATCCTCGATCAAAACTCGGGAGGAACGATCACGTCCACCACGACGGGAACGGGCACGTATACGGTCAGCTCGCTGGGATATATGCAGGTGTCGGGCGTTGGGAACCACAGCCCGAATTTCTACCTGTATGCGCCGGGCGCGGGGTTTGGGATGACGGGTGATCCCAAGTTGACCACACTGTCTCTGCTGCCGCAGACGATTCCTTCCGGCGGATTCACCACTTCGAGCTTCAGCGGGAATTATGCGCTGGGGACGATTCCGCCGGTGGCGTACAGCGCGAGTGGGGCGGGAGTGACCAGCAGCAACGCGTTCCCGTATGTGACGGATGGGACGATCGTCGCGGGGGCAGGCACGCTTTCGCTGACGCAGGATGATACCCAGGCGCCAGGGTTGCCGGCAGACGTTACGGTAGACCAGACGGGCGGCGTCAATACGTGGGCGCTGGATGCGACCTATGGAGCGAGTGCGGGAAGGTTCGCTGTGACGAAGTCGAGCGGTGGGCCGGCGGTGGTGGGATACATCGTGTCTCCGACGGCGGCGGTTGTGATGGATTACAAGTCGGGGCAGGATCCTGCGCTGTATCAACTGGATCACCAATAGTTGCGGACAGGGAGGTGCATGGAGTGATGTGCGCCTCCCCTTTTTTGAGAGCAAGTGAAAAGACAGACGCAAGAGTTGTGGGTTCGCGCGCACTACGCGAGCGGAGGCGGTCGTCTGGATGGGGCTGAGGTGGTGCTGGCACTTGAGCACGAAGTGGGATGCGATGGGCTGCGGCCATTGCAGTGATGAGACGGCGCCGGTAAGAGGCAAATCGATTCGTGACGTGAGAAGGCTGAGTGGTGAGATCTGCTGCTCGTTACGGAGAGCGACGCTGCGTAGCAGGAATGACAGGCCGTTCAGACCGAGGGGCCTGGTGGGAAGCAATGAGAATAATTCGCGAAATAGTTCTCTATCTGAACGGTAATTTACATCGGTCTCAACGAACTGAAACAAACAACCAACCATACTGACTGTGCTCAAGGCGTAGTGATCGGTTGCCACGATGCGTTGGCTCTGGTGTGTTTAGAGCCGCGGTGTCTGCGGTGCCATAAATACAGACGGTTGAGTGTACGTCCATCTTTAGTTCATCGCGAGGCTGCATGAAATTTGTCCGATCAATGTTGAAGGTCTGTGTTTGTTTGCTCTTGATTCAAGTTGTTGCAAATGTGGCGGCGTTCGCGCAGGGCACGGCGAGCCTGCATGCGAGTGTTGCGAATCCATCGGGAACGCGCGTTGCAGGAGCGCTGGTGGTGCTGACGAATGAAGCTTCGGGGATTGCTTTGAAGAGCGTTACCGGGCCTGACGGCTCGTTTGACCTGACAGGGTTGGAGCCGGGAAGCTACGACCTTGCGATTACGATGAATGGCTTCGAGGACTATCAGCAGAAGGGAATCACGGTGAGTGACGGGCAGAATACGTCGTTCACGGTGACGGTGCGGACGAGGGCAGTAGCAGAATCTGTGACGGTGACGGCGCAGGCATCGCCGGAGACATCTGTGACGCAGGCGACGATTTCGCGCAAGGAGATTGCGGGTGTAGCGGGACCGTTCGGCAGTGCGGCGCAGGCTCTGACCGCGGCGCCGGGCGTGTTTGTGTATGGCTACGGTGGTGTGGCGGCGACGGCGCGCAGCGAAGTGGTGGTGCGTGGCATCAAGGCTGGGTGGTCGAGCGTAAACGGAGATGTGCTGCGCAATGGCGTGACGTTTCTGTTCGACGGCATCCCGATGAATAATCTGACCTCCAACAACGGCCAGTGGCAGACGACGCAGATTCCGATCATGGATATGATCTCGGATATCAATGTGGACTATGGTCCGGGCGCACCGTCCAATCGCTGGTTCGACAGCATTGGTGGTACGGTGAACTACATTCCGGCGCAGCCGACGTTGACGCCGGACGCGTCGATTGCATTCGGAACAGACTATGGCAGCTACAACACCTCGATTACGCACTTCATCGCGAACAGTGGTTTGCACAAGGGATGGGCGGCGCTGCTGGCCGCGGGCTATGCGGCGAATGATACGTTTCGAGTAGGAACGACGGGGATTCCGACGTTCAATGCGCCGTCATCAGGCTACTCAACGTTCTTCAAGGTGGAACATCCCTTTCAGAATGGAACGTTCAGCGTCGGGTACTATCATTCGCGGAACACGGAGTTTCGCCCGAACTTCATTCCGCTGGTGCCCATCACGCCAGCGTCGAACGGCAACTTTGGCGATGCGGTGACGACGACGGGCTTGTATGGGCCGGATCAAATCCCACTACCAAATGCCAACCCGACACCACTGCCCGCGAATGCGGAGTATTACAGCCAGGCAACGAGTGGGTTCTACTCTTCGCTGGCCGAGGATGTCTGGTACAAGCACATCAAGACGCAGAGCGATATTCTCTATGGCAAACTGAACCTGGCGCTCTCGCCGCGGCTTACGCTTAGTACGGACACGTGGTATCGGCATGGGTACCGCCTGCATGATCGCGTGGTGAACTACTATGGGCAGGGCGCTGCGAATGACCATGAGTGGTATGACCCGACATCAAACGCAATCGGTAACAACACGCACCTGGCGCTGGAGCTGCCTCACGATCAAGTGACGCTGGGCGGGTACTGGATCCATCAGGGCTATCAGAATCCGGTGGCGCTGTTCAATCCAGCGTTGGGCACGAGTAAGACAAGCCCGAACAACTACAACGCCGATCATATGTACAACGACTTTGGGTTCCTCTTTCTTCAGGACCGCATTCAACTGCTGAAGAAGAGGCTGATCATTACTCCCGCCGCTGCTGAACAGTTGTTCCGCACTGCTTACTTCAACACTGGGCTGGCGGACTTTCCGAATGGCGTACCGGGCGGCGATACGCAGCTGGCACCGTCGACGCATAAGAACTTTCTGAAGTTCTCGCCATCGGTGGGCGTGCAGTATCAGGCTACGGACTGGTTTACGCTGCATGGCAACTACGCGATCACCTACGAGAATCCGACGGACTCTGCGTTTGGTGCGAACCGTGCAACCACTGGTGTGGATATCTCCCAACTGCAGGCGACCAAGAGCGCCAACGGTGAAGGCGGCTTTCTGGTGACGAAGTGCCCGCTGGCAATCCTCGGCACCTGCTCGCTGGATGCGACGTACTTCCACGATGCGATAACGGATGTGAACGTGGTGACGCAGACGGCGCAGCTAACGCTGCCGGCTTCGATCGCGCTCGCTTCCGCGATCTATAACGGAGTGTCGATCAACTTTGACAATACGCCGTCGAAGTACTTTCAACTCCATGGCAATGCGATTATTCAGCATGACTACTTTACGTCCTATGTGCCGAGCGGGACGACGTTGAACTATAAGAGCTATCCGACGTCGAACACGCCAAAATATACGACTAACCTCGGCATCACGTCGGAGATCAAGACGGCGAACCACAAGTTCGACCTTACGCCCGGACTGTGGTGGCAGTATGTTGCGCAGCGCTACCTGTTCACGAATGTGACGAACGCTCCGACGCTGCAGACCATGCCGGGGTATGGTGTCGTCAACTTCAACATGGATGGATCGCTGAACGGGTTGCTGCCGGAATGGTTTGCGAATAAGCCGGTGAAGCTCTCGTTTGGTGTAGAGAACCTGATGAACAGAGAGTACAACCCGACGGCGTACATCACCAGTGGCGGATACTTTGGTACCAGCTTCGGTGGCTACACGCTGGTCGATCCAGGAGCGCCGAGGGAGTACATTATTTCGCTGAACATCGGCAACAAGTAGATTGGAGCTGGGTAACTGTTACTCCGTGCTGTCGGCGAGTGAACCTCGGCCGGGAGCACGGAGTAACTGTTTAGAGGGCCTGGATGTCGAGGCCGAGGTCGAGGGCGCGGGGACTGTGGGTGAGCGCGCCTACGGAGATGAGGTCGACGCCGGTGGAGGCGATGGCGCGGATGCTGTGGAGGGTGATGCCTCCGCTGGCTTCGATGAGGGCGCGGCCGTTGATGTGATGCACTGCGGTGCGGAGATCTTCGAGAGAGAAGTTGTCGAGAAGAATCGTGTCGACGTTGGCGGCGAGGACGGATTCGAGTTGGTTGAGATTGTCGACTTCAACTTCAAGATGCGTGGTGTGGGGAAGCGCGGCGCGTGCGGCGAGGAGGGATTCGGTGAGGGTGGGCGAGTTCGCGAGGATCGCGAGATGGTTGTCCTTGGCCATGAAGGCGTCGGAGAGCGAGAAGCGGTGGTTGTGGCCGCCTCCGCAGCGCACGGCGTAACGCTCAAAGAGACGCAGGCCGGGGGTGGTCTTGCGGGTGTCGGTGATGCGCGCGTGAGTGCCGGCGGTTTCAGCGACGTAGGCGGCGGTGGATGTGGCGATGCCCGAGAGTCGCTGCGTGAAGTTGAGGGCGATGCGCTCGGCCTGCAGGATGCTGCGCGCGGGACCGTGGATTGTTGCGAGGATTGCGCCGGCTACGAATGATTCCCCGTCATTAATGGCAAATTCGACGTGGATTGTGTGGTCTGTGAGCGAAAATGCCGTGGAAACGATGTCCTGGCCGCAGAGGACGCCGGGCTCGCGCGCGACGAGGTGCGCGGTGATGGTCGCCTCGGCGGGGATAAGGGCCTGGGAGGTCAGGTCGCCCCAGGGTGCGTCTTCGATGAGGGCCATGCGGACGATGGCGTCGGTGGCTTCGCGACTGGGCTTCATCAGCATGGCACGGTCTCGCTGAGAATGTCGTGCGTGGGGGATGTGCGCGCGGGCTGGGTGTAGGTGAGAGAGTGCTGGAAGGCCGCGGAGGGTTCGGGGAAGTCGGTGCGGAAGTGCGCGCCGCGTGACTCTTCGCGGGCCAGTGCGGCGGTGACGAGGACGCGGGCGAGGTCGAGGAGGTTGCGCGTCTCGAGATCGTGGATGGTGATGCCTTCTACGTGGGAGCGGTTCAAGGTGTGGAGGGCGGCGCGGAGGTCGGTGGCGTTGCGCTCAATGCCGACGTGGGTCCACATAAGAGTTTGGAGAGAGAGACGGTCGATGGGGGTGGTGCGAGCTTCTGCCGGTTGCCGAAGCCTTGCCTCAGGGGTGAAAGCTTCCGTCTGTTCGGGTTCTTGGCGGCGGAGTGGAAGCGCCGCCCCCTCGAGGCTGGAGAGCGCGGAGGCCTCGCTGGAGGTTGCGCTGGTGGTGTCGTCGAGGAGGAGGTGGGCGCAGCGCCAGGCGAAGGTGAGGCTCTCGAGGAGGGAGTTGGAGGCGAGGCGGTTGGCGCCGTGGACGCCGGTGCAGGCGACCTCGCCGACGGCGTAGAGGCCGGGGATGGAGGTGCGGCCGTGGAGGTCGGTGCGGATGCCGCCCATCCAATAATGTGCGGCGGGGGTGATGGGGATGGGGTTGCGGGACCAGTCGAGGTTGCGGGCGCGGGTGGCGGCGTCGATGGTGGGGAAACGGGCGGCGAGAAAGTCAGCGGATTTGGCGGTGGCGTCGAGGAGGACAGGAAGTCCTTGCTGGTCAGCCATTTGGCTGGCGATGCCGCGGGCTACGATGTCGCGGGGGGCAAGCTCGGCGGAGGGATGGATGTGCTGCATGAAGCGGCTGCCGCTGGCGTCGAGGAGGACGGCGCCTTCGCCGCGGACGGCCTCGGAGATGAGGAAAGGACTTGAATCTAAAGAGCTTGCGGTCGCGAGGGCGGTGGGGTGAAACTGGTAGAACTCGAGGTCGGCGACCTGAGCGCCGGCGCGAAGAGCCATGGCGACGCCGTCGCCGGTAGCGACGGAGGGGTTGGTGGTGTGGAGGTAGAGATGGCCGGCACCGCCGCTCGCGAGGACGATGGCATCGGCGTCGATGGTGCGGGGAAGGCCTTCGGAATCAATGATTTCAAGGCCTGCAACGGCACCGTTCTGGAGGACCAGATCGAGGGCGAAGGTGTGCTCGAGGACGCTGATGTTGGGTTGGTGGCGGACGGCGAGAACCAGGGCGGTTTCGACGGTTAGGCCGGTGGCGTCGCCTCCTGCGTGGAGGACACGTGCTTTAGAATGAGCAGCTTCAAGGCCGCGGGCGAGCTGGCCGTCAGGGGTGTGGTCGAAGGCGACGCCGAGGCGGATGAGGTCGCGGATGCGGTCCGGGCCTTCGGTGCATAAGACGTTGACAGCGTTTGGGTTACAGAGGCCAGCGCCGGCGACGAGGGTGTCTGCGATGTGGTCGGCGACGGCATCGTCGGAGAACATGACGGCGGCGATGCCGCCTTGCGCCCAGCGGGTGTTGCTCTCAGCCAGAACCGCTTTGGTTACAAGAGTTACGGCGTGCTGACGGCTGAGTTCAAGGGCCGCGATGAGGCCCGCGATGCCACTGCCTACGACCAGAATGTGTTTTGTGTTCGACATATCTCAGACCTGTTTTGTGCTGCGTGGCGCGAGTCTCAGCATGGTCTCGAGTGCAAGGCGGGCGGGAACGGCGATGGACTCGGGAACGGAGATGCGGTTGAGGACTTCACCTTGCTCCAGCGCCTCGAGAACCCAGGCGAGGTAGCCGGGATGGATGCGATACATGGTGGAACAGGGGCAGACGATGTCGTCGAGGCAGAAGATGGTGTGCTCGGGGTGCTGGGAGGCGAGTCGCTGGACGAGGTTGATCTCGGTGCCGATGGCGAAGGTGCTGCCGGGAGCGGCTGCCGCGATGGCTTTGACGATGAAGTCGGTGGAGCCGGAGGCATCGGCTGCGTCGACGACTTCCATGGGACACTCCGGATGGACGATGACCTGGATGCCGGGGTGACGCGCCCGGGCGGAGGCGATCTGGTTGACGGTGAAGCGTTTATGCACCGAACAGTAGCCGTGCCAGAGGAGGACACGGGCGTTGAGGAGGTCTTCGGGGGTGTTGCCGCCGAGCGGGAGGTTGGGGTCCCAGACGGGCATCTGGGAGAGGGGGATGCCCATGGCCTTGGCGGTGTTGCGGCCGAGGTGCTGGTCGGGGAAGAAGAGGACGCGCTGGCCGTGGGCGAAGGCCCAGTCGAGGAC
>JAJYBU010000004.1 GCA_021778845.1 Acidobacteriota bacterium
GCCGCACTCCCGCCCGGCGCAACCCCCCTCACCACCCAAACCCTGTCATCTCGACCGGAGCGCAGCGGAGTGGAGAGACCTGTAGTTTCTCCCGCATCACCCCAGCTCTCCGAAGCTTTTCCCCCTCAAGCCCTCACCACCCAACCCACCTTCTTCACCGGAATCGACACCACCATCGAAGGCATCGCCACCCTGGCCCCCGCAGCTCCCGCCAGCCTCCGCACCAGCCTCCACCGCGTCGCCACCGAGATCGCCACCGCCCAAACTCTCTTCAACCCCAACCACCCCGAAGCCATCGCCCCCACCCTCGCCTCCGCCCTCAACCACCTCAACCAGATCATTCACGACACAGCCCTATCCACCCTCCCCCCTGACCAGAAGCAAAACGTCCTCCACGAACTCCGCATCAAACGCGTCCAGCTCAACGACGCCCTCGCCCTCGCCCTCAACCTCCATCTCGACGCCACCGCTCCCACCTCCGATCTCGTCGCCAGCACCCCTACCACCCTCCACACCACCCTCACCGAAGCCTCCACCGCCGCGCTTAGCTTCGACCACCTCTGGATCGACGGCGCAGCCTCCAACCAGCGCCAGTACCTCACCACCCCCACTCCTCCGCAACTCTCCGCCGCCCAGCCCCTCGACACCACCTGGTCTATCCCCGCCAGCCACCTCACCGAGATCACCCAACCCT
The DNA here is from genome assembly GCA_021778845.1 of Acidobacteriota bacterium. Lineage (GTDB taxonomy): Bacteria > Acidobacteriota > Terriglobia > Terriglobales > Acidobacteriaceae > Granulicella. The sequence continues at coordinate 695 of JAJYBU010000004.1, forward strand.
ACTTCACCCGCAACAACATCGAGCAGCCCGTCTATCAACTCCGCGACCCGGCTCTCCGCAACGCCCCTCAGACCCCCTCCCCGCTCACCGCATGGGCCACCATCACCTATCAGGGCGCAGAGATCACCCTCGGCCGCATCGTCCACAACGGCCCGCAACCCGTCTCCATCGTCCCGCCCGTCTCCATCGCCAGCGCCCCCACCGCAACCGTTCTCCCCCTCACCCAATCTCAGGCCAAACTCACCGCCACCCTCCGCGCCGACGCAACCACCTCCGCCAACATCAACGTCCAATCCCCCCACAACTGGACCCTGCAAGCCAAGCCCGTCCCAGCCCCCGCCACAGCCCCCACCCACTCCGTCGACTTCTACCTCCACCCCACCGCCCCCCTCCCCGGCCCCCAACTCTTCCACGTCACAGCCGAGACCGCCGACCACCACACCTACACCGACGGCTACCGCCCCGTAGGCTACCCCGGCCTCATCCTCACCAACGACTACACGCCAGCGACCACCCGCATCGTCCCCGTCGATCTCAACCTCCCAGCGCACGCGCACATCGCCTACCTCCCCGGCACCGGCGACTCCGACCCCGAAGCCCTCGCCTCCCTCGGCCTCGCCCCGACGATCCTCACCGTAGCCGACCTTACCGCCTCCAATCTCGCTCAGTACACCGCGGTCATCCTCGGTGTCCGCACCTACGCCGCCCACGCCGACCTTCACGGCGCGCCCACTCAGGCCCTCCTCGACTACGCCCGCAACGGCGGCAACGTCCTCGTCCAGTTCCAGACCGCGGAGTTCACCGCCGCCGACGCCCCCTATCCCCTCACCCTTGGCCGCGACGCCGAAAAGGTAGTCGACGAAACCGACCCCGTCCAACTCCTCGCCCCCACCAACCCCCTCCTCACCACCCCCAACCGCATCACCCCCGCCGACTTCGACCACTGGATCGAGGAGCGCGGCCACGGCTTCCTGAGCACCTGGGACGCCCACTACACCCCCCTGCTCGAAACCCACGATCCCGGAGGCCCCGAAACCGCCCCGCAACTCCCCCAGCGTGGCGGACTCCTCACCGCCCCAATCGGCAAGGGCCGCTGGACCTACTGCGCCTTCGCCCTCTACCGCCAGCTCCCCGAAGCCGTCCCCGGAGCCTACCGCCTCTTCATAAACCTCCTCACCCCCACCCCCTAATCCGATCCGGTCGGCGGACACCCTTGCTCTTGCCTTTTTGGTTGTCATTCCCCAGCGCAGCGAAGGAATCTGCTTCTAGCTTTTGCCCTTGCCTTTCTGCCTGTCATTCTGAGCGCAGCGAAGAACCTGCTTCCTCCCGTTCTTAACCCAACCCCTACATCCCAAAACCGTGCTGAGAGTGTCGAATTGCAACCCAACATTGCGCTGAGAGTGCACCCAAATCCCCGCAAACCAAAGAAAAACGGCCTCCCGAGGGAGGCCGTTTCACTTCATCCGCACAATTCTCTAGTGGCTGGTGTGATGCACCGGATGATGCACCGGCGCCGGCTTCTTCGGCAGAACGATCGACCCATCGCTCATCACAATCATCAAAGGCTTCTGCGTGTAGGAGTCGTAGGTTCCATCAACAGTAACCTTATCTCCAACATTCGGAAGGGTTTTCAGCGGCTCCTTCATATTGAACGTGAAGTCCGCCGTCTTGGACGCCACCGCATCATCGGACACTGCAACCTGCAGCGCCTCCGGCGTAGCCGCAATCACCGTAACATCCGGCAAATTCACTGACTTGCCCTTCACCGCCCCGAACACCTTCTCAGCATCCGCCGGCGTCCCATACTGCAGCACAAACTCCCGATCACTGATCGCCAACGCCGCCAGGTCAGGCGTCGTAGCTATAAGATTCGTAATGATATCCTCGGGTTTCGGCGCCGGCGTCACTGTGAATCCAGCAGGCGGATTGAGGTTGGTCTGAACCGCAGTCTGCATGGCCGCATAGCCATCTGCACCGCCGTGGTACTTCTTATAGCAGTACTCCGCCAGTGGCTCGATGGTGGTCTTGTAGGCCGCTGGCGCGAAGGCCGCAGCCCGCGTCGCATACCAGGCGCAGTTCAAATAATCCGGAGGCGTCGACGTGTAGTACGCCTGCGCCAGAACATACACATCCTGAAGGGTTTGGCTCGGCTTGGTAGTATTGTCGGCATCGCCATTGATCTCCTTCTTCAAGACCGTGATGGCATCGGCATTGTCCTTCTTGGCCAGGTCATCGTCCGCAATCGCGCTCAAAAAGGTTGGGTCCGTCTTGGCCTTGAGCGCCGCAAAATCAGCATCCGACATGTCCTTCGGCTTCGCCGCATTCACACCCTGCTGCGCATATTGCGCAACCTTGTCCAGAGCAGCCTGCTTCGCAGCCGGATCGGTCATCTTGTCCGCATCCGCGCGCCGATAGTAAACCTCGAACGTAAGTGCCCGCAGGTTATTCGGATTGATGGCCAACAGCCGATCCGCCGCACTCAGCGTGGCTGCCTGATCACCAATCTGGCTATCGGCAAAGAGGATCTGATTCAGTACATCCTCTTTTACAGCCGAATTCGGATACGCCTTGAGATAGGCCTCAAACGCCGCAGCTTTTCCTGCCGCCGTGGTCTGTGTATTGGCGCTGTTGTAAGCCGCATACTCAGCCTGTGACATCTGAATTCCACCGGAGGCCGGCTGCTGGGCATACGCGAGAGACGCTGATGGTACCGCGCCGGCCACAGCCAGCAGCGAAGCAAGTACGACCTTCTTCATAAAGAGAACTCCTCGGAGAGATACATCAATTTCTAAATCTGTCACTCAAGATTAGCGCACATCGTGCACTTTGGATGTAAACCCTCCCCACGTCACAGCGATTGGGGAGATGTTGCGAATTATAGAAATGCTGTTGCCCTTGCGCAACCTCGAGGACTTTCCGGTCCCCAAAATGGATTCGGCCGCCCTTATCCACAACATCCTTAGATTTCGACCTGATTCCGCGTTGATTCCGCCTTCCCTGCCGCTTACGATTCGACCTAGAGACATATCGAACGATCCATCCAGATCGTGCATCCTCGCCAAACCACCCCATCGTAAAGAGGTTCCGCTCCTTGCTCAAGCTTAAAAAAGTTCAGATCCTCGGCTTCAAGTCGTTTTGCGATCGCACCGAGGTGCAACTCACAGGCCAGGGTATCGCCGCGATCGTCGGCCCGAATGGCTGTGGCAAATCGAACATCTCCGACGCCATCACCTGGGTCCTCGGCGAGCAATCGGCCAAGAGCCTTCGCGGCATCAAGATGGAGGATGTTATCTTTGCTGGCACGCGCGAGCGCAAGCCCACCGGCATGGCAGAAGTTTCACTCACCCTTGTTGACCCTGAGGTCTACGATGGCAACACGCTCGCCGATGGCGAAGCAGAGATATTCGGGGCAGTACTCACCCGGGAACTAGACGCCGACCAGAACGTCACTGCCATCGATGCCCTCAGCGACTGGGACGAATCCGCACTACGAACTGAAGCCGCACAGGAAACCGAAGATGCGGTCGCTGATGCCCAACCCGGAACAACTTACGAAGCCGAGGTCCCCGTCAAAAAGTCAGCCGAGGGTGCGCTCGCAAGTCAGACCGAAGCTAACGCGGAGCTCAGCCCCGCCAACAATGTCGTTCTAAAGATCCGTCGTCGTAAATTCGGCCGTGCTCCCATCCGTGCCGGCGAGATTACCGTTACCCGCCGTCTCTTCCGCTCAGGCGACTCCGAGTATCTTCTCAACGGCAAGATCTGCCGCCTGCGCGACATCCAGGACATCTTCATGGGTACCGGTCTAGGTGGCGAAAGCTACGCGATGATCAGCCAGGAGCGCATTGGTAGCATTCTGTCGGCCAAGCCCCTCGATCGCCGCGCCATTATCGAAGAAGCAGCGGGCATCACCCGCTTCAAGACCAAGAAGCGTCTCGCTGAACTGCGTCTCGAGTCGGCCAAGCAGAACCTTTCGCGCGTCAATGACATCTTCGAGGAGGTCACTCGACAGATGGGCATTCTCAAGCGCCAAGCCTCAAAGGCAGAACGCTACGGGGCCTTACGTGATGATCTCAGGAGCAAACTCCGCGTCGTACTGGCCAGCCGGCTTGCGCAGATGGATGCCGAGCAGTCAACAACTTCAGCAGAAATTGGCCGCCTGGGCGAACTCATTGACGCTCAAGCTACACAACTCGAGTCAATGGACGCTGAGCACTCTGCCGGCGTCAATCGCGGCTACGAGTTGGACAGCCAGATCCGTGAATCCGGCTCACGCGCCAACTCCAGCGCTGTAGAACTGGAACGCATTGCGGCGCGTACGACCTCAAACGCCGACCGCATCGCTGACCTCACGCAACGTATCGTCAGCGGCAACGACGATCTCTCGCAGGCTCGTGCCCAACTCGAATCCCTCGCCGGAGAACTCGAGCAGCATCGAAGCTTCCTCGAGAATGCCACTGCCGAAGCCACCGACTCTCGCGAGGCAGCCAGCGCTCAGCAGGCGCAGGCCCACGAAGCGACCCGCAGCGTGCTCGCAGCAGAGGCTCTCGCCGAGAACCAGCGCCGCAGCGCCATGCAGTCCATGCAGCGCGCCGCTCAGGCCAACAACGAGATCGCACAGGCCGAAGCTGCACTAGCAGGACTCGACCGCGAGAATGAGCGGCTCGAGGCCGAGTCACAAACCGCCCACGCCGAACTCGAATCGCTACGCCATCAGCGCGGTCAGGTCAAGCTGTCCTTCGAAGGCGTCACCGAGCGACTCAAGCGCCTCGAGACTGAAATCCTCGAACTTCGCCACACGCTCGAAACCAAGCGTCTGGAGGAGACACAGTCTCGTCGTCGCGGAGATGAACTGCGTGCCCAGGCGGCTACATTCAATGGACGCCGCAGCTCGCTGGAGGCTCTGATCCGCGAGCACAGCTACTCCACCGACACGGTCCGCAACATATTTCGCGCTCATGCCAAACACGAAGGCGGCGCTGCCCCCATGGGCACCCTGGCTGACTTTCTTGAGGTCGATGGCCGCTACGAAAACGTCGTCGACGAATTTCTGCGCGACGAACTCAACTATATCGTCGTCCGCAGTTGGGACGCTGCTGACGCTGGCGTTCGCCTCCTCCAGACCGACGTCGCAGGCCGGGCGACCTTCCTCGTTCACCCCGATGGCATCGACACCAATCTCACAACAGAGGGCATTGCAAACCCCGGCGAAGGTGTAGTCGCACTGAAGGACTGCATTCGCGTCCTGAACGGTTTCAGCCACTCCCTTGAAGCCATTCTGCCCAAGCTGCGCGATGGTTTTGTCGCACCCGACACCGATACGGCACGACGTCTGGCGCTTGCATATCCCCAGGCCTACTTTCTCTCTCCTAGCGGCGAAACCTTCCACAACGCTACGGTTACGGGTGGAAAGCCTCGAGAGCAAGGGCCCCTTGCTCTCAAGCGAGAACTGGCCGAACTCCAAACGAAGCTGGCCGGCGTCGAGAACGACCTTGCGCAAAACGAGCTTGCCACCGTCGCTCTTGGCCGCGAGATCTCCGACCACACCACCACCCTTGACGCCAAAAATCACGAGCGCCGCGATGCCGAGCGCGAAAGCGCCAACTCTGGAGCTGCCCTGCGCCAGATGGAGCAGGAGGTCGCACGCATTGAGAGCCGCCTCCAGCAATGGCAGATCGCCGCTGGCAGGAATAAGGATCAACGCCAGCAACGCCAGGACCTCATCACCCGCAAGCGCGAGGAGGCCGCAACCTTCGAAACCGAGCGCGCAAGCATCGAGCAGCAGGTCGCTGAACTTACCGAGAAGATCTTATCCCTGCGCATCAACCGCGAAGAGTTGCAAGTTTCCGCCTCTGCTGCAGCCGCGGCCCTTGCCGGTCTCGAGGAAAGGCGACGCAACGCCAACGCCAACTTCGAGCAGACCAACCGTCTGTATGAGAGCCAGTCGCAGCGTATCGTGCAGTTAGAGTCCCAGATGGCCAGCGCAGCCACGGAAAGACAGCGCCGCGAAGAGGAAACGGCCGCGCTCTCCATCAAGCACTCGGAGCTTACCGAGATGCGCGCCCAGGCAATCGCCGAAGGCGAAACGCTCTCCGCCGAAGCCACCGCCCTGCGCACCGCCATGTCTGAGCTCGATGCGCGCCTCCGCACGCTGCGCCACGAGACCGAAGGACTGCGCGAACAGCGTGCGACCCTCAGCGCCCGCGCTGCCAAACTTACATCTGATCTTGAGCACGTCGAGGCCACCTGCCTCAACGACCTCTCCGTTGAGGCCGCTACGCTTCGCGAAGACTCCACCATTGTCCGCATCGAAGCCGAAGCCCTCACCTCGGAGGATGAGGCCGCGCGCGCCCTCAAGCAGCGCCTCGAAGCCATGGGTCCCGTCAACATGATGGCCCTGGAAGAGTTCCACGAAACCTCCGAACGCCACACCTTCCTCGAAACCCAGCGTAAGGATCTCCTCGACTCCATCGAAAACACCCAGGCTTCCATCAAGGAGATCGACGACGTCTCGCGCATCAAGTTCGACGAGGCCTACAAGATCATCAACGAGAACTTCTCCGCCACCTTCTCGAAGCTCTTCGGAGGCGGCCAGGCCTTCATGCGGCTCACCGACGTCGATCCCGCCAACGGCAAGAGTGGCGACCTGAGCGGCATCGACATCATCGCCTCGCCTCCCGGTAAGAAGCAGCAGAACGTCCTGCTGCTTTCGGGTGGTGAAAAAGCTCTCACCGCGCTCTCACTGCTGGTCGGCATCTTCCAGTTTCAGCCGGCTCCCTTCTGCGTTCTTGATGAGGTCGACGCACCGCTTGATGAAACCAACGTCGGCCGCTTCGCCCGCCTCATCGCCGAGATGTCCGAGACCACGCAATTCGTCGTCATCACCCACTCCAAGCGCACCATGGAGCAGGCCGACGTGATGTACGGCGTCACGATGCAGGAGCCCGGCGTGTCGAAGATCGTCAGCGTCTCCCTCAGCGGCCGCAGCAAAGGCCGCGAGGCCAGAGGCAATCAAGACTCCCGCAGTGCGGCCTAGCCGATGAACCCTCTTGATTGGCTGCTCGCCATCCTGCTGACCTACTCAGTCGTCAGGGCGGTCATGCGCGGCTTCTTTCAGGAGGCCTTCGCCCTCGGCGGCCTCATCCTCGGATTCCTCTTTGCCTGCTGGTTCTACCGCCCTCTGGCCGTAAACCTCAAGGGCTTGATCAACTCGTCGCAAGTTGCACAGCTAGCGGCATTTTTGCTAACTCTGGCCGGGACCATGATCGTTGCCAGCCTGATCGGGAAGCTACTCCGCCATACCGCCTCCGCCATCGGCCTGGGCTTTGCCGACCGCCTCCTCGGGGCTGTATTCGGTCTCCTGCGCGGTGCCCTGATGTCCGTTGCACTGCTCCCGGCGGTGACCGCTTTTCTACCCAGCGCCCCGTGGGTTGAAAATTCTCTTCTCGCCCCGTATTTTCTTCGAGCCGCACATGCTGTATCCTTCGTCATGCCCTCCGATCTCAAACTTCGTCTGCTTGACGCTCTCCACCACATCAAGCACACGACACCTGATTGGATCAAGCAAGGCTTCTAGTCGCAAACTGAAAAGAGTAATCCTGTTCTAGCCGGTTCCCAACCAGGGGCCACGTCCATTCCACAAAAGGAAGACTCCGCGATTGAAACGCGAACTCGACAACCTCGTCCTCCAGATGCACGCCGCTGGTATTACTTACACCGACGCGGTGCGCGAGTTTAAGAAGCAGTACATCCTCGAGGTTCTTTCGCGTCACCGCGGCAATCAGTGCAAAGCTGCTGAGGAACTCGGCATGCACCGCAACACGCTCAGCCGCACACTCTCTGAACTCGGCATGGATTCAACCCAGATTCGGCAAGGCATGCGACGCCCGCCAACATCCGTTCGCCCGGCCCGGGCAGCTCGCCCTGGCTTGCAAATTGTCTCGGGCGGACGTTAGCCACGTTTGCGCGTCTAAACCTGCACAGCATGCTCCGCTCACCCCACTTACGCGGGCCACGACAGCCCAGCAGCATTGCGCGCGCCGCCGTCCTGGGTTTTCCACTGCTGATCATCTCCAGCTTTCACGTGGCAGCTATTCATGCTCAAGCCCCCAGCCCAGCCAACAGCCCCGCGAGTATCCCCGCTGGTGCCATCCCTCCGCTTCCGTCAACTCCTCCAGCCAGCCACGCAGCCCGTCCGACTTCAACGGCCGTCTCGCCCAAGCAAGCGCGCGAGGCCGAAGACGCTTATCTCGAAGGAGCCCGGCAAGTAAATCGCAAGAATCTCGCCGCCGCCATCCACTCATTCGAGCAGGCCGCGCACCTGAATCCCCACAATCAGGACTATGCGCTCGCCCTCCTCGTCACCCGCGAGAACTACGTCACTGAACTCGTGCAGCGCGCAGCCCGCGCCCACGCCATCGGCGACACACCGCAGGCCGACTCCCTGCTCACCGAGGCGCGCACGCTCGATCCCGATAACCGCGTCGTTGCACAGCACTTCGAGGCCCCTGCCACTGCCCTTGCAAATTCCGCAAACGCCATCAAGGGGCCAGGCCTGTTCTACTCCAGCATCGACCCGTCAAAATTTCCCGCGCAGGACATCGCCTCCACCCTCCAGGGTCCCGTTGAGCTCACTCCCCTCGCTGGCAAGCGCGATGTGCATCTCCATGGCGACCCCCAAAGCGTCATTCGCAACATATATAGCCTGTTCGGCATCAGCGTCAGCTTCGATCCGTCCGTCGGAATGAGCCCTCCCATCAACCTGGACATGAACAATGTCACCTTTGACGATGCAATGCGCGTCGTCGACATGGCGGCCCATGTCATCGCCGTGCCCGTCCAGCCCAAGACCGTGCTCATCGCCAAGGACACGCCGGAGAACCGCGACTCCCTGATGCCGCAGGTGGAGGAGACAATTTATCTTTCCGGCCACACCAACGACGAGATGCAGGAGCTCGCTAACGTCGCTCGCAACATCTTCGACATCAAGGAGGTCACCGCCAGCGCGACCGGAGGCTTCATGCTCCTGCGCGGAAACGAGCAAGTTCTCCGCGAGGTCAACGCCATCTACGCTGACATGCTCGAAGGCAATCCCGAGGTACTCTTCGACGTCTCGCTCTACGAGATCGACAAAACGGTGGATAACAATATCGGGGCCGCGCTTCCAAATTCTGCGGGCGTCTTTAGCGTCGCCGCAGAGGCTCAGTCACTGGTCAGCGCAAACCAGTCCATCATCAGTCAAGCCGTTGCCGCAGGCCTGCTCACCCTCAACGGCAGCCCACTGCAAAATCTCATCTCCGAAGTCGGCTTCCTGATCGCTTCGGGCACTGTCAGCGCGTCCCAATACACCAACCTGCTCGGGATCTTCGGTGGAGGCCTCACTCTTGCAGGTCTCTACCTCGGCTCGAGTTCTAACTTCAGCCTGGCGCTGAACTCAACAGACGTAAGCCTGCTCGATGGAGCCCAGATCCTCGCCGCCAGCCACCAACCCGCGACGTTCCGCATCGGTTCGCGCTACCCCGTGATCACAGGAACCTACAGCTCCGGTGTCACCAGCTCGCTCGCATCTTCGCTCTCCGGCCTCAACGTCAATGGAACCAGCGTCAGCTCACTCCTCTCGCAGTATCTCGGAGCCAGTTCCGCGACCATTCCTCAGTTCCAGTACGAGGACCTCGGCATCACGCTGAAGCTCACGCCACAAGTTCTTCACAACGATGAGATCTCCGTAGCGTTGGACATGAAGATCGAGGCACTGGCCGGCAGCAGCATCAACAGCATCCCCGTCCTCAACAACCGCGTTCTTACATCAACCATCACGGTGCCTGGCGGCCAGACCGCGATGCTTGCCACGCTCGTCAGCTCAACCGAGATCAAAGCCCTCACGGGCTTGCCTGGGCTAAGCGAATTGCCTGGCTTTCAGGGTACTGAGCAGGATCGCCAGAAAGACTCCACTGAGCTTCTCATCACGATTACGCCACATATCGTACGCAATGGGCGCATGCAAGTCTCCAGCCGCCGCCTGGCTACTGCTCGCACGGGTGCTGGTACAGTAACCACCGAGTAGATAGGTGGCATTGCAAAAGCACAAGGGCATCGCTATACTTAGGCTTGGCAGGGCGGGAGTAGCTCAGTGGTAGAGTGCTTCCTTGCCAAGGAAGATGTCGCCGGTTCGACCCCGGTCTCCCGCTCCAACAAACTCATCCTTGTACACTTACCGCTCGCAAGAACGTACACTGCACACAACTCTCCGGTGTGTTTTGCGCACCGGATAAAGTGGTGGATAGGTTGATATGCAATTCAGGGGCGCGGTACCCAAGTGGTAAGGGAGAGGTCTGCAAAACCTTTATGCGTCGGTTCGATCCCGACCCGCGCCTCCAACATTTCTTCCATAGAATCAAGCGAATCAGTAGATTAGACATGTTCCCGGCACACCTTGGCAGGTGTGTCTTTTTCGTGAATCATCGTGTCTCTTCTGCAATTTTCTTCGGTTTTCGTGTAGGGGGGGCGGACCAAAAGGGGACGGAAATGCGCTCAATGTAGAGAGCGAACGAGCCAGCACAGCGGTCCTGAACCTTAGCATCGAGCAAGGATTTGATATGGAACACGTTCGCGGAACAACCCTTGTTGCACTTGGATTCTGAGTCCAGCCATCTATAATTTCTGCCCTTTCGTGGTCTTGTTTCGGTGGGCGCTCGAAGCCGCGATCAGCAGGATCGAGATCGTCATCACCATCGCCGTATCGTGGATCAGCATCAATTGGATAGCAGCAAGGAACCACCATCCTGCGCTGCTTGCATATCCCACGTGGTACAACCTCGAAGGCTGCGGTCGCTGCAATCCAACGCTCATTCGACGATTGGTGAGTAAAGCAGAGGCACACCGGCAAGCCATGAGCGCTTCGACTACTGGCGTTGCTTCACCTCTTTCGTGATGGTGTCCGCTGCATTACCTGCAAGGATCCAGCTTGCCGAACCGGCAACCACGGCTTCATCCTCAAACCAGAGGAATCCAAAGTCATCGATGCACTCAGGAAAATCCGGTTTGATAATGACGTATCCGGGGATCACTGCACCCGGGATGTATGAGTTGTCGGCCCGGTTGTTGCTATAGATCTTCGTCTTCGAGACCGTACCCACGCCGGCTACATACGAGGTGCTCGATACTGGATGCGTACCGAGAATGTAATTGACGGCCCGAAGCGTGTATTCGGGGCCAACCAGATCAGGGAACGCCTCGTGCAGGAAGTACATGCGGATTGCCATGTCGACCACGGCGCCCGACCCACCCCAGGTGCCAAGGCTAGGAGGTACGCCAAAAGGAGTGGCCTCAAGCTCCTTATCCAAACCCGCCATGTACGTCTTTACCGCCTCGCGCATCTGGTCTTTTGCGCCTGCGTCCAGATACGGCAGTGCGCGAACTGCCGTCCATCCACGGAAGCCCATCTGCTGCGGAGTGATGACCTGTGGGAACAACTCCTTTAGGCGCGACTTGTAGGGCTCGGCGCCATGGGTGGCAATGGTCAACTCCAGAGCGGCGGCCCAGTCCTGCCCGACGCCAAAGCCGAAGCGCCCTCGGCCGCTTGGCGGTGCGGTTCCCACGCCGGAGCTGCCAGCAGGTGCCGAAGCGCTGGAGCTTGCGCGTCCATCGCGATTGCCCTGAGCGACTGCGCCCGCACCTTGCGATGCCGCCAGCACGCCGCCAGGCGCACCTGCCGGGACCTCGCCTCCGCCGATGCCGCTTTGAGGAAACGGCGTCGGGTGCGTCTTTTCGGCGTTCCACGCTTGGATTGCGGTATCGAGGCAGTCCTTTGCCAGCGCGTCGTCCCAGCCTTTGAGCACATCGGCTGCCGCTGCCAGCGCTGCGATGGCGTTCCACTCGAAGTAGGGATTGTCACTGGTGAAGATCCAACGATCATCCGGCTTGCCGGAGTAATCGCCCTTCACTTCATTCGGACCAAGCTTCGGGTCATAGATGCGGCCGTCCGTCTTTGACGCTGCGTCTCCGAGATGCGTGTACTGCCGCAAATCCGGCTCGTGCGTGCCGCGGATTGCGTGGCCGATATTGTGATATTGCGCCAGGATGAGCAGCGCGCCGTGCTTGACCTGCTCCACCGTGTCGGGGATGCCATCGGGCCGATGCATCTCGACCGAGCGCGCGGTTTCATCGACCGTAAGCTCGTCGTACTTCAGGTTGAAGGTGCGGTATGCCAGGGCGAGGCTTTGGATGACGCTCAGTTGCGCGGGTTCTTCGAGGTCGTAGTCGCCGGCGTCGTACCAGCCGCCCACGTTCATGCCGGGGATGTGATCGCCACCTTTGTACTTTCCATCGATAGCCGTCGCCTGATTCCAGCCGTCGAACTGCTCTCCGACGACGGGCGCCATTCGCCCGTCATCGAGGTGCGAAGCGCCGTGCCACACGCGATACGCTTCGCGAACCGAGACGTGATCCATCTGCTCGGCAATGTGATGGTCGAGGCTGTCCTGCCATACGTTGGCGTAGGCGTCCTTCGCGATGGGGAACGGCGCCGTGCGCTGGTCTGCATATTCGATGACGTAGAGGCCAGGATCCCTGACCGAGGTGAAGTCAAACTTCGAATAGACATAGCGCAGCCAAGGTGTCGACGGCGTAATCGGCCCCTCGAACACCAGCTTGTACGATCCGTCCTCCATCAGACGCAGCACCTTGGCCGTCTGCGGGCCGGTGTACTTCGGATCGAGTTCCAGCACGGCAATCTTTGAGAATTGCGGGGCGTAGCCGACCTGGCTGTGCGCGATCATCGGCGGGCGCGTCCAGTTCGGAATCTGGTTCGGTCGGATATGCCATACGATTGCGCCGGTGGTCTTACCCGACGGGATCAACGAACGCAACACGAACCAGCCGTTCTGCGCGCGGTCGCGCCCATCGAACAGCATCAGGTTACCGGTATCCGACTGGACATTGATCCGGGCGAGCGCATCATCAACTCCCAGGGTGATGGTCCTTCCTTCAGCGAAGGGCAGCGGCTGCGTGTAGCCCTTGGCTTTGTCCCAGTCTTCCAGGTAGTACGCCTTCTTCGGCTCGTCAGCCAGCGGCATCACTTTGATCATGGGATCGTCAGGTGTTCGCGGGAAGATGCCGGCTTTGCTTCCGTCCACAAGGTAGGCCTTGCCCATGTAGATCGACGGCAGGAACTCCAGGTTGAAGCCCGCCCGCCCGGCCAGCTTTTGAGGTAGCGGCTTGTCGAGGTTGACGCTGACTTTCACGCCACCCGGCTCCGCCTCAACCTCCAAGGTGTAACTGAGATCGAACGTCGGAAAGCCAAGGTCTGCTGTCAGCCGGTTGTTCGCCTTGTCTGCCTGCTTGCCTTTGAGCGTCGCCACAAGATCCCATTGCTCGGGAGTTGGCATGAGACGCACATCTCCGTTCGTGGCGATTCGCTGACCATGCAGGATCATCTCCATGGCCGTGTTTTTCTGGTCTACGAAGACGGGATGGTACGTGCTGTCGTAGAGGAAGACGCTGAAACCCTGGGTGTCAAGGTAGCCTTTGTCGTTCACCTTCATAGTTACTTGAGCGTCGATGAGGCGCGTTCCGGAGGCGAGGGCCAGTAAGACGAAAGCTGTAATTCGGATGAGCATCAAGGGAAGCACGGTTCCTTTCAAAAAAGTTAAGTTCATGCACGGTGAGCGAGCCGCCAGAGGCGTGTGGACAAGTGCTTTACTCCGGCAGGTCAACCTGCCCTTCAATCTGGAAGTGTCCGCTCACGCTCGACGCGCTGGTGTCAGGCTGGCCCCCTCCAATGCTGACTATGTACTCCCCGGGAGCGATGATCGGGCTGCCCGTCTCGGTGACTATTCCGAGGTCACGCGCCTTCAGCTCGAAGTGCACGTTCTGGCTCGCGCCGGCTTCAAGATGAATGCGCTGGAAGCCGCGCAGCGCAAGCTTCGGGGCACCCTTCACCGCGGGGAACTTCAGATAAACCTGCACCGCTTCATCCCCCGCCAATTTGCCCGTGTTCGTGACGGTAACGTCCGCTCCAACCGGCTGGCCGGCGGCGACTGGTTGCGTGGGAACGCTGAGCCCGGTGTACAGGAACGTCGTATAGCTCAGACCGTAACCAAACGGATAGAGGGGCCTTCCCGTGTAGTAGCGGTAGGTGCGGTTCGCCATACTGTAGTCCTCGAAATTCGGAAGATCGCTGGTTTCGCTGTAAAAGGTAACCGGCAGGCGCCCGGCGGGATTGTTCTTGCCGCTCAGCGTCTCGGCGACAGCTGCCCCGCCCTCTTCCCCCGGATACCACGCTTCGACAATTGCGTTCGCATGCGCATTGATCCAATTCACGGCCAGCGCACTCCCATTCATCAAAACCACCGCAAGCGGTTTGCCAGTGGCAGCGACTGCTTCAACCAGGTCTTCTTCAGGCTGCGGCAGATCGATGCTGGTGCGATCGCCGCCGAGGAACCCAGGCTCGCTCACCGGCATCTCCTCACCTTCAAGAGAGCTAGTGATGCCGACCACGGCAATCACCACATCAGCATCCTTCGCCGCTGCAATCGCCTCCGGGGATGGTGCGTTGTTCACTTTCGCATAGATCAGTTCCACATGTGGCGCGTTGCCGTCCATGATGCCGAAGTTGATCTTGATCGCAACCTTTTTGCCCTTCTCCAGGTGAACCCGTCCACTATCCGCGGCGATCTCACTGCCGCTGAAAGCTTTCGCCACTTGTTTGGCGTCGATTGAGACGCGGGCAAAACCCTGCGCGCGTACTCCCACCAGGTAATCGCCGGTGTCATCAGGAGTCAAAAAGCCAGTCCATTCGACGCCGAAGCTCTTCTTTCCGGCGATCTTCGCCGGCAGATGTTCCGCACTCAAGTTGACGTTGGTCTCGGTCCGGCTGACGACTGGCTTCGTCTCGGAGTCAGGAGCGGGCTGACCTCGCCGAAAGCCTTCGCTGTACTCCGCCTTCAGGCCAGGCTTGCCGTCGGGTGTACTTAGCAGGTTGTCAGGCAGTGGTTTCTGGTCGGTGCTCAGAAACTGCGTTCCCGGAACGAAGGTGATGGTCGCATGCGGAAACTCAGCCTTGAGGCCTTCCAACATGGAGACAATGTGCGTCGGTTGCCCTGCGTAGTTCCCAATCAGCGGCCTGGTCTGTTCCGCGAGCGGGCCGACCACCGCAATCTTGCGGATGCCCGGCTTCAACGGCAGCAGGCCATCGTTTTTCAGCAACACCATCGATTCATTCGCAAGCTTGCGCGCCAGCGCGCGGTGCCCGGCGCTATCCAGTTCCTTCTCGTCGATCTTTGTGTAAGGCACCATGTCGGGCGGGTCGAACATGCCCAGCTTCATACGCGCAGTGAAGAGGCGGATCAGCGCCGTATCCAGCGTGCTTTCGGACAGATACCCCTGCTGCACGGCATCGATATAGGCCTTGTCGACGGGCTCGCCAAATCGGGAGGTGAAGGTTACGCACTCATTATCCATGCCGCGGATCACCGAAATCGCCAAGCCCTGTGCCTGGGTCGGACGATAGTGGTGGTTTGCTGCGACATCTCGCACGGCATCGCAATCCGAGACCACATACCCCTGGAATCCCCACTTGCCTCGCAGCTGGTCCTGCAGAAGGTATTGGTTGGCGCAGGCTGGCTCTCCATTGATCGCGTTATAGGCGCACATCACAGAGTCCGCCTTCCCTTCAACGATCGCCGCTCGGAAAGCTGGCTCATAGGTATCCACTTCATCGTGCCGGCTTACGTCTACGTCAGCAAAGTGCCGTGTGGGTTCCGGGCCGCTGTGTACGGCGTAGTGTTTCGGCGTGGCAATCGCCAGGTAGTACTTCGGGTCTTCGCCTTGCAGTCCCGTCACGTAGGCCACACCCATGCGACCCGTCAGAAATGGATCCTCGCCGTAGGTCTCCTGGCCACGTCCCCAGCGCGGGTCACGGAAGATGTTCAGGTTCGGAGCCCAGAAATCCAGGCCACCATTGATGCCGGTGTGCTTTTCGCGATCGTTCTGCACATGCTTGATGCGGCCTTCGATGCCAATCTGTCCCGCCATCGCATGAATGCCCGCAGGATCGAACGTTGCCGCGAGGCCAATGGGCTCTGGGTACTCGGTCACACCCTGGTTGATCACGCCATGCAGCGCCTCACTCCACCACTGATACGCGGGGATGTTGAGACGCGGCACCGCCGCGGAGTTGTTCTGCATTTCCGAGGCCTTCTCAGCCAGCGTCATGCGGTGCACCAGGTCCGTTGCCCGCTCCACCGGGGTCAGCTTCGGATCCATGTATGGCAGCTTCGCCGTCTCCTGCGCGAATGCCACCCGCACCATCGAGCCAAGGCTGATCGCTGCTAAACATGCAGCGAATACAGTTACAAACCGTATGTCGTGAATCTTCACCGTGTTGCTCCTGTGATGCTGTGAGACTGCGGGCTCTAGTGGCCGGTCTGAGAAACAGGAAATTGGTAGATATTGACGCTGATGGGAGCGATCGAGATCGTCGCCGGAGCGTTCCCAATCGAAGATTCCTTAATCGCCAGTTGAGCAGCCTGTCCTACATGGTTCACAGCCTCCGGTTTATCGCCGGTCAACTGCCAAAGAGTGGAGGGGCCGGCCAAATGCAAACCGTTCACGCTCAAATCGACCTTCTGCTCGGACTCGGTCGCATTCACCACGGAGACGATCAGGTATCTGCGATCGGCACTCAGCGCGGCGTACATATCCAGCGGATACGTAGGGCTGCCACTGCTCTTCTCCGGCTGATCGAGGCTGCCGACCGGAAACTTCGGCGCAGGCTGCGGCGAATTGCCGGACAGAGCAACTGGGATCGCACCAACGAAATGATCTCCATAGAGCTTGTAGACCAAGCCAAGCCCATTCAACGTCGACGCTGTCTTGTTGAAGTCGATCAGTGAAACGCCCGTGGTCTGCGCACCCATCGTGAGGAAGTCGGTGTAGCGTGCCATTTCATTCAGAATCATCCCATAGGCCAGTGCCTGCTTCAGGTTCTCGCCAGCGAACGGCGAGCCGCCGCCGCCAAAGTTGAAGTACGCGTATTCATCGATCGCGAGCGGGATATGATTCTCGACCAACTGCGGAAACCGCTTCTGGTACCCCTCCCACTCTTCGGCCTTCAACCGCACGGTGTCGGCAGGATAGCGGGACGCCTCCAACAGGGTCTGGTCCCACTTCACATACGCGTCGTCGTTCGGCTGATCTGCCGAGAGGTTCTTTGCCTTCTGGATGTCCCAGTGATGGCCGCCCCGCGCATACCAGTGCTCGGCAACGATATCGAAGTTCCCCCAGCAATCCTTGATGAAGCCGGCATCCCAGTCAGACTCAGTACCGTACAGCGGCGCCAGGTTTCCGACATATCTGGCACGCTCGCCAGGAGGCACATTATCGTTCTGCAGCATCAGCCCCGAAGCAATCAGCGTGATCGAGGGATCGACCTCGCGCATGGCCCTGGCGAACTCGTTGTGCTTCATCATGTAGTACTTCTCGTCCGTGCGGCCGAGCTGCCATGTCCCCCACGGTTCGTTGCCAATGTTCCAGAACTTCACGTGGTACGGCTGCGGATGCCCGTTCTTTGCGCGCTTTGCACCCATATAGGTCGTCGCAGCGCCATTCATGTACTCAACTTCTTCAGCCGCGGAATGCGAATCGCCAAAGCCCGCGTTCACGCTGACGTAGGGGTCCACATTGATCAGCTTGCACAACTCCATGAACTCATCAAGGCCCAGGTCGTTCGTCTGCATCGCGCCCCATGCATGATCAAAGTCCGGCGGGCGCCGGTCGATATCCCCAACGATGTGGTACCAGATCAGCCCCGACGTGTAGTTCCCGCCGTACCGCCAGAAGCCCATCTTGATCTGTCGCAGCAGCGACGTCGTGTCCCGGCGAAATCCTTCGACGTTGTCGGCTGGCATCAGCGACACCGTCCCCACGTGAAACGTCCCGGCACCGGTGCCCGTAATCTCGAAGACGCCGTCCATGGTGTCAGCCTTCGCGGTGAACGTGAACGGAAACTTCTTGTAGGTACCCGTGAGCGCAGGAATCGTGATCGTCTGCCGATCCGCCGGACCCGCGCCCCAGATCAACGAGACCTTCACCTTGCTGCCAGGAGTTCCGCGCAGGTAGATCCTGCCCGCGTACTTCTTGTCCTTCACCAACGCGAGTTCCCCCTGCTCAACGCCGTGCGGCGTCATCTCATCCAGACTGATACGCGGGCTCTGCTCGCCGACAAACGGCTGGCTCTTGTCCATGACGACAACATCGTCACCACCTACCGGATGCCACTGCCGCAGCTTTCCACCGAAAGGGACGCCGCCGGGTTTAGTCGGTGGCCCAGGCTTCGCCGCCGTAATCGGAAAATAGAACTTCCGGTCATCTAGCATCTCCGCCCAGAGACTGTTGTACATCGTGCTGCGGATATGTTCGATGAACTGACCGTAGAGGTACTTCGAAATCGGTGGAGAGGTCGTCTGCGCATCAATCGTTACCTGCAACCGCGCAGGAACACCAGACCCGGCTTGCTGTGCGCTCGCACCGCCGATACTTCCAAAGCACAAAACCACCGCGGCAAACGCCAATCCCTTCGATCTCATCGTTCCTCCATACCTCACGCCTGCTCGTACCCCGGCCACATCAAACGCTTCACTCTCGTCCTAACTCAACAGGATCTTGCGCAACGCTCCTTCGGGGTCGTCGACCATGCGGCAATCGTTGTCGAAGACCATCGTCTGACAATGCGTCGGATCAGTTGCCGTCAGGCTTGGAGTCCACACGTTCAGCTTCAGCATGTCCTCGCTCATGTAGCCGTCGTCCCAATCCTGCAGGAATGTCTGCTCGATGGCGGTGAAGGCATGCAGACGCTGCGGACAGTTTGCGCCGTACACGAGCGCCGGATACTCCCCCTCCCAGGGCTTCGGAGCCTTCGCCGGCAGCCAGCGATTCTCACCCGCCATATCCTGCCCGCACGGAATGCCCTTGAATGTCAGGACGCCGCCATCCACAAACCCACGCACCTTGCCGTACTGGGTCGTCGCCACCTCGGTCTTCGGCGTGCTACAGCCTCCCGGCTCCTGATGCACTGCTGTCTTGGTGCTGTCCGATGCGGCGGCCGAGTCGCTCAACACCATGCCAAGACTGCCTGCCGCGGACAGTTGCAGCACGTCTCGACGATTGATCTCAACACTTGCAGGACGATTCATAGAACTCCTTGAAAATGAGAAGGTTTACCCAACGATCAGGGCGCGCGAGACGCCATGAGTCGCTTATTTCATTGTTTAAAGCGAATTAACTCGCTACACATGCAAGGGAAACGCATTCTGCCCGAGAAGCCTAACCAGTTCGTTGATCCTCTGTCAATTCTAGAAAACCGAGGACAAAGCAGCGCGCCAGCTTAGGCCGTTCCGGCCGCTACGATCGTAGCCATCAAGGCAGGTCGTTCTATGACGAGAAGCTGGGTGACCGGTCCCTCTCCGCCGCCACGTTGTCCCTTGTGCTCGCGGCACTCTATGGTCATGCCGCATCCGCGCCTGCCGCACAAATACGAACCGAGCCATGCCCGCGAAAGCACTCGAGCTCGTCGCCGACAACCATGGCCTCCGGCAGAAGCTGGCCCGCAATATCGCTACCTGGAGAATGACCAACGGCGTCATACTGGCATTGGCGGCTCCGGCGTCGCCCACAACGGACCACCAGACAAGCTGCAGTTCTACATCGGACGCAACGACTGTGCCTGCGGAACATAAGGGCTTGCACTTAAAGTAAACTCGTTCCAGTCAGGAAGCCTTTTAGGAATGAATTAATAAACACTGGTGCTCTCGGTCGCGACGCGCGATCGCCCTGCCAAGGTCGCCGTTCATCCCCTTTCAAGACTCTGCGCACTTCAGTGGCTCTTCAAACGCTGGTGGCGCTCTCCTGTCATCGCGAACTTGCACTGGTTTTACCTGAAGTTCGCGATGCCCTTCAAAGGACTCCCGCTGATCTGCTGCTTATTCCGTGGAGAGCCCCCAGGCATTTACAAATATTGAAAACGCCAGAGATAGCAAAGTGGATGGCTGGATCGCTTGCGGCCAGCAACCGGGACAATCGACTGGCTGTATCGGTTTACCCAGAGACGTAGAGCTTCGTTTGCAAGAGATTTGCAAGGGCGCTTGGACATTCTGGCCTTTTTCGCCATTTCAGCCCCGTTTAGAACGTGCGACTTGCTAATTCCCTTGGCAACTCGGGAGACCGATCCCGTCTCTAGCCAAGAGGTCCTGAAAAGATCCAATAAGGGGAAAATCCCGTGTAATGCGTGGTGTAGGGTGCGGTCCGTACCAAGCAGTTCCAATGAGTCGCGCGACGTTGCCGAAATGGCATGGCAGAGGTCATCGGTTCAAATCTAGACTGGATGACAACCCACTGCTTAATCGATCGATCTTTCGCCCATAAACACTGGTCGCAGGGCGATGAAGCAAAGGATTCCGATTCAAACTCACTCCCACCCACCTAGGTCTCAAACCATACAGCGAGTCCGGGGCCAGAATGGTTCCATCCTGGCCAAAGCATGTACGTGTGGTGCGGGCGGGGGGACTTGAACCCCCACGACCTGTTAGGGTCTGCGGATTTTCATACCACTTCAGCTTTCGCTGCCCCGCTAGAGCGGGTTCGTGGTCTGGACTATCCCTTCACCATTCCCTTAAGGGGATTAGGTGCTGCCCGTCTAGTCTCTACACCTTCCCGAAAACAACTGGGCTTGGCTCGGGATTGCCAATCAAGGTTTCCCCGACTTTGAGCAGTTCTACTCCGCCGGTTTCCCAGGCGGGCACTCAATTTCCTTAAGTCCGCTGTGTCTGCCGATTTCACCACGCCCGCGCAAAACTGACGACAGTTCACATCATAATGCAAGCGCTAACGGCCTATGCGTCTTCGGCCAAGCGGATGGCTTCCACTCGGCCAGAGCTTTTCTTAGAAATTGTCTTTTTCTTTGGACGTGGCCTCATGACGTTGATCGCGGAAGCATCAAGTTGCGTCTTCAAAGGTGCCGCGTAATATTTCTCAATCATCTCCGCGGTTGTCCGGCAGTTCTTGGCAATCTGGTACATATCCGCACCTTCGAGCACACTTCTTGAGCATCACGAAAAGTGTGCAAGAGTTGCGTCATTCTGGAGAGCACTACTCTTCCAGGATAAAGCTTTACTTATTAGATACTTGCATTCATTATCGGTCTAGACTTTTACGATTTAAGTCCACGGTATCTGCCGATTTCACCATCCCGGCGCCGGAGGCTCTCGCTTATCGTATCGCGTTCGGGCACCTATTGTGTTTCTGTTGGAACCGTGAGGTGCCGATGCGCGTACCTGCTCAAAGCCTAAGCATTGATGGCGGCCTTCGACCATGCCAATCTTCGAGATATTCAAACAAACTATCTCCGCTCTGTGGGACACGAAGCTTCGCAGCTTTCTTACCATGTTTGGGATTATCTGGGGCATCACTTCGGTGATTCTCCTAGTGGGGCTCGGCATTGGTTTTGGCATCGACCAGCGCAATCATCTACGATCCATCGGGACCGACATCGCTATTTGCTTTGGCGGTAAGACGGCGATGCCGTTCGGCGGATATGCAGCCGGACGTAACGTAGCCCTCACGCTGGACGACGCGATTGCCATTCGGGAGGGAGCGCCTCTGATCCTCCACGTATCGCCCGAACTTCGCCGTACCGTCACTGAGGTGAGCCGCTGGAATGCTGCCAGCCGTGCCGTTCGAGGAGTATGGCCCGACTACCAGGCCTTTCGCTCGCTCCACGTAGAACTTGGACGAGTGATGACGGCCGAGGACGAGAGAGACGGAGCACGCGTCGTTCTCCTTGGCGCGGAATCAAACCGTCAACTCTTTCCCGGCAAACCTGCCATTGGTGAATCACTGACGATCGCGGGTTATCCGTATACCGTCATCGGCGTGCTTGCCAGCAAAGAGCAGAATGGCAGCTATGGTTCTGGCCCTGACAATTCTCAACTCTTTGTTCCATTCTCTTCCATGGAGCGCGACTTCCCTCCTAACGACAAGGGTGACTTCCCCGGAATTGTGAGCAATATTGTTGTACAGCCTGTTTCTGCTGCGGTGCATGTCGCCGCACTGCACGAGGTGCGACATATCCTCGGTGATCGCCACCACTTCGACCCCGCGGATCTCGATGCAGTCTGGGTGTGGGATACGCTCGAAGGAGCTCAGTTCACAGACAATATCTTCCACGCCATGACCGTTTTCTTCGCTGCTGTGGCACTGCTCACGCTTGCGCTGGGAGGCATTGGTGTGATGAACATCATGCTCGTAGCGGTCTCCGAGCGAACCCGTGAAATTGGCGTGAGAAAGGCGCTCGGAGCGACGGCGGTAGACATTCGCCGTCAGTTTCTCGTGGAGTCCGCCATTATCACTCTGGTAAGTGGAACACTGGGACTGCTCTCTGGGGTCGGCATCATCGTCACGATGCGTCTGGTTCCACTCCCCGAGTTTCTTCCGCATCCGGTCATCTCTGCGACAGCGATCATCGCTTCGCTGGTCACGCTTGCAGCGATCACCGTAACCGCGGGAACCTATCCTGCGCTGCGTGCTGCGAACCTCACACCCATCGAGTGCCTGCGCACCGACTAGACACGGAGACCACTCTATGAACATGGGCGAAGCTCTCACTGAATCCGTCGAATCGTTGCGCCGTAACCGCTTGCGCTCCGGTCTGACGATGCTCGGGATTGTGTGGGGCCTGGTCACGGTCGTACTGCTACTTAGCTATGGCCACGCTGTCGGAGACGCCGTCATGGAGGGCTTCCTTGGCTTCGGCCACAACGTCATCATGGTCTGGGGAGGGCAGACCTCGATGCAGGCAGGTGGCCAGCGCTCCGGGCAAAAGGTTCGCCTGAAGGACGGCGACATGGATGCCATCCGTGACTCACTTCCCTACCTCAGCGCCATCTCTCGAGAGACGGATGACTCGTTCAGCGTCAAGTACGGACCAAAAGTTGTGCTCATTCAGTCCAAGGCCATCGACCTTCCGTACGGACGCATGCGTCGCCTGGACGTTGAACAGGGGCGATATTTCGAGGCCGACGACTTCAGTGAGCATCGCCAGGTGATTATCTTTGGCGCGCATGCTGCGCAGAAGCTATTCAACGGCTATCCGCCAGTGGGCGAGGTCGTGGAGGTTGAAGGCCAGCCCTTCACTGTCATCGGAGTGCTCCGCAACAAGATCCAGGACTCATCCAACAACGGACCTGACAACGAGAATATCTTCGTGCCGTTCGACACCATGCGCACCCTGCGCCAGCAACGCGATCCCGATTCCATCGTCTTCCAACCGTCAACGCCTGAGTTGCATCTGCGCGCGCTACAAGCGGTGCGAACCGTGCTCGCCCAGCGCCACCACTTCAATCCTCTTGACGAAAAGGCGATTGGCTCATGGGACACCATCGACGATGGCAAGCAACTCGTTCAGTTCTCGTTTGCCTTGCAGGTGTTGCTCGGCATTATCGGCGCAATGACCCTGGCTGTCGGCGGAGTGGGTGTAATGAACATCATGCTGGTCTCAGTGACAGAACGCACGCGTGAGATCGGCCTGATGAAAGCCCTTGGCGCTCGCCCCCGCGATATCCTTGCTCATTTCTTACTTGAGAGCATTGTGCTGACCTTCCTTGCCGGTCTCGCGGGAGTCATTGTTGCTTTCATTACCATCTATCTGGTGCCGCCGATGCCACTCTACTCTGCGATGTACCAGACAGCGAACCACGACGGCGATATTATTCTGCGCGCGTCGACAAGCATCATGCTCGTGTCCTTCGTCATCCTGGCAATGGTGGGAGTCGTATCTGGCCTACTGCCTGCGATACGCGCCGCAAAGATGAATCCCGTCGTCGCGCTTCGCCATGAGTAGCCGTCCTAAACGCGCGAATGCAAATGCCTCAGTGACCCGCGTAGACCTCGCGATACAAATTGCGGTTACGCAGAATGGCCTGCACATAATCCCTTGTCTCGGAGTATGGAATAGACTCCACCCACTCCGCCACATCCTTGTAGTTGTTGATCGACATCCATTGATGTACCGGTGAATCGCCGGCGTTATATGCAGCCAGCGCATATTCCACCTGGCCGTCGTAGCGGTCAATCGACTTTCGCAGTTCCTGAGTTCCTAGTCTTAGGTTGACGGAAGGATCCAGTAGTTCGGTGGTCGAAAAGTGTCGTTCTCCGTTTTTCTTTGCGAGTGATTTTCCCACCGACGGCAGTAACTGCATCAGCCCATAAGCATTCATTCGACTTACTGCATCAGGGTTGAACTCTGATTCCTGGCGAATCAGCGCAGCCACCAGAAACGGGTCGAGTCCGCTGGCTTGCGCATCGTTCTCTAGCGTTTGCCAATAAGGCCGCGGAAGGAGCATCTGCCAGTAGGTCATCGGCACGTCCTTCACTGCCAGCGAGAAAAATGGAATCTTGCTCCGTTTCATCGCCTGCAACGCGCGCGTATCTTCGCCGAAGCTCTGATAGATCTCCGCCTCTGCAAACGCTCCCCACGCATTTGACGTCTCACTCAACTGAATCTCAGGTCGTATGTACTCGTTCATCGCCGCATTTGCCAGCAGCCTGGCCTTGATCAAGTGAGGATCATTTTCCGGCAGGACGTCTGTGAGTTCCATCTCTCCGAGCACAGGTACTGACGCAAGGACTGGCGCAGGGGACACGGCCGGGCGCTGGCCGATCGCCATAATTCTCTGCCGCGCGAGGCTTGCATAGTAACTGTTCACATAACTCGCATTGAGTGTGTTGTAGTAGTTCAGAGCCTGACCAAAGTTGTGCTCGACATCTTCGTACAGGCGCCCTCGCCAGTAGAGTGCTCCAGGAATCTGTGTGCCTGCGGGATATTGCATAATCTGCTCCTCCATCAAGCGAGCAGCATCCGGATATTGTCGCAAGCGATAGCTGAGCCACGCCGCATGCCAATGCGAACTCGGCGCATAGATACTGTTAGGAAATCGCTCGGTAAGC
The DNA here is from genome assembly GCA_021778845.1 of Acidobacteriota bacterium. Classification (GTDB taxonomy): domain Bacteria; phylum Acidobacteriota; class Terriglobia; order Terriglobales; family Acidobacteriaceae; genus Granulicella. The sequence goes on from JAJYBU010000004.1 coordinate 25,688, forward strand.
GCAACATATTCCTCCATCGCCTTAGCAGCATCCTGGCGAATCAAGTACATGTTGCCGCCGGAGTAAAGCGCCTCTTCCAACCAACGGCTGTGCGGATATTGCGTCATCAACTGCTGCACAAACGCGTCATGCTCGACGGTGTCGCCAGTATTCCGCGCCAACTCAGACTCGAGATACATCTTCAGCGCAGCACTGTCGTCTCCGGTCACCGGAAGTTGCTCAACCTCTCTGCGGCTTAACTTTTTGAGCCTCAGATCGCATACCGCAGCGTAGATGTCCAGAGCATCGCGATCCGACTGGCTTAGATCGCTGCCATTCTTCTGCAAGGCACGATACTCTTCCTCAGCCTCGGTGTATTGCTTCGCGTTGAACATGGCGTCGGCGTGCCGCTTGCGCTCGGCTGCAGATAGAGGAGTGTTCATCAACACCATCTGCGCCTTCGCGTTTGCGGCGTCAGGACTCAGCGGATCTCCGAGATAGATCCCGCGATAGAGATCGGCAGCTCTCTGCGTGTTGCCATTCGTCTGATAGGCCTTGGCAAGAGCGAATCGGAAGTCAACCTGATGACTAGAAGGACTGCTCTGCAATGGCTGCAGCACACGAAGGGCGCCTCCCGAATCCCCTGCGGCAAGGTAGGCATTGGCAAGAAGAAGCGGCGCGGACGGGACAAACAAGCTGCCCGGATGACGATCGGCGAAGTGAGTCAGTAAAGGGAAGGCGTCCTGCGGGCGATTTCCACTTACTGCTGCTTGAGCCTCGAGGTACTCGGCATAGTCGTCCAGTGCGGTTCCTTGAACGCTGGCCTGTCGAAACGCATTCTCGGCCTCGGTATAGCGGCGATCGAGCATATAAGCGTGGCCGAGGGCGAGCTCGGCCGAAGCAGCAGCCTCTCCGTGATGCCCCGCAGCATAGGCCATGACGCCGGCGTACGCCGCAGGACTGCGAGCGATCACTAACTGCTGGGCCATCGGCCGTAACTGTGAGGAGGCGATGAACGCGATACTCAGCCGGCGGCTCTCAGCTGTAGCACGCGGGAGATGGACAGGATGCGTAGCGACACGTGAATGTACGTTCCGGGTCGAATTTTTGGGGGATGTTTTCGCCCTGTGGATGCTATCTCCAGATGATGTACGGTGGTGTCCAACGGGCGAGCGATGGACTCCCGCGACGGCTAAATGGCCCGCAGCTTTCTTCCTGCCGCCAGAACTCCTTGTCGGGGTGCGCGCCGAATGGATGGAGGACGCAGCAGTATTCGATGCAGTCGAACCCGGCTGTGTTCCGTCCACACTTTGCGCATGACTCGTCTTCGGTGAAAGCACACTCGCGAGCACTGCCAAAATCATCCAACCCGAGCCCAACTTCTTCATTCAATCGTCCACCTAAGTTAACTCTAAGGCGATCCTGCCGCCCGTGCTTGCACATGCCCGCGATCGGACGAACCACTGAAGATAACGCCGGGCCAATTCAGGAAGTACTAATCCGGCTGCTGTAAACTGTATGCACCTATGGCAGTCCAGACCACACCCATCGCCGACGACCCTCTTGAGCCCTTCGAGGATTCCGTTGCCGCCGAGTCGCAAGCGGAGATCCATCCGGATGTGGCGCTGGTGGAGCGGGCAAAGGCAGGCGATACCGCGGCCTTCGAGCAACTTGTTCGGCAGTACGAGCGCCAGATTTTCCGGACGGCGCAACACATCACCCAGAACCGCGAAGACGCCGAGGACATCACTCAGGACGTCTTCTTCAAGGCTTTTCAGAAGCTCGATCAATTTCAAGGTAACTCCAAGTTTTCGACCTGGCTGGTCCGCATCGCCGTCAATGAGAGTCTGATGCGACTGCGCAAACGCAAGACGTCAAAGACGGTCTCGATGGATCAGGACGTCGAGACCGACGAGGGTTCGATTCCACGCGATTTTGCCGAATGGCGCCCAAATCCCGAGCAGAATTACTCGCAAGCTGAACTGGCAGAGATTCTGAGAAAAACAATTGCGGGTCTTCCGCCAGGTTTTCGAACCGTTTTCACTCTCCGAGACATCGAAAACTTGTCGACGGAAGAGACGGCCACTGCGCTTGGATTGAGCGTGCCGGCTGTCAAGTCCCGCTTGCTGCGTGCGCGCTTGCAGTTGCGCGAACGCCTCAGCCGCTACTTCCGACAGAACAACGAGGCCTCCAAGTGAACTGCACGGAATTTCTCTCTAAACTCACCGACTACTTCGATGGACAGATCGATCCCGATTTGCTTGCCGAGGTCAAATCGCATCTGGGAACCTGTCACCATTGCGAAGTGGTTGTAGATACTACACGCAAGACCATCGACGTCTATCGCGGCGCTGAGTCTTACGAGTTTCCCGAGGAACTATCCAATCGGCTTCGCGCTGCCGTCATGGAACGCTGTAAGACTTTGGGGAATCTGCCGGATATTCCCGTCAAGACCGCCTCAAAGAACGACAACGCCTAAACCAGACGGACGCAAGCTTTTTGAACGAAAGGGGCGACCGAGTGGTCGCCCCTTTCGTTCGTGAAAGCCCTTACGAGAGAATTACTTGACCACCACTTGCTGGAACAGCGGGGACGTTAGCAATCCGGCAAACTGGCTGTCCGAGGAAGAGTAGGCTACCGTCAACACACCCGAGTTCGAATTGATGGTCGTGTCATCCACAGCCGTCTGCTCCAGCGGCGACCCGGATGCCTTCTTCATCAGGGCAATCCCCTGCATAACGGTGGCGGCAGTTGCCGCCGTTATCGTATCCGACATATCCACGGACATGTTGAACCGGACACCATTGCTGAAGTCCATGGTGTAGCTCGCATCCTTCATGCGGTTCTTTACGGTGTCGTAGTCCGCCAGGCCCGCAGCTTCACCCAGAACACTCTTCATCATCGTCTGCGTGCCCTTCTGGTCCAGAATGCTCCAGACGGCCATGGAATCGATGCCTGTCATCTCGTTCATCATTTCGCTGTTCTGAAGGAAGTTCGGCTGCAATCCATCCCTTGCGTCCAGCGCTGCCTTGACGGCCTGTTTGTCCCCAAAGACCATTGTCGTCTGGTTAAGAAACACTACGCTCATGCCGCCCGAACCCATCGGATAAATGGCGTTATTTCGCAGCATCGTCGGCTTTGTCTTTTCCTTGGCGAACTTTGCCATAATCGCCTGGGTATTGAATTGTCCCTGAGCAACCCCGAGAATGCGAGTTCCCGTCCCAGACCCACTGGCACTGCTCGCGCCATTAGATCGGAACGCGGCAAATGCAAGCGTATCGGCATCCTGATCCACCTGGAGACCAGAGGTTTTCAGCGTCGCCTCCAGATGCTTCAATTCAGGCGGCAAGACCCTATCCTTCAACTGCATGGCAGCCGGAGAATTCTGCATCTGCCGATAATCCACCACAATGATCTGCTGCACTTCCTTCGGAATAGAGGAGCGCGCATCGCTGCTCAACTGTGCGGCACGGGCCGTTATCGGCACCACAAGCATTGCCAATACCGCAAATGTCGTCCCTTGTTGCCATACCTTAAATATCTTCACGTCTGAACTCCCTCAAAACTGCGCATTGCCGCGCAACCTATATTCTTCCCTGATGGTAGTGCATGTAGCAAGTCGATGTACGAAGGTTAGGGCCAGTTCAGCGGATGTCGCAATCGACGCTCCAGCACCTTCTCCTCCGGATCGAACTGAATGGTTTGACGCACCCAATCCGCATTTGGCTCATAGGCCTGCTCCGGAATCAGTCCAATTACCTCCCCTTCGGCGATCTCCACTCCATGATGAGCCGCAATGGCGGCCACGGCGGCGTGTAATCGTGCCATTGGCGTTTTCTGAAAATCCGTGATGTTCATGCTCACCTGAGCGCGCCCGTTGGCCATGACACCCATGGCTTTGACCCCAAATAAGCCTCCGCCTGAGGCACGGATCTCCTTGGCGATCGATCGGGCTAGACTCACCGCCTCCGCCGTGCCACTGGATGCGAGGTAGATGTTATAGGCAATAAGGAACTTACGAGCGCCCACGGCACTTGCACCGGCAGTCGCGTGCAACTCGGGTCCCCCGACATCGGGTTGGCGCCGCGTGTCACGCAGCGAGTCCCGCTGTAGGCCCTCAAATTGACCCCTGCGCACATCCTCGAGATTCACTCGATCCGGCCTGGACGCCGCTGCCTCATAGAAATAGACGGGAACACCAAACCTGCGCCAGATCGCCAGCCCTGCCTGCCGCGCCAGCATCGCACACTGCACCAGCGAAACCCCGCTCACCGGAACGAAAGGAATCACGTCTGCGGCGCCAATACGGGGATGTACTCCACTCTGTCGCGTCAGATCGATGAGTTCAGCGGCCTTGCCCGCGCCACGTACCGCGGATTCAACAACTGCGTCCGGCGAACCGGCGATCGTAACCACCGAACGATTGTGGTCGGCGTCCAAGGAGTAGTCCAGGAGATGCACGCCGTCCACGCGCATCGCACGCACGATCTCCTCCACCTTGCCGCGGTCCGCACCCTCGGAGAAGTTTGGAACACACTCCACAATCGCGCCGGGATTCTGGCTTTCGTTCAAAGGCTCACTGATCATCGTCTTACTTCCACCATGTGTATCCAACCGATACTTGCAGGCTTGCATTAACGCCAGGGTTCTTGTCACCCAGACTTGCGCTTGAAATATGAACCCCATTCAGACTGAAGTCTATCGAACGCCTCGGTCTCAAAAAGTAATGCATCCCGATGCCCCCTTGCGGCGTAAAGTTCCACACACTGGTGTCCGCAGCGGGCCCTGTCTGTGTCGGGTCAGTAGGATTTAGATCACCGACTGCTGGGTACTTATGGTTGGTCCAGACCACGCCTCCCGCAGCCTGCACCCAAGGCATAAACCGTCGACCGTGCGTGAAATTCCAGCGAACCATGATCGGCGTAATGCTGGCGCCGGTGTAGGTCCCGCCTACCGTATAGGGCGCACTACATGTGGGAGCCGTCGTTGGACCTGTGCAGCTAATGCGCTGAAACTTCGGGGTGTAGGACTGCCAGATCGGAAAGACTTCGACCGCATACTCGATGTTGCCGCGCAAATATCCCGTACCGAACTGCGGCGTAAGCACTTTGCCCAGATGCCCGCCGACCATGAAGAAGCTGAAGTCCGTGCGTTGCTCAAGGCCGACGCCACCCTGTACGAGTGCGCCGTACTCCCAGGGTGTCGAGCCCGCTCCTGCCGCGACCGAGGAGTCAGCATGCGTGGATCCACCCGCTGTCTGGGCAACCATCTGCCCACCAAGCAACACCGCCGCCATCGACATCAACACTACGCTCCAACTCACTCGACCCATCCCCATCTTCCTCAATCTTCCTCACAATCGAAAGCCGCCATCGAGTGGCGGCTTTCGCATCTCTCGGTTTGTTACTCATCTTTGACTAAGCCGGAACCGACTCTTCATCCATATCGAAGTTCGAGTAGACATTCTGGGTATCGTCGAGATCTTCAATTACATCCAGCAGGCGCATCATCGCTGTGGCTGCCGCTCCTTCAAGTTTGGTATACGTCGAGGCGACCATTGTCACCTCGGCAACCTCTGTTGGGATGCCTGCGGCTTTGATCGCGTTGGACACAGCCTCAAAGTCTTTCGGAGCGGTCGTAATCTCCCAGCTATCGCCTTCGTCCGACAGATCCTCTGCACCGGCGTCAAGAGCGATCTCCGTGAGTTTATCCTCGTCTGCAGCCGACTTCGCCACCACGATCACACCCTTCTTCGAGAACATGTACCCAACCGATCCGGTCTCGCCGAGGTTCCCTCCGTTCTTCGCAAACGCATGGCGAATCTCAGAGACCGCTCGATTGCGGTTATCCGTCATGGTCTCAACGATGACGGCTACGCCGCCGGGACCGTAGCCCTCAAAGGTGATCTCCTCGTAGGCTGCACCCTCAAGCTCGCCGGTTCCCTTCTGGATGGCGCGCTTGATGTTATCTGCGGGCATGTTCTCTGCCTTGGCGGCCGCGATGGCGCCACGGAGGCGTGGGTTGCCGTCGGGGTCGCCGCCGCCGCCGCGGGCCGCGATGGTGATTTCCTTGATCAGGCGGGTGAAGATCTTGCCGCGCTTGGCGTCCAGCGCGCCCTTCTTATGCTTAATTGTCGCCCATTTTGAGTGGCCGGACATCTGCGAAACCTCTGGTGCTATGAAATCGTCTCTGCGCGGAAACAGGCTGTAAAACAGCGCTATCCGCACATCTTCGTCGATCAAAATTGTAGCATGCAGAGGGCAGACCCTTGCATTCTGAAAGCTTTACAGAAGTTCGGCTGCGAGCAGATCATCGAGGGTTTCGCGGCGGCGGATGAGGCGGGGGTGGCCGGCCTCAATGAGTACCTCGGCGGGGTGGACGCGGGTGTTGTAGTGGGAGGCGAGGGACATGCCGTAGGCGCCGGCATCGAGCAGTGCGACGAGGTCGCCGGAACGAAGCTCGGGTGTCAAGCGGTCGCGGGCGAAGAAGTCTCCTGACTCGCAGACAGGGCCGACGATGTCGGCGAGCTGAGATGCTCGGCTCTCATGGAGGACCGGGAGGATCTCATGGTGGGCCTGATAGAGGGCCGGGCGGATGAGATCGTTCATGGCGGCGTCGGTGATGACGAAGTGCTTGGCGCCGTTCTGCTTGGTGTAGAGGACGCGGGTGAGCAGGGCTCCGGCCTGGGCGACCAGGAATCGGCCGGGCTCAAGCAGTAGCTGGACGTTGATGCCATTGAGTGCGGTGCGAACGGCTGCGGAGTACTCGGCGACGCGGGCAGCGGGGTCGAAGGCGGCAACACCGTACTCGATGCCGAAGCCGCCACCGCCGTCGATGTAGCGGATGTTCAGGCCATCGGAACGGAGTTCCTCGGCCAATCCACGAACGCGCACCAGCGCCTGCTGGAAAGGCTCGACAGCACGAATCTGGGAACCGATGTGGACGCTGACGCCTGCGGGCTCGATGCCGGAAAGCTGCGCGGCGCGACGGTAGACGTCGCGAGCGCGCTCGATGGCGATACCGAACTTGTGCTCGCGCAGACCGGTGGAGATGTAGGGATGCGTGTCGGCGAAGACATCAGGATTGACGCGGAGAGCGATCTTCGCGGTCTTGCCCAAAGCCGTTGCGCGGGAAGACAGCACTTCGAGTTCGGCTTCACTTTCAACGTTGAAGAGGAGAATGTCCGCGTTCAATGCTGCGTCGATCTCCCAGATCTGCTTACCGACGCCGGAGAAGACGACCTGACGAAGAGCCTGCGGGGCGGCGCGGCGGACCCGCTCGAGCTCGCCGCCGGAGACGATGTCGAAGCCACAGCCCAGTTCGCCGAGCATCTTGAGAATGGCCAGCGAGGAGTTCGCCTTGACGGCGTAACAGAGAGTGTTTGGGACGGCTGCGAACTCGGTCTGGAGCATGCTGACGCGCTCGCGGATCGCGTCAGCCGAGTAGACGTAGAGCGGCGTTCCGAAGCGTTCGGCGAGTTCGGTCAGGTCTGCGCCTGAGCAGGTCAGCCGTGCGTTGGCGTAGGTGAAGGGACGGGGCGACAGATCGGGGCGGGCAGCGGGCGGAATGGACAGGCTCACTCCGCTATCGTACCTGCTCGCTCGAAATTCCCTGCTCCTTGCCGACGCCTGCGGTTAGGTGGAGGGCTGCTGGCTGGACGGCGGCGCGGGTTGGGCAACCGGATGAGTGTAGGGCTGGGCCGGGATGAAGTATGGCTCGTCGGGCATGACGATCCACGCAATGATGTAGGCAAGAATCGGCGTTCCACAGCCGAGGAATACAAAGACGGCGAGAAGGATGCGGACCGGCACGATGTCCCAGCCGTATGCCTGGGAGAAGCCGGCGCAGACACCGGCTATCATGCGGCCGTTGCGGGGGCGATAGAGCCTCGACTTCACGGGCTGAAAGGGCTGGGCCACCACGGCCTGGCCACAGTTGCTGCAGAATCTTGATCCGGGATAGATCTCTTTGCCACATGCGGTGCAGTTCATGGTGTGCCTCCGGGAGATGCCTGCTGTGTCTACGGGCAAGATGGGGATTATGTTCCCACAGGTTGCCCTGGGCGAGACCGGGCTGTAAGCCCCACCCCCCTCCCCCCCATGACTTTTCGACTCAAAGTCTTGAACTGGTTAGAGTTGGGATCGGACTTATGGCGGTCTGGAGGGCTGCGGGCTGCCAGAGGCCGGACCGTTCGGTGTCTGTCAGGCCGTTGGCCAGCTTGTACGGTGCTCTTTGACTCGATGCAGTGGAGTGGCGGATCTAATTAAATTCTAGTCCTTTGGCTGGGTAACTATGCCAGGTTGATGGAAGAGAAATCGGCAATAAATATAAGGGTTTTGGGCGGTTACGGATGTTGTGGGGGGGTTGACAGGTGATTTCTGGGCTGTTTTTGCGGGGGGCTGGGCAGATTTATTTTTGGATCGCGGAAGTGCAGGCGACGGCCCAGGGCTGAAGCCCCCTGCTAATCCGATGGAACAGGCAACGGCAAGAGCAACGGCAACGGCAAGAACAACGGCAACGGCAAGAGCAACGGCAGAAACTGGTCCTTCTCCCGACCACCCCAGCGCGACAAAACGCTCGCCAGGGAACGGGTTTGGCGAAGGACGACAAGCGTAGGTAGAAGGTGGGCAGAGGTAGGGGTGGGGTTATTTGCCCTGATAGGGGGTTTGGAGGTATTTGCGGGCGGCTTCGGCCTGGGTCTGGTCGCCGCCGGGGCTGAGGACCAGGTGGTACATGTGGGTGGCCTCGCTGCGCTGGTGGAGGAGGTCGTACATCTGGCCGGCACTTAGTTCGGCACGCTTACGGAGCCAGTCGCTGGAGTTTGGCTGGGTGGCGGCCTGGGTGTAACCGTAGGCTGCGTCCTGAATCATGTTGTAGCCGCGCTCGGTGTCGGCCATGCCGAACCAGGCGAGTTCGAGGCGGGGATCGACGAAGTAGCTGGGCTTGCGGGTGTCGGCGATGACCTCTTTATAGGCGGCGATGGCGGGAAGGCCCTGACCTTGATCCTTGAGCAGGTTGGCGACTTCGAGGCAGAAGAGATAGTTGTGGGGATACTGCTGGGCGAGGCCGCGCTGAACGGTAAGGGCTTCGGGGTAGCGGGCGTCGTGACGAAGGAAGAGGGAGAGGATGGTGCGGGATTCAATGGGGGTGACGGTGCCGAGGGCGGCAGCCTTCTGGAGATCGGCGATGCCCTGCTGCTTGTTGCCGCCGATGCCCATGAAGCCGACGATGAAACGGAGCCAGCCGGGGAGACTGGCGACGGCGAAGCGCTGGATGCCGACGGCCATCCAGGCGTCGGCGTAGAGAGGATCGATCTTGAGGGCGGCTTCGGAGTCGTTGCGGGCGGCGAAGCCCTGGCGGGCGGCGGCGGCGTAGGAGTGGTCGACGAGGGTGATGAAGACGGCGTGCATCCCTTTGGCGTAGCCGCGGGCGAAGTAGGCGTCGGCGTCGTTGGGGTTGGCGGCGATCTCGGCGTCGGCGAGATGGATGACGTTGGCGGTGAGGTACTCGATGCGGTCGCGGGTGACCTTCGGGACATCGACCTCGCGTTTGACGGTGAGGAAGCTGTTGTGCGCGTAGTAGGTGGTGTCGAGTAGATCCTGGTTGTAGAGCTCGCGGAACATGACCGTGGTGAGGAGGTAGTTCGAGGCCATGGGGTCGTTGGGATGATCGAGGGCGATCTGCTCCTGGATCTTGAGCGCAGCGTCAAAGTTGAGGTTGTAGAAGAGTTGCAGGGACTGGTGAACCTGCGGGGTGAGATTGAGTGGGTCAGTGTGGAGAATGGGCTGGGCGGCGTGGAGCCCGGCGGAGGGCAGGAGCAGAACGGCGAGAAACAGGTTCAGAAACGATGGTCGGAGCCTGCTGAGATTCCTGGTTCTTGGGGGCAATGCGTTGGTTCCTCCCGATCGGCGCCGGCCGCGAGCCGACGGAGATAGACTATACCTTTGATGCGAGAACGGCGCGAAGACGTGGAGGATTTCGGGCCAAGTTCGTGGCTGGGATTGTGACGGGGATTGTGGCTGGGTGATGTAATCAGGATCACAAACGCGGCGGCGGACAGGGCGTACGATTACCGTAGATGGTTTTGGAGGCGTGATGGATTTGCAGACTGTACTTCCGCTGGTGGCGTTGACGATCGGCTGCCTGGCATATATTTTCTGGCCGCAGGAGCAGGTGGTGGCGCCGGTGGAGAAGACGCGGCTGGATTATTTACAGGAGCGCAAGGAAGTGGTCTATGACAATCTGCGCGACCTGAACTTTGAGTTTCGCGCCGGCAAGTACCCCGAGGATGATTACACCCGGCAGCGCGAGGGGTTGGAGCAGGAAGCCGCCAAGGTGGTGTCTGAGATGGAGACGCTGGGCGGGTAAGCGCCGGGCTGGAAACAGCGTTGCAGGCTCGGCAATGTTGTCCAGTCTGGCTCGGGCATTTTGCCAGAGACGAGAGTGGGCAAACGTGGCGAGGATCACAATTCCGGATCATTTTCTAACGTATTCTTAGGACGTGCACGCATTGAATCGAATTCTCCGCAGCCTCTCCGCCTTGTTGATCTTCCTTCCCGTAGCCGCTCTGGCGTCAGCGCCTGTGACCGGTACGGTGACCAACCGCACGACCGGCAAACCAGCGGCCGGCGATGACGTGACACTGCTGAACCTGGTGCAGGGGATGCAGGAAGTTGCGCACGCGACGACCGATGCCAAGGGACAGTTTTCGCTGGCGACGATCGACGGCGGGCAGTACCTGCTGCGGGTGACGCACGATATGGCGACGTACTACCAGTCGGTGCCGGCGGGGACGCAGAAGGTGGACGTGGATGTGTACAGCTCGAGCGCGAAGGTGGCCGGAGTGAGCACCGAGGTGCTGATGCTCCGCGCTCAGACCGATGCGAGTGGAGCGAACCTGAATGTGACTGAAGATTTCGTGGTCAAGAACGACTCCAAGCCGCCGATGACGCAGTACTCGAAGGAGCCGTTCAATTTGTACCTGCCTGCGGGTGCGGTGGTGGAGGCTACGGCGGCCAGGGGACCCAATGGGATGCCCACGGCGGAAGACCTGAAACCGCTCACGGAGAAGAACCTGTATACCGTGATGTTCCCGATTCGGCCGGGCGAGACGCAGATCGAGGTGGCGTACCACATCCCCTACACGGGGAGCTTGAAGATGAGCTTGAAGATGGCGGGGCAGACGGATATGTTCGCCGTCAGCATGCCGAAGAGCATGACGTTCACGGCGGGGTCGGATGGGCAGTTTATTCCGGCGAACGGCGATGCGAACGCGCTGACGTATGTGGCGCGGGGCTTGAAGACGGGCGAAGCGGTGGCGTTCAGTGTTGGCGGAAGCGGGCAGTTGCCGAGGGACACGCAGGGTTCGGACCAGAGCGGGCAGGCCGGGCAGGGACAGCAGGGAATGGGCGACGGAAGTGGTGCGAGCGGGCAGGACAATGCTCCGGGAAAAGGGCTGGGCAATCCGCTGGATCCGAATGGGACGCATGAGCCGCTCTCGACCAAGTACAAGTGGTGGATTCTGGGCGGGCTGGGCCTGATCCTCGTGGCGGCGGCAGGGATTCTGCTGCGCAAGCCAGCGGTGGCTCCGGTGGTGGCCGTTGCGGCGACTCCGGGTGCGAGAGCTGCGGGCGCGAGTTCCCTGCCGGCGGCAGCCGCGACCGGTGCGGGACGGCAGGCGCAGGTGCTGCAGGTGCTGAAGGACGAGCTGTTCGGGCTCGAGACCGAACGCTTGCAGGGACACATCAATGAGACGGATTACGCGCAGAGCAAGGCCGCGATTGAACTGATTCTGCGGCGTGCACTGGCTCGCAGTACGGGTGCGGGAAGTGTTCCGCCTACTGGCTCCGCCGCATAGGCGGAGCCGTTGGATTACCCGCTCCGCGCACTAACCGGCCATCATTGGCCACGGCCACGACATCACTGAGACTCCATGACCACTGTCTTTCGTATCATCCGATTGTTCGCGCTGGCCATCTGGGTGGGCGGGCTGGTGTTCTTCGGTTTTGTCGCGGCAATCGCGTTCAAGGCGCTGCCGAGTGCGCATGACGCCGGACTGGTGGTGCGCGGATCGCTGATCTCACTGCACCACATCGGGATGGTCGCTGGACTGATCTATATGGTGTTCACGCTGGCGCTGCTGGCGACGCAGCGGGATACGCATCCCATCCGCGCGGCCGAGTTGGTGCTGGTGATCGCGATGCTGGTGATGACGGGATACTCGGAGTTTTCGATCATTCCGAGAATGGAGGCAGACCGGATGTCGGTGGGTGGGGACATCACGACGGCGCCGGTGGATTCGGCGGTGCGGGAACACTTTGAACAGTTGCACAAGGTGTCGGTGCGGGTAGAGGCGGCGGTGCTGTTCGAGGGACTGCTGCTGCTGGGGATGGCGTCCATCCATGGGCGCGATGACTTCGACCGGTTTGCGTAAGACGCTCGCGCCGGAGATGTTTGCGTGAGATAGGCGACGGGCTTGTTCGGCTGAGCGGAATGGTGCTCGCCGGAGAGATTCAAGGACACGTTTCGCATGGAGTTCTGAGGCCTGGGGACGGTGAGTGTGCAGCCCACGCGATGCTGTGTTTTGACTAGAATCAAGGGATGACATCCAGCGAGAAAGCAGCGCACAAAGTGGACACTTCAGCTTCGGTCGAATCATGGCTGGTCGCGGCGGGACGGAATAGCACGCCGGGTTCGCCGCTCAATGTGCCGCTGTACCCGGCATCGAACTTCGTGCTGGGGGGGCAGCGTGCGTATGCGCGCGGCGATAGCACGCCGGGATGGGAGGCGCTTGAGGAGATCGTCGGCGGACTGGACGGCGGATCTTCGCTCTTGTTCGCTTCGGGGATGGCGGCCGTGGCGGCGGTATTTGAACAGCTTCCCACGGGCTCGGTGATTGCGTTGCCCGATGACTGCTACCAGGGGGCCACGGGACTAGCGCGTGCCGGAGAACGCCGTGGCCGCTGGACCGTGAAGCGGCTGGCTACCACCGACACCGCAGGCTGGATCAAGATGTGCGAGGTGGCTGACCTGATCTGGCTGGAGTCACCGTCGAACCCGCTGCTTAACGTGGCGGACGTGGACATTATTTGCGCTGCTCCGCGGAAGCGTGGAGCGATTCTGGGCGTGGACAATACGTTCGCAACGCCGCTCAATCAACGTCCGCTGGCGTTGGGAGCGGACGTGGCGGTGCAGTCGGCGACTAAGTTTATCGGTGGACACTCGGACCTGCTCGGGGGCGTGGTGAGCGTGCGCGATGCGAACCTGCTGGCGGGGCTGCAGGAGGCTCGCGACCTCGCGGGAGCAACGCCGGGCACGCTCGAAGCATTTCTGGCGGTACGCGGGGTGCGGACGCTGGCGATCCGCCTGGAGCGAGCGCAAAGCAACGCGATGGTACTTGCTGAGAAGCTGTCGCGGCACCCGAATGTCTCACTGACGCGCTATCCGGGGCTGGCATCGCACCCGACGTATGAAGCGGCTCGGCGCCAACTGAAAGGCTTCGGCACGATTATCTCCTTCGATGTGCGCGGCGGAGCTGCCGCGGCCGATGCTGTGTGCCGCGGACTCAAGCTGATCCAACATGCGACGAGCCTGGGGGCCGTGGAGTCCACGATTGAACGGCGAGCCTGCATTCATGGACAGGAGCACCTGCCGCCGAGCCTGCTGCGGCTGAGCGTCGGCATTGAGGCCGTGGACGACCTGTGGGCGGATCTGGATCGCGTGCTGCGGCAACCGATCCCGGCGTGAGGCACCCGCACTGCCCGGGGACCTGAGCGGCGAAGCCAAAGGCTCGTCCGTCGTGCCTAAATATGGTCTCTGCGGCACGTTTTGTCACCGGCGAGATGCGGCCTGCCGGGACCGCAAGTGTTTGGGTTGAGAGAGTTTTGGGGTTAAGCACAATGGGCCGCTGGGGGGTGCCAGCGGGCCCATTGTTTTCAGATCGCGCCTCCTATCAAGGGATGCGACCGGTGGGGGGTCGTCCCGACCAGAGGCGCTTTCTGATTATTACATAACCCGGCTGAAGTGGGGCCTGTGGAAGTTCAAAAATTGCGGCGGGATTCGGTACTATAAGGTCATAGACGGAAAACGTGCTCAACCCCGGCCGGCATCTCAGCAGGAGATTCCATAAGGGGCAGATCTATTGCCGTACTGCAACAGATGCAAGAGAATTGAGGACCACTCGCATGCCAGAGATACGCGGACTCGCCGCCCACGCTGCCGGAGCACAACTGCTGACCTACAAGTATCAGGTGGGAGAGCTTGGGCCGCATGAGGTCGAGGTCAGGATCAGCCATTGCGGAGTGTGCCATTCGGACATTCACCTGATCGACAACGACTGGGGGATGAGCAAGTACCCGTTTATTCCGGGGCACGAGATTGTGGGGACGGTGACGGGCGTGGGGTCGGCGGTGATGGACCGGACGGTGGGCGAGCGGGTGGGGATCGGCTGGCAGGCGGACTCGTGCGGGATCTGCGAGTGGTGCCGGCAGGGGGATGAACACCTGTGCGCGAAGGCGCAGCCAACCTGCATTGGGCGCAATGGCGGCTATGCGGACGCGGTGCGGGTGAATGCGCGGTTTGCGATCCCGGTGCCCGAGGTGCTGGAGAGCGAAAACGTGGCTCCGCTGCTGTGCGCTGGCATTACGGTGTATAGCCCGCTGCGGAACCTGCTGGCGCGGCCTTCGTCGCGGGTGGGCGTGGTCGGGATTGGCGGGCTGGGACACCTTGGATTGCAGTTTGCGCGGGCGTTCGGGTGCGAGGTGACGGCGTTTTCGTCGTCGCAGAGCAAGGAGAAGGAGGCGCGGGATCTGGGCGCGCACCACTTTGTGAATACGCGCGACAATGGCGAGTTGAAGAAGGTGGCGGGAAGCTTCGACCTGATTCTTTCGACCGCGTCGGTGGACCAGGACTTTCAGAGCTTGATTACGGCGCTGCGGCCGAAGGGGACGCTGGTGGTGCTGGGTGTGGGGCCGTCGCCGCTGCAGATTTCGGGCTTCAGCCTGATTGGCGGGCAGAAGGCGGTTGCGGGCAGCCCGTCGGGAAGCCCAAAGGACCTGCGCGAGATGCTGGATGTGGCCGCGCGGCATGGGGTGAAGGCGATCACTGAGCGGTTTGCGATGAAGGACGCGAACAAGGCTGTCGACAAGGTGAAGAAGAACCAGGTTCGGTATCGGGCGGTGCTGGCGAACTAGCGGGTGCGGGCGAAGGCAAAGGCCTTGATGCAAAGGGCGCTAAGTTGGCGAAGTTTCGCTGCGTGGGAATGGAGCGTTGCGTAAGATAGCGGTTGATGCGATTTGAATTGTTTATTGCCGCGAGGTATCTGCGCGCTCGAAGGCGGCAGGCCGTTGTGGGGCTGATTACGGTGATCTCCGTGGTGGGCGTGGCGGCGGGTGTGGCAGCGTTGATTATTGCGCTGGCGATTACCAATGGCATGCGGCGCGACCTGCAGGAACGGCTGGTGGGTTCGACGGCGCATGTGGAGTTGATGCGGACGGCGGGCGATGGCATACGCGACTGGCGGCCGCTGATGGCGCGGCTGGCCGAGGTGCCGCATGTGACGGCCGTGGCGCCGGGGCTGTATGGACAGGTGCTGATCTCGCGGGGAGCGCGGTCGGGTGGGGCGCTGATCAAGGGAATCGTTCCGGGGGATGAGTTGAAGGTGGGGAACCTGTTGCAGGCGGTGCATGAGGGGTCGGCGGCTGAGTTGGCGCCGGAGACGAGTGCGGGCGCGCCGGGGAGTGCGCTGGCGCCGCCGCTGGTGATTGGCAATGAGCTGGCGATGACGCTGGGGGCGGAGGTGGGCGATACGCTGCTGGTGACCTCGCCGCAGGGAGAGCTGACGCCGCTGGGGCTGGTGCCGCGGTATCAGCGGTTTCGCGTGGTGGGAATTTTTTCGTCGGGGTTTTATCAGTACGATTCAAGCTACGCGTTCATGCGGCTGGTGGATGCGCAGCGGCTGTTCTCGGAGCCGGATCTGGTGAGTGTGATCAGCTTCAAGATTGATGATCTGTACAAGGCCGCACAGGTGGGACGGGCGATTGAGAAGGCTGCGGGGCCGGGGTTCGAGACGACGAACTGGATGGAGCAGAACCGCGAGCTGTTTCGCGCGATGAAGCTGGAGCAGGCTGTGACGTTTATTGTGCTGGCGCTGATTGTGGTGGTGGCGGCGCTGAATATTCTGATCGCGCTGACGATGATGGTGATGGAGAAGACGCGCGATATTGCCGTGATGATGAGCTTTGGCGTGACGGCGGAACAGGTGCGGAAGATTTTTCTGCTGCAGGGGCTGCTGATCTCGGCGGTGGGGACCACGCTGGGGCTGGTGCTGGGGTATGCGATGAGTATGGTGGGCTCGCACTACCGGTTTATTCACCTGGATGCGAGCGTGTACTCGATTGACTATCTGCCGTTTGCTCCGCGGCTGGTGGATGCGCTGGTGGTCGCGGGGGTGAGCCTGGGGATGAGTTTGCTGGCGACGATTTATCCTTCAAGCTCGGCGGCGAGCGTGCTGCCGGCCGAGGCGCTGCGGTATGAGTGAGCGCGGGGGTGAACGGAGCCGGCGTAGGCGTTATCGGATGTAGACTCTGGCATGGCCACTTCAAGTGGATCGACTCGCACGCATCGATAGCCGCAGGCAAGGAAGCTTCCGGGACGATCCCGCAGTTCCATCCATCTGTAGATCGCGGAAAGGACTTTCCCCAAAAAATCTCGCTGCGAGCAAGCGCGGCTGGATGGCGGGAATCGGATATCCAGGAGTGAATTGAGAGCCTACCGCTGAAGTCGTAAATCACACGACGCACGGACTAGGCCCGAGGTCCTTCTGCTGCTACCCTAAAGTTGCGGCACAACCCAACGCGGAGGGATGTGTGAGTGGTTGAAACAGGCGGTCTTGAAAACCGCTTAGCCCTAACGGGCTACGGGGGTTCGAATCCCTCTCCCTCCGCCAAGAACTCTTCCAATGGCATCCAAGGATGTCCCACAGAAAGACATAAAGCTTAGCAAATGCTAGGCTTTATGTCTTTTTGCGTCCAGAGGCGTCCACGGGAAGCCATGATCTGGTGGGTGTATTTCCAACCGAAGGGGTTTACAGCATGATTGCGGCCGGCGCGCTTCGCGCGAGCTGCCGCCGAATGAACGCACGTGGTTTCAACAGGAGTGCCTTTGCGTGGGATTCGATGACACACTACCATCGTGCAGAGGTCATCATGTCACGTCTTCGCTATCCCAAACTCGCTCCCGAGGGCTATGCCGCGCTCTCTGCGCTGCAACATTATGTGGAGACTGGTACGGCGCTGGAGCCGGTGCTGGTGCAACTGGTGTATCTGCGCGCGTCGCAGTTGAACGGATGCGATTTCTGCATGGGGCTGCATGCGTTCGAACTGGAGAAACACAACGAGCCGGAGAGCCGCATCCATGGAGTGGCGGACTGGCGAGGTTCGGACGCGTTTACGCCGCGGGAGAGAGCGGCGCTGGCCTGGACGGAGTCGGTGACCGAGGTGCATGCGACACATGTGTCGGATGAGGACTACGCCGCGGTGAGTGAGTTCTTCACGGGCAAAGACCTTGTCGACCTGACGATGGCCGTTGCGGCGATCAATGCGTGGAACCGGCTGGGTGTTGCGTTCCGGGTGGAGTGGAATCCGAGCAAGCATGCGGAGAACAAGCAGGCGAAGGATGCGGAGAGCGGCACCGGGACGGGGTCAGCAGCGGAATGAGCGGTTCCCTTCCGGCGATGGACGCGGCGACGGAACGGACTCCCCCGGTGCTGCGGGCGCTGGCGCTGGAGAAGACCTATGCGCCGCTGATTGAGGGTGGGGTGGGGCTTCGGCTGTTTCGGGATTTGTCGCTGGAGGTGGCTGCCGGAGAGATGGTAGCGGTGGTGGGCGAGAGCGGCGCTGGGAAGAGTTCCCTGCTGCATCTGCTGGCCGCGCTGGACCGGCCAACGACGGGCGAAGTGTGGTGCGGCGAGACCAACGTGACGCGATTGAATGCGCGCGAGGCAGGCGTGTATCGCAATCGGGAGATCGGGTACGTGTGGCAGTTTCATTACCTGCTGCCGGAGTTTACGGCGCTGGAGAATGTGGCGATGCCGCTGCTGGCAAGGGGAGATCGGCATGGCGCGGCGTTGCAGGAGGCGGCGAGATGGCTGCGGCGGGTGGGGCTGGGGGACCGCGGAGAACATCGGTCGGGGGAGTTGTCGGGCGGCGAGCAGCAAAGGTTGTCGATTGCGCGGGCGCTGATTACGAAGCCGAAGTTGTTGCTGGCCGATGAGCCTACGGGTGATCTGGATGGAGCGACGGCGGAACGGGTCTTCGAACTACTGCAGGAGTTGCATCGGGAGAATGCGCTGGCAAGCGTGCTGGTGACGCATAATCTGGAGTTTGCCCGGCGGTGCGACCGGGTGCTGCGATTGAAGGATGGCCGACTCGCCGAGGCTTAGTCAACAACTGGCGGCGGCGTAGGGATTTGAGGGCCAAGGGCTCAAGCCCGGATGGGCGCGGGGCTATCGCGCAGGCCAGGGACCGCGGCTAAATCCTGAAGGTGACGACGAATCCCTGCTGCCTAACCCCTGCCCTTCGGGAGTTTGCGACCAATTTCCCACAGAAGCGTCCAATCTATGATTCCGGAAATCAAGTCAGGGTTTCGCATGAAGGCCCGGGACGGATACACTGGAGTCAACTCAGATGGTTGCCAACAGAGCCGTACGACAATCAGTCCTCTCCGCCGCAATCGAACGCGGCGGTGGCCACGCAATCGTCATTCGCAGACCGCGCTCCTCGTTTTGAGTTTTGGTTATCGTTTCAAGCGCGGGGGCGACGGTTCGAAGGGGGAGTATGTTCGAACGCTATACAGAAAAGGCGCGGCGCGTGATCTTTTTCGCGCGCTACGAGGCGAGCCAGTTTGGATCGCCGTACATTGAAACCGAACATCTCTTATTGGGCCTGCTACGGGAAGACAAGGCACTGACGAATCGTTTTTTGCGTTCGCACGCCTCAGTAGAATCCATTCGCAAACAGATAGAGCAACGCACGATTGTGCGCGAGAAGGTTTCGACTTCGGTCGATCTTCCGCTCTCGAATGAGTGCAAGCGCGTGTTGGCCTATGCGGCCGAAGAGGCCGAGCGGCTGAGCCACAAACATATTGGGACCGAGCATCTGCTGCTGGGACTGCTGCGCGAAGAGAAGTGCTTTGCGGCGGAGATTTTGACCGAGCGCGGGCTGCGACTGGCGGCGATTCGCGAGGAGTTGCAGCGCACCACGCAGGAGAAGCCGCCAGCACAGGCCGGCGGTGGCAAGCAACGCAGCAGTGCGGCGCAGCAGGAGCAGTCCATGCTGGCCGAGTTCTCGCGCGACCTGACCCAGGCGGCGACCGATCAGCAACTGGATCCGCTGGTGGGACGCGACTTCGAGGTCGAACGCGTGATCCAGATTCTTTGCCGGCGCACGAAGAATAATCCGGTGCTGATTGGCGAGCCGGGTGTGGGTAAGACAGCGATTGTCGAGGGACTGGCGCAGAAGATCGCCGACGGCGAGGTGCCGAGCTTCCTTGCGGAGAAGCGTGTGCTGTCGCTGGACCTCAGCCTGATCGTCGCCGGAACAAAATATCGCGGGCAGTTTGAGGAACGGTTGAAGACGATCATGAAGGAGTTGATCGAGAACCAGAACTGCATTGTGTTCATCGATGAGCTGCACACGCTGGTTGGCGCCGGGTCGGCGGAGGGTTCGCTGGATGCGGCGAATATTCTGAAGCCCGCGTTGAGCCGGGGCGAGATCCAGTGCATTGGAGCGACGACGCCGGCGGAGTATCGGAAGTCGATTGAGAAAGACCGGTCGCTGGAGCGGCGCTTCCAGGCCGTGAAGGTGCCGCCACCGAACGAGGAAGATGCGATCAAGATCCTGATGGGCATCCGCGAGAAGTATGAGAAGTTCCACGCCGTCAGCTACACGGACGACGCGATCAGCTTCTCGGTCTCGCACTCCAGCCGGTATATTCCCGATCGCTTCCTGCCGGACAAGGCAATTGATTTGATCGATGAGGCGGGAGCGCGGGTGAAGCTGCGGCAGACGACGCTGCCCGAAGAGTTGACCGAGGTGCAGAAGCGGATCAAGTTCATCGTGCACCGCATGGAGAACGCGATTGCGAATCATGAGTTCGAGAAGGCGAGATTCTACTCGGATGAAGAGCGCAAGGAACGGGAAAACCTGCGGGCGCTGCGGGATAAATACCACCTCGATGAGTCGAGCTCGGGCATTGTGACGCGCGAGGACATTGAGGATGTGGTGAGCCGCTGGACGGGCGTTCCGATTACGTCGATCAAGGAGGAAGAGACGCAGAAGCTGCTGCGCGTGGAAGAAGAGCTGCATAAGCGAGTGATCGCGCAAGGCAAGGCGATCTCTGCGCTGGCGCGGGCCATTCGGAGGTCTCGTGCAGGGTTGAAAAATCCGGCACGGCCGATTGGAAGCTTCCTGTTCCTGGGACCGACGGGCGTGGGCAAGACGGAGATGGCGCGCACGCTGGCGGAGTTCCTGTTTGGTTCGGAGAAGTCGCTGATCCGCTTCGATATGTCGGAGTTCATGGAGAAGCATTCGGTGAGCAAGCTGATTGGCTCGCCTCCGGGCTACGTGGGTTACGAGGAGGGCGGGCAGTTGACGGAGCGTGTGAAGCGCTCGCCGTACTCGGTGGTGCTGCTGGACGAAGTGGAGAAGGCGCACCCGGATGTGTTCAACCTGCTGCTACAGGTGTTTGAAGATGGCCAGTTGACCGATGGATTGGGCAACACGGTGGACTTCAAGAACACGATCATCATCATGACGTCGAATATTGGCGCGAAGCATCTGATGAAGCGCGAAGGTCTGGGCTTCCAGTCGGGCAAGGACGAGGTTGTGCTCGAGAAGATGCAGGAGATGGTGATGAGCGAGGTGAAGAAGACCTTCAACCCCGAGTTCCTCAACCGCCTGGACGAGGTCATCGTGTTCACGTCACTGAGCGATGCGGACCTGATGCAGATTATGGACCTGCTGGTGCAGGGCCTGAACAAGAACCTGGTGCACAAGTCTATTACGCTGACGGTGCGCGATGATGCGCAA
Organism: Acidobacteriota bacterium; assembly: GCA_021778845.1. GTDB lineage: Bacteria > Acidobacteriota > Terriglobia > Terriglobales > Acidobacteriaceae > Granulicella. The sequence goes on from JAJYBU010000004.1 coordinate 46,753, forward strand.
CGCTGGATTCTGGACAAGACGCTGGTGGATCGCAGCTATGGGGCGAGGCCGTTGCGCCGTGCTCTGCAGCGATTCATCGAAGACCCGCTGTCGGAGGCGCTGATCGCTGGACTGATCGCAGAGCGGCCTGCGTTCCTTGAGGTGTACCTGGAGAACAACCAGTTGCACTATCGGCCGGTTGCGGCCGAGGGTGAAGAGAAGGCGGCCGGGTTGGCGCTGACTACGGTGTAGTTGGCAAGAAGTAGAGAGTAAGTAGCAACGAGCAGAAACAATACGCCCCGGCCTTGCGGCTGGGGCGTATTGTTTTTGGTGGAGGGATTTTTGATGGATCGTCGAGAGTTTACGAGTCTGCTGCCGGCGCTGCTGGCGGCGGTTGCGGTGTTGCCGGAGACCGGGTCGGCGCAGCAGGTGGGGAACATGGAGCATCCAGTGATGGGCGCACCTACGCCGGGGCCGGACACAGGAACGAAGCCGAAGGGCGTGCTGCCGGAGATCGTTTCGGGCGTGTACACGCCGGGTGCCGGGTACGGCTCGCTGGCCAAGCGGACGTCACACCGTTATCTGGTGGGCATGCTGAAGGCCGGCAACATCCAGATCGAGATGCACGAGACGATCCAGGAGGTGGGTGCGGTGCATGAGCCTACTGAAAAGCATCTGCACAATGAGATATGGCTGGTGCGAGAGGGTGTGTGCGAGTTGACGACCAATGGCGTCACGCGGCGTATGGCTGCGGGCGATGTGGGCGTGTGCTGCGCTGGCGACCTGCACTATGTGCGCAACGCGGGAGATACGCAGTGCACCTACTTCGTAGTGACGGTGGGACCGCCCGAGCAGTACTGAAGGACACGGCCCGTCCGTGACGACGGGAACCAACGCAACGCCTGCGATCCGCATCGTTACATGGGGCCTCCGCCGGTGCCATTTCCCGTGCCGGGACCGCCACCCTGCTGTCCGCGAGACCATTCGGGGATGCCTTGAGCATTGCGAAGCGTGAGAACCTTGCCCCCCATCCTGACTTCGCGGGCGATGAGCGCTGGGTGGCCCTGATACGTCGCTTTCGAGCCAGTCACCTCAACCTGATCGTTCGTGGCAAATTGAAAGCCCTTCGACGATAGATACGCCGATGGCCCCAGATGAACATCCAGCGTGCCGGAATCGGTTTTGAGATCGAGATGAGTCCCTGACCAACCGCTCCTGCCACTGATCGTGGTTACTTTCTCGACGGTGCCGTTTACGGTGGTCTCCGTGGCGGGGTTGTACATTCTTCCGCTACCCATGCCGCCGCCCATTCCCTGACTGGCAGCAAACGGGACCGCACATGCGATCACCATTGCAGCCAGCAATGCGCCAAACCTACGATGCGCTTTCATTGCGACTCCTTTGCAGCGTTTCGCCCATTTGACGAGCTTCGCCCAATAGGCATGGCTGCCGCCTGCGGGGTTCGCGCAGGCGGCAGCTTACGTTCAATTGCGTGGCGTACTAGACGAGTTTTGAGACGGACCGGGCAGCACGGTTGGCTGACTTGACCACGCCGCTGGCTGCCCCGGTGGCGGCATCAATGGCGTCGTCGAACTGATCCTTGCTGGCGTCGATCAGCCTCTGAGCCTCTTTGCCGAGGCGCTCGGCCTGCTCCTTGAGATATTCGCCAGCATCCTCAAGGGTGTCACCGAGGTCTTCAAGGCCGCGTTTCAGCTTCTTGCGCGTTGCGGTTCCGGTCTGCGGTGCGTAGAGCAGAGCAGCTACACCGCCGATCGCGGCACCCACACCCAGAGCAATCCAAAATTCCTTATGACGCATAGTGACCTCCGTTCTTTCGTTTGTAAGATTCGCAGGTTGCGCGTGAGGTTGCAGTTGAACCTGCGAAAGTATGCAGCATTTGCGCCCTCATTGCTTTACAGTACAGCGACGGATCAGGCGATTCCGCTCAATTCCAGGGCACGCAGGAAGACATGCGCGAACATCGGACGATTGAGGCGGCCGGTATTCGTATTGCGGAGCGATGGATGGTAGCTGCCGAGAAGCGTGATGCCGTTGGGCAGATGGTATTCGGCACCGTGGGAAAAGGTGAAGGCGGAGCGGCGCTCGATGATTCCCTGCCCGAGGAGATGGGCGAGGTAGCCGTCCCATGCAATCTTGCCGAGACAGACAACGACGCGGACTTTGGGGAGGGCGGCGACCTCTGCGGTCAGATGAGACGAACAGTTGCGAATCTCTTCGGGGGTGGGCTTGTCGCCGGGTGGAGCGCAGCGGACGACAGAGCCGATCCAGAGCTTGCGAAGTTTGAGGCCGTCGTCGCGGCTGATGGCGACGGGCTTGCTGGCCAGGCCGAGCTCGTGGAGGACGGGGTACATGAAGTCTCCGGAGCCGTCGCCGGTGAAAGGGCGGCCGGTGCGGTTGGCTCCGTGAGCTCCGGGGGCGAGGCCGAGGACGAGGATGCGGGCGTTGGGGTCGCCGAAGCCTGGAACAGGTTTGGCCCAGTACTGCTGGTCACGATAGGACTTGCGGGGGTTCGCGCCGATGCCGCGGCAGTAGTCGATGAGCCGGGAGCAGAGGGTGCAGGTAGCGATGCGTTGCTGTCGGGGATCGAGAATGGGGAGAAGGTGGTTTGCTGTCGGCCGCCGGGGGTTCACTGGGGACTCTTCCTTGGGTCTGGGTAAATGTTTCAGTGCTGTCGGTCGATGATAACGTTGAAACTGGGCGAGTAAGAGGTGAGCCATCCTAATGGCTCGTCAGGACGTCGCTCCAACCTGGGGTCCGGCGACTTCTGGAAGCGAAGCTGCTCCCAGAAGTTTATCGCGCGGCAGGATGGGAGCGGCTCGTCCAACCTGCGCGAAGAGCGGCAATTTGGCCTTTGCGGTGAAGCAATCAGGCCTGGAGATGGGAAAAAGATGAACCTCGCGGGACGGAAGACAGAGCAACGGAAGCCATCGCAAGAGGGCCGGCACTATACCGCTCGCGGATGGATGACTCCAAGCCTGGTTGGGCTGCTGAGCGTTGCGCTGATGATAGCGGCGTATGAGCGTGGGCACGGAAACCTTCACAAACTGAAGACCAGGGTGGACCCGGGTCCGCCAGTGGAAGTGTTGCCGCCGGGGCCGGGCGGGCAGGATCCGGTGCGCCTGAGCCGCAGTGCAACCTCAATTGGCAGAGGTGCAGAGCTGGTTTCGGCGACATTTCTTCCAGGCCGCGGCATGAATGTGTTTCAGCTTACGGCGCTTATTCCAGGGCACGGAGAGGTCCCGCTGCTGGTCTCGCCGGCACTGGCCAGTGCGGCCGGCATTCTGAATGGGCAGGACGAGGATGCCAATGGGTCGGCCAGCACCACCATGGGAGGAGCGATCCTGCTTCCCTGGGCGCAGAGGCTCGCGGGAACTTCAAGAAGTACGCAGGGAATGCTGGAAACAAACTGGAATAGTAGGCGGCTGAGCTTTCCGGCGGAGAATTCGGGGAGCAATATGTCGGTCGAGGGGCTGCTGCTGAACCGGGGCGCGGACAGCGTGAAGAGCGATGTTCTGCCTGATGGCCAGTCAGTGACAGCTGTGTTCCACGCCGGGGACTTTGCCGGGGACTGGCCGTCGACCGTGGAGGTCACCGTTGAGGCGCAACTGACCGCGCATGATCTGGACCTGACCGTAATGGCGAAGAACACCGGCCAGCAACCAGTGCCATTCGGCATTGGATGGCACCCGTTCATTTCGATCCCCAGTGGGGACCGCGCGAATGCCCTGTTGAGCATTCCCTCGCAGGATGCGATGGAGGTAAACCGCCAGACGGGCCTGCCGACGGGCAGAATGGTGCACGTGGCGGGCACCATCAAGGACTTCTCTCGATCTGGCGGAGCGAAGCTGGGAATGACTCCGCTCGATGAGACCTATACGAGCCTGCAGTCCGGTGTGGGCAGTGGGCCGGTCGCGGAGATCCTTGACCCGGCGTACAACATCCGGCTGAGCGTGATTCCCTTGACCCCGGACATCACCAACCTGCGGATCATTTCGCCGGTGGATAAGCCGTGGGTGTCGATTGGCCCCAATACCAATCTGGACGATCCATTTGGCCCGGAATGGAACGATCCGGAGAGTGCGGGGATGATCACCCTGGCTCCCGGGGCCACGTTGCGTTGGAAGGTCCGGTTCGAGATTTCGCTGCTGGGGACAACGGAGACCGCGTTGCAGTAGACGTGGCGGATCAGAGATCACGGAGCGGATGCAGCGATCGATGGTGCGGAATATATCACGTTGCGCTGCAGAATCTGTCGCGGCAGTTTGACCCTCGCGCTCCACACTCGTATTCTTAGGATTGGCGAACTGCGTGGCTGGTTCGCAGAGTGCAGACTGCGCTCTTCACATCAGACACCCCGCCAAAACCTTCGGAAGGCAATCATTTGACCCCCACAGAGACACCCACAGGCAGTTCCCTCGATATTCAGGATGAGACACTCGCGCCGAGCGCGACGCAAAGCTCGCTGGAGAGCAATGACCACGATGATCACGACGGCCATGACCATGAAGGCCACGAGCATCATCACCACCACGCCCCTACGCTCAATCCTGAGCTGACGCGCTCGATCGAGGTGGAAGCCTCCGCCGAGGACGTCGCCAAGGCGTTCCAGCAGGTGACCAAGCGCTACACGAAGCTGGCTCGGATTCCAGGCTTCCGCGCAGGCAAGGTTCCGCCGTCGCTGATCAAGTCGCGGTTTGCCAAGGAGGTCCGGCAGGAGGTGCTGGAGTCGCTGGTGAGCGAGCGATTCCGCAAGGCGTTGCAGGAGCAAAAGGTGCAGCCGGTATCGCAGCCGCAGATCAGCGAATTGCTGTTGGCCGAGGGTGCGCCGCTGAAGTTCAAGGCGACCTTCGAGGTGCTGCCGGAGATCAACATCGACGGCTATGACGCGATCAAGGTGGAGCGCCCGAACTCGGCCCTGGAAGAGGGCGAGTTTGAGGCAGAGATGGCCAACGTGCTTGACCACCACGCGACGGTCGAGCCAGTGGAAGAAGACCGAGCGCTGGTGAATGGGGACTGGGCCGAGATCGGCTTCAAGGGGCAGATTCAGGACCTGGCGCAGGTGGTTGGCGAGGAAGGCCTTGAGGGCAAGACCGAGTCTCAACCTCTGACTGGCGAGGATGTGCTGATCGAGATTGGCGGCAAGAACACGCTGCAGGCTTTCAATGAGGCTCTGCGGGGTGCGAAGGTGGGGCAGGAGCTTTCGTTTGAGGCGACCTATCCGGCCGATTTTGGCGATGCGCGACTGGCAGGCAAGACGGTCAGCTACGACGTGACGGTGAAGGCTATCAAAAAGAAGACCTTCCCTGAGCGCGACGAGGAGTTTGCCAAGCAGTTAGGGCCGTACTCGGACTGGAACGATTTCGAGACCAAGCTGCGCGAGCGGCTGCAAAGCCGGAAGAAGGAAGCGCTGGAGTCGCAGGCTCGCGACAAGATGCTGGACGAGCTGGTGGCGAAGTATCAGTTCCCTGTTCCGGAGACGTTTGTGCAGCAGCAGATCGACGCGCGGCTGGAGCGCGGCCTGAGGGCGCTGGCGCAGCAGGGCATGAGCCCGGATGCGATGCGGCAACTGGACTTTGAGCGGCTGCGGGAGGCGCAGCGCGATCAGGCAATGACCGAGGTGAAGGTGTCGCTGATCCTGGACAACGTCGCCGAGCGCGAGCGCATTACGGTGACCGACGAGGACCTGGAGCGCGAGTTGCTGATGCTCTCGATCCAGTCAAGGGAACCCATGGAGGCGCTGCGCAAACGGCTGACCGAGGACGGGTCGATGGAACGCATTCGCGAGCAGATGCGCCGGGAAAAGACGGGAACGGAACTTTTCGAGAGGCTGGCAGGCTAAGATAGCGGTCAAGCCAGCAACGTCTACGTTTCACTCACGCAGGTCTAGAAGCAAAGGAAAGAGAGCTATGGGACTTATACCGATGGTGCTCGAGCAGACGAGCCGGGGCGAACGCTCCTACGATATTTACAGCCGCCTGCTGCGCGACAACATCATCTTTCTCGGCACGCCGATTGACGACAATGTCGCCAACCTGATCATCGCGCAGATGCTGTTTCTCTCCGGCGAAGACCCGGAGAAGGACATCCAGCTGTATATCAACTCTCCGGGCGGATCGATCTCGGCCGGCCTGGCGATCTATGACACGATGCAGTACATCAAGAACGATGTGGTGACGTTCTGCATTGGGCAGGCGGCGTCGATGGGCGCGTTCCTGTTGATGGCCGGTAAGAAGGGCAAGCGGTTCACCCTGCCCAACTCGCGGATTCTGATCCACCAGCCGTCAATGGGCGGACTGGGCGGACAGGCCACCGACATCGACATCCACGCGCGCGAGATTCTGCGCATTCGCGAGCTTACCAACAAGCTGATGAGCCAGAGCACGGGCCAGCCGCTGGATCGAATCGAGCGCGATGTGGAGCGGGACTTTATCATGACCGCGCCCCAGGCGAAGGAATACGGGATCATCGACGACATCATCGATCGTCCGCGCACCGCTTAGAGCAGACGTGCCTCATCCTCTGCAGAAATCTGCAGAGGATGAGGCATTTTCTTTCTCACAGCATCCCCCATGCGAATGTCCGCGGACCGAAATGGTTACGGGGAATCGAGTTGCATATCGAATCCTGTTGCCAGACTCGTTGTGGCTATGGGTGCAGGTGTAAACTAAACGTTGTTGGTGGCGCTCGCTGAGTTCTGCGAGTGCAAAGGAGTTCACCCTGTCTATGAAGACCTCACGCGGCACGGAAGAGTCCCTCCGTTGCTCGTTTTGCCATAAATCGCAGGACGCAGTAGCCAAGCTGATCTCCTCACCTTCAGACTATCCTCGCGCGTATATCTGCGACGAATGCGTTGCGGTGTGCAACTCCATCCTCGAAGACGACAAGGGCGAGACTCAGGCGGGTGCAGCGCCGGCACATCTGCCCAAGCCGGCCGAGGTCAAGGCGTTTCTGGACGAGTATGTGATCGGCCAGGACATCACCAAGAAGAAGCTTGCGGTCGCAGTGTACAACCACTACAAGCGCATCCAGATGAACAAGGTGCGCGGCAACGATGTGGAGATGCAGAAGTCGAATATTCTGCTGGTGGGACCGACGGGCTCGGGCAAGACACTGCTGGCTCAGACGCTGGCGAAGATGCTGGATGTGCCGTTTGCGATTGTCGATGCAACCACACTGACCGAAGCGGGCTATGTGGGCGAAGACGTCGAGAACATTATTCTGAAGCTGCTGCAGGCCGCCGACGGCGACGTTGCGCGTGCGCAGCAGGGCATTATCTACATCGATGAGATTGACAAGATCGGGCGCAAGGACGAGAACCCTTCGATCACACGCGACGTGTCTGGCGAGGGAGTGCAGCAGGCACTGCTGAAGCTGCTCGAGGGAACCATTGCCAATGTCCCACCGCAGGGTGGACGCAAGCATCCGCACCAGGAGTTCACCATTGTTGATACGACGAACATCCTGTTCATCTGCGGCGGAGCGTTTGTGGGGCTCGAGAAGGTCATCGGCCGGCGCGTGGGCAAGAAGGCTCTAGGCTTCAAGGCGATCAGCGAGGCCATGTCAAAGGAAGGCGACGTCGTTACACCTATTCGCGCACAGCGCGACTCTGAACTGCTGCGCCAGGCTGAGCCGCAAGACCTGCTGAAGTATGGTCTGATCCCGGAGTTTGTCGGGCGGCTGCCAGTGCTCGGTATTCTCGATGAGTTGGACGAGGCAGCGCTGATAGACATCCTCACGCGTCCGCGTAATGCGATTCTGAAGCAGTATGCGCGTCTGTTCGACTTTGAGGGCGTGAAAGTTACCTGGACCGACGAGGCCGCCAGTGAGATTGCGCGCGAGGCGCTGCACCGTAAGGTCGGTGCGCGTGGGTTGCGGATGATTCTCGAAGAGTTGATGCTCGACCTGATGTACCAAGTACCCGGCAACAAGAAGATCAAAGAGTTGGTCATTACCGATGAGATGGTTCGCACGCGCGAGATTACGCTTCCAGTGGTACTGGAGAAAGCTGGCTGATCGGCGACCGGGTTTTCCATAGAAAAACGGACAGCTCGTGGCTGTCCGTTTCTAGTTAATGCATCATCTCTTTCAATGGCATCAAAACCGGTATCCTTGGGCACTCAGCGAACGCGTACAATTCCGTTCAAGCATGGCGCGCATCGTTCCTGCACAACGCACGTCTAATCGGGAGGCATATGAAAAACGACGAACGCGACATCCTCAACGGCGCTATGCGCAAACTCCCAATGATGCCCATCCGCGAGATGGTGATCTTTCCGCACATGATGACACCGTTCGTGGTGGGACGCGAGTCCAGCGTACGAGCTCTGGAGGAGGCCCTCAATGGAGATCGCCGCATCTTTCTGGCGACCCAGCACGACGCCTCGGTCGATGAGCCTACACGCGACGATATTTACGCGGTAGGCGTGATCGGCAACATTGTGCAATCGGTGCGCATGCCGGACGGCAATATCAAGGTGCTGGTGGAAGGCGTGGAGCGTGCACGGGCCAGCGAGATCAACGATGACGATGGGTTCTTCGTCGCGACGGTGAAGACGTCGAATGCAGAGTTGCAATCGACTCCTGCGACCGAGCAACTGGTGGCGCGCGTCCACCAGCTTTTTGAGCAGTATGGCAAGCTGCAGCAATCGCTGAACCAGGAGGCAACGGCTGCACTGCGCATGGATGAGCCGGCGAAGCTCGCGGACGTGATCGCAGCAAACCTGCCGCTGGCGATCGAGGAAAAGCAGCAACTGCTGGAAGTTTTCGATCCTGAGGTGCGGCTCTCGCGCATTGCGGACACGCTCGACATTGCGATTGAGAAGCTGAACATGGACCGCACGATTCAGTCGCGCGTGAAGCGGCAGATGGAGCGCGCGCAGAAGGAGTACTACCTCAACGAGAAGATCAAGGCCATTCAGAAGGAACTCGGACGCGGGGAGAAGAGCGAGTTCGACGAACTGAAGAAGAAGATTGAAGAAGCCGGCATGTCCAAAGAGGTGCAGGAAAAGGCCATGCAGGAGCTGAAAAAGCTGGAGGCCATGCCGCCGATGTCAGCAGAATCGACGGTCTCCAGAAATTATCTGGACTGGTTGCTCGCCGTGCCATGGAAGAAGCGCTCGAAGGAAATTCGCTCCATCGAAAGCGCCGAGACGGTGCTGAATGAGGATCACTACGGGTTGGAGAAGATCAAGGACCGCATCCTGGAGTTCCTCGCGGTGCGGCAGTTGGTGAAGAATCCAAAGGGTTCGATTCTCTGCTTTGTAGGGCCTCCGGGCGTGGGCAAAACCTCGCTGGGGATGTCGATTGCGAAGGCCACGGGGCGCAAGTTCGTGCGGATGTCACTGGGCGGCGTGCGCGATGAAGCCGAGATCCGCGGACATCGCCGGACGTACATCGGTGCATTGCCGGGACAGATTATTCAGTCAATGAAGAAGGCCGGGACCAAGAATCCGGTGATCATGCTGGATGAGATCGACAAGATGGCGTCGGACTTCCGCGGCGATCCGGCGTCGGCATTGCTTGAGGTGCTTGATCCGGAGCAGAACCATACGTTCCAGGATCACTATCTCGATGTGGAGTACGACCTGTCGCAGGTATTGTTCGTGGCTACGGCGAATGTGCTGCACACAATTCCCGGGCCGCTGCAGGACCGCATGGAGATACTGCGACTGACGGGCTACACCGAACTTGAGAAGCTGGAGATCGCCAAGCAATACCTGTTGAAGAAACAGATCGAGGCGACCGGGCTGACAGCCGAGCAGATCAGCTTCAGCGACGATGCGCTGCGTGAGATCATTCGTGCGTACACGCGCGAGTCGGGCGTTCGCAACCTGGAACGGGAGATTGGCAACATCTGCCGCAAGGTCGCACGTAAGGTTGTGGGCAATGACAAGCATGTTGAGACGGTGACAGCGGAGTCGCTCAGCACGCTGCTGGGCGTGGCGAAATACCGCGACTCACAGGTGCAGGAGAAGTCGGAGATTGGCCTGGTCACTGGGCTGGCGTGGACGGAGATGGGCGGGTCGATTCTGCAGACCGAGGTGCAGGTGCTCGATGGCAAGGGCAAGATGACGGCGACGGGGCAACTCGGCGATGTGATGCAGGAATCCGCGCAGGCCGCCCTCACGTACATCCGCTCGCGCTCGAATCAACTGGGTCTGCCGCGGGACTTCTATCGTAATGTGGACATCCATGTGCATGTACCCGAAGGAGCAATTCCGAAGGATGGGCCGTCGGCGGGCATTACGCTGGCGACCGCGCTGGCCAGTGCGCTGACGAAGATTGAGGTGCGCCGCGACATCGCAATGACGGGCGAGATTACGCTGCGCGGCAAGGTGCTTCCTATCGGCGGGCTCAAGGAGAAGCTACTTGCCGCCCATCGTGCAGGCATTCGCGAGGCGATTCTTCCGGCGGAGAATATGAGGGATCTCGCCGATCTGCCAGACCTGATCAAGAACGAGATGAAGCTGAACTGGGTGGAGCAGATGGACGAAGTGCTGGAGATCGCCCTGGTGAGCAGGCCGCTGAAACTGGTGCCAGAGCCGAATGAATCGCTGGCGACGGCTGCCCCTCTTCCGATTCCAGCGCAAAAGCCCACAGAGAACATCGCGCATCAATAAGCGAGCGCGACGATCAATCCAAACTACGAGAGACAGAAGCCGAGCCCATTGCGCTCGGCTTCTGTCTGTGCGCTATCCAAAACGCCAGAGCGCGATCCCAGCCAAGGGGAGATTCGAAGAGCTTGCGGTGCTTGGTCGGATATGTTTCTGATTGTGCCGCAGCCGAATATTCGTGCTTCACTGTCGGCGAGAACTTCGTTAGGATGAAAGGCGCGTCTTGGTGGCGCTCCTTTCCCATGCCTGCTATTCCGTCTACATCCGCACCAATCAGCAATCTGTATCTCAGCGAACTGGCGCCGAATTTTATTCAGTCCGAGATACGAGCGATGACCGTCGCATGCTCGGACCTCGGCGGCATCAACCTGGCGCAGGGAGTCTGCGATACCGATCCTCCACATCCGGTGGTCGAAGCAGCCATCGAGGCAATCCGGTCCGGCCAGAATATTTATACGCGGCTCGACGGCATCGCTCCGCTTCGCGAGGCGATTGCACAGAAGCTCGAAGAATTTAATAGGCTCACAGTCGATCCGCAAACGCAGTTGCTCGTAACCAGCGGAGCGACGGGTGCAATGCATGCTACGCTGCTGGCGCTGTTGAATGCGGGCGACGAGTGCGTTGTGCTGGAGCCGTTCTATGGCTATCACGTGAGTTCGCTGCAGGCGATGCGGGCAGTGCCGGTGGTGGTGCCGCTGGCGGCGGGAGAGTTCGCGCTGGACACCGACCGGCTGCGTGCTGCGGTCACGCCACGCACCCGCGCGATCATTCTCAATAGCCCGTCGAATCCTTCAGGGAAGGTGTTTTCGCGAAGTGAACTGGAGGCGCTGGCTGAGATTGCAATCGAGCATGATCTATTTGTGTTCACCGATGAGATGTACGAGTACTTCATCTATGATGGCGCCGAGCACATCAGCCTCGCGACGATTCCCGGAATGGCCGAGCGGACGATTGCGATCTCTGGATTCTCGAAGACGTTTTCGGTGACGGGATGGCGACTAGGTTATCTGGCTGCGAGCGCGCGCTGGCTGCCGGCGATCGGATACTTCCACGATCTGATCTACGTATGTGCGCCGTCGCCGCTGCAGCATGGTGCAGCCGCTGGTATGCTGCAACTGCCACAGAGCTTCTACACAGAGTTGGCGGAGGAGTACCAGGACAAGCGGGATCATCTGTGCGCGTCACTCGCACGCGCAGGGCTGACAACGTCGATTCCAACCGGTGCCTACTACGTGCTTGCCAACTCGTCAGCTATTCCGGGGGGAGACGCGAAGCAGAAGGCGCGTCGACTGCTCTCCGATACCGGGATTGCTGCTGTCGCGGGTTCCGCATTCTTTGCACGCGATGCTGCAGGTGTGAATCGCGGTGAGAACCTGCTGCGATTCTGCTTTGCGAAAAAGCACGATGAACTGGCAGAGGCGTGCCGCAGACTCGACGCGTATCACGTATAGCGGAGTAGAAGAGCGCACCATATCCGGGAAACCGGACATGGTGCACTCAGTGTCGTGATGAGGGCGCGGAGCGTTAATCGCCGTGCGCGCAGCACCCGCCGGCGATGGAGGGGATGAGCATGATCTCATCGCCATCTTCGAACTGGTGTGCGTCGCCGCCGAGAAAGCGAATATCTTCGTCGTTGACATAGACGTTGACGAAGCGGCGCAGCTTGCCGTTTTCATCCTTCACGTTTTTGGCAAGCGCGGGAAACTTCGCGTCGAACTCGGCAAGCAGGCCGGGAAGATCTTCGGCCTGGGAATCGAAGGACTTCTGGCCATCGGTGTGGCGGGCCAGGGCAGTGGGGAGAACGACCTTCACGCTCAACGTGCACCTCCTGCCAGCACAGGCTCTACGTCAGCCCCGATGAGTTGGCCGTCGACGGCGCGGATGTACTCGTCGAACGCCGCAAGCTTGGGCTTGACGGAGCGCTCCGCAGCGAAGCAGTCTTCGAGTGCGTCGGTCGTCTTGAGGCCGTTGCCGGTGATGCAGACGACGGTCAGATCGTCGCGCCCGATGCGGCCCTGCGAGTAGAGCCGCGCGGCTACGGCGGTAGTGACGCCGCCAGCAGTCTCGGTGAAGATGCCCTCATCCTCGGCGAGTTCCTGGATGCCGGAGACAAGCTCCACGTCGGAGACGTCCTCAGCCCAGCCGCCAGTCTCCTGAATCATCTTCGCGGCAGCAGGACCGTCGGCGGGGTTGCCGATGGCGAGCGAGCGAGCGATGGTGTTTGGGCGCTGCGGCTCGATATAGTCCCAGCCGTTCTTGACGGCGTGGGCAATCGGAGAACATCCTGTGGCCTGCGCGCCGAAGAAGCGAACCTCCTTGGGCTCGACCAGGCCGAGCGCGATGAGTTCCTTGAATGCCTTGCGGATCTTGCGGATGAGCGAGCCACCGGCCATGGGGCAGACGATGTTGTCGGGCAGCCGCCAGCCGAGTTGCTCGGCAATCTCGTAGCCGACGGTCTTCGATCCCTCGGCGTAGTACGGGCGGAGGTTCACGTTGACGAAGCCCCAGTTGTACTCGTCTGCAATCAGTGTGCAGAGGCGGTTGACATGATCGTAGTTGCCATCGATGCGCACCAGCCGCGCACCGTAGACCTGGGTGTTGAGAATCTTCGCCGCCTCGAGATCGGCGGGCACAAGAATGCAGGCTTTGAGGCCGAGACGAGCGGCTTGTGCAGCCGTAGAATTTGCAAGATTGCCGGTAGAAGAGCAGCCGACCGTCGTAAAGCCAAAAGCCTGTGCGTTGGCCAGCGCGACAGAGACGACGCGGTCCTTGAAGCTGAGCGTCGGGAAGCAGACAGCATCATTCTTCACGTAGAGGTTGTCCGCGCCAATGCGCTTGCCGAGGTTTTTCGCGCGGACCAGCGGCGTGAAGCCGACGGGAAGGTCCGGCTGGAAGCCCTCAGGAATGGGCAGCAGTTCTTTATAGCGCCAGATGTTGGCCGGCCCGGCGGCGATGGATTCGCGCGTGAAGCGCCCGCGAACGGACTCCAGATCGTACTGGACTTCGAGCGGCGCAAGGCAGTCCGGGCAGGCCGAGAGGGGCCGGTTACCGTAGCTCTTGCCGCACTCATTGCAGCGTAGCTCGTATTTCGTACAGGAAGACGCCATCAATCGACTCCGGTGGTCGGAAGGGTTCTGGTCCTGAGAGCCGCTCTCTGTTTGTCTGGATAAGGCTAGGGAGAGTAAGTGAAATACAGCCACGGATACGGGTCTGCTTCCACCGAATCTCATGTGCCCTGTGGCTTGCGCCTATCCAGGAGAGAGTTGACACCGGTACTGTGTTTTGTCCGGTTGTCGTGGCGTCACAGGGCTCGTCCCTCAACCACTCTTCATGAAATTCGACCCGCCGTAGCGAGAGGAATATTTAAGGTGTATCACCGAACGCCGGAGTTTGCAACCTTCTTTCTCCGGAATGTACACAGTGGTTTGGATGAAGAGACGCGCATCACAGGCGGCTGCGAGCCGGGGTTCTATACTCTCAGAAAGGCTATGCCGACAAAAAACGATCTCCAGACCCAGGCTACTGCGACAACCATTGACCTTACGGCGCCAGCGGTCGAACTGAACCGCGTATCGCGGCTGTACGGCAGCTTCGTTGCGTTGCGCGAGATCACGGTGATGCTGGCTGCGGGATCGAGCGTGGTGATGCTGGGCGAAAATGGCGCGGGCAAATCAACCCTGCTGAAGGTGATCGCAGGGCTGGCCTCGCCAAGTTACGGCACCGTCTCCGTGTTTGGCGAGGACACCAGGGACCAGCGCGGACGCGTTGCCTATATGAGCCACTCGACGATGCTCTATGACGAACTGACGGGGCTGGAGAACCTGACCTACTTTGGCAGCCTGCACAGCGATGGCGCCAGCCGCCGCGGGCTTCAGCAACGGGCGGCCGAAGCACTGATTGAGGTGGGGCTTGAGCCCTCCAACACACGGCGGGTAGGCGAATATTCGCAGGGCATGCGGCAGCGCGCGTCGCTGGCTCGCGTGCTGCTATCGGAGCCGGATCTGCTGCTACTCGATGAACCGTTCTCGAACCTCGATGTTGGTTCGGCACAGAGCATGATTGCGCGGCTGCTGGATTATGTGGCGCAGCCCTCAAGCAGTGGCCTGGCACGCACGCTGCTGCTGACCACGCACCAGGCTGAACTGGCGCGGCCACTCGCGCAAAGCACACTGACACTGAGCGGAGGCCGCCTCGTGTCGCTGATTGAGACGGCTGCGTAATGAGCCCTGCAGGCAAGTCGAATCATCCAGCAAAGACGAACGCCGCGCGGCAACTTGACGCGCTTGGAATTGCGTACGAACTGCGATCGTACGAGGTCGATCCGGAGGATCTCACTGCGATCTCGGTCGCGCGCAAGATTGGTCTGCCCGCGGAGCAGGTCTTCAAGACGCTCATTACACGCACCCACGAAGGCGAGCATGTATTTGCGGTGGTGCCCGGAGATGTCGAACTCGATCTGAAGAAGCTGGCCGCGGTTGCGGGCACGCGCAAGGTCGAACTGACAGCGTTGAAGGACGTCGAACCGCTCACGGGCTACGTGCGCGGCGGCGTCACCGTACTTGCAGCGAAGAAGCTCTTCCCTGCCTTCGCCGACGAGACGATCGAGCTGTTTGATGTTGTCTCAGTCTCGGCCGGGCAGCGCGGACTGCAGATTGTGCTTGCGCCGGCAGATTATCTGCGCGCGACGAACGCCACGCTGGCGGACCTGACCAAATCTCCCGCAACTGCCCCCACACACGGAGGACATGCATGAACTACGCGCAACAAGTCCTCACCCACCTGCGCAAGGATCTGCGCCTGGAGTGGCGAACTAAAGACTCAATCAACGGAATGCTGTTCTTCGCGCTGCTGGTGGTTGTTGTACTGGCCATGGCCTTCGATCCCGCATCGTACCCAACGATGACGCGGCAGATCAGCGGCGGCCTGCTATGGGTAGCGCTGCTCTTCGCTGCGATGACAGCGCTCAATCAGTCATGGGCGCGAGAGACCAACAATAATGTGCTCGACGCGCACAGGCTCTCCGCCGCGCCGGCGTCTGCATTGTTTGTCGGCAAAGCACTGGCGAACTTTCTTTTTGTGATGGCGGTCGAGGTAGTGCTCGCTCCCATCTTTACTGTCTTCTACAACCTGCAACCGCTGGGCGAGACCTGGAAGCTGCTCATCATTCTACCTTTGGGTACATGGGCTTTAGTGGTAAACGGAACGTTCTTCGCTGCGCTGAGCCTGCGCTCACGCAACCGCGAGACGCTGCTGCCGCTGGTACTGCTGCCCATCTCGATGCCGGCGCTGCTGGCCATGATCCAGGCCACAACAGCCATACTGACAGGCGAGTTTGAGCCAACATTATGGATCAAAGTATTGGTCGCCTATGTGATTGTCTTCACAACGGCATGCGTCCTGTTGTTCCAGACTATTCTTAGTGCAGATTAGTGAAGCCGTGACGTTTCGCGCAATCCAACGAAGAGCTAAAATCATCGATGGTGACTAACATTCAAAAATCTTCTGGAACGATGCCGAAGTGGGCTCAGGCCTGGTTTGCCCTTACCCTCCTCGTCATGGCCTACGGCTTTTATGCCGCGATGACTGCGCCGCGCGAGGCGACAATGGGCAACCTGTATCGCGTCTTCTTCTACCATCTGCCGCACACGATCCTTAGCTTCGTGTTTCCGTACCTGAACTGCGGCGCATCCTTTCTGTACCTCTTCTGGCGCAACCGCAATGTCGAGCGCGCGGCCGCCGCGGACGCCTTCGCCCTGGCCGCTGCAGAGGTGACAGTGCTCTACGCAACCATCGGTCTGGCGACGGGCATGCTCTGGGGACGCGCTGCGTGGGGCATCTGGTGGGCCTGGGATGCACGCATGACCACCTACCTGCTGCTCTGGCTGCTCTACGTCAGCTATCTGCTGGTGCGGCGGCTCTCCGCAAGTGGCCAGACTGCCGTCGTTTCGGCAGTGCTCGCGATCTTCGCCGCCATTGACGTTCCCATTTGCTTCATGTCGATCCGCTGGTGGCGAACGCAGCATCCTTCGGCCGTCTTCGGCGGCGGGTCAAACTCCGGCATCGACCCAAGCATGGTCCCGGCAGTGCTGTGGAACATGGTCGCGTGGGCGATGTGGGGAGCCTTCCTCATCGGCATGCGCTATGCCATCGAGCGCCGCCGCCAGCGTCAATCCAATGCCCATGCGCTCGGCTTTCTCGGAGATGAAATCGGCAACAACTTTCAGGAGATTCGATGATCCCCTTCCATACACTATCGGAGCGCCATCTCGTCTACGCCTACTGTGTTGTCTGGCTGTTTCAGTTCGGATACGTCGCGTGGCTGTGCGCCCAATGGCGCAAGAGCCGGGGATGAAGCCTACGCGGCGCATCGTCTCACAGTTCCGTGCCGCGCTTCCACGCGTGCTCCTTCTGCTGCTTCCCTTGCCCCTGGCACTGAGCGGCTGCGGGCGGAATCGCTTCCCTGTTTATCCGGCGAACTATCACGAGTTCGCCTATGTATCGAACGGCGCGAGCAGCACCGTCACGGTGCTGGACCTGGTGTATCTGCGCCAGGACCGCGTGATCCAGGTGGGCCGGCAACCGACCGGACTGGCAGTCAATCCGGTTCGCAACGAAGTCTACGCGGTCAATACCGGGAGCGATTCCGTCTCGGTGATTGATGCTGCCACGAACCGGGTTTCTGCGACGATCGGGGTGCAGCGCACGCCATACTTCATCAGCGTCGCACCCGACGGCAAGCGAGCCTACGTAGCCAACTCCGCCTCAAATACCGTCAGCATCCTCGATCTCGACAAGCGCCGCCAGATCGGAGTGGTGGCCACCGGAGAGGGTCCGGGTATGGCGCGCGTGTCGCCGGATAATCGCACCCTGGTGGTCAGCAATCGCATCGCCGGCAGCCTGTCGGTATACTCCATCACCGACTCGCGCGAGCATCCGCTCGAATTGCGCGAAGCCTTTCCGGGATGTGCGGGAGCGACCGATGTCGCCGTGGTTGCAAACTCGACAAGCGAACTGAGTTCGGGGGCGAAGGCATTTGTTGCCTGCTCGGCAACACATCAGGTGATGGTAGTGTGGCTCGCTGCCTCACCCAATTCATGGCGCGGCAAGCAGGATCCTTCCCTGCAGCATGACCATCTGCTCTGCTTTTTGGACGTAGGGAATACTCCCACGCACCTTGCCGTGAAACCGGATGGGGGCGAGGTCTTCACGACCAACTTCGGCTCCGACAGCATCTCGGAGATCTCAACCTGGACCAACGAGGTGCTGGGCACCTACCCGATCGGATCGAAGCCCGCGAGCGCAGTCATCAGCGAGGACAACTCCAGCCTGTGGGTGACAAACTTCGGGGCGGACTCGGCTGCGATGTACAGCATCGACGACGGCCGCGTGGAGGCCAGCGTTCACACCGGATCGAAGCCCGACAGCCTGGCCTTCTCCGCCGACGAGCACCTGCTGCTGATCGCAGACTCCGGCTCCGCAGATGTCGCCGTGATTCGTATGCAGGGCAAGGACGGCCCCACGCTCTTCACCATGCTGCCCTCGGGTGGCCATGCAAACGACATCGTGGTGAAGTCGTTCCACGCGAAACTCTAGCGGCACCCGCGCACGGAAGTTGGCTCAGCCAGCCGTATCTTCGCGCGCAAGGTCAGCCTTGCGGGCCTCGCGGAGAGCTTGCCGCGTGGCCGACACGTAGGCTCCCGCGAGCAGCAACAGGCCGCTGAGAAACGCCCATAGAATCAGCCCGACCGACACCTCGAACGGCCCATAGACTGAGCGCAGATCAAGATGCGGCAACGTCAGAATGTAGAGGTACTTGGCGATCTCCCACAGCACGCCGATGATAATGGCCGTGGGCAGGACGGCGCGCGCAGGAATCTTCCGATTGGGAAGTCCCCAGTAGATCAGGAAGAACAGGCCGATGCTGGCCACGCCTCCGCAGATCCGAAGAAAACTGTCGCCGATGAAGGTGAAAAAGACATTGTTGGTGTGGCCAAAGAATAGGAAAGCCAGCACTGCCTGCTGGGCCGTACTCAGTGCGACCGATGCCATTGCGAGCACACTCACGCCCGCTGCCAGGCCCAGCGAGACGATCTGATTGTGGAGATAGTTGCGGTTCTTTCGTACGCCCCACACACTGTTCAGCGCGACCTCCAGCGGGAGGAAAACGCCGGTCGTGGTGATCAGCAGCATCACCACGGAGAAGATCCGCGTCTGGGTGTGCGCAGACGCCAGAATGCGCATGTTCGTCATCACAAAATGCTGGTTGCTGGGCAGAAAGTTCGACATCATCTGAACAACAACGTCGACCATCCGTGTGGAGTGGAAGACGCGCTGCGCGATCGTCAGGAGCAAAACGATGAACGGGAACAACGATAGGACAACCTGCGCGGCCACGCTGAAGGCGTAGGTGTGGACCTCGGTCTTGGCCATGTAACGGGCCAGCGCTATGATCTGTTGCAGCGTCCCGCTCCTGGCCACCGGCACCGCAGGCGCCGCTGCGAGTGACGGCTTGACCTTCTCGGTGCCTGCAATCGCCTCTGTCCCGCTGCGGGGAGCCTCCTCTGTGCGGGCCTCCCGCCTGCTTTCCTTCGCCTCGGCGGTTTCTTTCGATTCGTCGGACGGTCCACCGGGAACGATGCTGTATTTACCAACTGCCATGCATCAAGTTTACCGGGTTGCTCACCGACAGCCCGCAGGGCCTTCGGAAATGGCGGAGGCCGACAGTCGCGCAACGGCCCACGCCGCAGCCTCCGCCAGCATCGCATCCTCCCCTGCGGCCCAGGCCTCAAGTTGCGGCAGGTAGTCTCGTTCACCGCTGTTGCCCATCGCGATCGCCACGTTGCGTAGAACGCGCTTGCGGCGCGTGCGCTCCAGCGGCGAGCCACGAAAGACGCGGTTGAATGCCGGGCCATCCATCGCCGCAAGCCAATCCAGCGCCGGGTTGATCAGTTCCCGGCGCGCGGGCAGCATACTTGATGCAGCCACGGGAGCTCTGCGGTTCCATGGGCAGACGTCCTGACAAATGTCGCAGCCGAAGACCTGCCGGCCCATCAACGGCCGCAGCTCTTCCGCGATACTTCCCTTCTTCTCGATGGTCAGATAGGCGATGCAACGCGTAGCGTCCATCGCGCGCGCGCCGCCACGTTCTGGATTGATAAGCGCATCGGTGGGACAAGCATCGATGCAGCGCGTACAACTCCCACAGCGGTCCGCGGAGGGGATGCTCCAGGCCTCCGGCGCAAGCTCCAGAGACGTAACGATGACGCCCAACAGCAGCCAGGAACCCTGCTGCTGGTTGAGTACGCAGGTGTTCTTGCCGATCCAGCCAATGCCCGCACGCGCGGCATAGCCTCGCTCCACCAGCGGCCCGGTGTCGACATAGCAACGCGTCGTGCAATCGTCGCCGAAGCGCTGCACGAGTTCACCTTCAAGGCCGCGCAGCCTGGGCAGGAGAACATCATGGTAGTCGCTGCCGGCGCTGGAATCTTCGCGGCCACTCCATGCATAGCGCGCAATCCATCCAGCCTTCGGATCGGCGGGCTCGATCGACAGCGGCGCATCGGCGTTGTAGTTCACCGCACAGACAATGACCGAGCGCGCCCACGGCATCGCCCTCCGCAGGTCCCCGCGAAGGTAATCCCCTGCTTCATCCGTGCGCTTGAGATAGCCCATTTCACCGGCGCGACCGGCATCAATCCACTCCGTGTAACGGCGATCGTCATTAGCTGCGGAGGCACTCGCAGGCTCGGCCACGCTGGCTATGCCGGCAAGATCGAAGCCGACCACACGAGCGCGCTGCTCGATCCACTCCCGATCTGCGCGCGTAAGGATCATCCCATTATTCTCGCGCAGTGCAGCTAAGGACCGCACTCCTTCGTAAAACTTCGTGCCCTTCTTTACACCCTTCGCGTCAAGCCTTCTGTGCTTTCGCCGACCCCAACGCACGATACAGCTCCGCCATTGCCTCCAGCGGCACCGCCTCCGATCGAGCCTGCGCCCCGATGTCCGCCGGCCAGGCAGCCGCAAGCTGTGCAGCCGAATACCCCGCGGCGCGAAGATTATTTCCAAGCGTCTTGCGCTTCTGCGCGAAGCTCGCGCGCAGAAACCGGTTGAACCCCTCGAACTCAATCCCAAGTTCAGCAAAGCGAAGCGCAAACTCCAGCCGCAACACGGTTGAATGCACATCGGGCGGCGGCGAAAACGCATTTGGCGGCAGTGTAAACAAATTTGTAACCTGTGCATGCATCTGCGTTGCCGCAGAGAGCGCCCCGTACTCGCTCGATCCGGGCGCAGCAGCAATGCGCTCCGCAACCTCGCGCTGCATCATCACCACCGCCCGCGCCACAGCGCCCGCGCGAGCCGCCGCGAACAGCAGCAGCAAAATGTCCGACGTAATGTAGTACGGCAGATTCCCCACAATATCCAGCGAAGCCGCGCCGTCCAGCATCGTCCTCAGGTCCGTCGCCAAAACATCTGCATGATGAATCGTCACATGCGCGTCATTACGAAACCGGAACTCCAACTCCCGCACCAGCGCCGGATCAAATTCGATGCAGTGCAGCCGCCGGCAGCGCTTCGCCAGCAACTCCGTGATCGCCCCGTGTCCCGGCCCAATCTCCACCACCGTCCGCTCGCTCACATCGCCAATCGCGTCGGCAATCTGCTGGCAAGCGTTCTCGTCCACTAGGAAATTCTGCCCAAGCTTCGGTTTCTTTTTCGATGACATCGTCAAACAGCTTTCTCGTTAGGAGACTTGCTCCGTTGAAACAGAAAGTGCAGCGGCACGCCGCACACAATCACCAGTGCGCCTGCAATCGACTCGCCCGGTTGATTCACAAAGCTGAACACCAGCAGCACCACTGCAGCCAGAATAAACAGCGCGGGCACCATCGGATATCCGGTCACCCGATACGGTCTGCAGGCATCCGGCTCGCGCACGCGAAACACAAACACTGTCGCCGCTGTCAGCGCATAAAACAACCACTCCGAGAAGATCGCCAGCGAAAACAGCGCCTGAAATCTGCCGATCGCCAGCAGCAGCAGCGTACTCAGTACAGCCTGCAGCAGCAGGCTCATCCACGGAGTCTTGAACCGCGGATGAATCTCACCCAGCACAGATGGAAACAATCGATCACGCGCAGCGGCGAACGGAACGCGCGCTCCCGAAAGCGAACTCCCCACGAACGTGGCGCCGATACTCACCGCCATGCCCACCGCCACCAGCCCCGCTCCCAGGTTCCCCGCAACCAGTTGCAGCGCATCCGTCGCCGGCCGGTCTGAAGCCGCAATCGCCGACGACGGCAACACATACTGAATCGCCGCGTTGGTCAGCATATAGAGCACACCCACAATCGTCACGCCGCCAACCAGCGCCACCGGCAGCGACCGCTGCGGCTTCTGCACCTCGCCCGCCATCTGCGACACATCCGACCATCCATCGTAGGCCCACAACGCCGCCACCAGCGCGATCATGAACCCCGCAAAACCTCCGCGCGCGCACGTGAACTCCGTTGTGAAATTATGCCAATCGCCATACTTCACACTGGCAAAGCAGAAGCCCGCGATGACCACAATCATCAGCACCTTCAGCCACGTCAGCACGGTCTGCACCTGCGCCGAATCCCTCGTGCTCACAATATTCAAGGCCGTGATCAGCCACGTCGCGGCAATGGCCATGACCTGACTCCACAGCAGGTGTCCCATCGCAACGCGGTCAAGAAACGCAAACATCGGAAACGTTCCCAACACGCGCATCAGCCCTGCTGCAATCGTTGCAATCGACGCCGGCTTCGCAATCATGGTCCAGGTCCAGGTATAAAGAAACGCTGTCAGCGGCCCATAGGCATCATGCAGAAAAGCATACTCACCACCTACGCGCGGTCGCATCGCAGCGACCTCGGCGTAGCTCATTGCTCCAAACAACGAGAGCATTCCGCCAGTAATCCAAACCGCGTAGACCATGCGCGAACTGCCCACCGCAGCCATCATCTCGTGCGGAACCAGAAAAATTCCAGAGCCGATGATGATGCCCACCACAATCGCCAACGCGTTCGTGGCCGTCAATACTCGCGGCAGTTCATCGTGCAAGCGTCCCTGTTCACCATCGAAACCCATTGCAGGGAGACTATCAGAGCCTCGGCCCTTGCGCCGCAAAAGCTCCAGACTCCACATAGGGCCCGAGCGGCATGAAGTCAATCACAGCCACTCCAGAACTCGCTTCTGCGTGGAGCAGGCGTTCGTCGTCCTGAAGCTGCGATGCGGCTTCGTGAAGGTGCGCTACCGGGCGCTGGCCAAGAGTCTGCCCCGGCTCTGCGCCAGCTTTGTGCTCATCAACCTCATCACCGCGCAAGACTTCTGGTCCGCCCAGGGCTGCAGCGTTTCCGAAAGACGAGGATACCCGTGTTCAGAGCCCCACCTTGCGAATTGCCCCGCTCCCACCGCCCCACAACTTCCCATCCGCTGCCGCCAAGGCTTACTCAGAGGCTTCCTAGCGGCGCATCTGCTCTGCGGTCTGGGCGTGGTGGATGTGGCAGATGGCGATGGCGAGCGCGTCGGCGGCGTCGGCGGGCCTGGGAGCTTCGTCGAGTTCGAGCAGGCGCGCGACCATGAACTGCACCTGCTCCTTGGCTGCGAGACCGTAGCCGACCACCGCGCTTTTGATGGTGAGGGGAGCGTACTCGGCGACGGGAAGGCAACAGGTTGCCGCGGCCAGCATGGCGACACCGCGCACCTGGCCAAGTTTGAGCGCGCTCTTGGCGTTGGCCGAGAAGAAGACCTCTTCGATCGCGACGACCTCGGGCTGCCAGAGTTGGAGCAGCGCAGAGAGTTCGCTGTACACCTGCAGCAGGCGGACAGGCGTGCGGTCTTTCTTGTTCAGCTTGACGGCACCGGCACAGAGGTAGCGCAGCTTCGGGTTGCGCGCGGTGTTGTCCACCTCGACGACGCCGTAGCCAGTGAACTCCGTTCCGCAATCGATGCCGAAGACCCGCATGTGTACGAGTCTAACGCGTGGGAACTGTCTCACAGCGATGGCAGCGCGGTGCAGCATCTAACTCGCAACTCGCGGATCATTCGCTACCAGCGGGCGCGACCGATACAATCGACGCAAAGGCTCTAAGCACTACACCCGCACGTACTTCCGCAAAGGCCGCCACCTCTCTTGAACTCGCTGCAACATCCTGTGATGGTTGGCCTGCTCGCCCTGTCGACGCTGACGGCAGCGGCGCAGACGGCGAGGCCGGCCGCGCGCAACGAGGGGAAGATGCCTCCTGCCAAGGTGAATTCCCTGCCTGGGCCTGCACCGACCCCGATTAATCGCACTGTAATTGTGCTCGATCCTGCGCATGGCGGCATCGATAGCGGGTCGCAGATCAGCGATACGACGGTGGAGAAGGATGTGACGCTGGCGCTGGCATTCAGGCTGCGATCGATGCTTACGGTGCGGGGGTTTACGGTCGTGATGACGCGCGATGCGGACAGTCCGTCCGAGGTGGACGCAGAGGGTACGGCCCTGACGCTGGATGATCGTGCGGGGATTGCGAACCACGCCCACGCGGCGGCCTGCCTGCTGCTGCATGCGACTGGAAGCGGGAACGGAGTGCATCTGTACAGATCCGAACTGGACGCAACTGCTGGCGAGCCGGCCGTGGTGCCGTGGCTGACGGCGCAGGCAGCATGGGTTCCGCAGAGCAAGTTGCTGGAGAAGCAGTTTGCTGACGCTCTGGCGCGCGCAGGAATCGCGCTGGTGGCGAGCAACGCGTCGGTGCGGCCGATGGATTCGCTGGAGTGCCCGGCGCTGGTCGTCGAACTGGCGCCTGAGGGAGACGATGCAGACAGCGTCAACGATACGGACTATCAGCAACACGTGGCACTGTCGATCGCCGGGGCGCTGCTCTTCTGGCAGAACCAGGTGCAGGCGCCAGTGCGGCTTTCAACTGTTGCAGCGGGCAAAGCGGTCCAGGCCAGTTCGACAGGGGCGCAGCCATGATCCAGCGGCATCAACGCATCGTGTTCTGGTGTCTGATTCTGTGCGTAATCGGAATGGGCATCCTGCTGGCGGTGGAACGCCAGCGCGGCCGGGCCCGCATCAAGGCGCTGGCGGCAGACCAGACGCCGCTCGACGCACCCACCGCAACGACCGAGGCCGTCACGCTCGATCTGGCCAATGATGACGATGGGACCATCACTGCGACCACGCGCCAGGTCGCGCTACCGGAAGAGGCAAATGCGCGGGCTCGCGCGTTGATCGAGCACCTGATTGCAGAGTACGCTCTGCCGGGGTCGCCGCACCCGCTGCCTCCGGGCTCGGCCGTGGCGGAGGTGTTTCTGCTGCCGCTGCCGGTGGTCGGCTATGCTGCCGACACATCACCTATGGCTGCAAACGACAGGGGGTCAATGGGCACGCTGCCGGTCGGTTCGAGCAACTCCGATGCATCCAACGCAAAGCGGCCTGGAGGCGAACTTGCGGTCATCGACCTGCGCAGCACCTTCGTGAACCAGCATCCCTCGGGAGTGGAGGTGGAGACCCTGACCCTGCGTTCGATCCTTGGAACACTGCATGCCAATGTTCCACAGATCGAGCAGGTACGCTTTCTGGTGGATGGACAGGCGCGCGAGACGCTGGCAGGCCACGCCGATCTTCTGCGCACGTACCCGGCAAGCGATACGACATCCATTCGAGGTGGCGCGCACAGTGCGAACGAAGGACAATTGAATCAATGAACTCTGCAAGTCCCATGACAGATGCAGCCTGGGCGGCATCGAAGCGAAACCCTGTAGTTGGAGTATTCGATTCCGGCTTTGGAGGGCTGACCGTGCTGCGTGCCTTGCTGCCGCGCATTGCGTCGGCGAACTATATCTACCTGGGCGACACGGCGCGGTTGCCCTATGGGGCGAAGTCGCAGGCAACGATCGCGCGGTATGCAGTGGAGAGTGCGCGGTTCCTGGAGGAACGTGGCTGCGAGTATTTGGTGATCGCCTGCAACACGGCCACGGCGCTGGCGCTGGAGGATATTCGGCGCGCGGTGAAGGTGCCCGTGCTGGGAGTTATCGAGCCGGGAGTGCAGGCCGCAAGGCGAACGATCGCGGAGGCTGATGGCGAGGTGCTGGTGCTGGCGACCACTGCGACCGTGCAGTCGCATGCCTATCGCGAGGCCTGCGCAGCTGTGGGATTGCGTGCGACCGAGGTGGCGTGCCCGCTGCTGGTGCCGCTGGTGGAGGAGGGATGGACGGACCATGCGGTGACGCGCGAGGTCCTGCGCATCTATCTGTCGGAGGCGCTGAGGAAGTGCGATCCGCAGGCGGTGCTGCTCGGCTGCACGCATTACCCACTGATAGCGGGGGCCATCGAACAAACGCTCCGAGACTTAGGATCGGCCGCAGTGGTGATTGATTCGGCAGAGGCAACTGCGGAGGCGGCAGAAGCAGAACTGGCGACAGGAATGGAGGCGCACGCGCCGGGAGCAGAAGCCAAATTTGAGTGCTTTGCGACGGATTCGGTGGAGAAGTTCGAGCGGCTGGGAAGCCTGTTTCTGCGGCGGTCGATCGGGCAGGTGCATCTGCTTGACATAGGCGGATAAACTAGTGGGAGCGATGCATTATCTATTGAAGTCTGAGCCCGACAAATACTCCTACGACGACCTGCTGCGAGACGGCGAGACGGTGTGGGATGGAATCAAGAATCCGCAGGCGCTGATGACGCTGCGCAACATGAAGCCCGGCGAAGAGTGCGTTATCTACCACTCGAACGTGGGCAAGGCGGCGGTCGGGACGGCGAAGGTCGTCTCGGTGACGACCTATCCGGCTGATCCGAAGACACCCATCGTGCGGTTGAAGGCCGGCAAACGCCTGAAGCGGGAGAAGCATCTGGCGGAGATCCGTGAGTCGGGCGTGTTTCTGGGCTCGGTCCTCTTTCGTCAGTTTCGGCTGTCGGTGGTGCCTCTTTCCGAGGAGCAGTTCGATTGGCTGGTTCATGGCTGAATACGCCGGGTGCGGCCAGAATTCTCCCAAACTGCTATTCTTAGCTTCGGATCATTTCTTCGCTTAAGTTCATTTTATTTGCCAGCCAGGCAGGAGTTGTCAGCATGATCGATATGAAGGGCAAGGTGGCCGTGGTGTTCGGCCTCGCCAATAAACGCAGCATCGCCTATGCCATCGCAGAAAAACTATCGGACGCGGGCGCGACGCTGGTGCTGTGCTACCAGAACGAGCGACTGCGTGAAGAGGCCGAAGATCTGATCGAATCGCTCAGCCAGAAGGGTGCGGCTCGCGCCATCCAGTGCGATGTCTCGGTCGACGCTGAGATCGACGCGGCATTTGCGAAGATCGCCGAGACGTTTCCGGTCATCCACACGGTGGTGCACTCGGTTGCCTTTGCGCCGCAGGATGCGATGAAGAGCGACTTTCTGATGACCAAGCGCGACGACTTCCGCATCGCGCACGACGTCAGTGTGTACTCGCTGATCGCGGTTTCGCGCGCCGCCGCGCCGCTGATGACCGAGGGCGGATCGATCATGACGCTGACCTACTACGGAAGCCAGAAGACCTTCCCACACTACAACGTGATGGGCGTGGCAAAGGCAGCGCTCGAAGCCACGGTGCGCTATCTTGCAACCTCGCTGGGCGAGAAAGGGATTCGAGTGCACGCCATCTCGGCGGGCCCCATCAAGACACTTGCAGCACGTGGCGTCGCGGATTTTTCTGTTCTGCTGGATGCCGTGACCGCCCGCGCTCCGCTGCATCGCAATATCGAGCAACAAGAGGTGGGCAAGGTCGCGCTGTTCCTCGCCAGCGATCTTTCCAGCGGGATGACGGGCGGAGTGACGTTTGTGGATTGCGGATTTAATATCTCTGGAATCTAGATTTAATATTTCTGGAATTTAATGGCCCCTCAGGAGGATCGAAATGCGTATCGCTGATTTGCTACTCGAAGACTTCGACATTGAGATAAGCAATACAAGGCGCACGCTGGAGCGTGTGCCTGAGGGCAAGCCGGATTGGGTGCCACACGCGAAGTCCATGCCACTGGGAAAGCTGGCGATGCACTGTGCTAACCTGCCGCTGTTTGGCTATTACATCCTCGAAGATGATGGCATGGATATGGCGAATTCAGCACGGCCACACGCATCATTGGTCTTCGAGTCGCGGGAGCACTGCCTGCAGCAACTGGATGAATCTGCGGCGAAGTGCAGGGCTGCCCTGACCAGCGCCAGCGACGAGGCTCTCGCGAAGGCCTGGCCCTTCTCGTTTGGGGAACGTGTGATCTCCAACGTCTCCCGCTCCAAGACGTTCCGGATGATGTTTTTCAACCACATGGTTCACCACACGGCGCAACTCGGCGTGTATCTGCGGCTGAACGATATTCCGCTGCCTGCGCTCTATGGGCCGTCTGCGGACGAACAGTGGTCGCCGAAATAGACTGACCGGCCAGGTCCATCTGCAGTATTCTTCTTGCACGATGCGACTCTCAATTCTGGCTTTCATCCTTGTGAGTGCTGCGCAGGCTGTTCAGGCGCAACAGCCTGCCCCACCAATGACTGTTCTGCACGCGGACCGCCTACTCGATGTTGCAGGCGGCAAGGTTCTGTCGCCGGGTGAAGTGCTTGTTGTCGGCGAGCGTATCCGCGAGGCGGGGACGCAGGTCACAAGGCCTGCGGGCGCGGTGGTGATTGACCTGGGAGACACGACCCTGATGCCCGGGCTGATAGACGTGCATACCCACCTCTTCCTGCACCCCGGCGCTGAAGACTTGCAGACGGTGGAAGAGTCTGTGCCGCAGCGAACACTCATCGCCGCTGCCGCAGCAAAGGCCGACGTGATGGCCGGCTTTACTGCCGAGCGCGACATGGGCACCGAGGGCGCAGGGTGCGCGGATGTTGCAGTGCGTAACGCTATCAACAGCGGTAGTATCCCGGGGCCGCGAATGCGGGTGTCGTGCAACGCGATCGACATTGTGGGTGGGCACGAAGACGCGATCGGATACAACCCCGCGCAGCATGTGCTTTCGAACGCTGACTATGCGAACACGGCGGACGAGATCGTTGCGACGATGCGCGAGCAGCGCAAGGGCGGCGCGGACTTCACCAAAATCTACGAGACCGGGCCGGACCACCTCGTGGATGGGGTCTTCTCCACGCCTTATCAATACACCGAAGAGCAACTCGCCGCAGCCGTTGCGGAGGCCAATCGCACGGGATCGTTTGTCGGCGTCCACTGCACCGGCGAGCCGGGCGCATCCTACGCAGCAGAGGCCGGCGTCGCGAGCATCGACCATGCCTACTATCTGTTGCCCGAGACGATGAAGTTGATGCACGAGAAACAGATATACGCAGTGCCGACGTTTGCGATCTCGGAGTACTTCATCGAACACCCGGTGCGAGGTCTGGGATCGTATGACCGCAGCGAACTCGCCTTCCATGCCGAGCAGTTCAAGAAACAGATGGCCGCCGGCGTTCCTTTTGCCGTGGGCTCGGACGTGGGGCCGTTCCCGCATGGGACACAGGCGCGAGAGTACGAACTGATGGCGCAATATGGCATGAGCAACGCCGACGTGCTTCGCGCCGGGCTGATCAATGGCGCAAAGCTGCTCCGCTGGGCGGACGAGATTGGGCAACTCAAGCCGGGCTTCTATGCTGACGTGATTGCCGTCAACGGCAATCCGCTCAAAAATATTAACGTGCTGGCAAAACCCGTTTTCGTGATGAAGAATGGTGAAGTACTGATGCGCAACGCAAACCACTAGAGATTCTGGAGGTTCCATGCACCATCGCGCAGCTACCACACTCACGCTTGCGCTGCTCTTGGGCGCAACGGCTCCAATGGTGCCGCAGGCTCCGTCGGACACCCTGCTCACCAGCCTGGACGCAAGTTACAGTCTGACGAAGATGGGTTTTGGCGGCAGCTCGCGCGTCACTGCGCCGGGCAGCGTCTACGTGGTCCACGTCGACGGCCTGCTGGCGCGCGCCATCGCCGATCACGTAACGCCCACCACCACCATCAAGGATGGCCAACCGCTGCCATCGGGAAAGGGCTTCCTGGGTGCGTTTGGAGCCATCGGCGACACCCGTCAGGTCACTCCAGGTGAGCGCTTCTACATCGACGGAATCGAACTGAAGGACGACGGCATCGTCTTTCGGATGGTCTCGCTAGACACACACGTGGTCGAGGCCAATGGCGATTCGGTGCAGTCGCGTTTTCGCATGCTGATCAAGTTTCCGATTGCGAAGGGAGCGACGGACACGCTCAACGTGGCCAGTGTTCATCAGCTTACCGACCCCATCTTCTCGATCGAGGGAGCGCCCGCACCGGCCCCGCAGGTGAAGCTCGGCGAGAGTCTGGCGGATGTGGAGAAGGCCTTTGGCCAACCAAGCCAGATCGTCGATCTGGGCTCCAAGAAGATTCTGGTCTACAGCAATCTCAAGGTCATTCTGATCGATGGCAAGGTCACGGACGCAGAGTAACGCCTGCGCCGTGGGCCCTACCCGGCCTTCTCGCTCAACTCGGCCCATCGTGCGTAGATGGCATCGTGCTCGGCTTGGGCGGCTTCCATCTCAGCGAGCGCCGCCGTTAGTGCTGCGGGATCGGTGACGACGGCGGGGTCTTCGAGGAGGTCGTGCGCGGCTGACATACGCGCATCGGCCTTGTCCACGAGCGCTTCGATGCCATCGAACTCCCGCTGCTCCAGATAAGAGAGCTTCTTCTTCCCAGTCGTCGACGAGGGTGCGCTGGCCGCCGACGACTTCTGCGCACTGTTGGCCGAGGCCTGCTGATTGGTTGCGTAGCCGCGCTCGATTCCCTTCCAGTCCTCCCACTGCGAGTAGTCGGCGAAGGTGCGCGCGTGGCCGTGGCCGTCGAGGCCGAGCACGATGTTGGAGACGCGGTCGAGCATGTAGCGGTCGTGCGTCACCAGCACCAGCGCACCCGGAAACTCCAGCAGCGACTCTTCGAGAATCTCAAGCGTGGGAATGTCCAGATCGTTGGTCGGCTCGTCGAGCATGAGAACGTCAGCAGGCTGGAGCATCAACCGCGCGATGAGGACTCGACCGCGTTCGCCGCCGCTGAGGCGCTCGACCGGCTGGTTGAGCTGGTCGCCGGTGAAGAGAAACTTTGCCGCGTAGCTGGCGACATGCACGACACGATCCTGATAGACGACCGCGTCAGAGTCGGGCGCGAGCGCGCGGCGCAGCGTGAGCGTGGGGTCGATCTCGCGCAACTGCGAGAAGTAGACGATGCGCAGGCCGTTGGCGCGCTTGATGGTCCCCTTCGTGGGGGAAATCTCGCCGGACATGGCGCGCAGGATCGTCGTTTTGCCGCTGCCGTTGGGTCCGACCAGGCCGAGCTTCATACCGTTGGTGACACTGAAGCTGACACCGCCGACGATCTCGCGTCCGCCCAGCGAGATGCTAACGTCTTCTAACTCAATCAGCCGTTTGGTCTGGCGATCGGTAGCGGCGAACTCGATGCCAGCGGTCGCTGTGCGGGTGCGAGCGTCGACCTCGGCGAGTTTGCCGATGAGTCCCTGTGCGTTGTCGATACGCGCCTTTGCCTTGGTGGCGCGTGCTTTGGGGCCGCGGCGCAGCCATTCGATCTCCGTCTTGACGCGGTTGCGTAGCCCCTCCTGCATCTTGCTCTGCGCTTCGAGGTAGAGTTCGCGGCCTTCAAGAAATTTCGAGTAGGTGCCGCGCACACGCAATATACCTTCAGCGTAGACGCGGCTGAGTTCAACGACCTCGCTGGCAACGTCTTCAAGAAAATACCGGTCATGCGAGACGACGACGCAGGCGAAGCGCGCGGACCGCAGGACGCCTTCGAGCCACTCGATGCCTTCAAGGTCGAGATGGTTGGTGGGCTCATCCAGCAGCAGCACGTCGGGCTGCGTGACCATGGCCTCGGCGATGGCGAGACGCTTGCGCCAGCCGCCGGAGAGGCTGGAGGCCTCGGCGTCCATGCGGATGGAGGTGTCGGCGCCGTCGTCGGCAAAGCCAGCGCGGCCGAGGGTCTCTCGCAGGCGCTGCTCACGCTCGTTGGCGGGAACGCTGGTGCGCTCGAGCGCCGCCTCCAGAACGCTGCGGACGGTAAGGCCGGCGGCGTACTCGGAGACCTGCCTGACGTAGCCGATGCGTGCGCGGCGGCGCACGGAGACCTCGCCGGTGTCGGGCTGGACCTCACCCGCAAGCACGGCGAGCAGGGTGGACTTACCCGCGCCGTTGGGCCCGATGAGGCCGATACGGTCGCCCTCATTTACTGCAAAGGAAATTTTTTCGAAGAGTGGCGTCGCCCCAAAGCGTTTCGACACGCCCTGAGCATTCAAAATCGGCGGCATAGGTCTAGTCTACCGGTTATCCGGCGATGAGTTGTACTGCGACAGCGTCAGTCCAGGTCGAAGTCGCGCAAAGGCTTGCCGGTGAGTGGTGATTCCTTGGCTTTCTTTACTGCCTCGGCGAACTTCTTCGCCATCAGGTCGTCCTTGTTTTTTTCGGCCTGCACCGATTGCGCGAAGATCGATTCGCGGCGCGCGTCGTTTTCCTTGAGTGCTTTGGCGGCAGCGCCAAAGTCCTCGAAGGTCTTCTTGCGCGGAGCGGGCGTATGCGCAATCACCGAGCGGGTTACTGGATCGATCTTCAACATGCCGCCGCAGTCCGGGCACATCACTTCAAATGGCTGGTCGCTCAATCCCATGACACATCCTCAACTAGCGATTGTACGGCGGCGGCGGGGTGTATCTGTAGACGTACCGCGGTGTGTCGCGGAAAGCCCATACCAGGGCAATCACCCAGCCGATCAGCGTCCAGCCGAAGAAGAGGTTGATGAGGAATATCCACCAGAAATTTTCGGCGTGCCGAGAGCCTGCCACAAAGGCGGGAAGAAAGTGGATGACGAACGCGAGGACGCCGAGCAGGATCAACAGCAGCAGTGGTAATCCTAAAAGAAATGCCATGCCCGCCAGTATCGCGCAGGATGGTGCGTATGTACATAGAAATCAGAGGTATAACACCCGATGCCCGGGACATTCCTGGGCTGCGTGTTCGACGAGCAGATCGGGAAGTGCGTCTCCGTAGCGGGCCAGAAACCAGATGCCGCCAAGCAGGCGTTCCTGGAGGTGGCCATCCGGGTAGAGGCTGAGCATGATGGTCGTGGCGTGCTTGCACAGCGACTCTTCCCGCTGAAGCTCAAAGTTGGCGGCCATGCGGCGCAGGCGGTTCATCTGGTAGCGCATCTTGCTGGCCGAGACGCCAGCCGCGCGGCCGAGGTCCGGGCTCATCGCCGTCATGTATGCGGTCAGGGCGGTCAGTTCGGTGTCCAGAGCGTTGCCGGCGGCGGCAATCTTGCGCTTGCCCTCGATCGGCATGGTGCGGGCACCAAGGCGCAGAGCGAGCGCATCGGCGGTCTTGGCTTCGAGAACCTGCGGGAACTGCAACTCGTGCCGTGCCATGACGGCCGCTACCGAGGGCTCGATCAGGGTGGCCATGAGCCGCGGCAGAACCGGCGTAACGCGGCCCGGAATCCGATCATAGAGGACCTGCGATTGCGCAAAGTAGGCGACCTCCGCAGGGCCGCCGATGTAGGCAGCGGTAGGCAGAATGGCATCCTGAAAGACGGGCCGCAGCAGCGCGTTGGGGCTCAGGCGCTCTGGCTCGGCGGCGAGGATTTTGAGCAAATCTTCCGAAGAGTAAACATGTGCTCCGGCCTTCCACAGGCCGTCCGGGGTGCGGCGAAGGGGGTGGCGTGCAGAAGGATGGGTGTCGGTCGGTGCGTCGACCAGAAAGAGCAACGAGTGGGCCGGGGTAACCAGTACCTGAGCGTGATAGCCAGCGGCTTCAAGCTCCTGCGAGCGGGCCAGCAGAGCCGTCTCCAACTCATCTGCGCGCTCAATGGCAGCGCGCAGAACGCCGGCGCCAAGGGCATGAAACTCGCGCGTCGCTGCATCCATGACGATCAGGCCGTGCGCTGCAAAAATCTTCGTAAGCAGCCTCCCGAAGGCTCCTGCAAGCGTTGCGCCGGGCGTGTAACACTCACGCAACAGATCGCCGATGGGGGCACCTCCGAGGAGTTCACTGGCATGGTCAAGCACCGACTCCAGATGCTGCCGCCCCTGCTCGTTGCCGCCGTCCACAGGGATAGCCCCAACCGGCTGCGGTCGCACGGACTTCAACCCGAGGCGCAGTGTTTCAACGTGGCTACGGGTCAGTAGCGCAAGCTGGTCGACCTCAGCGAGATCGTGGTCTTCGCTGGCCAGCCAGAAGATGGGAACATGCTCGCGGCCGCTCGTACGGGTCGCGTCCTGGGCCTTGCGGATCGCGGTAGCGGCCTTATGCAGCGTAAGCAGTTGGCCGCCGAAGAGGCCTACCTGCTGGCCGCTGACCACGGCTGCAGCACCCTGTTTCAGCCGCTCGATATTGGCGAGAACGGCTTCACCAGCGCCAAAGCTCGAAGCCTGCTCACGCAGTGCGGCGGCCAGGCGGGCGCGATGCGATTCCTCCAGCGTGGGCGAGGCGTTGGCCCAATCCATGGAGAATGGATTCGCCGGATACCAGCGGCGAAGAGCAGCAGCTTGAGGCGACGACGCCGCGTCCACGTAATCGCGGAAGAGGTCTGTGGTGCCGGGCAGCGCCGAGATGGGGTAACACTGGGAGTCCATGCAGCTCTTAGTCTCTCATCCTGAGTCTATTTGGATGCATGAACCGGGCCGTCGATGCAGCGAATCCTCGGAGCACTGCTCGGAATGGAAGCCGCCACCCGGGGTCGTGTACTGTACCGTTATGGCCACGAAGAAATCGAGCACCCCAAAGAAGCAACTCTCCTCCGCAAAAGCCGCGACGCCCCGCGTTGCACAGAGATCCATAGCCACCGCAGCGAAGCCCATGAAGCTGACCGGGCGCGGCCGAATCGTCTCGTCGCAGACGGTCTTCGAGGGCAACGTCTTCTGGGTGACGCGCGACGGGGTGGTAGAGCCGGGCGGAGTGAAGGCGACGCGCGAGGTGATCCGCCACAACGGCTCGGTGGTGGTGCTGGCCGTGGATGCGGAGTCGAATCCGAAAGACCCGGGGATTCTGCTGATCCGGCAGTATCGCCACGCCGCCGGAAAGCTGATGCTGGAGTTGCCGGCTGGACGCATTGAGCCGGGCGAAAAGCTGATTCCCGCAGCCAAACGCGAACTCATCGAGGAGACCGGCTACCGCGCGAAGCGGTGGTCGAAGCACACCAACTACTACGCGAGCCCGGGTTTTCTGACCGAGACCATGACCATCCTGCTGGCAGAGGGCCTGACGCTGGGCGAGGCGGAACCGGAGGACGACGAGAAGATCGAGGTGCACATGACGCCGCTCTCCGAGGTGCTGCGGCTGATCCATGCCGGCAAAATCGAGGACGGAAAGACGCTCATCGGCGTGTTGCTGTACGACTCGCTGCGTCGCTCCAGGAAAAAATTGTAAACGGCGATTTCGCTCGATACGACTTGCAGAAAGCTCTATTTTCTAAGCACTTAGACAGATCTGGCTCCCGCCGGGCACGCAGCCGGGAGCAGATTTACGTTGGGAATCCGCAGTGATGGAGGGTTTTCAGGCCGCCTATCGGCCCGCAAATGCGTCATACAGATAACTTCCGGCCACGCGGGAGGCATTTCGAGCACGGTAAGGGAACCCATGGCACAGTACAAAGGCACGGTAAAGTGGTTCAACAACGCAAAGGGTTACGGCTTTCTGGGGCGTGAGGACGGTCCCGACGTCTTCGTCCACTACAGTTCCATCAAGTTGGATGGATACAAAACCCTGAAGGAGGGCGACGAGGTGGAGTTCGACGTCATTCAGGGAGCCAAGGGTCCACAGGCGGACAATGTCGTCCGCACGAAAGCTGTCTGACACGCCGGCCGGAGCGGTCTCCCGTCCGGCAGTCCATAGCCTTACAATCGAAGACGCCCCCGGGCCGTTGAGCACAGACGGTCACGGGCCCTGGGTCATCTATGGACAACATTACCCTTGCTCGATTGCTTGATGAGACGGCTGCGCTGCTGGAGATCGATGCGGGGGATCCCTTTCGCATCCGCTCCTATCGCCGTGCGGCCGAGGCTGTAGAGCAACAGACCACGCAGCTTGAGACGCTCGCCACGGCCGGCGCCGATCCGAAGGCGTTGCTCGCAATTTCCGGCATTGGCAAAGGCATGGCCGCCAACATCCGCGACCTCGTCGCGACTGGAACGATGCCCCTGCGCGAGGAGTTGCTGCAACGCTACAAGCCAACCATGCTGGAGTTGCTGCGCCTGCCCGGCATGGGCCCGAAGACGGTTGCGCTGGTGTACTCCGCGCTCGGCGTGAGTGATATCGATGCGCTGGAAGAGGCGGCCAAGCGCGGCGATCTTCTGCCCCTGCCGCGCATGGGACAGAAGTTTACCGACAAACTGCTGAAGGGCATCGAGGACTATCGTAAAAACTCTTCGCGGTTTCGCATCGACGTCGCACGCCAGCATGCGGAGCGCATCAGCGAGCTGATCCGGAAGTTTCCGGGCATCGAGACGATCACTCCGGCAGGCTCACTGCGGCGCGGGCGCGAGAGCGTCGGCGACCTTGACCTGCTGGTGACGGGCCCGGCCTGCGAACCCGACGTGGTCGCCGCCGCTGTCGAGCATGTCGCGTCACTTCCACTCATCGACAAGCTGCTGGCCAAGGGGCAGAACAAGGTCAGTTTTACGCTGCGCAACAACCTGCAAGTAGATGTGCGGCTGCTGCCTCGCGCCAGCTACGGCGCAGCGCTGCAATACTTTACCGGATCGAAGATGCACAACGTGGCGCTGCGGCAGCGTGCCATCAAACGAGGGCTTACGCTGAGCGAGTATGCGCTGCTGCGGCTGGAGGACAACGTCGTCGTCGCAGCCGCCAGCGAGCAGGAGATCTACAACGCGCTCGACCTCGACTACATTCCGCCGGAGTTGCGCGAGAATAACGGCGAGATTGAGGCAGCCGCGAATCACACGCTGCCAAAGCTGATCGTGCGCGGCGATGTGCGCGGCGACCTGCACATGCACACCACCGAATCCGACGGCAGCAACTCGATCCGCGAGATGGCCGAGGCTGCCATCTCGCGCGGCCTCGAGTACATTGCCATCACCGACCACTCGAAGAATCTCGCGATGACCAACGGCATGGACGATGAGCGCACGCTGGCCCATGCAAAGCGCATCCGCGAGGTCTCCGAAGAACTGGCGCAGGAGTTTGCCGCCAAGCGCGGGCCACAGTGGGCCCACTATGAGCAGCGGCTGCGCGACAACAAGCCGGACGTGAAGCCACCCGCAGTTCCCTTCCGCATCCTCGCCGGCGTTGAGGTCGATATACTGCTTGACGGCTCGCTCGACCTGGCCGATGAGACGCTGGCGCAGTTGGATATCGTCGTCGCGAGCGTGCACTCCGGCTTCAACCAGACCGGCGAAGAGATGACCGCGCGCGTGCTGCGTGCGGCGGAGAATCGGTACGTCCACATCCTCGGGCATCCCACCGGACGCAAAGTGCTGCAGCGCGAGCCATACAAGATTGACCTTGCGAAACTGCTGCCCGCGGCAGCACGCCTCGGTGTTGCGGTGGAGCACAATGCTTCGCCAGCACGCGCAGACTTGAGTGACCTGCACCTGCGCCTGGCCAAGGAGCAGGGCTGCAAGATCGTCGTGAACACGGACGCGCACGCCACGGATCAACTCGACCAGCTCGACGACGGCATCGTGCAGCTGCGGCGCGCCTGGTTGAGCGCGTCGGACCTGCTCAATACTCGGCCTGTCGACGAAATGCTGATGGCGCTGCGACGAAGATGACGGTTGCGGCTCGCGTTATTCTGAGGAGACGATGCCAGACCTTGAACTCCAACTCGCGCCACCGCCTGACCACAACCGGCTGATTCCGAAACTACTCGTCGCAGCACTCGTGATGATCGTGGTAGGCGTGGCCGTCTTCCTGCTGAATCCCCGCAAGACCGCGGAGATTTCCATACAGAAGATTGACCTCTTTGCAACGCACACAGAGTTCACCGCCATGCCCAGCGCCAGTCATCTCATCGGCGCACTCCCAACCTCCGAAGACGATGTGTACGTCGTCGCAACGCTTCGAATCACGGACAAACTGCGGCTGCCAATCTTTCTCGCAACAGCCTCTGCCACCCTGACCACAGCCGATGGAGCGACGGTCGAAGCCACCGTCATCTCTCCGCTCGATCTGCCGCGTCTGGAAGTAACATTCCCGCAGTTGCTTCCGCTGGTGAGTCCACCCGCCGCGCCGCCGATCCGCTTCGAGGATGCAGTGACTCCGGGCGCTACGCGCGTGGGCACCGTCGTGCTGCTATTTCCGCAGACATCGGAGAAAGCGTGGAAGGCGAAGAAGTCCGCGACGCTGACGATCCAACTGGCGCATGATGCAGCGCCCATCACGATTCCGTTGCAATAGAGCCAGACGCAGCAAGGGCTGCGCAGACTCGCCGCGCAGCCCCTGGGTAGGTGAAAAGTAAACTACGGAACTGCGATGGGTTCAGGCGAACTCTTCGGCGTGCTGAGATAGCCGGTCACCGTCTTCTTGCCAATGTTGTTCACCACGATCTCGAACAATGCTGGCGTCTTTCCAGAGTAGAACTGAATCGGCTCATCGATGTTCTTATCCTTCTTCTCGATGGTCCGGTCGTCAGAGCTGACAGTCAGCGTGAACTTGGAATGCTTCATGTCCACCTTCCGCAACTGTAGTTTGATCGTGCCGACATTCTTCGCCGGTGCGCCCTTATCGAGCGTGAACTCGTAATAATTCCGGTCGCCCTTGTGCTTCAGCTCTTCCAGTTCGCTATGGTTGGTCGCAATCAGACCGCTCATCACGCCAGCATCGCCCATCACGCGCGTTAACTGCGTCTTGGTCGCTGCAAGATCGGCCTGTGTGCTGGCCACATCGGTCTTCACCCCGCCCACATCAGTCTTCACGTGGGAGACATCAGACTGCACCGCGCCAACCTTCTGCTCTGTCGCCTGCTGCTCACGTGCCAGCCTCGCCGTCTGGGCCTTGGTCTTCTGCTGCTCGGCCACCAGCGCATCCGACTTGTCCTCAAGCTGCTTCTGCGTGAGACCCACGCTCTGGGCCAGCGCCTGCCCCTGAGCCTTCATGCGCTCGTTCGTATCGTCGACCCTCTCCGACAGCGCCGCGTTCTGCTGCGTTACGGCTGCAAGTTTTCCCTGAGCATCCGAGAGATGATTCTGCAAAGTGAAGGACCATATCAAGCCAATCAAGGCGACCAGCAGCGCAACAACCGATACGCCCACAAGCCATGCCGCCGGCTGCACATAGTCATGCCCCTGCGTCCCTACTTCCGTGTTTTCCTTGTCGTCGAAAAAGCTCATCCGTTACGTTCCTCCTTGCAGGTGTGCTCTCTGAGCATCGCCTCGCTCATAAGATGCAGATTTCGCTCGGATGTAGACGCAAAAAGCGACCAAAACGAGACCGTGACGTCTCATTTTACGGCGCTTAGCCGTCCTGCCATGCATATCGTATAGCGATGTACCCACTGACGCACTCTCATTCGCCTGATAATGAAAGCTATGAGCGTGATGAATTCCAGCTCCAACCCAGGGCTGATCCCGGATTTTGCGTCCAATATATCCCCACATTCGGCCTCGAATGTAGCTCCCGATGTTGTCGTTGTCGGAGCCGGGCTGATTGGCCTGGCCATTGCGCTGGAGTTGAACGACCGCGGCGCCTCCGTCACCGTCGTTGACCACGGCCGGAGTCTCTCCGAGGCGTCCACGGCCGCCGCCGGAATGCTCGCCGTCGATGACCCACACAACCCTCCGGAGCTCGCCGCCCTGTCCCGGCTGAGCTCCCAACGCTACCCCGCCTTTCTCCGCCGCATCGAAGCCCTCTCCGGCATCGCCGTTCCCTTCCAAACCGAAACCACCGTGCAGTACATGGCCGATGGCACGACAATGCGCCTCGCGGAGCACTCCATCGATCCGCGCCAGCTCGCCGCTGCGCTACTGGCTGCTGTAAAGGCTACGCCCATTCGCCTGCTTGAGAAGACGCGAATCGCTGCCGCCGACGATACGCTCCACGGTATGCAGCTTCGTCTGAGCTCAGGCGTGGAGCTCTCTTCGCGAGCGTTGATCTACGCTGCCGGAGCGTGGACCTCTGAGGTCATGACCACCTTGCACAGTGACTCCATCTCGATCGCACCGCGCAAGGGACAGATGCTGCGCGTACGTCTGCCGTCCGCGCTGCCGCTCGACGAAGTTCATCGCAGTGAGCGGGTTTACATCGTTCCACGCACGCGCGGCCCCCAGGCTGG
This sequence comes from Acidobacteriota bacterium, assembly GCA_021778845.1. GTDB lineage: Bacteria > Acidobacteriota > Terriglobia > Terriglobales > Acidobacteriaceae > Granulicella. The sequence continues at coordinate 86,655 of JAJYBU010000004.1, forward strand.
AACCGCGCTGATCGGCGCCACGGTGGAGAACGCCGGGTTCGATACCACCGTTCGCACCGAGGATCTGGACAGTCTGCGTGCTCTCGCCGCGCAGTTGCTGCCAGCCTTCGCATCCGCCACCGAGGCTCCGCTGGTGGAATCCTGGGCAGGTCTGCGTCCCGCCACCCCCGATGGCCTTCCGGTCCTCGGAGCCTGCGCCCGCACCGGCCAGTTCATCGCCAGCGGGCACTATCGCAACGGGATTCTGCAGGCACCAGCAACCGCCCTGGTCCTCGCGGATCTGCTCGATGGAAAGCCACCCAGCGTGGATATCACGGCACTCTCGCCAAACCGTTTCGCACGCAGTTAGCAGCAATAGGCAGATGTCCCGAGACCAACCGATATTCGGCCGGTCTTCGTGACAACGCCTTCGCCAGTGTTCGATAATCGCGGAAGCTGTGCGCAAAAAGGAGAACTGCATCCATGTCCACCATTGCTCCCCGGGGCCTGCAAGACGTCATCGCCAACGATTCCTCCATCTGTTTTATCGACGGCGGCAAGGGAATTCTGTCTTACCGCGGCATCGACATCCACGAGTTGGCGCAAAAGTCGTCGTTCGAAGAGACAACCTTCCTGCTCTGGAACGGTGCGCTGCCCACGGCTGCGCAGCTCAACGACTTCTCGCATCAACTCGCAGCGGCGCGGCAGCTACCCGACGATGTGATTGCCTTTCTCCGCCAGTTGCCCAGGACCGCCTCGCCCATGGAGGTCCTCCGCACCGCCGTCTCCCTGCTCTCCATCTATGATCCCGATGAGAAGTCCGTGGCGCACGATGCCAACGTTCGCAAAAGCTTCCGCCTGACCGCGCAGATTGCGATGATCATTGCGTGCTTCGACCGCATCCGCAAGGGCAAGGAAATCGTCAAGCCGGACACCTCGCTCTCGCACGCCGCCAACTTCCTCTGGTTGCTCAATGGAGAGAAGCCTTCCGAGACGGCCACCCGCGCGCTCGACGTCGCACTCGTCCTGCACGCCGACCACGAACTCAATGCCAGCACGTTCGCCGCCCGCGTCATTGCGGCAACGCTCTCAGACCTGCACTCGGCCATCACCGGTGCCATTGGAGCACTCAAGGGACCACTGCATGGCGGTGCCAACGAGGCCGTGATGCACCTGCTCTACGCCGTCGACAAGGCGGGCGAGGATCCCGTCGAGCACGTTCGCAAGATGATGGCGAACAAGGAGAAGATCTCCGGCTTCGGCCACCGCGTCTACACCACCGAAGATCCGCGCGCCACGCATCTGCGCCGCATGTCCGAGGACCTCGGCAAGGACGCCAATCCGAAGTGGTACGAGATGTCGCGCAAGATCGAGCTGTTCGTCAAAGCCGAGAAGAAGCTCAACGCCAACGTGGACTTCTATTCCGCGAGCACATACACCACGCTGGGCATCGATATTGATCTCTTCACTCCAATCTTCGCCATGAGCCGCATCGCAGGCTGGTGCGCGCATGTGATCGAGCAGCAGGATGACAACCGGCTGATCCGGCCGCGCGCCAACTACACGGGGCCAGCCTACCCTGCACCGTACCTCCCCATGGAGCAGCGCACATTGACGGACAAGCCCGGCGCCTGATCCCCACCGCTGGCTCAACGGGCTGGATGCCAGACGGCATTCAGCCCGTCCTCATTGCAGCCACCAGGGCTCTGGGATCGATGAGCTTGCGTACCGGTGCTCATCGATCCCAGAGCCCACCGAGCATCCGTCGCTGCGGAACATCGTTCGCGCGACCAGCTTGCCGCAGCCGGTCAGCATACGCAATATTTTTTTCAGGGGAGCAAAAGGGACAGTCACTCCATCTACCCCATGCAATGCTTCAGCCATGGCACATGCGGCGTCAGCTTTCTGCAGCGATTACGCTGCCGCATCGAACCTGCCCGTGGCTGGCATCCTCGCGATGTCTCCTTGCCTCAGCAGGTCCACGCAGTGAATAGAATCCCCTCACGACGGCTTCTGCGCGTGTCTTGCTGGCCACTTCCAGTCGCGGATCTCGGGCCGGTCAATCCCATTCTGATTCGCATAGCAGATCGAATCGATGATCTGATTCTTCAGCCACTCCTTGGTGTGCGCAGCAGAGACGCGCAGCGAAGGCACACGATCGATCACATCGATCGCCAGGTTAAAACGATCGATCTGATTGAGAATCGCCAACTCCAGCGGCGTGTTGATGTTCCCCTTCTCCTTATAGCCGCGCACATGGAAGTTGTCGTGGTTGGTCCTGCGGTAGGTGAACTTATGGATCAGCGACGCATAGGCATGGAAGTTGAAGATCACCGGCTTGTCCCTTGTAAACAGGCTGTCGAAGTCACGATCAGACAGCCCGTGCGGATGTTCTGACGCGGGCTTCAGACGGAAGAGATCGACCACGTTGACAAACCGTATCTTCAGTTCGGGGCACCGTTCGCGCAGAATCGCCACAGCAGCCAGCGCCTCCAGCGTGGGGATGTCGCCCGCGCATGCCATCACCACATCCGGCTCAACCCCTTCGTCATTGCTGGCGAAATCCCAGATGCCAATACCCTTGGTGCAGTGATCGACCGCCTCGTCCATGTCTAGATATTGCAGGTGCAGCATCTTGTCCGAGACAATCACGTTCACATAGTTCGTCGTGCGCAGACAGTGATCCGCCACGCTCAGCAGGCAGTTCGCATCAGGCGGCAGATAGATGCGCGTCGCCTCAGCGCTCTTGTTCGTTACGACATCCAGAAAGCCCGGGTCCTGATGCGTAAATCCGTTGTGGTCCTGCCGCCACACCAGCGACGTGATCAGCAGATTGAGCGACGAGATCGGCGCTCGCCAACGCAGCTCCAGCTTGCTCTTCTCTAACCACTTCGCGTGCTGATTGAACATCGAGTCGATGATGTGCACAAACGCTTCATAGCTTGAAAGCAAACCATGCCGTCCGGTCAGCAGATAGCCCTCGAACCAGCCCTCGAGTGTATGCTCGCTCAACATCTCCATCACGCGGCCATCGGTGGCAAGAAAGCCACCATCCGCATCCGACGGCACCATCTCCGCAAGCCACGTCTTGGGGCTCGCGGCATAGATCCCGTCCAGCCGGTTTGAGGCTGTCTCATCGGGGCCGAACACGCGGAAGCGGCGCATATTCCTTCTCATCACATCGCACAAAAACTTTGCCAGCGTACCGGTCGGCGAAACTTCAACCTTCCCCGGATCATCCACCTTGATGGCGTAGTTGCGAAAGTCCGGCAGATCGAGAGGCTTGCGCAGCAGCCCTCCATTCGCATGAGGATTGCCGCTGATCCGTCGCTCTCCCTTCGGCGGAAGCTCTCGCAGATCAGCGACGAGTCTTCCGGCTTCGTCGAACAGTTCTTCCGGGCGATAGCTCAGCATCCACTGCTCGACGAGTTTGAGATGTTCAGGATTCGTCTTCGGATCGAGAATAGGCATCTGGTGCGCTCGCCACGAGCCCTCCAGCTTGTGCCCATCAATCTCCTTCGGGCAGGTCCAGCCCTTGGGCGTGCGCAGAATGATCATCGGCCACCGCGGCCGCTGCGTTGGCGTCCCCGCAGGCGCACTCCGGGCCTTCTGCTGAATCGCGCGAATCTCCAGGATGCACTGCTCCATCACCTGCGCCATCTTCGGATGCATCAGCGCAGGGTCATCACCCTCCACCACGTAAGGCTTCCATCCATAACCCACAAAGAGGCTCTCCAACTCCTCATGCGTGATGCGCGCGAGCACGGTGGGATTTGCAATCTTGTAACCGTTCAGATGCAGCACAGGCAGCACCGCACCATCCGTGATCGGATTCAGAAACTTGTTCGAATGCCACGACGTCGCCAGCGGTCCCGTCTCCGCCTCGCCATCGCCAACCACTACCGTGACGATCAGATCAGGGTTATCAAACGCCGCGCCAAATCCATGCGAAAGACTGTAGCCCAGCTCGCCACCCTCGTGGATGGATCCCGGCGTCTCCGGTGTGCAGTGGCTGCCGATCCCACCCGGAAATGAAAACTGTTTGAAGAACCTCTGCATACCCTGGAGATCCTGGCTCATCGTCGGGTAGACCTCTGAGTACACGCCTTCCAGGTAGCTGTTCGAGAGCGTCGCAGGCGCTCCATGTCCGGGCCCTGCAATGTAGATCGCGGAGAGATCGTACTTCCTGATCAGCCGGTTCAGATGCACCCACGTAAACGTCTGGCCCGGATCGCTTCCCCAATGCCCCAGCAGGCGGTTCTTGATATGCTCGGGCCGAAGCGACTCACGCAGCAGAGGGTTCGCCTGCAGATACAGCATGCCGACGCAAAGATAATTGCACGCTCTCCAGTACGCATCCATCCTGCGCAACTCATCCGCGGTCAGGCTTGCAGTCTCAGCATCCAGCGGTTCCAGTACAGCATTCGCAGAGTCATTGGTGTTCATCGCGCTCCTCATTCTCGCCCTGAATATCGCATCACGAAATCGTCGCCTCTATCGCAGAGATGCGTCCCGCCTCTTGCTGGATCATGCGCTCGACATGCACCGCGATCATCTCGTCTTCCTGGGCCGGGACAACGAGGACAGCGGTTTGGGAGAGCGGCGAACTGATCCGTTGGATGCCACTCGCAGCCGCTTGGTTGAGTGCCGCATCGATATGCACACCCACCTCCGCCAACCCGCCCAGAATCTCCATCCGCGCCTGCGCATCATGCTCGCCGATGCCGCCCGCCAGCACGATCGCATCCAGCCCGCCGAGCAGCCAGCAGAAGCCGCCGATGGCCTTGGTCACGCTGCGCGTAAAGATCTTCAACGCCAGCGCAGCGCGTTCATTTCCACCGTTCGCCGCCCTGCGCACGGCCTTCACATCGTTGTCCATGCCGCTCAGCGCCACCATCCCCGACGCATGATTCAGCAGCGCTTCAACGGCTGCAACGTTATCGTCTGACGTCTGCTTCTGGTCGCGCAACAGATACAGCACAAGCCCCGGATCGAGGTCGCCCGAGCGCGTTCCCATCACCACGCCGCCCGTCGGCGTCAGCCCCATCGTGTTATCCACGGACCGCCCATCGAGCAGCGCCGTCACGCTGCATCCGCTGCCGAGATGCGCAATGGCCATCCGCTTCGGAACCGTTCCGCAAAGCTGTAACTGACGCACAATCGACTCGCAACTGAGCCCGTGAAATCCATACCGCCGCACGCCGCGCTCAGCATACTCAGGCCGCAGCGGATACGTCATCGCCTCTTCCGGCATGGTCTGATGAAAGACCGTATCGAAGCACGCGTAGTGTGGAACATCCGGAAATCGTGCCATGAACGCGCGCATCATCTGTACAGCTTCCGGATCGTGCAACGGAGCGAACTCGCTGGCTGCTTCCAGGTCAGCGAGCACCTCAGGCGTGATGCGTTGATGCTCGCGCAGCTTCGGCCCCGGATGCACCACACGATATCCTACCGCCTGAAATGCAGGCATTCCACTGCTCGACACCACATCGAGAACCTCAGCAACCGCCTCCGCTACTCCATGAATTCCGAGCCTGGATTCTACAGACTTCCCCGCGGCTCCAGCAGCAGAGCGAACGGTCAGCGTGCTCTCCGCTTCCCCAATGTCGCTGAGTTGTCCATCCACCACAGAGCGCGGCTCAGCAGTTCCAGCCTGCGCCTCCATCGCAAAGATCGAGAACTTGATCGACGAGGATCCGCTATTCACGACGAGTATCAGCATCCCGAACACCCTGCCTGCACATGCGTTGATTCGAATCCACCGCCTATCGACGCTCCATCAAAGATTGCGTCCCTCATGACGACCTTCCTCCTGCGGCCAGACACCCTTCGCGCCAGCACTGCTCGGTCGAAACGACTCCAGCAACTCCACCATACTCATGGGCCCTGCGGACTGCGGCGACGGCGACGGAATCCCGCTCGATGAACTCTCTCTGCCTGCATCGTTGTTCTTGTGCTGCTGTCCAATGCCCATGGTCAGCGCCGTCAATCCGGCCATGCTTCCCAGTTGCATAGTCTCCACAGCGGAGCTCGGGACAATCACAATCGTCGAGTTCTGCTTCAGGCCTTCATACAGCATATTCATCGCTCTCAAATGCAACGCCACTGGATTATTGATATAGGTCAGTGCCGCCTCTCCAAACTTCTCAGCCACCTGCCGTTCGGAGTCGCCCAGAATCACCCGAGCCTGGCGCTCACGCTCTGCCTGCGCCTGCATCGACATCGCATCCTCCAACGCCGGCGGAATGAGCACGTCCTTCACCTCCACCGAGATCACATGAATGCCCCACGGCTCCGTGCGTGCGTCGATAATCCTCTGCAGCGCATCGCTGATCTTGTCGCGGCCTTCGAGCATATCGCACAGCATCGTCTTGCCAATCACATCGCGCAGCGCCGTCTGCGACGCCCAACTAATCGAGCTCTGATAATCTGCAACGTTCAACGCCGCCATCTTCGGATCGATGATCTGCCAGAACAGCACAGCATCCACATCCACCGGAACCGTGTCCTTGGTAAGTGTCTTTTCCGCCTTGAAGGAGCTGGTGAGAACGCGCGTATCAATCCAGTAAGGAATCGTATCGATCAGCGGAATGATGAAGAAGAGGCCCGGCCCCTCGACGGCGCGAAATTTTCCGAGCCGCAGAACAATGCCGCGCGTCCACTGGTCGGCAACCCGAATCGCTGCGGAGACCAGCGCCGCAACCAGCACCGACAGAATCACCACCGCAATCGCCGCGAACTGAGCGCCCGCCGCATTCAGCCCATAGGCTATCGCCGCGCCGATGGAGAGCAGCACGATGAAGACTAATCCCGGCAACGAACTCGTCGTTTTCATGTGAAAGCCCCTTCGATCTCCGCGAGGGAGGGCGGGGACCTGACTGTCCGGTTGGATGCACATCGTGGCGCAGGCGTGGCCACTGCATGCGCTTTCTTCATCCCAGGAACGCATGACCGCGACGCATCCCAGCGCGCATACCCCAAGCGCGTCACACCATTCCACTCAACGCGGCCCCACCAGCGCCGTACAATCTCTCCAGACCGATCCCCCTTACAGCGAGTGCTACCCGTCCACCTCCGCACCGAAGTACGGGGCTTTGTCCCCTATCGACGGCGCACCGATCCGCGGCACCAGCAGATGGAAGATGATCAGCGACACAACATACGCGAAGCTCGCCAGCGCGAAGATCACCAGTGGATGCGGCGAGAGCAGGTGCGAGACCAGCGCCGTGAAGACCGCTCCTCCGAGCGACCCAGCCGCTCCACCAATTCCCACCACCGTGGAGACCGATGTCGACGGAAACATGTCGGTGGGCGTGGTGAACAGCGTTGCTGACCACCCCTGATGGGCCGCCGCGGCCAGCGCAAACAGGCCGACCGCCGGCCAGGCGTTATGCGGCGACAGTTGATGCATGTGCGGCACCAGCATCAGCGGCAACACGCACAACGAGGTCACCAGCATGGCAAACTTCCGTCCGCTGTTCACCGTGTGTCCCCGCTTCATGCGCAGGCCGGAGAGCCCTCCACCGAAGAACGAGCCCACCGACGAAACCGCATACACGATCACGATCGGCCAGTAAGCCTGCGCCAGGCTCAGACCATAGTTGTCATTCAAATACATCGGCAGATAGAAGAGATAGAACCACCACACAGGGTCCGTGAGGCCCTTCGCAATCGAGAACGCATACAGCCCGCGGTTGCGCAGAAGAATTCCATACAGCGCCTTCCCCGAAACGTCGGGAACGACACGCTTCAGATCGGACTGCGTTGTGGTGAGCCCGCGCCGCAAGCGGTTATACGGAAACAGCAGCCACAGTCCCAGCCACGCAATTCCCATCGTGCCTGTGCACAGAAATGCGGCGCGCCATCCAAAGCGCATCGTCACCAGCGGAATAATTGCCGGCGCAATAAAGAAGGCCGCGTTGGCACCGGAGTTGAACACGCCCACGGCGAGCGCGCGGTCCTCGCTGGCGAACCACTCGCTGGTGGCCTTGATCGCGGCGGGAAAGTTGCCCGACTCGCCCAGCCCCAGGCAGATGCGCGCAATGCAGAATCCAAGCACCGAGTGCACCAGTGAGTGGCTCAGCGACGCCGCCGCCCACAGGCCGATTGCCACCGCATAGCCGATCTTGGTTCCCAGCCGGTCAATCAGCGGCGCTGCAACCAGAAAGCCTACCGCGTAGGCAATCTGAAAGCACTCCACGATGTGGCCGTAGTTCAGGTGGTAGCCATCCTGATACGTCGCACTCACACCCGGAATCCAGCCCATGAACGGCAGGTGCAGCAGCGGCTCAATCAGCGACAGCACGGAGCGATCCATGTAGTTGATCGTCGTCGCCAGAAAGAGCAGGAAGCAGACGAACCAGCGCATCTTCGACTCACTCGGAGGGGCGGTAAACTCCCGTGAGTGCGATTCAGTGGCTTCAGAAAACATAATAAGACTCCGTACGAGCGATGCAGTTGAGTATATAGAAGTAGCTTCATCATTCGCTGTGCCGTTGGCCACGCAGTAACATCGGCGAGGAATACGTCCATTCGGCTACTATCTAATCGAAGCAACATAGCTACATCCATTCGAAGAGGTCATCATGAAGTTGAGGGTATGGATTCTTTGTCTTTTGCTGGTACCGACCTGTGCCGCGGCACAGCAGCCCGAACGCTGGTCCGCTGAGCAGGCGAACGCGTGGTACGCGAAACAGCCCTGGCTGGTCGGCGCAAACTACGTTCCCTCCGATGCCATCAATCAGCTCGAGATGTTTCAGGCAGCAACCTGGAATCCGCAGTTGAACGACAAGGAACTTGGCATGGCGCAGGGCATCGGGATGAACACCATGCGCGTCTTCCTGCAGGACCAACTCTGGCAGCAGGACCCCGCAGGCTTCAAGCAGCGTCTCGACGCGTTTCTCACCATCGCCTCGCGCCACGGCATTCGCCCCATCCTCGTGCTCTTCGATTCCTGCTGGGATCCTGATCCGAAGCTCGGGCCGCAGCACCCGCCCATCCCCGGCGTGCACAACTCCGGCTGGGTGCAGAGCCCAGGCGAGAAAGAGCTCACCGACCCTGCCGCCGAACCTGTACTCGAGGCCTACGTGAAGGGCGTCGTCGGAGCCTTCGCCAACGATCCGCGCGTGCTCGCATGGGACATCTGGAACGAGCCCGATAACTCCAGCGAGCAGTATCCCATCACGCCGCACAAGACCGAGCGCGTCGACCATCTCCTCCCGCTGGCCTTTGCCTGGGCGCGCGCCGAGCATCCCATCCAGCCACTCACCAGCGGCGTCTGGATGGGCGACTGGTCCCACCCCGACCGCGAAAGCGCAACCACCAGGATTCAACTCTCCGAGTCCGACATCATCAGCTTCCACAACTACGGATGGCCTGAGGACTTCGAGGCGCGCATCAAGGAACTCCAGCCTCTCGGCCGCCCCATCCTCTGCACCGAGTACATGGCGCGCGGCGCCGGCAGCACCTTCGACAACACCCTCCCCATCGCCAGGCGCTACCACGTCGCAGCCATCAACTGGGGCCTCGTCGCCGGCAAGACGCAGACCTACTTCCCGTGGGATTCCTGGCAGCGGCCCTACGTCCTCATGCAGCCCACGGTCTGGTTCCACGAGGTCTTTCGTCAGGACGACAAGCCCTACCGCCAGCACGAGGTCGATCTGATCCGCGAGCTCACCGGCCGCGGAACGCCATAGCTTGCGGCACGCTCCCGCACGCCAACGCCTCGCGTCCACAAAATGAAACGGCTCTCTGGAGATAGCATTACCTCATGGCATCCGCAGACAACCATCCGCCAAAGAACACGTCCGCCGCGGCGCCTCAACCAGCGACCGCAGGCCTCACGCTTCGTCCGGCCTCCACGTCCCGTTGGGACCTTCTCTCGCTCGGCGAGGTGATGCTGCGCTTCGATCCCGGCGAAGGCCGCATCGTCGGCGCGCGCAACTTCCGCGTCTGGGAGGGCGGCGGCGAGTACAACGTCGCGCGCGGTCTGCGCCGCTGCTTCGGTCTGCGCACCGCCATCGCCACCGCGCTGGTGGACAATCCGGTCGGCCGCCTCGTCGAAGATTTAATCCTGCAAGGTGGCGTCGACACCTCTCACCTCCAGTGGATTCCCTTCGACGGCGTTGGCAGCGCCGCACGCAACGGCATCTATTTTCTGGAGCGCGGATTCGGCGTTCGCGCCGGCCTGGGCATGATGGATCGCGGCCACACGGCCATCTCGCAGATGCGTCCCGGCGACGTCGATTGGGACGCAGTGTTCGGCACCGAGGGAGTGCGCTGGTTCCATACCGGCGGCATCATGGCCGCACTCAGCGAAGACGCAACCGAGGTCGTGCGCGAAGCCATGGTCGCTGCCCGGCGTCACGGAACCATCGTCAGCTTCGACGCGAACTATCGCCCGTCGTTATGGAAGTCACGCGGCGGCCGCGAGCGTTCGGTCGAAGTCAACCGCTCGCTGATGCCCATGGTGGACGTCCTCTTCGGCCACGAAGGCGACGTCGCAGCCACGCTCGGCGAAGACGCGCACCGACCCGCATGGCACACGCTCGACACCTTCCGCCCCATGGCCGAGCGCGTCGTCCGCGAGTTCCCCACCCTCAAGGTGCTCGCCACCACGGTGCGCCGCCCGCATACAGCGAATCGCAATAGTTGGAGCGCCTTCGCCTATGCAGGCAGCGACCAGGGAACACCGGGCGAGGCCTTCGAGGGCCTCCACTTCGACCACCTCGACATCCTCGACCGCGTCGGTGGCGGCGACTCCTTCGCCTCGGGAGTTATCTACGGCCTGCTCGCCGGCAATGGCATCGCCTGGGCACTCGACTGCGGCGTCGCTCACGGCGCCCTGGCCATGACCACCCCCGGCGACGCCTCCATGGTCACCCTCCCCGAAGTCGAGCGGCTCATGGCCGGCAGCCTTCCCGGAACCATTCGCTAAGCGTTGGAGTGGATCCGCAGTGTTCGCAGTCTGGACAGGAATATTGCAGGGAACCCAAACAAAATGTGCTCCCGCCCCTGCGCACAGCCCGCAGCCCTGTATACTCAAACGATCGTGAGAGCGTTCCCTAGTACGCCATGTGCGACCACGAAGACGTTGCACCCCTGCACCTGGAGCGGCGCATGAGGATGAAGCCCCCCAGCGCATCCAGCCCCCAGGGCACGCCGAAAAAGCGCACCAGTCTCAAGGATCTGGCTACCTACCTCGGTCTCTCACAGACAACGGTTTCCTTTGTTCTGAACAATGCTCCCCTGGCCAAGAACCTCTCGCCAGAGACCCGCAGCCGCGTGCAGGAAGCGGCACGCAAATTTAACTACCGCCCAAGCTACTTCGCCCTGAATCTGCATAAGACGGGCAGCGACTCCATCGGCGTCATCGTCCCGGAGCACAGCGAAGGCTACTTCACCATCGTCATGGAGGGCGTCGAGCGCTACCTCCTGCAGAAGCACTTTCTATACTTCACGGCCTCCCACTATCACAAGCCAAAGCTGGTCAAGGAATACTCCGAACTCCTGCTCAACCGCGGTGCCGAAGGTCTGCTGCTGCTGAACACCAATGCGGACTTCGACACGTCGCTGCCGGTCGTCACCATCTCCGGCCACAAGGAGAAGGAGGGTGTCACCAACGTCTTCATCGATCACCGTATCGCGGCCCGCCTGGCCATCCGCCACCTCTACGATCTCGGCCATCGCAAGATTGCCTTCATGAAGGGTCCGCACTCCATCATCGATACCGAGTTCCGCTGGGACTCCATGATGCAGATTGCCCGCGAATTTGGCGTGCAGCCCACACCCGAGCGCACCGTTCAACTCATCACCGGCGGTTGGACCCCGCAGCTTGGCTACGAGCCCACCAAGCGCCTCACCGACGCCACCCGCGACTTCACCGCCCTGGTCTGCTTCAACGACACCTCCGCCATCGGCGCCATCCGCGCCCTGCACGAGGTCGGCATGCGCGTTCCCTCCGATGTCTCGGTCATCGGCTTCGATGACATCGTCAGCGCCGAGTTCCACGTCCCCAGCCTCACCACCATTCGCCAGCCGCTCAAGCACATGGGCAAACTCGCCGCCAGCATCCTCCTCGACCGCATCGCCAATCCTGGCCGCCAGTACGCCTCCAACATCCCGGTCAAGCCGACGCTGATCGTGCGCGAATCCACCGCTCCCGTGGCCAAAGCGTCGCTCTGAAGCACGTCGCCGGCGCCGCAGCCGGTACCGCGCCCCTCCATCAAAACTGTCCTAAAAGGTGATCGAATCGCGAAGATTCAGCAAGCGAGCGGCCCAGAGGTGCGCCTCACCTGCGCGCACCGAGCAGCATCAAATTGGCGTCCCCGACGGGATTCGAACCGCGTGTTTACACCATGAGTGTGGCGTCGTCCTGGGCCACTAGACGACGGGGACCTTGCAAGTGCCGTAGCCGATGATAGAGGGTTGACGTCCCCTTCGGGCTCCGAACCACCCGACCACCACGAAGACGGGAAGCAACCTGCCTTCCTAGTCTGGATGAGCCCGGCATAATTTGCAACTCGCACACATGAGCGTCTTGTCCAGGCGCAACAACCGCCCGAAATCCACCACGAAGCAGAGCCGCTTCCATCCTGCGACGTTCGCTGCATAGAGCCCACCCTTGCGCACTCCTCCCCGCCCTGCAATCATCAGCACAACCACATGCCCGACCTGACCCAGATCGGAAACGCCCCCTCCCGCCCCGCCACCTGCGCTTCCCCGCCGACGAAGCACGTGCTCTGGCTCCAGTCCATCACCCTGGCATGGATGCTCATCGAGCTCGGTGTCTCGGTCTACGCAGCCATCGCGGCCCGCAGCCCTGTGTTGCTGGCCTTCGGCTCTGACAGCCTCGTCGAACTCCTCTCCGCCACCGTCGTCCTGCTGCAATGGACGCCCTCGCTCCGCCTCTCGGAGCATCGCGCCGGCCGCATCGCCGGGGCTCTCCTCTTTGCGCTCTCCTTCGTGATCACAGCCATCGCCATCGCCTCCTTCATCCTCAAGCTGCAACCCGAGCCCAGCCCCGCAGGCATCGCCATCGCGGTCGCCGCGCTCATCGCCATGCCCCTTCTCGCCGCGCTCAAGCGCCGCGAAGCTCGCCGCAGCGGCAACGCCGCCCTCGCCGCCGACGCGGTTCAGTCCGCCACCTGCGCCTATCTCGCGATCATCACCCTCGCCGGCCTCGGGCTCAACGCCGCCTTCCACATCCCGTGGTTCGACCCCCTCGCAGCCCTCGCAGCCATTCCCCTTCTCCTCCACGAAGCTCAATCCGCCTGGCGCGGCCACCCCTGCGCCTGCTGCTGAACACCAACAAAGAACATTCCGCAGCCACAATCGGCCCCACCACACTGAGACATCGCTCCGCAGATTCTCGTCCAACCCCAACGCATCCCTCACCTTCGACCAGCAGGTCAACCTGCCCACGCGCATGGACTACCTGTACCTCATGCTCTCGGACACAGCCACCGGTCGCATGGGCACCATCAATCTACCCATCGACGTGAAAAATCCTGCGAAGCAAAAGCTCTGACCCCAGGCACCCCGCGCCCAAGGAGAGGGCTTCAGCCCTGAGCCCTTGCCGTTGCTTTTCTGTCTGTCATTCCGACCTTGAGTGAAGCCGATGGGGAGGAACCTGCTTCTCGCACACGAAGCGCGCGCCCACACAAACAAGACCCCCAAAAAATAATTTCTTCAAAAACAGCCTGAAAATCACCTGTCAACCCCCTCCGGCCCGCAGTTCCCACAAAAACCCTATAAACAAAGGCGATTTCTCTCCCGCCAGCTTGGCATAGTCACCCCAGCCAACCCGCTACAATTTAAGCAGCCCCTCCAAAAACAGCGATCAGAACGAATGCAAGCCACATGCCAGTACAGACCGGGCCGAAGTTCTCGCAAAATCCCGTGAACGGACTGCCACAAGTCCTCCACGAACTCTCCTGAATCGAATACTTTAGGTCAAAAAGTACCGGGGGGGAGGGGGGGTGCCCCGCGTCTATCGCAACAAAAGCCAAAGCCTCGCTCACGCGAGGCTTTGATCATCCATACTCAGCCTATCAGGAAGGCTGCAACCCAATCAGTGAGTTAGTGCTTCCCTGCCAGGCTCGCCAGCTTCTCCTCGGCAACCCGTGTCACAGCGTTGGCCTCGTCGTACTTCGACTGGTCGTCTCCGGCCTGGTCCCAAAGCTCAGCACCATGCCGCAGCTCAGCCTCTGCCTCATTCTGATCAATCTCCTCGGGATGTAGCGCCGTCTCCGCCAGGATGGTCACGCACTCCGGCAGTACCTCAACGAAGCCCCAGGCAACGAAGAACGTCTGCTCACCGGACGAACCTCCATGCAGGCGAACCTCACCCGCACCCAGCTCCGCCAGCAGCGGTGCTGCGCCATACAGCGCCTCCAGATAGCCCGACATCGACGGCAACTCCACCGTCTCCGCCGTCGCATCCAGCAGCACCCGGTCCGGCGTCACCAGCCGTACCTTCAGCAGCCCCGAATTGTTTCCAACGTCCGCCATGCTTGCTCGCCTCTAAACTGTTGCCTTCAGCTTCTCGGCCGCCTTGAGAACGTCCTCGATGCCGCCCTTGAGATAGAACGCCTGCTCCGGAATATCATCATGCTTGCCTTCGATGATCTCCTTGAAGCTACGCACCGTGTCTTCCACCTTGACGTACGCTCCCGGAATGCCCGTGAAGATCTCCGCCACGTGGAACGGCTGCGACAGGAAGCGCTGCACCTTGCGTGCGCGTGAGACGGTGAGCTTGTCCTCTTCCGACAGCTCATCGATGCCGAGGATGGCAATGATGTCCTGTAGATCCTTATAGCGCTGCAGGATCTTCTTCACACCCTGCGCCACGTCGTAGTGCTCCTGCCCAACGATGCGGGCGGACAGTATGCGCGAGGTAGACGTCAACGGATCGACGGCCGGATAGATGCCCAGCTCCGACAGCGGACGCGACAGCAGCATCGTTGCATCCAGGTGAGCGAACGTGGTCGCCGGCGCCGGGTCGGTGATGTCGTCAGCGGGCACATACACCGCCTGCACCGAGGTGATCGAACCCTTCTTGGTCGAAGTGATGCGCTCCTGTAGCTCGCCCATCTCGGTCGCCAGGTTGGGCTGGTAGCCTACCGCGCTCGGCATACGGCCCAGCAGCGTGGAGACCTCGGAACCTGCCTGTGTGAAGCGGAAGATGTTGTCGATGAACAGCAGCGTGTCCGCACCCTCTTCGTCGCGGAAGTACTCGGCAACGGTCAGACCGGTCAGCGCCACGCGCAGACGCGCCCCCGGCGGCTCGGTCATCTGCCCATAAATCAGCGCGGCTTTGCTCTTCTTGTAGTCGTGAATATCAATGACGCCCGACTCCTGGAACTCGTGCCACAGGTCGTTGCCCTCGCGCGTACGCTCACCCACGCCGGCAAACACCGAGAACCCGCCATGCTGCTGGGCCACGTTGTTGATCAACTCCTGGATGACGACCGTCTTACCCACGCCCGCGCCGCCGAACAGGCCGATCTTGCCACCCTTCAGGAATGGCAGAATCAGGTCGACGACCTTGATGCCGGTCTCGAACATCTCCTCCGAGGTCGACTGCTCATCAAAGGCCGGCGCCAGCCGATGGATCGGCATCCGCACCTTGGCGCTCACCGGTCCCAGCTCGTCGACCGGCTGGCCCAGCACGTTGAGCACGCGGCCAAGCGTCTCGCGCCCTACCGGCACCGTAATACCGGCGCCGGTATCAATGGCCTTCATGCCCCGCACCATACCCTCGGTCGCGACCATGGCGATGCAACGTACCCGGCCTTCCCCGAGATGCTGCTGCACCTCGACGATGACGTCCAGCGGTGCGGGCACATCGAAGCCGTCGCTCACGATGCGCAGCGCCTGGAAGATAGGAGGCATGTGTGCCTCAGCGAATTGCACGTCAACGGCGGGGCCGCTGATGCTGATTACTTTGCCGATGTTCTGTGTCTCTGCCATAGGTCTCTTTCGTAACGTCGCGTCGTGCCGGTTACAGCGCGGCTGCTCCGCTGACAATTTCAATGATCTCTTTGGTAATCGCGGCCTGACGCACGCGGTTCATGGTGAGAGAGAGCTTGTCGATCAACTCTCCTGCATTCTTGGTAGCCGCATCCGTTGCCGTCATGCGCGCCGCATGCTCCGCAGCAATGGACTCCAGCAACGCGTGGAAGATCTCGGTGGTGATATAGCGCGGCATCAGGTGGCGGAATAAGCGTTCCGGCGACTGATCAAAGAGGTAGTCAACGTCGGCCGTCCCGAACTTCTTTGCCTCCCGCTCGGCAGCCGACTCTTCGGGCTCATTGATAGAGACGCCGGACTCCTGCGCAGCCTTGCCAGCAGCTTCCTTCTGCTCTTCGGTCATCTCCTCGATGACGGTCACCGGATGAGCCCCCAGCTTGCGAATGGGCAGTAACTTCTCCACCACTACGCGCTGCGAGATCACGGACTTGAACTCGTTGTACACGATATAAACTGCGTCAATCTCTGCGCCCTCATAGCGCGAGATGATTGAATTTGCGAGCGCAGACACGTCCTCGAAGTCCGTCTTTGCCAGCAACGTCGGATGCTCAGCAGCCACCTCAATCGGCGCTGCGCGATGCCGGATATTTTCTATATGTTTGGACAGATCATTATCATAAAGCTCTTCCGTATGCTCATACACAGCCATCGGGAAGCGCTTCTTGAAGAGTCCTATGGCCTTCTTGCCGATGGGCTCAAGATCAATATTCTGCCCATTCGCACGCCGCTCATCGATAAACCTCTGCGCCGCCTTGCCAATGTTCGAGTTGAAGCCACCGGCAAAGCCCTTGTCGCCGGCAATCACCAGCACGAGCACGCTCTTCTCTTCACGTTCGACCAGCAGGGGGTGCATGATCTCGCCCGTCTGCTCGTTGAACAGGTCCGTGCGCCGCACCAGGGACTGCAACACATTGGTCAGCATGCGCGCGTAGGGTCGCGCCTGCATCGCATGCTCCTGAGCGCGACGCAGCTTCGCCGCGGAGACCATCTTCATGGCCTTCGTGATCTGCCGCGTGTTCTTCACACTGCGGATGCGTCGCCGTAGATCGAGTACGTTTGCCATTCGTCCTTATGCCGTCGCGCTCTTATGCCGTAGCGGTTAGAGCAGCTTCCTTGCGACCTGCAAGAAAATCCTGCTTATACTCGTTGATCGCATCGGTCAGCCGCTTGCGAAGATCGTCGTCCAGCGCCTTTTTCCTGGTGATGTCCGCCAAAACATCCGGGTGGACCGAGTCGAGGAACGTATAGTAACCGTCCTCAAAGACGCGCAGATCCTTAACCTCAACATCGTCGAGTAGGCCCTGCGTTCCTGCATACAGAATCGCAACCTGCTGAGCCGCCGTGAGCGGCGCAAACTGCGGCTGCTTCAGCAACTCCGTCAAACGGACACCGCGGTTGAGTTGATTCTGCGTCACCTTGTCCAGGTCCGATCCAAACTGCGCGAAGGCGGCCAACTCGCGATATTGCGCAAGGTCCAGCTTCAACGTTGAGCCCACCTGCTTGGTCGCCTTGATTGCTGCAGCAAATCCTACGCGCGACACGGATAGGCCTACGTTCACGGCAGGACGGACGCCCGAGTTGAATAGATCCGTCTCGAAAAAGATCTGGCCGTCGGTAATCGAAATGACGTTAGTCGGAATGTACGCCGATACGTCACCAGCCTGCGTCTCGATGATGGGAAGGGCCGTCAGCGAGCCGCCGCCGAGTTCCTTGGACATCTTCGAGGAGCGCTCCAGCAGACGCGAATGAAGGTAAAACACGTCACCCGGATACGCTTCGCGGCCTGGTGGACGACGCAGCAGCAGTGAGATCTCGCGATAGCTCGCTGCGTGCTTGGAAAGATCGTCATAGATAATCAGTGCATGCTTACCGTTGTCACGGAAGTATTCGCCCATCGCGGTCGCGGCAAAAGGTGCGAGGTACTGCATCGGCGCCGGCTCAGAGGCTGTCGCTGCAACGACGATCGTGTACGCCATTGCACCGTACTCTTCAAGCGTCTGCACCACGCTGGCGACCGACGAACGCTTCTGGCCAATGGCGCAGTAGATGCAGATAAGGTCGTTCTTCGCAGAGTTGATAATAGTGTCGAGTGCGACGGCGGTCTTACCCGTCTGGCGGTCACCAATCAGCAACTCGCGCTGGCCACGGCCGATCGGGATCATCGTATCGATGGCCTTGATGCCAGTATTCATCGGCTCCGTTACCGACTGGCGCGCAATGACGCCGGGAGCAAGACGCTCCACTGGCAAAAACGTCTCCGTGTTGATCGGACCCTTGTCGTCGATCGGCTGACCGAGAGCATTCACCACGCGGCCAATCAACGCTTCGCCAACTGGCACCGACATGATCCGGCCTGTGCGCTTGACCTGGTCGCCCTCTTTCAACTCGCTGTAGTCGCCCAGGATGACCGCGCCGACCTGGTCCTCGTCGAGGTTCATCGCCAGACCCGAAATGCCATGCGGGAAGTCGATCAACTCGCCGGCCATGACCTTGTCGAGTCCATGGATGCGCGCGATGCCGTCACCCAGCGTGATGATGGTTCCAACCTCATCGACCTGGATGCGCTGCTCATAGTTCTCAATCTGCTGGCGAAGCAGTTCGGTGATCTCGTTTGCCTGAATCTTTGCCATGCGTTTCCTTTTCCTTCGCGTGCTTCAAATCCTGTTGCGGCTACGGACTACGCTCCAGTTGCGATCAGCCGAGCCTTTAGTTGTTGCAGTTGTGCGCGAATCGACCCGTCGTAGACGGTCGACCCGATGGTGACCACCGCGCCACCCAGCAAAGTTGCATCCTCACTGTAAGTTGCGTGTACCCGATGCAAACCAGTCAACGCGGAGATCTTCTCCTCCAACAGCTTGCGGTTCTTCTCGTCCATAGGCTGCGCACTCACAATATCAGCCTCCGCAACACTCGATGCCTCATCCGCAATCGCCGCATAAGCTTCAACCATGCCGCGAATGTCATGCAATCGCTGATGACGCGCAATCACCGCAATAAAATTGCGGACTGCGCTGCTCATATTCGACTTTGCGGCAATCGCATCCAGCACGTTCAACTTCTGATGTTCTGGAATCGATGGGTTTGCTAGAACATCGCGCAATTCTGCGCTGGCTTCGAGCGTCTCCACAAAATCATTCAATTGACCCTGGGTCGCAACCACATTCAGCTTCTGGTCAGAGATGACAGCAGCCAAGGCACGCGCATACCGCAGATCGACGGCCGCCATTAGTTATTGCTCCCTTCGCCAAGCTTGTGGGCAAAGCTCTCGACCAGCAAACGATCCGTCTCTGCCGTTACCACCAGTTTCCGTGCAGCCTGCTCGATGGCGAGCTCTGCTGCATACTTCTGGATCTCGCGTCTCGCGAAGGTCGTGGCACTGTTAATCTCGGCCTCAGCAGCAGCAACGATCTTATTCTTTTCATCTTCTACGCTGGCTTTGATGCGCTGCTCGTCGCGAGCCGCGTCCGCCTCGGACTGGAGTCGCATGGCGGCGATCTGCTCATCCAATTTGGAGAGCCGCTCCTCGACTGAACTGAGCCTGGAGGTCGCTTCCTCGGTTGCGGTGCGCGCGTCAACCAGATGCTTCTGAATAGCAGTGCTGCGATTGCGGAAGGTCTTGGGAAGGGTCTTCGCCAAGCCATATCCAACCGCGCTCAACAGGATCAAAATGTTGAAGATCGTAAAAGCGTTCGCCGCCGTCTCGGGACTCATGCCGAGCAATGCACCCAGCTTTACGACGGTCGGAGACAGGCGATACTCGTCGGTTTCATTGAGAACCGTCTGTTTTTTATCGGCCGCGCTGGTTGCAGCCTGCGCTGAAGGCGTCGCAGACTGCGCCTGCATGGAGGCGCTTACCGACAGCAGCACCACCAACCCAAGTGTGACCACGAGCAGCCGGCAAACCTTGGCCCGGAAACGAAGAAAGGTCATGATGGGCGCACCTCCGAGAACCTGGTTCCGGCAGGAAGCACAGCCTGCAAAATCTGGTCACTCAACTGCGCAGTCGCGTCTTCAATCTGCTTGCGCGCACTGACTGACATCCCTTCAAGCTCCTGCCGAGCCGCCTTCACGCGATCCTGAGCCATCGCGCGAGCGGCCTCAACTGCCTGATCACGCTCCGCCTGCCACTGCTGCAACCGGCGCTCGCGAGCTGCCATGATCTCGTTGCGCGCATTGCGCAGTTTCTCTTCGTAGACGCCTGCTTCGGCTTCGGCTGCCGCAATCGCACCCCGGGCCCGCTCCACGGCTCCAGTGGTGCGCGCGCGACGTTCCGCCAGGGTTGCCTCAAGCGGTTTGCGTACCAGAGGTCCGTAGGCTGCCACCAACAGAATAAAAAAGATCATGGTCGGCACAGAGCCGAGCACTAGACCACCAAGTTGATGCAAAATTTCCATGATATTTAGGGTTCTT
Source organism: Acidobacteriota bacterium (assembly GCA_021778845.1). GTDB lineage: Bacteria > Acidobacteriota > Terriglobia > Terriglobales > Acidobacteriaceae > Granulicella. The sequence goes on from JAJYBU010000004.1 coordinate 107,079, forward strand.
CAGGAGGGCATGCAGGCGTCTTGCGTCCAAGAGCCAAGTGAGCCCTCTTCTCTAACGCCGATCACGGCTCAATCAGATGCAAATTTTAACTTTTCGTTCCCATCATTTGTAGCAAAGCTGGCAGTTGGAAGTCAAAGATTGAACCCAATAAAGCGTCGTGGCAACGATTATCGGATCATTGCCTGTGACTCAGCTTTTATAGGCACATTTTCTGATAATTTTCTTTCGCAATCCGTCGCAACCAGGCGTAAACTGTGCTTACCACCCTGAGACCCATTCCGGGTCATGCAGGCCGCGTGAAACGGGACATAACCTCCGCTCCCGATCAGGCGGCCTGTATTTGTTCCTGAACCTATTCGCGGGCTTCTCGAGCCGACACCATATCTCGGTGCTGATAGCGCCTGTATCTCTCTAACAGCGAAGCCGGTCCAACGGCCTGGAGATAGACAAGGTTGCCCTCGAACCGTTGCCGCGTGATGGTTGCTCCCCGCTCCAACGCCGCGAGGACTCTGCCCTCCGACTGCGGAATGCGAAACTCAGCCGTCTCCAGTGGGTCGGCTGTCAATGCAGCATCAATCGCATGCAGTAGATCGTCTAGCCCTGCGCCCGTGAGCGCCGAAACGGCGATCGTTCCGGGAGCCTGAATTCCGGCTTCGAGGGTCGCGCCAGCGGGCAGTAGATCGATCTTATTGAGAACCTGAAGCGTGGCCTTCTCCCTTACGCCAAGCTCGGCGAGAACGGTCTCGACCTGCGCTCGCTGCTCGTCAAGCGTGGGGCTGGCTGCGTCGCGCACGTGCAGCAGCAGTTCGGCGCGCTCCACCTCTTCCAGTGTGGCGCGGAAGCTCGTAACCAGCGCATGAGGAAGATTGCGGATGAATCCGACGGTGTCCGACAGCAGCACTTTGCGTCGCGAAGGCAGACTCAACTGACGCAATTTGGGGTCAAGAGTTGCAAACATTCGCTCTGAAGCGAGCACTTCGCCACCGGTCAGCGAGTTGAAGAGCGTTGATTTTCCGGCGTTCGTATAGCCAACCAACGCTACGGTTGGGACCGGCACGGCCTCTCGCCTGCCGCGCTGCTGCCGCCGAATCCGCCGTACGGCCTCCAACTGCTGCTTGATGCGGTCCAGCCGCACATTGATTTTGCGACGGTCGGTCTCGAGTTGTGTCTCGCCTGGGCCACGCGTTCCAATGCCACCACCGGTCTGCGACATGGTCTTTCCGCGGCCAGCCAGCCGGGGGAGTTGATATTCGAGTTGGGCCAGTTCCACTTGTAACTGGCCCTCTCGGGTGCGCGCATGTCTGGCGAAGATGTCGAGGATCAATTGGGTGCGGTCGATGACCGTACAGGGTAGTCGCGCCTCCACATTGCGCGCCTGCGAGGGGGTCAGGTCATGATCGAAGAGCACCAGGCTTGCTCCGGTAGAGGCTACCGTTGCAACGATCTCATCGAGCTTTCCGCCGCCCACCAGCGTCGCAGGATCCGGCCTGCCACGCCGCTGGATCAGCACGGCTGCAATAGTCGCACCTGCTGACCGCGCTAGTTCCTGAAACTCCGCTAGGGAGGCATCAAAGTCCAGATCGACGGGCGGTTCCGCGATAGTCGGCAAGGCCTCGGTCGTCTCGGCAAGTGAATCACCGGCGATCTGACTACGCTCCGAGACCGCAGCAGCGGCGCGCGCCTGCTGTGCTGCGCTTGATGGGCGAAAGCGGTCAGACGTAAACTCGACAGCCACCAGAACAGCGCTCTCGCGCGAAGTTTGCTGCCGCGATCGCAACAGATTTTGCTCGACCGCTTCGCGACTCGATCTTGTCTTGAATGCTGGCTTGATGGACACCTTGCCTTGTAGCTCACGCGAACAATGGTCGCGGAAAGCGTTGCTGCGCGACTAGCTGTTGGCCGTTCCTGGCGCTGGCTGCGTACTTTCTGTATGAGCCGCAGGAATTGGACGGCTCTCGCTACGCGTGTCACCAAACCCCGTTGGGCGACCACTCACCACCGTGGAAATTGCGTGCTTGAAGATCAACTGCTCCTGCGCATTGTTCTCCAGCAGGACAGAATATTTATCAAAGGAACGAATCTTTCCCGTCAGCTTTACGCCACTGACCAGGTAGATGGTGATGGGGCTTTTGTCCTTGCGGACCGTATTCAGGAACGTATCCTGAATGTTTTGTGCCGGCTTGGAATCCATTTGCCGATCTCCTCGTATCATTGCACTCAACCATTTCGTGACATTCCGCGCTAAGTCCTCGCGGTCGAACCTTGCAGCAAAGCAGACTTGCATCCTTCACCCTATAGCCTTCGATGCTTCCCGACAAGGGCTTGGAACACTGACCGGATTCCAGAGGCTTCGGGACAATTACGATGATAGAGATGAATAAGATAGAGAATGGCCCCAAATTGCTCGCGGTTCCGATGCTCGACTTCAGCCGCGAGTTTGCTGAGATTCGCGACGAAGTCCTTGCTGCTATTGCCTCGGTGTGTGAATCCCAGCGGTTTATTCTGGGGCCCGAGGTGGGGCGGTTCGAGGAAGCTGCGGCGGCGGCCTGTGGGGTTCCTTTTGCGATTGGGTGCGCCAGCGGGACCGATGCTTTGTGGCTTTCGTTGGCAGCATTGAAGATAGGCCCCGGAGATGCGGTGATTACAACGCCGTTCAGCTTCTTTGCTACGGTGAGTTCGATTCTGCGCTGCGGGGCTAAGCCGATTTTGGCGGATATTGATGAGAAAACGTTCAATTTGTCGTCAGAAGCGACGCGGGATGTGGTGAAAAATGCGTCCGGGCATAAACATGTTGTGGGCGTTATGCCGGTGCATTTGTATGGGCAATGTGCTGATATGAATGCATTTACAGCGCTTGCCAACGAGCAGGGACTGAAGGTGATCGAGGATGCGGCGCAGGCGTTTGGGGCTTCGTGGGAGGGGGTGCGGGCGGGGGCGCTGGGGGATGCCGCAGCGTTCAGCTTTTATCCCACGAAAAACCTCAGCGCGTTCGGCGATGCAGGGATGGTAACCACCAAGGATTCAGTGACTTCCGAGCGGGCGAGTATGCTGCGGGCGCATGGGATGCGGCGACGGTATTTCCATGATGAGGTGGGGTGGAACTCGCGGCTGGATACGCTGCAGGCTGCGGTTCTGGAGGTGAAACTGCGGCGGGTGGAGGCGGGGAATGCTCGGCGCAGAGAGCTTGCAGAGCTTTATAATCAGCGATTTACGAGTGATGGACTGGCAGGGGCTACTACCGCAGATGGGGTGGTGCTTCCCTTCACCGATCCGCGCGCTGAACATGTGTTTCACCAGTATGTAATTCGAGCGCCGCGACGGGATGCGCTGCGGGAATATCTTTCAGGGCTGTCGATTGGCTCAGAAGTCTATTATCCTCAACCACTTCACGTGCAGGAGAGCCTACGGTTTCTGGGCTATAAACAGGGCGATTTTCCGGTGAGCGAGCGGGCTGCGGCGGAGGTGCTGGCGCTGCCGATGTACCCGGAGTTGCGCGTGGAGGAGCTTGACAGCGTGGTGGAAGCGATTCGACGTTTTTATGCTTGAAGCGGGTGGTTTGGCCAATTTTCTGTCAAGTGCAGCGTTTTAAATCGACACTCTCAGCGCAATTATGGGCTGCACGATGGGGGTCTCAACAAAGATCTCGTCGTGGGCGGGGAAATACGGGGGTCTTCGCTGCGCCACGGAAAAGCCGCGTGGCTCCGGTCGAGAGGACGAGAGCATGGGGAGGGGAGAAGCAGATTCCTCCGCTGCGCTGCGGAATGACAACCAAAAAAGCAACAGCAACAGCAAGGGCAAGGGCAAGGGCAAGGGCAAGGGCAAGGGCAAGGGCAACAGCAAGGGTAACGGCAACAGCAACAGCAACGGCAACAGCAACAGCAACAGCAACAGCAACAGCAACAGCAAGGGCAACAGCAACAGCAACGGCAACGGCAAGAGCAAAAGCAACGGCAAGAGCAAGGGCAAGAGCAAAAGCAACGGCAAGAGCAAGGGCAACGGCAACAGCAAGGGCAACGGCAACAGCAAGGGCAACGGCAACGGCAAGGGCAACGGCGAATACGGGGGGCCCTCCGCTGTGCCATGCATGAAGCTGCGTGGCTCCGGTCGAGAGGACGATGTTTAGTGGCGCTGCTGACGTCGCCGGGCGAGGGATTTCTTGTTCGGCTCGGGCTCGGGGTGGGCTTCGGCGGGGGGTGGGGTTCCGGGGGGGATGAGGCGGCGGGTGATGTTGCCTTCGAGGCGATAGGTTTTGTCGATGAGGGTTCCGGGCTTGATGAGGCCGGTGACGGGGTCCGGGGTGGGAATGGGCTGGTCGGCGGCCAGGACGCGGTAGGTGAAGGTGGGGAGGGTCTGTGTGGCCTCGATTCCCTTCTCGTAGGGGTCAGTGCTCTGGCCTATTTTTACGGGGAGGTAGCCGACGATGTTGCGCTCGCTGAAGCCGGTCTCGTAGCGGTGCTTTTTGGTGTTCCAGATGAAGACGCGGACCTGGTTGAAGTCGTAGGGGAGGCCGGCCTTGTACTGGCTCATGACGGTGACGTACTCGGGGATGGAGGTGACGGTGTTGCCGTTGTTGAGGACGCCGGAGTCGGGGTCGTCGACGTGGGCGAGGATGTAGGCTCCGACGATGCGCTGACCCTCGGCGTAGCGGAGGAGAGCATCGGGTGCGGAGACGTCGATCATGCGGCCGTAGACCCAGCCGGTCTGGCCCTGGGCGTCGCGGACGAGCCACCAGTCTTCGAGCAGGGGAGCGGGAGGCGCGCCGGAGTTATCGGCAGCCGGCGGCGGTGCGCCAGGGGTGATGGGCTTGGGTACGGAGGCGCGCTGGAGCAAGCTGAGGGAGTCGCCCTCGGGGAGCATGTAGAGGTGGTCTGTCTCGCGGCCGGGGGTGACGTGAAGGTAGGCCTGGTCGCTGGTGGTGGCGGTGGCGACGACGGGATCGTGCTGGTGGTCGTGGCGGAGGGCGTCGAACTTGTCCTCGACATCCTGCGGCGCGGTGAGGCGCTCTTCGATCCAGCCTATCTCGCCGCGTGGGGTCTGCACCTTGACCCAGCGGCGGGCGTGGTCGAGCACGATCAGACGTTCGCCGTTGGAGGCGGTTCCGGAGCGATTGGAGACGGCGGCGACGCGGTCGCGCAGGAAGGTCTGTTTGGCGGTGACGTAGACGTATTTGTTGGACGGTTGGGGACGGAAGTGCGAGCAGCCGGCGAGGCTGCAGGAGAGCAGCAACGCCGCTATCGTGTGCCGTGTCCGGTTGCGTCTTTGGGATTTCGTCATTGGGTTCGAGAAAGTTTTCTGCATGTTGAGGCAATCGCTTTGTGTGCTGCTCTGCGACGTCACAGGGGGGGTCGATGCGAGCGATTTAAAACAGGCTAGTGCCAGAGTAGCGCGAACGTGGGTCGGGGCGCTGGTGGATTGCAGGGTGCGGCGGGAAATGCAGGGGTCGAGAGGATGGGAGCATGGGGAGGGGAGAAGCAGATTCCTCCGCTGCGCTGCGGAATGACAACCAAAAAGGCAACGGCAACGGCAACAGCAAAGGCAACGGCAACGGCAACAGCAACGGCAACGGCAACAGCAAAGGCAACGGCAACGGCAAGGACAACAGCAAGGGCAAGGACAACGGCAGAAGCGAAGGCAGAGGCAAAAGCGGATTGCGGGCGAACTAATGGGTGGCGGCGATGGCTAACGGAATTCCGGTCGTTGCGCCGGTGCCAGCAGAGCCGGTCATAGTCAGAGCTCCCGCGGAGCCGATGGAGAATAACTGGATGCCTGAGGTGGTGTTGTACCCGGCGGCAACGAGGTAGGCGCTGGTGTTATCGATGGCGAGAGCGCCCACGGCCGTTGGCGCGCTGTAAGGTGAGCCCACAAGGGCTGTCAGCGCAGCGTTGGTGCCGATGGAGTATCCCGTGATGGTGCTGTCAGTCTGGTTGCCCACGTAGACGTAGGTCGAGGCCTTGTTGATGACGATGGAGTGCGCACCATTGCCAGCGGCGTAGGTCTTGAGAAGGGTTATAGCTCCGGAGGCCGATATGGAAAACACCTGCAGGCCAGCGGTACCGGCGCAGTAGAGATTGTTGTTGCTGTCGAAGGCAACTGCGTAGATCCCGGTTGCGCTGTTGGCCGGATTGATGGTGACGGGGACGGTTGCGCCCTGCCCGGTGGTGGTGTCAAAGGAGTAGACGTCGGCACCGCCGGTTCCGAGGGCTGCGGCGAAGTACTCGCCGCTGGGAGCGACCGCGATCCCAAGGGGGTTGATTCCTCCGGTGGCAGCACCGGCGAGGCCGTAATACGCGGCGAGCGCGTTCAGGACGCCGGTGGAGGCATTGATGGGATACTCGTTGATCTGCTGGGCATCGATCGGCAGGGTGAAGAGCCACTGGCCGTCGGGAGAGATGGCGATGGCGGCGTCGTTCTCCTGAATGAGGGGGCTGCCGCTGGCGAGGATGGACAGGGCGCCGCCGGTGGTGATGGAGTAACCGTAGATGTCGCCCGTTCCGGCGGGGTTGGTGAAATTGGAGTCGGTGGCCATGTAGAGGAAGGTGTTGGCGGGGGTAACGGCCAGGGCCTGCGGAACGGCATTGGTGCCGAGTGAGAAGGGCGCACCGGTGGCGGCGGTGAGCGTGCCGCTGGCGAGGGTGTAGCCGTTGAGATAGGTCGCACCGGATGCGCTGTTGGCTACGTAAACGTAGTCGGTGGTGGTAGTGGTGCCGGTTCCGGTGCCAGTGCCCGTACCGGTGGTGGGGCAGTCGGCCTTGCCTTCGCACTGGAAGAAGGAGCCGCAGCCGGTGAGCAGGGCAGCGATGCTGGACAACAGGATGAGGGTGCAGACGGGTCGAGCGTAGGGACGCAACCCGGTGCGGCGGTTCATTGACATCATGCGTTGCCTCTCCATGCCCGGGGAGCCGATGGTGCGGCGACGGGGCCAGCCCTATTGTTACAGGTGCAGGGTGCGTTTGTGGCGCTGAAGCGTAGGACGCGGCCGGAAGAGAACGGTTTGGTGGACGAAGAAATTTATGTGAGGCCGGGGCGAGGCGGCTGTGTGCGGGAGATGAGAGCGGCCATCCGAAGCGGGCTGGCGAACGTCTGTAGAACAGGGCCACCGGAGCGCATCTTCCAAGTGCGCGGCTGAGGCCGTATCATCTGAATCTGTATGCCGAGTTTTCCTGACAGCATTTTCTTGTTTGTGTTGGCGCTACTGCTCTTTGGGCCAAAGCGGCTGCCGGTGTTCGCGCGCGAGCTGGGGAAATGGGTGGGTGAGTTCCGGCGCGCGTCCAATGAGTTCAAGATGCAGATGGAAGAGGAGCTGCGGCTGAGCGAACAGACGGAGCGGCAGAAGCAGATTGCCGCGATGGAGGCTGCTGCGCCGGTCGCGCCGGTGATTGCGGAGCCGGTGGCTGCGGTGGAGACGGGGACGGGGGTGGTGGAAACCGAGGTCTCAGAGGCGAAGGCCGGAGAGCTGAACGACGAGGTGCGGGAGCCGCTGCCGATTGCGGTGTCGGGAGAGTTGAAGATTATGCCGCCGGCGACGGGGCTGCCGGTGGCGCAGGCTCCGGTGGAGCGGAATAGTGCGCTGAAGGGCCTGCTGGATGCGATTCCGGCGGCAGAGACGGCACCGGCAGAGGAGACGACTGCGCATGGCAACTGAGTTGATCGACCGAGCGCGGAATGCCGTGCATGACCGTGCAGAACTGCCCGGCATGAGCCTGATGGAGCACCTGGAGGAGCTGCGAAGCAGGCTGTTCTGGATCTTCGGGTATCTGCTGGCGGGGTTTGCGGTGGCGTGGATCTTTCGCAACCGGCTGGTGGGATATATTCAGAAGCCGCTGGTGGATATCGGGCTGAAGATGACGATGACGCATCCGACCGATGCGATCAATTTTTTCATCAAGACGTCGCTGGTGTGTGGCGCAATTATTGCTTCGCCGTTCATTCTGTACCAGGTGTGGCTGTTTATTTCGCCGGGCATGTATGCGAATGAGAAGAAGTATGTGTGGCCGTTCATGTCGGCGACGGTGGGACTGTTTCTGGCCGGGACGTGGTTTGGGTATCGGTATGTGCTGCCGGGGGCGATGGTGTTTTTGATCCAGGACTTCGGCAAGAACTTTACGCACATGATTACGATTGACGATTACACCGGGTTTTTCCTGGCCGTGATTCTGGGGCTGGGAATTACGTTTGAGATGCCGATTGTGATCTTCTTCCTGGCGCTGTTCGGGATTGTGGATGCGAAGTTTTTGCTGCGTCACTTTCGCTATGCCATTATGGCGATCTTTCTGCTGGCCGCGGTGATCTGCCCTGATCCCAGCCCGGTGGGGATGTGTTTGTTTGCGACGCCGATGCTGGTGCTGTATTTCGTTGGGGTGGGGGTGGCGTTCTTTGTGCATCCCAACCGGCGGAAGAAGAAAGATGCTCTGAAGGGAGCTGTGTAAATGGGAATTCGCACCTCGGCGCTGATGCTGGTTGCCGCGCTTATGTTTTCGCCTGCGATGCTGGCGCAGGAGCATGCCGTTAGCGGGCAGGCGATTCTGAAGCTGACGCAGCAGTATGTGGATGCGGCACCGAAGCGGTATATCGGCTCGCCGGGACATGATGCGGCGGAGGCGTTCATCAAAGAACACTTCAAGCCGGAGGTGGCGAAGGGGAACTTCATCGACGACCGATTTATGGCGCGGACACCGATTGGGCCGCTGACGATGCACAACCTCATTGTGAAGTTTCCGGGGAAGAAGGACGGGATTATTGTCCTGGCGAGCCACTATGAGACGAATTACTGGCTGAAGGATATTCGGTTTGTGGGGGCGAATGACGGGGCTTGTACGACGGCGCTGCTGATTGCGCTGGGACAGTATTACCGGGAGCATCCGCCGCAGGGGTACTCGGTGTGGCTGCTGTTTACGGATGGGGAAGAGTCAATCAACAAGGAGTGGACGGACCAGGATTCGCTGTATGGGACGCGGCATATTGCGGCGAAGTGGTCGGCGGATGGGACGATTGGGCACATCAAGGCGTTTGTGCTGGCGGACATGATTGGGTGGAAGGAGATGAATATCGATCGGGAGTCGAACTCTACGCCGTGGCTGCTGGACCTGCTGGCAAAGGCGGGAAGGGATACCGGGCACTCAAAGTATTTGTTCAAGGAGTCGCAGGCAGTGGACGATGATCATATTCCCTTCCGGATGCGTGGGGTTCCGGTGCTGGATGTGATCGATTTTGAGTATGGGACGGCGGATAATCCGGAGGCGTATCACCATACGGAGCTGGACACGATGGACAAGCTGAGCGCTACGAGCTTGCAGGTGTCGGCGGATTTGTTTGTTGATTTGGTGAAGTTGATTAATGAGCGGTAGCTCCCAGCCAAGGCAACGGCAAAAAGCAATACAGGGGTCTCACCATTGCTTCGCGCAAAAGCGCGCGACTCCGGTAGAGAGGACGAAGGCTGCGTGGAGTGGAGCCCGGTCGAGTGGATCGGGTATGGGGGATTTTTAGCGAGAGGCGTGTAGGCTTTCAGGAGACGCTTGATGACGCACCTCTCTTACTGGATTGCTTTTCATGTCGCGCTGGTGGCACTGCTGGGGGTGGAATACCTGGTGCATCGGGTGGTGCCGGAGATTCGGCGCAAGGCGATGGTGGCGACGGGGATGTGGGTGGGAGCGGCGCTGGTGCTGGCGGTGATGATTGGCCGGCAGTATCACGCGGAGTCGGCTACACAATTTCTGGCAGGGTATGCGCTGGAACAGGCGCTGTCGCTGGATAACCTGTTTGTGTTTCTGCTGCTGTTCCGGCTGTTTCGGATCCCGGCGGAGAAGCAGCCAGGCGTTCTGTTCTGGGGTGTGGCCGGGGCGATTGTGTTGCGGGGAGCGTTTGTCGCAGGCGGCATTGGGCTGCTGAATCGCTTTCACTGGATTGAGTATGTGTTTGGGGCGGTACTGCTGGTGGCGGCCGTGCGGTTGCTGAAGCCGGAGGCGGTGGAGCCTGATCCGGCGCGGGCTCCGGCGTGGATACGGTGGCTCACAAAGTGGCGGCCGATCAGTGAGGATCAGGAGCATTTTTTTGTGCACGAGAAGGGACGACGCATGGCGACCGTGCTGTTGCTGGCGCTGGTGGCCGTGGAGTTGACCGATGTGGTGTTTGCGCTGGATTCGATACCGGCGGTGTTGAGTATTACGCGGGTGCCGTTCCTGGCGTATGCGTCGAATATTCTGGCCGTGATGGGGCTGCGGTCACTGTATGTGCTGCTGGCCGCGGGGTTGGCGAAGCTGCGGTATCTGCACTTTGGGCTGGCAGCGGTGCTGGCGTTTGCGGCGGTGAAGATGCTGGCGGCGGATTGGCTGGCGGTTGGGCCGGTGATGTCGCTGGTGGTGATTGCGGGGTTGGTGGGAGTGACGGTGGGGGCTTCGTTGTGGGCGGAGCGGACGGAAGCTGCTGGCTAAAGGCAAGAACAGATGCGCGCTGCTCGCGCGAGAAGCGGGTTCCTCGCTGCGCTCGGAATGACAGACAGAAAAGCAAGGGCAAGGGCAAAAACAAAAGCAAGTGCAAATACAAATACAGGGGTCCTTCGCTTCGCTCAGGATGACGGCGTAGAACAAGCAACGACAACTGCAACGACAACTGCAACAACAACTGCAACAACAACTGCAACGACAACTGCAGCGACAACGACAACGACAGCGGTGACCCACCTGCGCGCAATGAGTCCGCGTCGTGCCGCGGATGAGGCACCCGGTTGTGAAGCGCGGTATTCTGAAAGACGATGAATACTGTTGATGCAAATACGTTGATTGCCGTTCGGACGCCCTCTGCGCAGTATGAGGTGGAGATAGGTGCGGGGTTGGTTGGGTTGGTGGGCGAACGCGTGGATGCGCTGCTGGCGGGAGGGATTCGCGCGGGGAAGCAGCGGGCGTTTGTGGTGACCTCGCCTGAGATTGACCGGCTGTGGGGGGAGCAACTGGCGGCCGGATTCCCTGCCCCGGTGACGCGGCTGATGGTGCCTGCCGGGGAGGAGCATAAGCGGCTCGCGACGGTGGAGCGGCTGGCCGAGGAGTTGGCCCAGCATGGAGCCGATCGGGATTCGGTGCTGGTGGCGTTTGGCGGCGGCGTGATTGGAGATATGACGGGGCTTGTGGCGGCGATGTATATGCGCGGGATTCGGTATGTGGGTGTGCCGACGACGCTGCTGGCGCAGGTGGATAGCTCGCTGGGGGGAAAGACGGGCGTGAATCTGGCGGCGGGGAAAAATCTGGTAGGGGCATTTTATCATCCGCTGGCGGTGTACGCGGATACGACGACACTGGGGACGCTGCCGAAGGCGGAGCTAAGGGCGGGATTGCAGGAGTCGGTGAAGGCCGGGATTATCTATGACAGCGAGCTGTTTGATTTTATGGAGTCCGAGAGTGCGGCGGTGCTGGCGGGCGAGGGCGAGGCTCTGACGCGGGTGGTGGCGGCGAGTGTGCGTGTGAAGGCTGAGGTGGTGAGCGCGGATGAACGCGAGGGTGGGCTGCGGATGATTTTGAACCTGGGGCATACGCTGGGTCATGCGATTGAAGTGGCTACCGGGTATAAGCAGTTGCTGCATGGGCAGGCTGTCGCGTGGGGGATGATTGCCGCGGTGGGGATTGCGGCGCGGCGGGGAATGGTGAGCGCGGACGATGCGGCTCGGATGGAACGCGTGGTTCGGGCATATGGGCCGATGCGCGGGTTTGTGGCGGATGCTGCGGAGTTGGTCGCGCTGACGGCGAAGGATAAGAAGAATCGGAGTGGGGCAAGGTCGTTTGTGCTGCCGGTGCGGATTGGCGAGGCCGTGGTGGTGAAGGATGTGAGCGAGGCGGAGTTGATGATGGCGGCGGCGGGGATTGTTGGTGAGGCGAAGGCGGCGGGAGCGATCGCTTGAATCGAGCGGAGGAGAGTGTGAATCCGGGAGCACGGCCGGCAGGCGAGGCTACGGAGGCGGCAGCGGCGGAGCATGTGCGGGAGATCTTTGACTCGATTGCGCCGAAGTATGACCTGCTGAATCATCTGCTGTCGATGGGGCTGGACCGGCGGTGGTGGGGACGGGCGGCGCGGAGTTTTCGCGAGGTGCTGGCGCGGCCCGATGCGCGGGTGCTGGATATCTGCTGCGGGACGGGAGATATGACCTCGGCGCTGCTGAAGGAGCGGCCAGCGGGTGGGGCTGCGGTGACGGGGCTGGATTTTTCTGCGGAGATGCTGGACCGCGCAAGGGTGAAGTATGAATCGGCGAATGCGGTGTGGGTGAAGGGCGATGCGATGCACCTGCCGTATGCGGATGGGAGCTTCGACCTGGTGACGTCGGCGTTCGGGTTTCGGAATTTGACGAACTATGCGGAGGGGCTGGCGGAGATTTATCGGGTGCTGGCGCCGGGAGGGCGGATTGGGATTCTGGAGTGCAATCAGCCGGAAGGGTTGAGCGGGTTTGGGTATGGGATTTATTTTCAGCGCGTGCTGCCGGTGCTGGGTGGGTTGATCTCGGGGGACCGCGCAGCTTATGGGTATCTGCCGGAGTCGGTGGCGCGGTTTCCGCGACCGAAACAGATGCTGAAGATGATGGCCGAGGCGGGATTTGTGGAGAGTGCGTGGGATGGATATTTGTTGCGCGCAGCGGGGCTGTATCGTGGGATGAAGGCGTTGGGATGATGGCGATTGGCCGTGGGAGTGTATGCTCAGGGCGAGGGCGCGGACAGGAACGTTCGGGGTGGATGAGGTTGGGAGAGGCCAGGCTTAGTTACCAGCGATGAATCAGATGCAAGCGACGGCGGCAAAGCGATCGGCGGCGCAGTCTTCGGTGCTGGCTGCGCTGGGGATTACGCTGCTGAAGCTGCTGACGGGGATCCTGACCGGGTCGCTGGGGATGCTGAGCGAGGCGGCGCACTCGTCGATTGACCTGATTGCGGCGGGGATTACGCTGCTGACGGTAAGGGTGTCGGACCGGCCGGCGGATGAGGAACACAACTACGGGCATGGAAAGCTGGAGAGCCTGTCGGCGGGGTTTGAGACGGTGCTGATGGTGGGGTCGTGCGTGTGGATTGCGCGCGAGTCGATCCATCGGATCGTGGATCGGGAGCACTTGGATCTGCACTGGTCCGTGTGGCCGTTTGCGGTGCTGCTGCTGTCGATTGCGGTGGACTATACGCGGTCGCGGGCGCTGCATCGGGTGGCGGCGGAGCATAGGAGCGATGCGCTGGAGGCCGATGCGGTGCACTTCGGGACCGATATATGGTCGTCGGCTGCGGTGTTTGTGGGTCTGCTGGCGGCGTTTGTGGGAGACCGGCTGAATATTCCGGCACTACAGTATGCGGACCCGGTGGCTGCGCTGGTGGTGGCGGCGATTATTCTGCAGGTGACGTGGCGGCTGGCGCGGCAGACGATCGATTCCCTGCTGGACGCGACGCCGCCCGAGGTGCGGGAACAGATTCGGAGGGATTTGATTCGGGATCTGGAAGCCGCAGATGGGGTGCTGGCCGTGGACCGGGTGCGGGTGCGGCGGTCGGGGTCGCATTACTTTGTGGATCTGACGCTGAGCTTGCCGCGAAGACTGACGTTTCAGCGCTCGGAACAGATTACGGCGGCGGCGACCACGGCGGTGCAACGGGTTCTGCCGGGAGCCGATGTGGTGATCCATACGGTGCCGACGGCGACGCTGGGGGAGAGCGTGTTCGACCGGATTCGGGCAGTGGCGGCGCGATCGAACCTATCCATTCACGATGTGAGCGTGCGGCAGTACGACGGCGCGCTGCATGTGGAGCAGCATCTGGAGGTCCCGGAGACGATGACGCTGCGTGAGGCGCATGAGGTGGTGACAGCGCTGGAGACCGAGATGAAGCATGAGGTTCCGGGGATTGCTTCGCTGCTGACGCACATCGAGAGCGAGCCGGCGACGATTGCGACGGCGGCGCAGGTCGATCCGAGCGAGAATCTGGAGAACCAACTGCGTGCGACGGCGAGCCACTTTCCGGAGATTCTGGATATTCATGAGATTTCGGTGACGCGGGGACATGGAGGCGCGGCTAACAGCGTCCAGGTAAACCTGCACTGCACACTGCCCGATGACCTGCCCATGGAGGCCGTACACGAGGTGATTACGAACTTCGAGAGCGAGTTCAAGCTGGACCATCCGCAGGTGGCACGGGTGTTTATTCATCCGGAGCCCGCTACGGATAATCGGCGGTGAGCCGTCCATTGGGGCGTTGTTATTGAGACCAGGGAACGTTCTTCCACGGTATGCTGAGGCTGGGATGAAACGGTTCTTCAGAGTGGCGATGACGGGGCTGGCGATGCTGGCGGTGATGCTGGTGTCGGCCGCGATTACGCTGCGGATTGCGCTGCATGGACATGAGGTGACCATTCCGGACTTTGCCGGGATGACCGTCGCGGAGGCCAGCGAGGCGGCGCTGAGGACGGGCGTAGATCTGAATATCGAGAACAAGTTTTATTCGACGACGGTGCCGGTGGGGCGGGTCCTGTCGCAGGCGCCGGCAGCGGGGTCGAGCGTGCGGCATGGGTGGCAGGTGAGGGTGACCGAGAGCCTGGGGCCGCAACAGGTGACGATCCCGGATGTGGTGGGCGAGCCAGTGCAGCAGGCGTCGATGAATATACGGAAGATGCAGTTGGACTTGGGGACGCTGGCGCATATCGACGCACCGGGCGACCCGGACATGACCCTGGCGCAGACGCCGCCGCCGGATGCGGGCGTGGATCAGCCGAGGGTGAACCTGCTGCTGAGTTCGGCGGCGAATGCGTCGACGGCGATTGTGCTGCCGTCGTTTGTGGGGATGAGTTATGCGGCGGCGAACCGGTGGGCAAACGCGCTGGGGTTGAAGGTGGCGGTGATGGGAGAGGTTCCGGTGGTGGCCGTTCCTGCCCCTCCTGTGACTGGGGTGACGGCGGTGGCAGTTTCTCCTGCGGGCCCGAGCGGGGTCGTCACGGCGCAGTCGCCGGAGTCGGGGTTCAAGGGGAGTAAGGGGGATGTGCTGCGGCTGACGCTGGGGGCTGGGGCTCCTGTGACGGCTGCGGTGGCGCAGTAAGAGGTCGCAGAAGAACTCTCAGGCGCGGCGGAGGAGTGCCGCAAAGAAGCCGTCGCCCTGAAAGTTGACGCCCGGGATGGTGCGGAGTTGGCCGTTGCGGAGAAGCGTTGGGGGTGCCGAGGCAGCCAGGGTTCCGGCGGCAGATAGTTGGTGGAGGATGGGCTCCAGGGAGGGGTTGGTGATGCCGGAGGTAGCGGCGAGAACTGCGGCGACGACTTGCTCGTTCTCTTCAGGCTCGAGGGAGCAGGTGGAGTAAAGGAGGCTGCCGCCGGGAGCCAGGCGGGTCAGGGCGGCGGCGAGAATCTGGTGCTGGCGGGTGGCTTGGCGAGCGAGGTCAGAAGGCTGGAGACGATGCTTTATCTCTGGGTTACGGCTGAGAGTTCCAGTGCCACTACAGGGTACATCACAGAGGATGAGGTCGAAGAAGCCTTCGGATGCGGGGAGTTGGGTGGCGTCGGCTTCGAGGGCGCTGACGTGGGGTGCAGCGGGCTGGAGACGGGTGGCGAGGGATTGGAGACGGCGGGGGTTGGCGTCGGTGGCGAGGATCTCGGCGTCGAGGCGGCGGTGAGCCAGGATGAGGGTCTTGCCACCGGGCGCGGCGCAGCAATCCCAGATGCGGTGAGGAGCGGGATGGGAGGCGGCGGCCAACTCGGCGACCAGACGGGAACCGTCGTCGAGGTGCGGGAGGGGAGGCTCAGACGCGGCGGACTCGGGAAAGAGGGTGCCGGGGTGAGGCTCCTGCTGGTTGTAGGCGCAGAGCGCGAGGGCGGCGGTGCGGCCGTAGTGGCGGACCCAGCGGGCGACGAGCCACTCCGGATGGGCAAGGCGTTCGGAGAAAACTGCAGTGGTCTCGTAGAGCTTCGGCTTGGAGGGCTCCTGGCGGGTGAGCTTGCGGAGGATCGCGTTGACCATGCCGGCTGCGTGGCCGTGCCCTGCGGCCCGGGCCAGTTCGACGGATTCGCTGAGAGCCGCGTGGGCGGGGATGCGGTCGAGGTGCTGGAGCTGGAAGGCTCCCATGCGGAGGGCCGTGGCAACCGGGGTGGGGAGGGCCAGGTCGGGGCGCTGGAGGAGCGGCTGCATGCTAGCGTCGAGGGCGATCTGCCAGCGGAGGACCCCGAGGACGAGGGTGGTGGCAAGGTTGCGGTCGGCCTGCGAGAGGGCCGACATGCCGGGTCCGTGGAGCAGGTCGTCAGAGTGCGCCGAGGTGGTGGCAACGCGGTCGAGAATGGTGAAGGCGGCGGAACGGGCCGGGCTGATGGACCCATGAGCGGGGGCGGAGTTTTGCACAGGCTGTGGGGAAATGGGCTTGGCGGGACGCCGCGGGTTGCGAGGGCCTGAGGACTTATTCAAGATGCTCACCGGGACGGAGCTGGAAGTCTCGGGCGAATTGGGCTCCGGTGAGGCGGGGTTTCCCTTCCATCTGGACCTCATCGAGCGCAAGAACGGTGTTTTGCGCTGCTCCAACAAATAGGCTATCCGTTGATAATTGAAGCTTATACTGAGCTAAACATAATGTGGAAAATGATAGGTGCATCCTGTGGATAAGGAAGCGCTTGTCGCGGAAGAGAGCATGGGCTCCGGGCCAGGGGGTGAAGCCTCGCCAACGGTTATAAGTTTCCAGAGCGGTGCGGTGGAGGAGATCGAGGCGACCGTCCTCGCGGGTGAGGATGGGGGCTAGCGTGGCTTTACTGGAATCTTGCGGGATGGGATGGAGAGTTTTAAGCTCCAAGCCGGAAAGCGTTTGGATCAAGAGGTTTGCACCGATCTGTGAAAGCTGTGGATAGAGCTGTGGAGATGTGGTGTCAGGGCCGATGGGAATGCTGTGGGAAAGCAGTGTATCGCCCGTGTCGAGGCCAGCGTTGAGGAGCATGGTGGTGACGCCGGTTTCGGCTTCGCCGTTGGCGATGGCCCACTGGATGGGGGCGGCTCCGCGGTACTTGGGAAGGAGCGAGCCGTGGACGTTAATGTTGCCGAAGCGCGGGAGGTCGAGCATCCACTGGGGGATGATGCGGCCGTAAGCGACTACGATGATGGCGTCCGGGGAAATTTGTTCAAGAAGAGCACGAAGTTCGGAGTTGGTTTTGAGTCGCTCGGGCTGGAGGACGGGAAGACCGAGGGTGAGGGCGAGTTGCTTGACCGCAGGGACGTGAAGCTCGAGCTTGCGGCCGGCCGGGCGGTCGGGCTGCGTGAGGACGAGCGCAACTTCGTGGCCCGCGTCGACGACGGCCTGGAGGCTGGGGACAGCGAATTCTGGGGTTCCGCAGAAGACGAGTTTCATGAATTCCCTCGCTGCGGGAGTTTACCAGTCGCCATGCTTCTGGAGCTTCTTGATGCGGCGGAGGACGAGGTCGCGCTTGAGGCGGCTGAGGCGGTCAATGAAGAGGATGCCGTGGAGGTGGTCGATCTCATGGAGCATGGCGCGGGCCAGCAATTCCGTACCTTCTACTTCAAATATTTCCCCTTTGACGTTCTGCGCACGGACTTTAACCCATGCATCACGCTGGACTTTCTCGTGGATATCCGGAAGGCTGAGGCAGCCTTCCTCTTCGAGCTGCTTACCGCGGCGATCGATGACCTCGGGGTTGATAAGGACGAGCTTATCTTCAGGTCGCTCTTTAAAGCTTACGTCTATCACTGTGATTTGCTTGGAGATGCTTATCTGCGGAGCAGCAAGGCCGATACCCTCGGCGGCGTACATGCTGTCGAACATCTCTTCGACGAGCTGAGCCAGTTCAGGGGTGAATTCGGTGACTGGCTCACCCTTTTTCAACAGGACGGGGTCGGGGTATTTGACGACCGTGTGGAGCTTGGGGGCGGACTTGCGGACGGCGTCGCGGGTCATCTGGCGGGCTACGCGTCGTTCGGCGGCTGTATCGAGTTTGGGTTCGGTGGGCATGATTCAGAAGGATTTGATCTGGGCACAGTAGCCCTGGTAGTTGCGCTGGAGTTCGAGGAGGCTATCGCCGCCGAATTTTTCCAGAACAGAGCGGGCGACGGTGAGGGCGACCATGGCCTCGGCGGCGACACCGGCGGCGGGGACGACGCAGACGTCGGAGCGCTCATAGGATGCTTTGGTGGCCTCGCGGGATGCGAAGGAGACCGAGGCGAGGGGGCGACGAAGGGTCGAGATGGGCTTGAGGTAGCCGCGGATGATGAGGTCCTCGCCGTTGGACATGCCGCCTTCGAGACCGCCGGCGTTGTTGTGCTCGCGGGTGAATCGGGTGAACGTGCCGGTGTCCCCTTCGGCGTAGGAGATGGCGTCGTGGACCTGAGAGCCGGGGGATTGGGCTGCCGTGACGCCGCGGCCGAGTTCGACGGCTTTGACGGCCTGAAGGCTCATGACGGCCTGGGCCAGGAGGCCGTCGAGGCGCTCATCCCAGTTGACGTGGGTGCCGACGCCGGGGGGAAGGCCGTGGACGACGACCTCAAAGATGCCGCCGATGGTGTCACCGGTGCGGAGGGCGGTGTCGACTTCAGCCTTCATACGGGCTTCGGATTCGGGGTCGACGCAGGCGAGGAGGACGTCTTCTCTGCTGGCGAGGGCGGCGATCTCGGCGAAGGTGGCCTCGCGGGAGAGCTCGGCTGTGCCGACGCGGGTAACGTGGCTGGCAACCTCGATGCCGAGGGAGCGCAAGAGCATCTTGGCGATGGCTCCGCAGGCTACGCGGGCGGCGGACTCGCGGGCGGAGGCGCGCTCGAGGATATAGCGGGCGTCGGGGAAGTTGTACTTGAGGGCGCCGGCGAGGTCTGCATGGCCGGGGCGTGGGGACGCTACCGCCTTATGCTTGTCAGGATCGCCTTCGGCCACGGGAAGGATCTCTTCCCAGTTCTTCCAGTCCTTGTTGGCCAGGGTCATGGCGATGGGCGAGCCGATGGTGTGGCCATGGCGGACGCCGGAGAGAATGTGGGCGGTGTCGCGCTCGATGCGCATGCGGCCGCCGCGACCGTAGCCCTGCTGGCGACGCCAGAGCTCGTGGTCGAGGAAGGACTGGTCTACGGGGATGCCCGAGGGTAGACCGCTGAGGAGGGCTACGAGGGATTCGCCGTGACTTTCGCCGGCTGTTGAGAAACGAAGCATGAGCAATTGATTATAAAGCGCGGCGAGGGGGTCCTGCGCGGACGGCGGGAGGCTTCGCGTTGTTCGCGCTGGAAGCTGGTGGCTGATTCGAGGCTTTTGAAAACGCAGTTCATAAAGAACTGTTAATTGAGCGAGCGGGAGAGACGCACCGCACCTTCGCGCGTGTTGCTGCCACCTGAGACATTCACATGCATTTATCAATCCCTTAACCAATCGCCTGGGCTGGCGACCTAGTCTGGGCGTGTTCCAGACCCCAGAACTCGCCCTTCCTCAATCTCACTTTCACCCATTGGAGAATACCGATGCAGAAAAAAATCCCCACCCCGAGAACCTTCAGATATGCCGCAGCGCTGCTGGCGACCCTGCAGGTCTTTGCCAGCGTTCCCCTCCTCGCCTTTGCTGAGAATACTGGCACAGGGCAGGACAACTCAGGCAAAACCCGCACGCCGATTAAGCACGTCATCGTGATCATCGGCGAAAACCGCACCTTCGACCACATCTTCGCAACCTACCAGCCGAAGCGCGGTGAGACGGTGGACAACCTGCTCTCGAAACACATTATCAACAGCGACGGTACGCCGGGGGCGAATTACTCGTTCGCGGCGCAATATTCTGCAGAAGATACGCATCGCGACAAGTACGAAAACAGCCCCCAGGAGAAGTCGTTCTATCCGACGCTGCCTGTGCCTCTCGCGGGTGGGCCGACAACTCCGTACGTCTCGACGGTAGCGGAAGCCGAAGCGGTCGAGAATGGCCTTGCGCCGGACTACTACAAGTACCTGACCACCGGCGGCACCGGCTTGAAGGCCCACACGCCCGATACCCGCATCCTGAACTACAACAACCTTCCTGCAGGGCCGTTCCAACTTACCCCTGGCGTGCCCTACGACGCCTACGCAGGCAGCCCTGTTCACCGTTATTATCAGATGGCGCAGCAGCTTGATTGCAATGCCAACTACGCAACCCGCACAAACCCCAGCGGCTGCAAGGCTGATCTCTTCCCGTACGTGGAGGTCACGGTCGGTGCCGGAACTAACGGTTTGGCACAGCCCACGCCCTTCACCCAGGAGACCACGGGCGAAGGTGGCGATTCGATGGGCTTCTACAACGTCCAGCAGGGTGACGCACCCTACCTTACCTCGCTTGCCAACAACTACTCGATGAGCGACAACTACCATCAGGCCATCCTCGGAGGCACAGGAGCCAACCACATCGCAATCGGTACCGGCGATGCGATCTGGTTTTCTGACGGCAACGGCAACGCGATCCGGCCGCCTCATAACACTACTCCCGGCGCCCTCGATGAGGTCGAGAACCCGAATCCTCAGCCGAACACCGATAACTGGTACACCGAGGATGGCTATGGCAACGGAACGGCGACCGGCGGCGGCAGCTACAGCAACTGCTCGGACTCTAATGCTCCGGGTGTTCAGGCTATGCTGACCTATCTCAGCACGCTCTCTCGCGAGGTCAACCCGAAGTGCGATCTTGGCCACTTCTACCTGCTCAACAACTACAACCCCGGCTACTACGGCAATGGCAAGAACGCCTTTACCGACACGGCGAAGGGTAGCAGCGTTTTCACTATCCCGCCTTCGAACGTCCGGAATATCGGCGATGCTCTGCTTGAGAAGAATGTGTCATGGAAGTACTACGGGGATCAGTACAACAAGTATGTCGCCGATCCTTATTACACCGATCCCACCAATGCCTACTGCAACATCTGCAACTTTTTCCAATATTCAAGCTCGATCATGACCAACGCGGAGGTTCGCACGGCGCATCTTCAGGACACCGTCAACCTCTACCAGGACATCCAGTCTGGTAACCTGCCCGCTGTCTCCTTCGTCAAGCCGTCAGGCTTCGTCGATGGACATCCAGCGTCCTCTAAGCTTGATCTCTTCGAGGGCTTCGTGAAGAAGATCGTCGACGGTGTGAAGGCGAATCCTGAATTGTGGAAGGACACCGCGATCCTAGTCACCGTCGATGAAGGCGGCGGCTACTATGACTCTGGATACGTCCAGCCTGTCGATTACTTCGGCGATGGGACGCGCATTCCGCTGATTGTGGTCTCGCCTTATACCCGCGCTGGCCACATCTCGCACCAGTACAACGATCACGTCTCGATCCTGAAGTTCATCGAGGCGAACTGGGGTCTCGATCCGATCACCAAGCGCAGCCGCGACAATCTTCCGAACCCCGTGCAGGACCGCTCTAACCCCTACGTTCCCACCAACAGCCCCGCCATTGGCGACCTGATGGACTTGTTCACCTTCGGGCATAGCTCCGATCATCAAGATCACGACAACGACTAGCGGGCAATCTCCTTGATAACGGTCCCGGCCAGCGCGACTGCTCTGGCCGGAACCTTTTTAATCTCCAGATGGGCTCGACGAGGGGATTAGTCTTTGGTGGGTTTGGGTGAGGTGGAGTTGAGGTAGGCCTGGGAGTTGAAGAGGGGGCGGTCCATGCTGCGGACCCATTCGGTGGGCTCGGAGGGGGAGCGGCCGGCTGCGGCGGCGTTGGCGAACTCGTTTCGGAGTGCTTGGAATTTGGCTTCGAGGTCGTCGAGGGCGCTGAGGAGCATCGCCTCGGGGGTCATGGGGAGTTTGGGCGAGCCGAATTCGAGCTTGCCGTGGTGGGAGAGGATCATGTGTTCGATGAGGAGCCGGAGCTGGGGCGGAAAGGGGTCGCCGGGCGTGGCGGCGTCGAGCTGGGTGATTTTTTCCTGGAGGAGGCGTTGCGCTATCGAGATGTGGCCGATGAGCTGGCCTTCGAGGGTGTAGTCGAAGGTGTTGCCCCAGGAGAGCTCGCGGACTTT
Organism: Acidobacteriota bacterium; assembly: GCA_021778845.1. Lineage (GTDB taxonomy): Bacteria > Acidobacteriota > Terriglobia > Terriglobales > Acidobacteriaceae > Granulicella. The sequence continues at coordinate 129,010 of JAJYBU010000004.1, forward strand.
GCCTATGTCGTGGAGGATGGCGCCGGTGAGGAGCAGATCGGGATCGACTTCGGGGTAGAAGGGCGCGGTGGCGAGGCAGATGCGGGACAGATGGAGGACATGCTCGAGGAGGCCCCCGATCCAGGCGTGGTGGAGGCGCTTGGCGGCAGGGGCTTCGAGGAACTGGGGGCCAAGGGTTGGGTCGTCGAGGAAGGCGAGGACGAGGCTGCGGAGGTGGGGGTTGCGGAAGGCCTCGACGTAGGAGCGGAGCTCGGCGGCCATGGCGGGGATGTCGTACTGGGTGGTGGGGACGAAGTCGGCGGTGTCGATCTCGGAGGGGGCGGCGAGACGCATCCTGGAGAGGGTGATCTGGAACTTGCCCTGGTACTTGGAGATCTGGCCCTGGACTTTGACATAGCTGCCGGTGGGGCAGGTCTGAAGGGCGCTGGCGAAGTCGTCCCACATGCGGGCTTCGAACTGGCCGGACTTGTCGGCGAGGGTGACTGCTAGATATTGGCCCGTTGGCTTGCGGTCACGCGCCGAGATGGCGGCGACGCAGAAAAAGCTGGTGATGGGCTGGTTTTCAAAGCGTGCGGCGTCGGCGATGTAGAAGTCTTTCATGGCTGAAGCCAAGGATACGACAGTCACAGGCCAGAGACGGCAACTACTGGTACAGAGACAACAACGAGGGCCGGTTGGCCCTCGTTGCGGTGGTGCAGAGGATGCGGAGGTTACTGCGGAGGTGGGGGTGCGGTGGTGGTGGACGCGGAGGGTGCCGTGGCCGGCGAAGCGAGGTTCGGATTGACAGTCGGGGCGACTGTGCTGGGCGCCTCGACGGGCTTCGCCTTCTGCTGCACGAAACGCTGCTTGACCTCACCCTTCTTGCGCTTGGGGTGCTTGTGCTTCTTGCTGGCAACTTCGTCTACGCCAGCGATGCCGAGGGGTGCAGCCTGCTGCTTTTCAGAGACGTCCTCGACGGGAGTTATTGCGACGGGACGCATCTCGGCCTTCGTCTCGGCCTTGGAGAGCTTCTCCTTGGCGGAACGCTCCTGGGCCTGGGCCTCGAGTTCCGAGATGCGCACCTTCTTGTGCGGACCTGTATCCTTGGCGGCAAACGGGTCCACATCTTCATCGGCACCCGTGCCGGTGGTGATGGAGGTGATGGATTCGCTGGGCGACATGGCAGCGCCCGGGGCCTGACCACCGATGGTCTTTCCGGAGGCGGTCTCAGCAATTCCGGTGGGAAGCGACTTCTCGGGAGCCTCACCGAAGCGAATCTTCTCGCGGCGGATCTTCTTGGGCTTGTAGGCCTTGCTCACGGTCTTGCCACCAGACTTGGCGTCCTGCTTGGCAGCGCGGGCAGCGCGCTTCTCGGCCAGGCGCTCACGTGCGGCTGCAAGCTCGACCTGGGCGCGGTTGGCCTTCTCCTGCTCGAGCCGCTGCTTGGCCAACACCTTCTTCTTGAGGGTAGGCCCCTTGTAGGCGGTGTACGCGATGACAGAGGAGTGAGCCTTCTGGCTCTGGGTGCCGGCATCTTCAAAGCCGGGAGCGACTTCCATGTAGGCGTCCTCGCGGGCCTTGGTGAGATAGGCGCGCAGGGCGGGCTGAAGCTGCTGGAAGTAGAGCGCCTCCTGAACCTTCTCTTCGACAGCGGAGAGGGGCGGGACACCGGCTTGCTGGTGGTCGTCGACGTGCAGGATGACGTAGCCCTGGCGGGTGCGGATGGGTGGGGTATTGCCGCCGGCGGGAAGCGAGAAGGTCGCCTTCTCGAGGATGTCGCCGAGGGCGCCGCGCTTGAAGTCGCCGAGGTCGCCACCGGCAGAGGCGGTGGGTCCGCCGGAGGAGGTACGGGCAAGATCGGCGAAGTTGCTACCGGCCTTCAGCTTGGCGGCAACACCGTCGGCCGTAGCCTTGGCAGCGTCGATCTGGGCCTGGGTTGCATTCTCCGGGGTAGGGATGAGGATCTCGCTGAGGTGGACCTGCTCGGGGAGAGCGAAGTCCTGCTGGTGGGCGTTGTAGTAGGCCAGCTCCTCGGCGTGGGTCATGTTGAGATGGCTGCCGACCTGATCGCGGACCACCTGCTGACGGATGATCTGATCGCGGATGTGCTGCTTGAAGTCCTCAAAGGAGACGCCCTGCGACGCTGCGGCCTTTTCGAGAGCCTCCATGGAGGGGAGGTTGTTCTTCTTGCGGATGTCGTCGAGCTCGCGCATGGTCTCGGCGTCGCCGGTGATGCCGAGTTCCTTGCCCTTGGAGAGCAGGAGCTGCTCATCGATCATGTCGCGGAGGAGATTGTGGACGCGGTCGTCGAGCTCGGCTTGGGAGATGTTGTCCTGGCGGGCCTGCTGGAGGAGCTGCTGCTCGGCGGCAGCGTACTCGGTGCGGGTGATGATCTGGTCGTTGATGCGCGCGACGGCATCTTCAACGATGGTGCCGTTGGGCGTGATGGGAGGAGGCGTGGGCAGCGGCGGAAGCGTGAGGTTGGAGGCCGGCGCGAAGCTGGCGCCAGCGGCCGGATAGCCGGACTGCTGCTCCTGCGCCAGCACAGCCGGGCCGGCTACGGCAGCTGCGGAGAGGACAAAGGTGGCTATGATGCTGGTGGCGGCCGTGAACCGGCCGTGGAGGTTGATGCGTGTTAGCTTCTCGGTCATCCGTTCCTTATGCAGATACGCCCATGCAGGGGGTGGAGCCTGCGGTCTGATGATGCTTTGACCGCGCGGCCTTGTAGAAGTTATCTGGCAGTTCCATTCTACCCGCGCGGACGCTCCTGTGGGGGATGGGCAGGGGTGGGCTGGTGGGCAGGGTTCTGAGGAGGCGGCTCGGACGCGTTGGGAGAGGTGCGGGCTAACGCGACGATGCTATACTCCGTCCAACTGGAGAGGGCTGCGACGATGCGGGTCCCACCGGCTTATTTACCCGAGGTTCTTCCCTTCCATGATGGTTTCCCCAATGCGTCGCGCACTTTTTTCAGCAACGATTTTTTTAGCAGCCTGCGGGTTTGCCGGTTCGCTGGCCGGTGGCCGGGTGGCGGCACAATCGGCCACGGATGAGTCCGCGCTGCGTGACTCGATGAAGCAGTTTACGGACGTATATGCGCTGGTGGAGGCGAACTACGCGAACAAACTGGACCAGGACCACGTAGACAAAGCCATCTACGACGGGGCGATCCCGGGGATGCTGCACGTGCTGGACCCGCACTCGAACTTCTACGATCCGAAGGCCTATGCGCAGATGCGCGAGGACCAGAGCGGCAAGTACTACGGCGTGGGCATGCGGATCCAGATGGAGAACAGCAAGGTCGTGGTGGTGGTTCCCATGGAGGGAACGCCCGCGTATCGAGCGGGAATCCGGCCGGGCGACGTGATCATGGCGGTAGATGGAAAGTCTGCCGAACACATGGACACGGTGGCGGTGGCGGCGCTGCTGAAGGGACCGCGAGGAACGCATGTGTCGGTGACGATGGCTCGTGAGGGAACGCCCAAGCCGCTGGTGTTTGACCTGACGCGCGATGAGATTCCGGAGAACTCGGTAGACCTGGCGTTCATGATCCGGCCTGGGATTGGGTATATCCGCATCACGAACGAGATGGAGACGACCTCGCGCGAGGTGCAGCAGGCGCTGGACAAGTTCGGGCCGAACCTGCAGGGGCTGGTGATCGATCTGCGCGATAACCCGGGCGGACTGCTGAACCAGGCGGTGGATGTGTGCGACAAGTTCCTGCAGAAGGGGCAGGTGGTGGTGTCGCAACGGGCGCGCAAGGGCGTGTTCCCGGACCAGGTGTATACGGTTCCGAGCGGCTCGAGCGCGAAGTACCCGATTGTGGTGCTCGTGGACCGGAACACGGCTTCGGCTGCGGAGATTATCTCGGGCGCGCTGCAGGACCATGATCGCGCGCTGATTGTCGGCGAGACGACATTCGGAAAGGGACTGGTGCAGACCGTCTTCCCAATCGCCGAAGACAGCGGGCTGGCGCTGACCACTTACCACTACTTCACACCTTCGGGACGGCTGATCCAGCGCGATTACAACGGAGTTTCGCTGTACGACTACTATTACGTGCGCAATGACGCTCTGCCCGCCAACGATACGAATAAAGAGGTCGAGAAGACCGATGCGGGACGCATTGTGTATGGCGGCGGCGGCATCACTCCGGATGAAAAGATTCCGGCGATGAAGTCGAATCACTTTGAAGATGAGATGCTGATGCACTATGCCTTCTTCGACTTCAGCAAGCGCTATCTGTCGAACCACACGGTGACTAAAGACCTGGTGGTGGACGCTGCCATGCAGCAGCAGTTCAAGGACTTCCTGAGGGCACAGAAGATCGACTTTACCGACAAGGAGTTTGCCGACAACCTGGACTGGGTGAAGGCGCGAATCAAGACGGAGTTGTTTACGTCGCAGTTTGGACAGGCGGCCGGCGCTCAGGTCATCACGGAGTGGGACCCGCAGGTGAACGCAGCGCTGAAATATATGCCAGAGGCGCTGGCGCTGGAGAACCATACGCTGCCGGCGGAACAGAAGACGCAGACGGCGAGTACGAAGTAGGGGTCTGGCGACAAGTCAGCAGAGGGAAACACGAAGGCCGCGCTGAGGAGCGCGGCCTTCGTGTTTGTAGCGTCGAACGCTGCGGATGGGGCAGCGTGAAAGGCTGGAGCGGGAGACCGGGATCGAACCGGCGACATTCAGCTTGGGAAGCTGACGTTCTGCCACTGAACTACTCCCGCCCTGAAGACAGATTATAACGCGTGGGGAGTGGATGGGGTGGACCGACGAGGATGAGAGCGCGCGCGTGACTGAAATCACATACTTGGACATGCGGCAGGCGGAACATTCCAATCAACACTGAGGCTCGGCGAGCGCAGGGGCGCCGGGAGAGGAGCGTGTATGCCATCGGTGGCAACGTTCAGATGCAACGCGGTGAGGCGGGTGGTGTTCGGCACGGATTTTTCTCCGGTTGCGGAGAGAGCTGCGACGTATGCGCGGGGACTGGCGCTGAGCTTTTCGGCGAAGGTGGATGTGGTGCATGTGTTCGATCCGGACCTGTTTCTGAATGATGATGAGCCGCGGCTGCGCACGTTCGACGAGCGGTTGGAGGTGCGCTCGAAGCGGCTGGATGCGCTTGGAGCTGCGTTCTCGGCGATGGGGGTCTGGACGAAGACGGAGTTGGCCGTCGCACAGCCTTCGTGGGCGGGATTACTGAAGGCGGCGGAGGACGCGAGCGCGGACCTGATCGTGGTGGCGACGCGGTCGAAGGCGCAACTGAAGCGGCTGTTTGTGGGATCGACGGTGGAGGAGTTGATCCGGCATGCGACGCAGCCGGTGTTGACGGTGGGGCCGCATGCGGCGGTGGTGGAGGATGGGCCGCTGCGCTTCAAGAGGATTGTGTATGCGACGGACTTTACCCCGGAGGCGGAGAAGGCGGCGCAGTGTGCGCTTTCGTTTGCCCTGCATGATGGAGCGAGCGTGCACGTGTGCCACGTGGTGGATTGCCGGGCAAATCCGCCGGAGATGGAGGACGCGGCAGATGGAGAGGTGCGGGAGAACCTGGAGCGGCTGATCGCCGCGTCGCCGCTGGGCGAGTATGGGTGCGAACTGACGGTCGCCTATGGAGCGCCGGCGCAGGCCATCCTGGCGCTGGCGGAGAAGGTGAATGCGGACCTGATCGTGCTGGGACCGCGAAGACATTCGTTCTGGCTGACGCATGTGAGGCGCGGGGTTTCGCTGGAGGTGCTGGCGAAGGCGCAGTGTCCGGTGCTGACGGTTCACTGAGGCGCAGAGAAGGCTGAGACAGCGAGCGAGGGAGGGACCAACGCAATGGCAGACAACGAACGGTACCGCCCGTATCTGTTCCTGGGGCACGTGGAGACGACAATTTATGTGGTGCTCGGCGTCCTGCTGGGAGCGACGGCGATTCTTGCCATCGCCGGCTGCCTGCCTCTGTTTGTTGCGGATGTTCGCGACCTGACGGGCACTGCTGCGATCTTTGTGCTGATCGACCGGCTGCTGCTGGTGCTGATGCTGGTGGAACTGCTGCACACGGTGAGAATTTCGATTCGTTCGCATTCGCTCTTTGTGGAGCCATTCCTGGTGATTGGATTGATCGCAATCATCCGGCGGACGCTGGTGCTCACGCTGCAGGCCGAGGACTTCACGCGCAATACGGCTTGGACCTCGGATATCGAATCGCATTTCCGCGCGTCCATGATTGAGGCGGGCATTCTGGCGTTGCTGATCAGCGTGCTGGTGGCATCAATCTATGTGATCCGGAAGACCAAGGACACTGAGACGCTGTAGTGCGCTCGCTTCCCTGCTTCGCTTCACTGGAGCGAATTTAGCGGACTCACAGCAAAGTTTGCCGCTAACAAGCCTTATGATGATCAGGTCGAAGGAGTGCTGGTTTGCGCCAGCGAGTTCCCGACTTCGCACCAAGTTGACAAGAGAATGAGGAGACGACTGCATTGAAACGTTTAGGGATTCTTCTGCTATTACTCGCGGCCGGAACATGCAGCCCTTCTGGGGTTAGTGCACAGACACAGAAGGAGGCTGGGACCGTGCGGGCGACGCTGCCCAATGGGATGCGGGTCGTGATCATTCACAATTCGCTGGCCCCTGTAGCGACGGTGCAGATGAATTTCACGGTGGGTGGCGATGAGACTCCCGAGGGATTTCCGGGGATGGCGCACGCGCAGGAGCACATGGCGTTTCGCGGCTGCACGGGGATGACCGCAGACCAGACGGCGGCGATCTATGCGCAACTGGGCGGCCAGAATAATGCTGATACGCAGCAGAATATTACGCAATACTTTGCGACAGTTCCGGCTGCGGATGTGGAGGTGGCGCTGCAGGCGCAGGCGGCTTGCCTGCGCGGGATCGACAATTCGGAGGCGGAGTGGACGAAGGAGCGCGGGGCGATTGAGCAGGAGGTGGCGCGTGACCTCTCGAACCCGACCTACAAGTTCATCGATCGCATGAACGCGGATATGTTCGCGGGGACGCCGTATGCGCATGATCCGCTGGGGACGAAGAGTTCTTTTGATGCGACAACGGGCGAGATGCTGAAGGCGTTTTATACAAAGTGGTACTCGCCGAGCAATGCGATTCTGGTGATCGTTGGCGATGTGGACCCGGCGGCAACGATGGCCAAGATCAAGGAGTTATTTGGCGCGATTCCCAGCCACCCTTTGCCGGCGCGGCCTGCGGTGAACCTGAGCCCGGTGAAGTCGGAGACCTTTACGCTGGACAGCAACCTTCCGTACACGCTTGGCTTTATTTCATACCGGCTGCCGGGAACGGACTCTCCGGATTATGCTGCGAGCCAGATTCTGTCCGATGTGTTGAGCAGCGAGCGCGGAGATCTCTACGCCATGGTGCCTGCGGGCAAGGCACTGGCGGCGGAGTTTGGCATGGCAGAGACGTATCCGAAGGCGAGCGTGGGCTATGGTGTGGTGGCGGAGCCGGCGCAAGTGGATGCGAACGACGCCATCAAGGAGATGCGGGCGATTCTGGCGAACTACGCGGCGAAGGGTGTGCCCGCAGATCTGGTGGATGCGGCCAAGCGCAGTGAGGTGGCTGCGGCGGAGTTTCAACGGAACTCGATTCCGGGCCTCGCGAATGTCTGGTCGAATGCGCTGGCGGCGGAGGGACGGACGTCGCCGGACGAGGATGTGGAAGCGCTGCGACGCGTGACGCTGGCAGATGTGAACCGCGTGGCCAAGGAGTATCTCGCAGACCAGAACTCGATTACGGCGATTCTGAAGCCGGTGCCGACAGGGCAGCCGGTGGCTGGCAAGGGATTCGGCGGCGCGGAAGAGGTGACGTCGGCTCCGACTAAGCCAGTGGTGCTGCCAGCGTGGGCAGCGACTGCGCTGGATGAGTTGAAGGTGCCGACGAACTATGTGCAGGTGTCGGATACGATGTTGCCGAATGGTATCCGTCTGGTGGTGAAGCGGGACCCGATCAGTCCGACGGTGACGGTGCTGGGAAGGGTGAAGCACAACTCCGACATGCAGACGGCGACAGGAATGGATGGCGTCGCGGACGTGCTGGATGGGCTTTATTCCTATGGAACGCAGACGATGGATCGGCTTGCGTTCCAGAAGGCGCTGGATGATATCGCGGCCAATGAGAGTGCGGGCTACAGCTTCTCTCTAAGCGTGCTGAAGGAACATTTTTCAAGGGGCGTTGAGTTGCTGGCGGACAATGAATTGCATCCCGCGCTGCCAGCGCAGGCGTTCGCAGTGGTGAGGCAGCAGACGTCGCAGTTTGTGGCGGGCAACCTGATGAGCCCTTCGTACCGGACCTCGCGTGCGCTGGATGTTGCACTGCTGCCGGCGGGCGATCCTTCGCTGCGCGAGTCGACGCCCGCTACGCTGGCGAAGGTCACGCTGAACGATGTGAAGCAGTTCCACGACAGCACGGTGCGGCCTGACATGACGACGATCGTGGTAATCGGGGATGTGTCTCCAGAAGAGGCGAAGGCCGTGATCGAGAAGTGGTTCGGCGACTGGAAGGCCACCGGGCCGAAGCCCGATACGACACTGCCGCCGGTTCCGGTGAATAAGTCGTCGGCTGCGAATGTGGCCGACGCACAGGCCGTGCAGGACTCGGTGTATCTTTCAGAGCAGTTGAACCTCAATCGCTTCGATCCGGACTACTATCCTTTGCAGTTGGGCAACCATGTGCTGGGCGGTGGGTTTTATGCGACGCGGCTCTACCATGATCTGCGGCAGGTGGCGGGTTATGTGTACTACGTCAGCGTGAGCCTTGGGGCCTCGAAGACGAGAGCCACGTATACGGTGGAGTATGGGTGCAACCCGGAGAATGTCTCGAAGGCGAGAGCGTTGGTGCAGCGCGATCTGAATCAGATGCGGACGCAGGATGTGTCGGCGGATGAATTGCATCAGGCGAAGGCGTTGCTGCTGCGGCAGATTCCGCTGGGCGAGTCGAGCGAGGAGGCCGTGGCGCGAGGCATCCTGGGACGCGCAGAGATCGGGCTGCCGCTGGATGAGCCGATCCTCGCGGCGAAGAAGTACTTTGAGTTGACTGCTGACCAGGTGAAGGCTGCGTTCTTCAAGGATGTTCGTCCGGATGATCTGGTCCAGGTGGTGCGCGGGCCGGCGCCGCAGTAGCAGTCGTTCGCAGCTATTAACAAAGGGGACGAGGCTCGACAGGGCTCGTCCCCTGCTTCTTTGCCTCAAAGACGACCTGCCCGGCGGGATTGGCGAAGCGGGTACGGGTGGGCTGCGGAGGGACTTTGGGGTAGGCGGGGTGACAGGGTACACTCCACTGAGAGAAGGGGTGAATTTGACTGATTCAACCTCAAACCGCAGCAGCATGACGCTGGAGTCGGAGCTGGCGAGCGTGGAGCCGGTGGAGACGCGGGCCGAGCAGTTGGCGCGCGATGCGGGCTTCGATGAAGATACCGCCAGCCAGATTGCGATGATCTCGCGCGAGGCGGTGATCAACGCGATTCTGCATGGGAACAAGAAGGATCCGGCCAAGCAGGTGCGCGTAAGCTTCGAACTGAACGACGATGCACTGCGGATCACGATTGCGGACCAGGGTGGCGGGCTGGACCCGGATGCGGTGCCCGATCCTTGCGCGCCGGAGAATATTCTGCGCGGATCGGGGCGGGGGATATTCCTGATGCGGGCCATTATGGATGAGGTACACTTTCACCAGTTGAACCCAGGAACAGAAATCGAGTTGGTCAAACACAGAGTTCATAAGGAGCCACAGGCATGAGCATGAAGTTCACCACCCGGGAAGTCAGTGGAGTTACGATCGTGGATTTGAGTGGGAAGATTACCCTGGGCGAGGGCGGCCTGACGCTGCGCGAAGAGGTGCGGAGCCTGGTGACTGCGGGGTCAAAGAAGATTCTGCTGAATCTGGCCGGGGTGAATTACATTGACAGCTCCGGGCTGGGCGAACTGGTGAGTGCGTTTACGGCGGTGAAGAATGCCGGCGGCGAGCTCAAGCTGCTGAACCTGACCAGCAAGGTCCGCGACCTGCTGGTGATTACCAAGCTCCTCACCGTCTTTGATGTTCGCGACGATGAGGCCGCTGCCGTCGCGTCGTTCGCGTAGACGCTTCCTGACGATTTGATGCTGGCAACACGGCGCGTCACTGACGCGCCGTGTTGCTTTGTTGCGGCTGAGGACCATGCTGAGCCAGGGCTTGCCTGCAGCTTGCCGCTGTAAGATTCCTTGGAGCGCAAAGGGGGATCTCGATGGGCAGCGAAGGCGCAGGATATATCGCGGCACTCGACCAGGGAACAACGAGTACCCGCTGCATGATCTTCGACCGCCGAAGCCGGGTGGTCTCGGTGGCGCAGCGGGAGCATGAACAGATTTACCCGCGGGCGGGCTGGGTGGAACATGATCCGCTGGAGATCTGGCGGCGTACCGTGGAGGTGATTGAGGAGGCAGTCGAAGCGCGCGGTCTTCAGGCCGCCGACATAAGCTGCATCGGAATTGCGAACCAGCGCGAGACAACCGTGGTCTGGAATAAGAGTACGGGAGTCCCGGTTTACAACGCGCTGGTATGGCAGGACACGCGGGTTGCCGAGGCGGTGGAATTGCTGAGCCGGGACGGGGGGCCGGACCGGTTGCGCGAGAAGACGGGCCTGCCGCTGAGCACGTACTTCAGCGGGCTGAAGATTGCGTGGATCCTCGACAACGTGGAGGGAGCGCGTAGCGATGCGGAGCGCGGGGAGTTGCTGTTTGGAACGATCGACAGCTACCTGCTGTGGAATATGACCGGAGGCGTTCGGTCGGGGATTCATCTCACCGATGTGACCAACGCCAGTCGCACGCAGTTGATGAATATTCGGACGCTGGAGTGGGATCAGGAGATACTCGATCTCTTTCGGATTCCTCGGGCGATGCTTCCGGAGATTCGCTCCAGCAGCGAGTTTTATGGAGAGTTCGCGGTCGGTGTGCTGAAGGGCGTTTCGATCTGCGGGATGCTTGGAGACCAGCAGGCTGCGCTGGTGGGGCAGACATGCTTTGAGCCCGGGCAGGTGAAGAATACGTATGGCACCGGGTGTTTTCTGCTGATGAACACTGGCGATTTGAAGGTGTCTCGGCATGGACTGCTTACGACAGTGGCGTATCGGTTCGGCAGGCAGAAGCCGGTGTATGCACTGGAGGGCAGCGTGGCGATCACCGGCGCACTGGTGCAGTGGTTGCGAGATAACCTCGGGCTGATTGAACGCAGCGATGATATTCAGGCGCTGGCGCAGACGGTGAGAGACAATGGCGGCGTGTATTTTGTGCCCGCGTTCTCAGGACTCTATGCGCCGTATTGGAGGGACGATGCGCGCGGGGTCATCGTCGGGTTGACGCGGTTCGCGCATCGAGGGCACCTGGCACGCGCAGTGCTTGAGGCTACGGCGTTTCAGACGCGCGAACTGGTGGAAGCGATGGAGGCGGATGCGGGCATTCGGCTGGATGAGTTGCGTACCGATGGCGGGATGGTCGTGAACGATCTGCTGATGCAGTTCCAGGCCGACATACTGGATCGCGAGGTGATTCGTCCGGTGATGAGGGAGACGACTGCGCTCGGTGCAGCGTATGCCGCGGGCCTGGCTTCCGGTTTTTACAGGGATGTAGAGCATCTCGCAGAGAGTTGGGAGATTGACCAGAGGTGGAAGCCGCAGATGGAGGCCCCGCGACACGAGCACCTGTACAAACAGTGGAAGAAGGCGGTGACACGAAGCTTCGATTGGGTAGAGGAGTAGAAGACGCCTGAATCGACAGGGGTGGGGCGCGCGTTGCGTTGATCATGTAGCAGAATTTTATTGCCACGTTGCAGGAATACGGCGCAGGCGATGAAGACGAAGTTGCGATACGCCTCAGAAGCAGTGGAGAACTCGGCCAGCAACGCCCTCCCCTTCGCCGCGGTCGAGTAGCTCCCTTCGTCATACCCAAACCATGCATACACTCGCTCATACGCGCCCACCCTCTTTCCCAAATCCACCTCGGTCCTCCCCGCCCTTGCATTTTCCTCTCCACCGGTATACCGTAGGGGGGTATGCTTTTCTTGGCATGCAACCCATCTCACTGGAGCACCTCATGACGAACGCAACGACAAAGGAACCTCCGAGTCCTCGGACGCCCCTCCTGCGCTGTGTTCGCGAGGTGCGGTAGTCTCCTTCCTTAGCCATATCTGAAGGCGTCACCCAACCCTCCGCGCAGTGCTCTACCACGGCACACCGCGACGGGATTCAACACGTGCCAACGCACGCCCTCCTCGTCGCCTCCACGCGCATGCAGCCGCATGCAAAAAGGAGGCCCCATGACCCTCAAGATTCAGTCCCGCAATCTCACCACCACCCTCACCACCCGCCGTCCCACGCTCATCCGCGTCTGGCGCACCAACGGCACGCAGCTCACCAGCCGCTGGCTTCCCTCTCTCACCCCCAACTCCAACATCGAAGGAGGTCCGCGCCTGTGACCACCCTCCAAACCCAAGCCGCTCCCGCCCACGCCATCCGTGTCCGTCGCCCCTGGCAGCGCACCCTCCTCAGCTTCCTCGTCGCCTTCGGCCCCGGCCTCATCGTCATGGAGGCTGACAACGACGCCGGTGCCGTCTCCACCTACATGCAGGCCGGAGGCCAGTACGGCCTCCACCTCCTCTGGGTGCTCGTCCTCCTTCTCCCCATCTGCTACTTCGTTCAGGAGATGGTCGCCCGCCTCGGCATCGCCACCGGCAAAGGCCACGCCGCCATGATCTACGAGCGCTTCGGCAAAGCCTGGGGCCGCTTCTCCCTCTTCGATCTCCTCGCCGTCAACTTCCTCACCCTCATCACCGAGTTCGCCGCCATCTCCCTCGCCATGTCCGGCCTCGGCGTCGCGCCCGTTCTCTCCGTCCCCATCGCGGCCATCGCCCTCGTAGCCCTCATCGCCACCGGCAGCTACCGCCGCTGGGAGCGCATCGTCGTCATCCTCTGCCTGCTCGACGTCACCTGGTTCATCACCGCCGCTCTCCTGCATCCCGTGTGGCACCAGGCCCTCACCCACACCTTCATCCCCTCGCTCCCGCACATCGGCAAGACCGGCGACCTGGTCTTCCTCATCATCGCCATCGTCGGCACCACCATTGCCCCGTGGCAGCTCTTCTTCCAGCAAAGCTGTGTCGCCGAAAAGCGCCTCCGTTTCTCCGACCTCAAGTGGGCGCGTCTGGACACCCTCATCGGCGCCATCTTCACGGTCCTCGTAGCCGGCGCCATGATGCTCACCGGAGCCTTCGCCTTCGACCACCACATCCCCTTCACTGACCCCGCGCAACTGGCGCAATCCATGGCCGCCATCCTGCCGCACCGCACCGGCGTCTTCATCCACCACTCCATCCTTCTCCTCATGGTCAACGCCGCCGTCCTTGGCACCACGGCCATCTCTCTCGCCAGCGCCTGGGCCTACGGCGAAGTCGCCGGATGGGAGCACTCTCTCCACAAGAAACCCTCCGAAGCCCCCGGCTTCTACGCCGTCTACGCCCTCTGCGTCTTTGCCGCTGCAGGGGTCGTCCTCATCCCGCATCTACCCCTGCAACTGGTCATCGTCAGCGTGCAGGTCTTCGCCGGCCTCGTCCTTCCCTCGGCCATCATCTTCCTCCAGCTCCTGCTCAACGACCGCGCCCTCCTCGGCGACCGCTGGGTAAACCGTCCCTGGAACAACTGGATCAACTGGTCCATCATCATCGTCCTCTTCGCTCTCTCGCTCGTGCTGGCCGCGCAAGTCCTGCTCCCCAACCTCTTCACCTAACCTCTTCGCCAAAAGTACCTCTTCACTGAGTGCTCAGCGAAGATGCTGTCATCTCGACCGAAGCCAAACAGCTCGATCGTTTGGCGCAGCGGAGAGACCTGCAGTTTGCTCGCGCTGGCACACTGCGCACGCACAGAAAACTTGCCAGCCCTAATCCCTGTTTCAAGGAGAACACCATGGCCACCCTCGCCACTCCCCCCATCCACCACGACACCAGCCTCTACGTCATCCATCCCCTCGACGACGTCCACGAGCAGAAGTGCACCTCCGAAGGCCTCGGCCCGATGCAGCTCACGCCCACCGTCCGCTTCTCCCTCACCGCCCTGCGCGTCTATCTCACTGCGATGACGCTGATCATCCTCTACCGCACACTGACCCTGGCCCACGTCTTCACCCACCACACCCACTAGAGCCGTTCGCTTTCAGGTGTAGTCGTAATCATTTTGATGTTTGTCATTCCGTAGCGAAGCGGAGGAATCTGCTTCTTGAACCGGCGACTACACCGGAGGACAATCGGTTCTAACCCACAGCCCTCACTCCTCCCAACAAAACAGCGGCGACCCGCAAGGGTCGCCGCTGTTGTCTTTCTCTGCACTCTGCACTTAGTGGATATCGAACTGCTCCGGATGCAGGCTCGGATCGCTCTTGACGAGGATCGTCTTACCCGACATCTCTTCCATCTCCTGCAGCCACTTCGCTCCGCCGCTCTTCAACTGCTTCACGACCTCCGGATGCACGCGCAGCATGATGTCGCCCTTCTCGATCAGCTTATGCATCTTCCGCATCTCGATGTAGATGTCATTGCACACCGTCACCGGCGACTTCACCATGCCCGTACCAGCGCACACGCCGCAGGTCGTCGACAGCGTCCGTTCCAGCGACTGCTTCACGCGTTTGCGCGTAATCGCCACCAGCCCAAAATCATTGAACTGCAGCACCTTCGACGGAGCCCGATCCTTCTTCAGCTCCTCTTCCAGCACCGCCATCACCTTGTTCCGGTTCTTGCGCTCGTCCATGTCGATGAAGTCAATGATGATAATCCCGCCCAGGTCACGCAGCCGGATCTGCCGCACAATCTCCGGAATCGCATCCAGGTTCGTCTTCAGGATCGTGTCTTCCAACCGAGCCGTCTTGCCCACATACTTGCCCGTATTGATATCGATCGCCACCAGCGCCTCCGTCTGGTTGATCACAATCGATCCACCCGACTTCAGCCACACCTTCGCTCGCAGCGCGGTATTAATCTCTTCCGTAATCCCGAACTGCTCAAACAGCGGCGTGTCCTTCGTATAGAGCTTCACCCGCCGAATCAACGCAGGCTGGAACCTCTGCAGGAACCGCAACACGCGCTCATACGCATCCTCGGTATCCACCCAGATCGCGGAAAAATTATCCGTCACCTGGTCGCGCAGAATCCGCTCGACCAGATTCAGATCGTGATAGATCAGCGCCGGGCTCTTGCTCGACTCCGACCGCGTCTTAATATCCGCCCACAGGTTCAGCAGGAAGCGCAGATCGCTCCGCAGCTCTTCTTCCGTAGCTCCCGCAGCCGCCGTGCGCACAATGAATCCGCCCTGAGCATCGCCCTTCTCGCTGAGCAGAATCTCCTTCAGTCTGCGCCGCTCGCCATCGCTCTCAATCTTCCGCGACACGCCCGTATGATTCACCGTCGGCATGAACACCAGGAACCGACCCGGCAGCGCAATGTGGCTCGTAATGCGCGCGCCCTTCTTCGCAATCGGCTCCTTGGCAATCTGCACCAGCACCTCTTGCCCTGGTTTCAGCAGGTCGCTGATCGCCGGCAGATTCGTCGACTGCATCGACCGTCCGCCGCGCTCGCGTCCTCCGCCTCCACTCGGCCGCGAGTTCGCCATACCGCGCCGATCGCGCGAGCCTCCACGCTCACCGCCGCGTTCACCACCGCGCTCGCGTCCACCGCGACGCCCATCCCTGCGTCCACGCCGTCCACCTTCGCGCTCTCCCTCGCGTCCGCCTTCGCGTCCGTCTTCACGCGGAGCAGTCTCTCCCTCCGCAACGGCCGTCCGCGTTCCACCGTTCTCATCAAAGTCCGACGTCTCGGCGAACTCCTCCTCCTCAGCCTCACTGATCTGGCTGCCCGAAACCTCTTCCTCTACAAAATCCTCATCGCCATTCGACGCCAGTTCGTCTTCCTCGAAGTCCTCGTCCTCTTCGAAGTCCTCGTCCTCCTCGCCTTCCTCTTCGTCGATCTCCGCCGGCTCGCCCTGCGTAATATCGTCGATCGTCATATCGCGAATCATGCTGCCCAGGTCCGCAGCGTTCTCCAGCGTCTCTTCTTCCGTATCCTCATCGAACGCTCGCGCATGCAGCCCGCCAATCTCGATGTCCTCTTCATCCATCAACTCTTCTTCAAGCTGCCCATCGCCTGGAGCGAATCCTTGTCCCACGGACACCACGGCGTCCGACTCCGCCTCGCCCGAATGCACCACCGTCTCATGCTCAATCGGCGCCGTCGGATCCGCATGCAGAATCTCCGCATGCTCCGGCTCGGAGATCAACTCCCCGCTAGCCTGCAGGCTCGTGAGCTCATGCTCAGCCACAGGCTCTTCCACGCTGCCACTCTGCCGAAACTCCCGCGTCCCCGCCGGGTCCACGCGGAACGAAGCCGAAGCATTCTCCTCCGGCTCATACTCCGCAGTCGTCTCATGGAACTCCGGCTCCGGCAGCTCCTCCGCCTCCTGCAACTCCGCATCATGCAGCTCCGAGATGGCTTCTTCGAACTCCGCCTCATGCTCCGCCGCCGGCTCCAGTGCCTCTACCGTCGCCAGGTCCGTCTGTCCTGCATACTGCGGCTCATACTCGCGCTCGGCCACATCATGCCCGGAGCTCACCGCTGGAAGCACTGCCTCCACCGGATCAATCCCGCGTGGCGCAGCGCTAAACGCCATCCCCGGCTCAGCGCGCAACTCAGCCCGCGGTTCCGTACGAGACTCCGAACGCGGTGCCGCATCACGCTGTCCATCGCGTCCACCCCGTCCCCGCTGCTCATCGCGTCCCCGCCGACGATCCCGTCCCCGGCCGCCACGTTCGCCGCCACGCTCCTCACGACGCTCCTCGCGACGTCCCTCGCCAAACGATTCGTTCCGAGCCTCGCTCCGAGGCTCGCGTGCCCGCAGCGTCTCACCCGGCAGCACCGCTCCACCATCCCAACCCACCAGCGGCTCAATCTCCGTCGACGGCTTCGCCACCACCGGAATCCCCGCCGGCTTCACCGGCTCACTCGCCGCTCCGCTCTCACCCCTCCGATACTTCGACAGCGATTCACCCGGCAGAATCAACGGCTCCACCGCCGGCCCCGCCGCCGCACTCAGATCAATCACCTCATCGTCGACCGTCGCAGGCCGCGCTCCCCGAGGAGCAAACCGCTCTCGCACCGCATCCAGCCGCTGATCCCGTCCACTCCGGTCACGCCCGCCGCGCTCCCGTCCGCCCCGCTCACGACCACCCCGCTCCCGTCCGCCTTCACGCGGTCCACGATCCCCGCGCGACTCTGCCGCAGGCGTCTCAATCTCACGCGGCGCGCTCTCTTCCATCGGCGCAGTCTCCACCGCAAACGCATCCGACTCACCCTCACCCTGCGACCCAGCCCGCGCCTCTCCAGCAACCCCGCGTCCCCGACGCCGTCCCCGGCGCCCGCGCCACCGGCGGCTGCCATCAGCACCCGGAGCGCCCTCGCCAATCTCTTCCTCTTCACTCTCGCGGCTCACACGCGGCACCGCCTCGAAGACCTCATCGTCCACCGGCTCAAAGCTCCGGAACGATTCCTCCACTGGGCTCTCTACGCGATCCTCTCCGCGAGCCTCCGCACGTCCCTCACTGCGGCCCTCGCCACGTCCCTCAGGCAGCGCCTCGCGTCCACCGCGCGCACGATCGCGCCCATCCCGCCGCCCCCGTCCACGGCCTTCGCCGCGGCCCTCACCACGGCCCTCACCACGGCCCTCCGACCGAGGCCGGTCGCCTCGCGGAGCTCTCGCCTCGCCGCCCGCAACTCCATCGAAGTCCGCGGCATCGCCGGCCTCTTCCATGAAGTCCGTAATGTAGAGAAACGCATCGCGCTCCAGCCCGATGTCCACAAAGCTCGACTGCATGCCCGGCAGAACGCGCGTCACGCGTCCGTTGTAAATCGAGCCCGCCAGCGTGTACTCATTCTCGCGCTCGTAATAAATCTCTGTGAGTTCTTCTTTTTCGACAATCGCCAGCCGCGTCTCATGCGGTGTGCTGGATATATAAATTTCTTTCGACATTGCTCTGTTCTCCCTTGCACCCGGCGCTCAGGCCGGCGTGCGTTTTGGCAGAACAGGCGAAGATCGCGCTGCACAAGCTCTAACGCCTTGCGTTAGCTCCCTGCAGCTACCCCCTGGGATACGGACAGACCCTGAGTTGCGGAGACTGGATCGAACTTCCGGAGGCTGTTCGCGCCTGCTTCTGCGCGCCCTCCTGCCCGCAGATTCTCACGCTCTTCGCGCGTCTGCGTGCCGGTGCCGGGAGAAAAACTTGCCAGTGTCGTACCGCGTGTCGTGGGCCATGCCATCCTGCCCTCCAACACCATCCCGTCCACGGAGTTTGTGACCAACGCTACCTCTACCTGAGGCGGGGCCGTTAACCGTCCGTTTCCGTTCATGCTCAAACCCTGTCCGGCCATCGGAAGTTGATCCGCGCCTGGCCGGCCTTCTAAAAATCGTGACTCAAAAACTTGTTGGTCCGCAGCAACGGGAAAAATCATCGCATCCGTGCCGCAGTTGTTATGGCAATCATCCTGTAATCGATCACCTGCTTCTAGTATGCACCAAAACGACAAGGAGTAGTGAGCACGGGGTAAGGCGTAGTGACATTCCCCTCTGCTCCTTACTCTCTACCCTCTGCCTCAATTCACAAACCGCCGCATCCGCACATTCATCACAATCCCCAGCGCCAGAAACATATAAATCACCGACGACCCCCCATAGCTCATCAACGGCAGCGGAATCCCCGTCACCGGCATCAACCCCACGCACATCCCGATATTCACCGCAATCTGGAACAGCAGCACCCCCACCACGCCCATCACAATCAAGCTCCCCGGCGGGTCAGCCGACGTCTGCGCATTCTGAATCAGCCTTACCAGAATCAAAAAATACAGCAGCAGCACGCCCACCGCACCGATAAACCCATGCTCCTCGCAGAACGCCGCAAAGATAAAATCCGTATACGGAATCGGCAGAAAATCCCCCTGCGTCTGCGTGCCTTTACTCTGCCCCTTCCCCCACAATCCTCCCGACCCCACCGCAATCAGCGACTGCCGAATCTGGTATCCCGACGCCTGCGGATCACTATCCGGATTCATGAACGCCGTCAGCCTTGCCCGCTGATACGGCTTCAGCAGCTTCCCCGAAGCCAGCCCGACCCCGCCCAGCAGCACCATGCTCAGCAGCAAAATCCCCGCCTGCTTCCATCGAATCCCGCCCAGAAACAGCCCCACCACCAGCACCGGCAGATACGTCAGCGACGTCCCCAGGTCCGGCTCCTTCAGCACCAGCACCAGCGGCACGCCAATCAGCGCAAACGCCTTCCCGATATCCTTCCAGCTCAACTCCCGACCGTCCTCCACAATCTCCCAGAAGAACCGCGCCGCCACCAGAATCAGCACCAGCCTCACCCACTCCGACGGCTGAAAGTGCACCCCTCCGCCAAGATTGATCCACCGCCGCGCGCCCAGCACCTTGGTCCCCACCAGCCTCACCGCCAGCAGCGACACCAGGCTCACCCCATACGCCCAATACCCAATCCCCAGCAGCCGGTGATAATCCACCAGCGAGATCGCAAACATCCCCACAATCCCCACCGCCAGAAACAGCAACTGTTTCTGCTGAAACCCATGAAACTTGGTCATCTCGGTAGCCGACCGGATCTCCAGCACGCTAATCACCGAGAGCACAAGCACCAGGCCCAGCAGCATCCAGTCGAAATCCCGAAACCGCGATCGAATCATTCCCTTACCAGTCTATCGGCTTCCACTCGCCACACTCGGCGGCGCCGCCACACTCGGCACCGCCGCCACAGTTGGCGCCGCCGCCACCTTCTGCAAATTCCCCGCCCGCTCCCTCTGCTCGGTCACATACGCATCGATCACCTGCGCCGCCAGCTTCGCCGAATTATTCCCCATATACCCATGCTCCCACAGCACGGCCACCACAATATCCGGATTCCGCCGCGGCACCATCCCCACAAACCACGAATTAGGAATCGTACTCTTGTCCGTGCTGCCCTTCTTGCGTCCGCTCACGACGTCCGCCGTTCCAGTCTTCCCTGCAAAGTCAATCCCATCCAGATGCGCCGCCGCCGCCGTCCCAATCGGGCTCAGCACATTCGCCATATCGTCCGTAATAATCTCCCAGTTCTCCGGCGTCATCGGAACTCTGGCCACGCCCGCACCCGGATACATCTGATCGATCGTCGCCTGCTCCTCGCTCGGCAACTGACCCGGCATCAGAAGGTGCGGCCTCACAAACACGCCGCCTGAAGCAATCCCACTCAGCGTCCGCGCCTCCTGCATCGGCGTCTCCTCGGTCGCTCCCTGTCCAATCCCCACTGAAATCGTCTCGCCCGCATACCACTTGTCGTGCTGCGTCTTCAGCTTCCACTCCTCACTCGGCACAACGCCCGCCTGCTCGTCCGGCAGGTCGATCCCCGTCTTCTGTCCCAGCCCCACGCTGTGCGCATAGCGCGCAATCGTCTCGATCCCCAGCTTATTCGCCAGCGTGTAGTAGAACGTGTCGCACGAGTAGGGCAGCGCGTTGTGAATGTCTACAAACCCATGGTGCCGGTCGCAGCCAAAAAAGTGTCCATAGAATGTCGCGCCGCCATTGCACACAACCTGCATCGTCTGCGCCACATTTTCCTGCAGGCCCGCCAGCGTCATCACCACCTTGAACGTCGATCCCGGCGCCAGTTGCGCCTGAATCGCCTTATTCATCATCGGGTGGTTCGGATCGTCCATGATGCTCTTCCAGTACGACGACGACAGCCGCACCGAAAACTGGTTCGGATCGAACGTCGGCCGCGACACCATCGCCAGGATCTCGCCGGTATGCGGATCCATCGCCACAATCGCGCCGTTCTTCCCCTCCATGGCTCTCTCCGCGGCCATCTGCACATCCAGGTCGATCGTCAGCCGCAGGTCCTGGCCCGGCACCGCCAGCTCCTGCCCCATCTGCCCCACTTCTTTTCCATGCGAGTTCACAATGATGTCGCGCGACCCATCCGTCCCCCGCAATATCGAGTCATACGTCTCCTCAATCCCCGACTTCCCCACCACATCGCCCGGCTCATAGGCCGCAAACCGCTCCTCATTCAGATCGTTCTCGCTCACCTCGCCCACATACCCGATCGCATGCGCCAGGAACCCATCCTTCGGATACAGTCGCCGCTGTTCATCCAGCGTCTCCAACTCCGGCAGCTCATCCCTGTGCGCTGCAATAAACGCCTGCTCATCCGGCGTAATATCCTGCTTCAGCGGAATCGGCTGATACTTCGGCGCATATTGAAAATGCCGCAGCGTCGCCTGAATCTGTTCCAGCGGAAGATGCAGCCCCTCCGCAATCAACGGCAGGTCCGCCTCCAGATTCTTCTGCTGCTCGCGCAACAAATAGCACGTCACCGACGGATAGTTGTCCACCAATATCCGCCCATACCGATCGAAGATCTTCCCCCTCGGCGCCAGCACCGGAACCTTGCGCACCCGATTCTGTTCCGCCAGCACGCGATACGTATCCGCCCCCAGAATCTGCAACCGCCACAGCCAGCACCCCAGCACCAGCATCACCGCCGCCACCACATACTGCGACACATGCAGCTTCGCCGCCGACAACTTCTCCTTCCGATCGATGCTGTCCAAATCCATTCCGAAACCCTGCCTCTATCCCCTACGCTCTATCCTCTACCCTCTGCTCTAATCCCGCGTCCGAAACTGATCCAGCAGATAAAACACCGGAACCGCAATCACGCAATTGGCCACTGCCGAGATCAGCGCGCTGAGCGGCAGCAATCGATACGTCGCATCGCCCAGCAGCCAGTGCGCAATCAAATACAGCAGCCCGCTCTGTCCCAGGCTCAGCGTAAACACCAGCGCCACGCGGTTCACCACATTATCGACATCCACCGCGAACCCAACGCTGGCGGCCACATATCCAATCACACCCTTGGCAATCCCATCCACGCCAAACGGATGATTGGTCAACCCATCCTGAAACAAACCAATCAGCGTACCGGTCACCGCGCCCGCAATCGGGCTGCGTCGCGACACCGCAAAAAAAATCGTAGCAATCAACGGCAGGTCAATATGAATCAACCACGGCAGCGTCTTGGGCAGCAGCGCCTGCAGCAGCAGGCAAACCAGCGGCGCCATCACGGTCACTCCCGGATGGAACCCATACTGATCCAGCTCTTCGCGTGATGTATAACTCCGCTCTGCCATCGCCCTCATCCTGAACCTTCACTCTTCATCGCAATCGCATTGCCCCTTCACTTCCGTCATCCCGAGCGAAGCGAAGGACCCCTGTAGTTGCTCTTACCGTTGCCGTTGCTCTGGCTCTGGCCGTTGCCGTTGCCCTTGCCCTTGCCCTTGCCCTTGCCCTTGCCCTTGCTGTTGCTGTTGCCTTTTTGGTTGTCATCCCGTAGGGATCTGCTGTTGCCTTTGCTGTTGCCTTTGCTTTTGCTTTTGCTTTTGCTTTTGCTTTTGCTTTTGCTGTTGCTGTTGCTGTTGCCTTTCCCCTTCCCTTTCCCTTTCCCCTTCCCTTCCTACCAATCTTCCCTGCGTCTCCCTCGCTACTGCGGGCTCCCCTCCGTCGTCGGACTCTGCACCGCACTCCCCGCCGCGGCTCCCGGCGTCAACTCCGCCGCCGGCGCCGCCGCACCCGGCGAAAACCGATCCGGCCGCACCGCGGGCTTGGGCCGCGGCAGCCCCGAGTTCGGAATCCCCGCCACGCCTCCCACCTGGCTCTCCGGCGAATCCGAAACCACTCCACCCGCAGGCGCAGCCGTCCCCGCCGCCGCAGCAGCATCCGAGTGCAAACTCGGCAGCTTCTCCGCAATCAAATCCGCAGCCTTCTGGTTCGCCTCCTGCGTAGCCTCCGCCGCAGCCGCATCCTGCGCCGCCGTCGGTGTCAGCGCACTCGACGTCCCCGTAATCACCAGCACCTCTTCCAGCCGCGACAGATTCGCCCACGGCTTAATCATGATCGCCGTATACGGCTGGTGCAGCGGGTCCGGCGCAATCGACTCGATCACTCCCACCGGCAGCCCTCGCGGAAACACCAGATCTCCGCCCGAGGTCAGCACCTGCTCTCCCGGCGTAATCCGCGAGTCCGCCGTCAGATTATTAATCTCCACCTGTCCCATCGCCGTCCCGCGCAGTATCCCGCGTATCCGTGTCGACGCCAGAATCACCCCCGCACCCGACGACGCATCATCGATCAGCAGCAACTGTGCCGTATGCGGAAACACATCGCGAATCTTCCCCACCACCCCATCCGGCGTAATCACCGCCTGGTCCGGCTTCAGTCCGTCCTCCGAGCCCTTATCCAGGTACAGCAGATGCGACCTCTCCGCCCCACTCGTCCCAATCACCTGCGCCGCCACCGTCGCCGTCACATACTGCTCCTTGAACGCCAGCAGCTTCTGCAATCTCCGTCCCTGCGCCGCGTCCTCGGCAAACGACGCCTCTTCCACCCGCAACCGCGCCACCTCCTGCTTCAGCGCCGCATCCTGCTCCCTGGTCCCCCGCAGGTTGATGTACCCATCCCACCCATTGCGCAGCTTCAAACTCACCGTATGCACCGCGTCCTCCAGCGGAGTCAGCGCCGTCACCGTCCATCGCCGCAGCAGCGAAACATGCCTCCCATCCGGAGCCGCGTCCACACTCTCCACCGCCGGCGCACTTGCCGTCGCCGCAGTCTCCTTCGCTGGCCGCTGCACCTGCATCGCCAGCGCAATCACCTGCATCAGCACGATCGCAATCAGCACCAGCGGATTCTTGAAGCGTGTAAAGAATGAGTCCATCGCAAAGGTGTTCGCAGCCGGCCTCAACCAAAACCTGCCAGCCCGCGTACTCTCTCATTATTTCATCTACGCGCCCACCCTGCGCCGCTGCACCCATCCCCGTCTTGCGCTGAACCTCCCCTGCCACCGTCACAGCCACCCGCTGCTACCATCAATTCCGTGCCGCTCTCGCTCTCCACGCCCGTCAGGTTCATCAAGCGCATCGGCGACCGCGTCGCCGCCGGCCTCGCCGACCGCGGCATCCTCACCATCGAAGACCTCCTCTACCACCTCCCCTTCCGCTACGAAGACCGCCTCCACCCCAAGCCCCTCTCTCTCTACCACCCCGGCGACATGGCCTCCCTCGTCGGCGAAGTCCGCGGCACCACCCTCCTCCGCACCCGCTCCGGCCCCATCTTCGAGATGACCGTCGGCATCACCCCTCCCGCCCCCACCCAAACTCTGTCATCTCGACCGGAGTCCGCGTCCTTTGCCCCCAATACTCTGTCATCTCGACCGGAGTCCGCGCACTTTGCGGACGCAGCGGAGAGACCTGCAGTTCTCCCCGGCACCCCACCCTGGGTCTCCACCGACCCCACCATGACCGGCCTCCTCAATCCCCGCCAGCCCATCCTCGAAACCGTCAAGTGCATGTGGTTCCACGGCACCTACCTCAAGGACAAGTTCCGCCCCGGCCAGAAGATCGCCCTCTACGGCAAACTCGAAGGCAGCCGCAGCGGCAACGCTCTCCACGCGCCTCCCGGCTCCGTCCGCTTCAAGCTGATCCAGCCCACCTTCGAGATCCTCCCCGACGAGCACGCCACCGGCGAATCGGGGTCCCCGACGAGCGGAGCTCGCCGGGGTGAAGAAGACGCCGAGTTCATCCTCCTCGAAATGGGCCGCATCGTTCCGGTCTACGAATCCCTCGGCGGCAAAACTCCCTGGGGCGCCAAGCTCACCTCCCGCTGGCACCGCCGCGTCATCTGGACCATCTTCCGCGACCTCGCCGAATCCGATGCCCTCCAGGAAACTCCGTCATCTCGACCGGAGCCTTCCACCTTTCCCCCCAGAAATTTGTCATCTCGACCGAAGTCCGCGCTTTCTGCGGACGCAGCGGAGAGACCTGTAGTTTCTTCCTCTGGCACCCACCCTCCGGGTGCCCCATTCGTGACGGCTCCATCGTCACGGGTGGGGTCGCAAGACATCCAACTCCCCACCGACACCCTCCCCACCGCTCTCCGCCAGCGCCTCCGCTTCCCCACCCGCATGGACGCCCTCCGCGACCTCCACTTCCCTCCCGCCGGCACCTCCATCACCGAACTCATGTCCGCGCGCACACCCGCGCACCGCCGCCTCATCTTCGAGGAGTTCTTCTACCTCGAGCTTGGCCTCGAACTCAAGCGCCGCCGTCTCCGCGAGCGCTCCGGAACAGCCTGCACCACCAACGACCAGGTCCGCGAAGCCCTCAAGCAGATCCTTCCCTTCAAGCCCACAGCGGCCCAAAAGCGCGTCCTCGGCGAGATCGTCACCGACATGCGCCGCTCCCAGCCCATGCGCCGTCTCCTCCAGGGCGACGTAGGCTCCGGCAAGACCATCGTCGCCTTCCAGGCCGCGCTCATCGCCATCGAAAACGGCTACCAGGTCGCTCTCATGGCGCCCACCGAGATCCTCGCCACGCAGCACTACCTCTCCGCGCGCAAGCTCCTCAGCGAAAAAATCTCGCCCCGCACTCAGCGTCCCTACCGCATAGCCCTCCTCACCGGCTCGCTTGACGACCGCACCAAGCGCGACACCCGCGCCCGCCTCTTCCGCGGCGAGATCGACCTCATCATCGGCACCCACGCCCTCGTCGAAGACAACGTAGACTTCGCCAACCTCGGCCTGGTCATCGTCGACGAGCAGCACCGCTTCGGCGTCCAGCAGCGCTTCCAGCTCACCCGCAAACCCAACACCGGCAGCGCATCAACGTCTCTCCCCATCGGCCCGCAAAGCCCCTCCCCGTCCACGCACCACTCCACGCAGGACGACCCCGACGTCCTCGTCATGACGGCCACACCCATCCCCCGCACCCTCGCCCTCACCCTCTACGGCGACCTCGAAGCCTCCGTCATCGACGAGCTCCCTCCCGGCCGCACGCCCATCCAGACCCGCCGCATGCCCGAGGAGCGCTCCGCCGAGGTCTGGAACTTCGTCCGCAAGCAAGTCACCGCCGGCCGCCAGGCCTACATCGTCTACCCCATCATCGAAGGCGTCCCCGACGACCAGCCCGAACTCGACTTCGCCACCGATCCCGACACTCCCGCCCTCTCCGATCCCACCCCCCAAACTTCCTCCTCTCGACCAAACCGAGCTCCTTCAAACTTGTCATCTCGACCGAACTCCGCACCCACCCAGAACCTGTCACCTCGACCGAAGTCCGCACCCACCCAGAATCTGTCATCTCGACCGAAGTCCGCGCTTTTCGCGGACGCAGCGGAGAGACCTGCAGCTTCCCTTCGCGCCGCCACAAAATCCGCCCCCAAACGCAACCCCACACGCCCCAAACTCCGTTCCGCCACCGACATGCACGCCGAACTCCAGGCCGGCCCTCTCGCCGGCCTCCGCCTCGGCCTCCTCCACGGCCGCATGTCCGCCGACGACAAGGAGGTCACCATGGCCCGCTTCAAGCGCGGTGAGCTCGACGTCCTCGTCGCCACCACCGTCATCGAAGTCGGCGTCGACGTCCCCAACGCCACCGTCATGGTCATCGAACACGCCGAGCGCTTCGGCCTCGCCCAGCTCCACCAACTCCGCGGGCGCGTCGGCCGCGGCGCCGCCAAAAGCTTCTGCGTCCTGCTCACCGGCGCCTCCATCACCCCCGAAGCCGAGCTTCGCCTCGACGCCATGGTCCGCACTCAGAACGGCTTCGAGCTCGCCGAGTTCGACCTCCAGCAGCGCGGCCCCGGCGAGTTCTTCGGCACCCGCCAGGCCGGCCTCCCCGACCTCCGCGTCGCCAACCTCGCCCGCGATCGCGACCTCCTCGAACTCGCCCGCGTCGAGGCCGCCCACTTTGCCGCCGCCCCCGACCCCGCCATCCCCCGACCCGAGATCGACGCCGTCTGGTCCCGCCTCAAGCACCAATGGCAGCGCCGCTACGGCCTCCTCGAAGCCTAACCCCCACTCGCGCAAGCCCTACTTGCACGTCAACTGTGCCGTTGCGCTCACCACGGCCGTACTCACCATCATTGCGCTCAACGGAATCGCCGGATCCTTCGGTGCAATAGCAACGATCGGAATCGTTCCCTTGAACGTGGTGCACTGCGCCACGCCGCGGCTGTTCACGCTGACGCCCGCCGGATCGGGAATCTCAACCCACGGAGCGTGGAAGCCCCAGAAAGCCGGCAACGGCGTGACTGTATGACCGTCCGTATACGTTCCCGTAGCAACGAACTGAACCTCACCGCTCGCGGAATCCAGCGCGGTCGCCGTCGCCGGATTGATGCTGATGGATTGAAGCTGAGGATTGCTGCCCCCACAGGCCAGCAACCAGCCTCCAAGCCCCAGCAGCAGCGCATGAAACACCACTCCACGGCGTCCGCGCATAGAAGAACCTCCGCTCCCCAGACGATAGACCCCACCGAAGGTCCCATTCAAGCTCCCCATCCGCCTGGTGCCCCATTCGTGACGGCCTCGTCGTCACGAATGGGGTGGTACAACCTCAGCACAGCCACGCGAAGCCCCCTCCCCACCCGCGCATCCCAAAACCGTGCTGAGAGTGTCGAACTGCAACCCAACATTGCGCTGAGACTGCACTGAAACTCACACCGTCCCGGCTTAACTCGCCATCGCCACCTGCGCCGACGCCTCCTGCACCCCCACCGACTGCACATGCTTCTTCGGCCCCCGCTTCCGCGCCACCAGTATCCGAATCCGGTCCAGCACCTCCGCCGGCGTACTCGCCCCCTTGGGCAGGAAAGCATCCGCCGCAGCCGCCCGGTCAAAGCTCGTCACCGTCCCCGAAACCAGCAGCGTCGGCAACCCCGGATGCAACTGTTTCGCCCGTCGAATCAACTCGTTACCGTCCATCTGCGGCAAAATCAGATCCGACAGCAACAGGTCCACCGACCCCTGCGCCGCCCCCTGCAAATACTCCAACGCCTCCGCCGCCGTCCCCATCGCCACCACCCGATAGCCCCGCGTCTCCAGCAAAAACTTCCTCACCGAAAGCACCTGTTCGTTGTCTTCTACACACAAAATCGTCTTGCGAGGGCGCATCATTTCTCTCCGTGCCGGTCGTCTCCGGCTAGTTCGTTCCAGGGTTCACAGTTAAGCGGCGTTCCTCAATCAGTTCAATCACTTACGAGGAAACAGAGGCTTCCGATTCCAGCGGCCGAGCGGGGTCGTTTGCGCCCCAAAGGGCACATCCGTTCCGCGCTCGGAGTTGAGCGTTTCCGTTTCCCCGCGATGCCAGCCATTTCAGGCATAGGAGGGCACAGCCCCGGACACGCATCAAGCGCAGTCCGTGCGTCTGCTGTGGACGTTGTGGATCGCAGTGGAAAAGGTGTAAAACCTTCTCCACTGCTCCCCATCCCCTCCCGGAAGCAGCGCCCCTCTACAGCTCAAATCGGGACTCTCCCGTTGAACTGGATCGTAGGTCGCAATAGCCGTTGCAGCCCTTGGATTCCCTCTACAGCGCGCGGCCTTGCTAGGGTTTCATCGCAGCGCAGAGAGCACCCGTTGGCGCCTTTGCTATCACTCAGATTGTCGGTAAATCAGGCGAAAAATCTTGCGTCTTCGAAGCATTCATTCGTTGACGATTTGCTGAGCATACGGACGCCCATCCCTCGTGGCAACAGTGAATTTTTAGCGAAAATGCAACGAGTTTGGACTGGCGCTTCCACCGCCCGCGCACATTGCTTGTCCCTGTTGGTGTTTATGGTTCTCCTGCTGTGGAAAACCCCTATTTCCAGGGCAGGAAAAGCCGTCCTTCTGCAACAGGAATGGTGCGTCCCAAAACGAGAATGGATCGCACCCTCTCCCCCTCCAGCCTCGCCTGCGTCGTAATCCGGCTCGGCCGCTGCATCTCAATTCCCTGCTCAATCACCACCGGTTGCGCAGATAAAGCCAATCCGCTCTTCACCAACCAGGCAATGCAGCATCCCGCCGCCGACCCCGTCGCCGGGTCCTCCCCCGAATAGAACTGCATCCGCGCATGCCAATCCGCCCCTCCCTTGCCATCCGCGGGCAGGGCCGCAATGCAGTAGAAAAAATGCGCGTCATTGCCCGCAATCCACGCCTGCGCCTCGTGCTGGACAATCTGCAAGCGCTGCAGCGCCTCCAGCGACCGCACCAGCACAATACAGAACGGCACCCCCGTCGACACCGTCTGCGGCGGATAATCCGCAGACAAATCCTCCACCCTCAACCCGATCGCCCGCGCCACCTCCGCGCGATCATGCGTTGCGCCGAAGACCGCATCCTTCTGCGCCATTGTCGCTCGCACCCCCGGAACGCCCTCATCGGGAGCCTCGAATCGCACCGTGATCGGCCCCACATTCAGCCGCAGCGTTATCGTCTCCGCACCCCGCAGCGCGGGATGGTTCAGGTATAGCCAGGTTGCCGTTCCCAGCGTCGGATGCCCTGCAAACGGTAACTCTTCGCCGGTCGTAAAGATGCGCACGCGCACCCCTTCGCGCGCCTCGGTCTCCGCATCGCAGGGCAGAATGAAGGTCGTCTCCGAGAGATTTGTTTCATGCGCAATCGCCTGCATCTCGTCATCCGAGAGACCCCGCGCATCATGAAAGACAGCCAGTGCATTGCCCTCCAACGGGCGTTCTGCAAAGACATCGAGAACCGAATAAGTCAGTGTGCGTGCCATGCATCCATCCTACGGGCACAAGCCGATACGCTACATCGAAGCAAGCGTTCGGCGAAGTCGCCCTTGACATCAATTACCCATCACCGTACCTTATCGATAACCGCAGGAGAAGCGAAACTGCTTTCGCGCTGGCGCTGGTCGCCCGCGGCGGTCCTAAGTTCAGAACCATCTCCAACCGACGCCATGCACCTCACCGTCTCCAACTCGAAGCTCTGTCGCTGTGACTCCCGCTGCTGTTGCTGCGGCCCCACACGGGTGAGCGGATGAGCGAATCGAGACCATAACATCGCGTCGAGAAGCGAACATCAAGACCCACCCAAGGCTCAGCCGGGTGGGTCTTCTGATTTCATCGACCCCAGCCAGTACACGCTCCAGGCTCACATATCAATCATCGGACGCTCCCCACCAACGTTCGATCCGATGTACAAGCTTCTCTCCACAAGGACGAAACACCATGTCTCTCCGCATCAACGATCTTGCCCCCGACTTCACCGCAGACACCACCCAGGGCACCGTCAGCTTTCATGAGTGGATCGGCCAGGACTGGGCCGTTCTCTTCTCGCATCCCAAGGACTTCACCCCCGTCTGCACCACCGAACTCGGAGCCGTCGCCGGCCTCGAACATCAGTTCGCCGAGCGCGGTGCCAAAGTCATCGGCCTCTCCGTCGATCCCGTCGACAGCCACGGCAAATGGGAGAAGGACATCGAAGACGTCAGCGGCTACAAGGTCAACTACCCCATCATCGGCGACCCCGAGTTGAAGGTTGCCAAGCTCTACGACATGCTCGCCGGCGACGACGGCGACAGTTGCGAAGGCCGCACTCCCGCCGACAACGCACCCGTCCGCACCGTCTTCGTCATCGGCCCGGACAAGCGCATCAAACTGCACATGGCCTACCCCATGACCACCGGCCGCAACTTCGACGAGATCATTCGCGTCCTCGACTCTCTCCAACTCACCGCCAGGCACAAGGTCGCAACGCCGGCAAACTGGAAGCAGGGCGACGACGTCATCATCACCGGCGCCGTCTCAAACCAGGAAGCCGACCAGATCTTTCCCGGCTACAAGACGGTGAAGCCGTATCTCCGCACCACGGCACAACCGCAGTAGTTTTCCGCAGAACGTTCTGCCGCAACATCTCAGCGCGGCAGGACCATGAGCACCGGTGGCGAAGTGGCTAACGCGCTGGTCTGCAAAACCAGTATTCATGGGTTCAAATCCCATCCGGTGCTCCATAAAGTCCTCGCCTTGCATCCCCATTACCATTCCCTCCTGTCCGTCCCTTCTTCCGAGCATCCTCTGCGGTTGGGTTGCGAAGTTGCGTCGCACGCCTTGAGCGTTCTCGTCCAAATGCATTCGCTCCCGCCCTCAAGCATCATCGAAGGGTGGAGAGGCCAGAAGGCTATGATCGAAGCTTGGGTTATGTTTGATCATGCCGCACGAATTGGCTCGAAGCATAACCCACCCACCTCAAAGCAGGAGAAGTAACCCATGGCTCAGAAGCTCATCGGTAAGACCGCCCTCGTCACAGGATCCAGCGCAGGAATCGGCTGGGCCACGGCACTCGCGCTCGCGGAAGAAGGCGCAAACCTCGTCCTCAATGCCCGGCGTGAAGACCGCCTGCGTGAACTCGCCAAGCTGGCACTCGACAAGGGCGCGTCAGCAGTCACCATCATGGCCGGAGATGCCCGCGAAGAACAGGTTGCGAAGGACTGCGTCGACGCCGCCATCAAGTCGTACGGCGCCCTCGACATCCTGATCAACAACATCGGCATGGGTATCTACAAAGACCTCGTCGACACCACGCTCGACGATTACACCCGCATGATCGACACCAACATCCGCACGACCTTTCTGTTCTCCCGTTACGCCGTCCCCCACATGATCGAGCGGCATCACGGCACCATCCTCATGATCTCTTCCATGGCCGGGCTCTACGGCTTCGCCGGCGAGGCTGTCTACTGCTCCACCAAGTTCGCGCAGGTCGGCTTTGCCCAGGCTCTCGACCGCGAGCTCCGCCCCAAGGGCATCAAGGTCGGCGTCATCTGTCCAGGCGGCGTCAAAACGGAGTTTGCCATCGGCGCCGGCCGCACCGTTCAGGGCGTTGCCGATAGCGGCATGCTCGAGCCCGAAGACGTCGCCCAGGCTGTTCTCCTCGCCTGCACCCAGTCCGCCGGCTCCCGCATCATCGAGATCCAGATGAGGACTATGTCAGAATCTCTCGCCTAATCGAAACTACAAGCGGACCTCGCGGAGCATTCGCACCGCCGACGGTTGCCGCCCTCACGGTCAGCGACGCCGAAACAGTACCCGCATCGGCGTCGCTTCACCCAATCCTCGGCCCCATCGAAGACCCCTTCGCACCGAATCCCCTCCGCAAAACGCTAAAATGGAAGCAGCCATTTCAGTCCGAGGATAGCTGCGCAGTCAGTCCTTTTCGAACCCTGCGCTGAGACCTGTCCCCGACCAAAGCACCTGCACTCGTCTCACGAAAGTTGAAGCCATGAGTTCCACAACATCTCTCATCATCGTTGCCGTCGTCATCCTTATCTTTTTTCTCCTGAAGCGTTCTGGTCAGGTCGCCGCCAAAGACGTCCCCACATTTCTGCAAGACGGAGCGATGGTCATTGACGTACGCAGTCAGGCCGAGTTCAACTCCGGCCATCTCCCCAAGGCGATTAACATTCCGCTCGACACCATCGAGACCGCGCTTCCCCGCCGCGTCAAGGATAAGAATTGCGTCCTGCTGCTGCATTGCCAGAGCGGAATGCGCAGCGGCGTCGCCAGCAAGAAGTTGCAGCGACTCGGCTACGTAAGGGCTTTCAACCTCGGCTCCTACAGCCGCGCAGCCAAGCTCGTCGGCAGCCACTAACGCCCCCGCAAGCTCAATGCATCGGCCTCTCTCCGCGCCTCTTCCTTATCGGCGCGTCACTCTTCATGCGCCATTCTCGATTAGACTTGTGGCGGAGATGATTCGATGAAATATTCCGTTACACCGCGTCTGCGCTCAGCTCTCGGGCTGGCGACATTGGCCCTTGCTGTTGCCTTCGGGGCATCCTCCTGCAAAGCCCAGTTCATGTCTTCGCCCGGAGATGCGAGCGCCCTCTCGGTTCCCCAGGCCCAGTTGATTCAGCCTGAAGCTCTGGCTCATATGCTCAAATCCTCAGCCGCTTCCAGGCCGCTGATGTTGCAGGTAGGCTCGCGCGTTCTCTTTGCCGAGAGCCACATTCCTGGCTCCGTTTATACCGGCCCAGGATCGCAACCCGTCGGCCTCCAGGCCCTGCAGAGCAGAGTAGCTTCCGTCTCGCACAAGCAACTCATCGTGCTCTACTGCGGCTGCTGCCCGTGGAATCACTGCCCCAACGTTGGCCCTGCGTTCCACCAACTCCAGGCCATGGGTTTCACCAACGTGAAGGTCCTCTATCTGGCCAACAACTTCGGCACAGACTGGGTCGACAAAGGCTATCCGGTTGAATCCTCCCAGTAAGCAAACCACCTCCCCGAAGCTTGCGGCCGCCTGCAACCCAACGCAGGCGGCCCGACTCTCTCTTGCCCTGCGCCTCATCTTCGTGGTCGTCGTGGCAATCGGCCTCATAGCCAGCGCCGCACGTCCTGCTCTCGCTGCGGATACGCTGGTCAACAAGAAGGCTCCCGAGTTTGTGCGCACCACTCTGGACCACCGCAAGCTGGACCTCAACGCCTACCGGGGCAAGGTCGTTTTGCTCAACTTCTGGGCAACATGGTGCGCTCCCTGCCAGCTTGAAATGCCGCGCTTCGTCGCCTGGCAAAACCAGTATGGCCCACGCGGCCTGCAAATCATCGGCATCTCCATGGACGATGACCCGGCTCTCGTGCGCAGCCTCTACAGCAAGCTCCACTTGAACTATCCCGTCGCCATGGGCGATGCGCCGCTGGGCGAACTCTACGGCGGAGTCCTCGGTCTGCCCGTAACCTTTCTCATCGATCGCAACGGCGAGGTGCGCGCCAAGTTTGAAGGCCAGACGGACCTCGGCAAACTGGAACAGCAGTTGCAATCCCTCGTGTCCCATCCATAAGCTCAACCGCCCGTCACCCCATCGTCTCGGCAACAGATCGGCTCACGCACAATCTCCGCACCAATAAAAAAGAGCCGCACGCAGCGGCTCTTTTTCCCTTCCAGATATTTCTGTTAGTCGATCGAGATCTTGCGCAGCAGCTTGAAATCCGACAGCATCTTCCCTGTTCCCAGCACCACGCTCGCCAGCGGATCATCGGCAATCGTCACCGGAAGTCCCGTCTCCTCTCGAATGCGCTTATCGAGATTCTTGATCAGCGCACCTCCGCCCGTCAGCACAATGCCGCGATCCGAAATATCCGCCGAGAGCTCCGGCGGCGTCCGCTCCAGCGCCACGCGAATCGCATTCAGGATCGTCGCAATGCACTCACCCAACGCCTCGCGAATCTCCGAGTCGTCGATCGTAATCGTCTTCGG
>JAJYBU010000026.1 GCA_021778845.1 Acidobacteriota bacterium
TGCTGATGCCCGGCGAGGGGGCCATCAACATGGCCGCGCAGCAGCGCCTGGACATGGAGCGGCCCGACGAAGAAAAACGCTCCACAGGAATCCTCTCCATGCTCGCCGAGCGGTTCCGCGACAGCACGGCGACGACCGCGTCCAAGGGCCCAAACATTGTGGTGCTCCCGTTTGTAAATCTGGAGTCCAGCGACTCGCGCCAGTTTTACGGCTACGCGCTCGCCGATGCATTGGCAGCCCGGCTCGCCAAAGTTCCTTCGCTCATCGTGCGCCCGTCGAGCGCGCTCATGGACGTTCCCACGCGTCAACTCGACCCCCTCAGCGTCGGCCGTAAGCTGATGGTGGACTTCGTGCTCGCCGGAAGTTTTCTGCGCTCCGACAAGGGCTTCGATCTGAACTGGCAACTGCTGGACGTAGGCGGCCAGAGCGTGCGCACCGGCGGCGCCATCAGTGTTGCCAGCTTCGATCTCATCGCCGTGCAGACCGAGATCTGCGACGAGGTCTTCGCGGAGTTGCATGGATTCGGCGGCCTGCAGGTCGGCCTCCCCGGACCGGCGAGCGTGACGTCGCTCGGCGATGCAGTGTCGGAGGAGTACCTGCAGGCGCGCGCGTTGCTGTCGTCCTTCATGTCCAGGACCGGAAGCCGCGACGAACTCGATCGCGCGCGCGAGTTATTCGAGCGTGTCGTCAAGCGCGATCCGAAGTATGCACCGGGATGGTCCGGCCTTGGCATTACGCAGTTGCAGTACGCGCGGCACGGGCTCGGCGGCCAGATGCATGTGCTCGAGGCGCGACGCTCCTTCGATAAGGCGCTCGAGGGCGACCCCACCTCGGTCGAAGCGAATCTCTATCGCGTCTACATGCTGCTGAGCCGCGGTGAAAAAGAGAGCGCGCGGCATGGCATCGAACGGCTGCTGCAGCAGGCCGCGAATGATTGGAACGTTCACCTGGTGGCTGGGCTCACGCTGCGCATCGACGGTTTATATGACGAGGCGCTGGACCAGTTCAACACCTCGTTGCGCCTGAACCCCTCCAATGCCGCGGTGATCTATAACCACCGCGCGCGAGTGTACCAATATCAGAACCAGTTGGAACTCGCGAGCGATGAGATTGAGAAAGGGCTCACGCTCGAGCCGCGGCAGCCGCTCCTGCGGATCTCAAAGGGATACCAGCAGATGCGGCAGGGCCAACTGGCCCAGGCGATTGAGACGCTCGAGCAGGTGACGCGCGATGATTCAACCCTGCGCATCGTCTTCCCGACAATTGCCATGTGCTACGTGCAACTGGGCGACCGCAAGCGCGCGGCGGAGTTTGTGC
This sequence comes from Acidobacteriota bacterium, assembly GCA_021778845.1. Lineage (GTDB taxonomy): Bacteria > Acidobacteriota > Terriglobia > Terriglobales > Acidobacteriaceae > Granulicella. The sequence continues at coordinate 1,318 of JAJYBU010000026.1, forward strand.
TCGAAGAAACTCTCTCAGCCGCCGAAGCAGATAGCGAGATGGCCTACCGGCTGGCCACCTACTTTGCCGTCGAGGGCGATGCGTCCGAGGCACTGCATTGGCTGCGCCGCGCCATCTACCTCGGCAACGAGAACTACCCTTGGTTCAGCATCAATCCGCTGTGGCGCGGGATGGCCGACAATCCCGACCTCCAGCGAATCCTCGAAGACCTGAAGAAGAGCTTCAAGCGAAATCAGAAGAACTGGAAGCGGCTCTTATCGCAGGTGATGGGGTAAGCCAGACAGTAGCCAGCAGCGCAGGACAAAGGCAAAGGCCCTCGAGCAATCGAGGGCCTTCATCTTTGAAATCGCCGCGAACTAGTGCGAGGCGGGATTGAATTGCAGCGGTGTATTGAGGGTGAAGATAATCTCCGTGCCGGTGGAAAGTTCCTGTTGGCGATCGCGTCTCAGCCACCAGACTGTTGCCACTCCCGCTCCGACCCCTAAGCCGACCACCGCGCCCACACCACCACCAATCACAGCTCCTGCAACGACCGCACCGGTAGTGGTGAGTCCCACCGCGGCAGCCGTCTCTTTCGGGTGCGTGTTGCCCACAATCGTGCCTTCAGGATTGACGTGGGATGCCGCGTGATCGAGGTCGGTGACATCGGCGTGCAGCGCATACGTGGTGCCATCGGGCAGGCTCACCGAGTCAGGATGCAGGCGAATCGCTGCCGGGCCTCCAATGGCGTGGCCGCCGTGGATATGTGTGATGCGGCCATAGATCAGGCTTCCCGCAGGCAGCAGAACGACGCCATCGCGGGTGACGTCGGTTGAGAGCGCAGCCGTAAACCGCGTGCCCGCAGCCGTGGTCTCGGTGGAGATCGGCCGTTGCAGCGTGCCCTTAAGCGTGGTTCCGATCGGCAACGCATTGGGCCCAACCGCCGGCACATCCACCACGACGCCACTGTTCACATCGTTGGTCACGACCAGCGTCGGATCAATCGGATTGGCTCTTGCGGTCTGCACTGGAGCGGTCGCCTCAACGGGATTGCGCTGATAAAGAACCGGCGCAGTCTGTATCTGCGTCGGCGTCGCGACTGCGGCGGTTGACGCGTGCGATGGAGGCACATAGTGCGACGTGTCAGCCGGTGGCGCAGTCTGCGTGTCGTCCAGTTCTTCAGGGTGCGAGGTCCCGCTCATCTGCGCGAAGAGCGGCGCGCCCGTGAGCAGAACCAGCGTGACGGTGGCGAGCGGGAGGGAGAGCTTCTTCATCGTGGTCGGCTCCTATCAAACTAGGGTGCAAAGGCACCTCTCAAAAGAATAGGCGCGGAAGCGCGTACGCAACGGGATTCGTGCGGCAACGCATCCCCGCAGTTAACCCACCAGTTAACAGGTAACACGGGGTGGATGGGATGGCCTAGTTTCGGGGATTGGCGGCGCTCTCACTGACGATCCGCTCGTAGTAGCGCTCATAGAGCGGAATGATCCGCGAGGCGCAAAAGTGATCCTGCGCAGTGCGGCGCGAGGCTGTGGACATGCGCTCCAGCAGCGCCGGGTCGCTGAGGATCGAGATCGCTCCTTCGGCCATGCTGTCCACATCGCCCACATCAAACAGCAGCCCATTGACGCCGTCATCGATCAGCTCAGGCACGCCACCGACGCGCGTCGCTACCGCCGGAACGCGGCAGGCCATCGACTCCAGCGCAGCGAGTCCGAACGACTCCATCTCGCTCGGCATGAGCATCAGGTCCGCCAGCGGAAGCAGCTCATTGACGTTCTCCTGCTTACCGACAAAATCAACGCGATCGGCGACCCCCAGGCGCAGAGCGAGAAACTCCGCCGCCGACCGGTCCGGCCCGTCGCCGATCATCAGCAGGCGCGCAGGCAAAACGCGGGCGACGCGAGCAAAGACCTCGATGACGTCGAGCACGCGCTTCACCGGCCGGAAGTTCGACAGATGCACAAGCAGTCGCTCGTCGGATTTCGCAAAGCGCGGGCGCTGCTGGGCGACCAACTCCGGGTTGCGAATATAGAAGTCGCAGTTCACGAAGTTGCGAATGACCTCAATCTCGCGTGTGATGCCCAGATTCTCGCGCGTGCGTTCGCGCAGGTGCGAGGAGATCGCCGTCACGCCGTCTGACTCGTCAATCCCGAAGCGCGTGATGGGCAGGTACGAGCGGTCGAGCCCGACCAGCGTAATATCCGTACCGTGCAGCGTGGTGATGAACGGCAGATGCCGCCCGCGCGCAGCCAGCATCTGCCGCGCCAGCAGCGCACTCACCGAGTGCGGAATCGCATAGTGCACATGCAGCAGATCGAGCGAGTGCAGCTCCGCAACCTCGGCCATGCGGGTCGCAAGAGCCAGGTCGTACGGTGGGTACTCGAATAGCGGATAGTTCGAGACCGGAACCTCGTGATAGCGGATGTTAGCGTCTCGCCCGGTCAGCCGGAACGGCTGCGAGTAGGTAATGAAATGAATCTCATGGCCTCGCACCGCCAGTTCAATGCCAAGTTCGGTGGCAACAACGCCGGAGCCACCATAAGTTGGATAGCAAGTAATCCCAATCTTCATCTTGTTTCCGTTCTACCGATCATCATGGTGAGTCTACCTGCGCGACGAAACGTCCTCCGCTGCGTCTCTGTAGTTGATGAGTTGCGCGCGAGGAAGATGCGATTGTTCGGTGAAAGTCGTAGCGAACGCATCAAGCAGCGCCGACCGTTCCACCTCGCGCGTCGAGCGCAGGCGTGTCGTAATCGCGTCAAGGTCGCCGTCGTTGTAACCCGGATGGCAGACCATCTCCCACAGCCCGTCGGGCATCGCGTCGAGCATCGCGCGCAGTGTCGTGGCATTAAGCTGCCCCGTAGCCGAGATCCCAAGCGTTCCCTCGGTCGTAACCACTCTCCCCGATCGGATCTGCGGCAGCGCCAGAAATCGCGGCCGCAGATGCCGCAGGCTGCGCAGTTGCAGCCGCCGGAGCATCGGGCTCCGCCCCAGCGCAATGCTCCACGGCGGCTCAAAGGGATTGCGGATCGCAGCGATTCCTGCCCGTTCCGCCACCGCCAGCAGCGGCCTCGCCACCCCAGGAAGAATGTGCGTGTGCTTGTGTGTATCGAGGTGCGTGACCGCAACGCCATGCTGCTGAATGCGCTCGATCTGCGCCGTGGCCTCGCGGGCAATCTCGGCTTCGCTGATCCTCCCGGCAAAGGCAGCCACAAAAAAATCCCGCAACGACGGCCGGAAGTTCCTGCCATCGCGACCCAGCAGCGTTGGGATCGTCTCCGGCGGCGACACCGGCACGCCGTCGGTCAGCACCACATGGCAGCCGACACCGAGCGTCGGATGCGCATGAGCAATCCGAATCGCATCATCGAACGCAGCGCCGCTGGCCATCAGCGTCGCCGAGTGGAGTGCCCCGGCCGCATGCAACTCCGCGATCGCCCGGTTGATGCCGCAGGTGAGACCAAAGTCGTCGGCATTGACGATGACGCGCGCACGCATCCTCCGATTCTATCGGGGCGCTCCCGTCAGTCGCTCCCGAATCGCTCAACGCTCCCATTTGTGACGACAGTCACGGGCTATCCTCTGCTAAACCCCTATCCTGTCACTGGGCTTGTTTGGCATTTCATGCAGTCTGCTCCACGCGTGCCTCGATTCTGAGAGAATAGTCCCTGAAGGAAGTGTCCACGAATGTCTCACCCCATGCCGTTCTTCGGCAGCGTCTCCCTCCTCCTGGCACTGGTACTGTCCGTCTACACGCTTCTGGCGGGCACCCTTTCGCTGTGGGCCATCGCTCGCGGCCGAGCCTTGGCTGTCGCCCCCGAACGCATCCGTGAGACCGCCCGCCGCGCCGGCGTGGCCAGCTTCATCGCCGTCTCGTCCGCTGCCTTCGCCCTGATCTGGGCCTTCTTCACAAACGACTTCTCCGTCGACTACGTCCTCCACCACAGCAGCATCGCCCTTCCCGGGTTCTACAAGTTCTCCTCCATCTGGGCGGGCCAGGAGGGCTCGCTGTTGCTCTGGGCCTGGCTCCTCGCCGCCTACGGCTTCGTCCTCCGCCTCCGCCACAAATCCGACATCACCCTCCACGCCTACGCCTCCACCATCCTCTCGGCCGTGCAGGTCTTCTTCCTTCTCCTCGTGGTCTTCGTCGCGCAGCCCTTCGCCATCGTTCCCGGCGGCATCGGGCCCTCAGATGGCTTCGGACTCAATCCCCTCCTCCAGTACGCCGAGATGGTCATTCACCCGCCCATGCTCTACCTCGGCTACGTCGGCTTCGCGGTCCCCTTCGCCTTCGCTCTCGGCGCCCTCATGATGCGCTACCCCGGTGAGAAGTGGATTGCCATCACCCGCCGCTGGACCATGGTCGCCTGGCTCTTCCTCACCTGCGGCATCATCCTCGGCATGCATTGGGCTTACGCTGTGCTCGGCTGGGGCGGCTACTGGGGCTGGGACCCGGTCGAAAACGCCTCGCTCATGCCCTGGCTCACCGGCACTGCTTTCCTCCATTCCGTCATGATGCAGGAGAAGCGCGGCATGATGAAGGCCTGGAACGTCTGGCTCATCTTCATCACCTTCATCCTCACCATCCTCGGAACGCTGCTCACGCGCTCCGGCCTGGTCAGTTCGGTCCACGCCTTTGCGGAGAGCTCCATTGGCACCTGGTTCGTCTGGTTCCTGGTCCTGGTCCTCGCCGTCTGCCTCTTCACCTTCCTCTATAACCGCGACCACCTCCGCGCCGAAAACCACCTCGAGTCGCTGGTCTCCCGCGAGAGTTCCTTCCTCTTCAACAACCTCGTCCTTCTCGCCGCCTGCTTCACCGTTCTCTGGGGAACCCTCTTCCCCGTGCTCTCCGAGTTCGTTCAAGGCTCGAAGGTCACCATGGGCGCGCCCTTCTACAACCGCGTCTCCGTTCCCATCGGACTCTTCCTTCTCTTCCTCACCGGCGTCGGCCCGCTGCTGGCGTGGCGTTCCACCTCGCTCCGCGCCATCCGCCGCAACTTCGTCCTTCCCTGCATCGCAATTATCGTCACCACCATCGTGCTGATGATCGCAGGCGTCCGTCCCTGGTCCGCCGACGTCCAGGCCGATGGCTCCGTCGTCTCCAACATCTACGCACTGGTCTGCATCTCGCTCGGCGTCGGCGTCATCACGGCCATCCTCGCCGAGTTCCTTCGCGGCGCACACGTCGTCAGCACCCAGACCGGCAAGAACCTCGTCGAGTCCACCGTCCTTCTCACCCGCCGCAACACCCGGCGTTACGGCGGTTATCTCATCCACTTCGGCGTCGTCATCATGTTCATCGGTCTGGCCGGCTCCGCCTTCAACCAGTCCAAGGAATCCGAGATGAGCTTCGGCGACTCCATCAGCCTTGATGGCTACAAGATCGTCTGCCAAAGCTACTCCGAGGACTCCAACCCCAACTACGACTCGCAGTTCGCGCTCCTCGACGTCTACCACAACGGTAGCAAGATCACCCGCCTCGCCCCTGAGCGCCGCGTCTACTTCGTCAACACCGATCACGCCCAACCCTCCACCATCGTCGCCATTCACTCCACCCTGGCGAACGACCTCTATGTCGTCTTCGAGGGCACCAACCCGGACAACGACCGTCCCATCATCAAGTTCTTCATCAACCCGCTCGTGAACTGGATCTGGGTCGGCGTCGTCATCGTGATCTTCGGGACCTTCATCGCCCTGGTCCCTCCGCTAAAACCCTCCACCCGCCGCGTCGAAGTCCCCGAACCGCTCTTACCCAATGCGGTTCTTGGCGGAGGCCTCACCCGTGGCACCATTCCCATGAACGCCCCCGAGGGGCCCCATGTATAAGCGCGCCGCCCAACTCATCCTCGTCGTCGTTGTCGCCTTCACCATGCTCGGTGCCAGCTCCCCCTCCAGCCGCTTCGAGCGCCTCGGCCACGACCTCATGTGCACCTGCGGCTGCGCCGAGATCCTGCTCGAGTGCAACCACGTCGGCTGCACCAGCTCCACCGCAGAGATCGCCGACCTCCATGCCCAGATGGATGCAGGCGCCTCCGACGCTGAAATCTTCAAGTTCTTCACCGTCAAGTACGGGCCCACGGTCCTGGCCGAACCCGTACGCGGCGGCTTTGACGACGTAGCCTGGATCGGCCCCTTCGCCTTCCTCCTGCTCGGCATCGCGCTGGTCCTGCTGCTCCTCCGTTACTGGAAGCGCCGCCACGACCGCCTGGGCTCCAGCCCCGACGCCCCCGTCCCCGACGCCGAAGCCCTCCGCGAGCGCATCCGCAACGAAACCAAATACGGCGAGTAGTTTTTCCGCTACACTCTATCCACTACCCTCTGCCTCATGACCCGCCTCGAACTCCTCACCATCGTTGTAGGCCGAGCCCGCGCCAACGGCTTCGAGTTTCGCCGCTGGTACACCACCCGCCTCGGCCTCCCCTGGATAAGCGCCGAAGCCGCACTCACCCTCCTCGACCAGCAACGCCGCTACTACGCCCTGCTCTTCTCCCACGACTTTGCCAACGCCTTCTGGAAGGCTGGCGAGGAGATCACCTTCAGCGTCCCAGCCCAGACCTTCAAGCGCCCCTCCCCCGACGGCACCATCAAGACGGTCGAGCGCAGCGCCTACATCCGCCGCTCCGCCCGCCGCGACGCCTGGCGCTACCACCTCCGCGAGATGGCCCTCTCCGAAGAGCCGCTCCGTTACCTGCGCAAGTACCTCAACGTGGAAGAAGACCTCACCGAAGAGATCGCCGCCGCCACCGCCGACGACACGCCCAATCCCAAGTCCTCAAAATCCCCCCGCACCAAAGCCGCAGCCAAATCCACGTCCAAGCCCGCCAAAACCGGCCGCACCAAGCCGCTCCCCCGCCCGCTCCCCACCGGGCCGCCAGCCTTCCTCACCCGGCCCTTCAAGTAGCTGCCCCTACAGTGAGCCTGCGGTCATCTGCTTCAGCGCCGATTCCGCGACCTTCCGCACCTTCGGCACCGGGTCCATCGACAGGCACTTCTTATACTCCTTCTCCGCTTCATCCAGCTTACCCAGCCGCCGCGCCGCCTCGGCCACAGCCAGATGCGCCGCCGCATCGTCATCGGCCAGCGACACCGCATCGGTAGCCCGCTCATACGCTCCCCGGTAGTCGCCCGTCGTCTGGTAGAACGACGCCACCCTCAAATCCTCCGCCTCGCGCTGGTCCATCGTCTGGTGGAAGTCAATTCCCTTCTTCTTCCGCGCCGCCCTGCGAGCCTCCGCCGCCCTGGCCGCCGGGTCCGTATCCCCCAGCGGTCCAGCCGTGGGGTCGTCCCCCGAGTTGTCACTCGAACTACTCCCCGAGCTCCCCGCATCCTGCAGCGGCCCGCCACTCGACGAAGACGCTGGCGCCCCGCCACCGCCGCCCTTGGCACTCCCCCCCGAGTCTGACTCCGGGAACGGAAACTTGTCCGCCGCACCCGAACTCCCCGCAGCCTTCTGTCCCGTCGCCGCACCCGGAGCGCCCGGCGTTACCGCAGGCGTCTGCCCCGGGAACGGAAAGCTCTTCGCCGGGCTGCTCGCGGGCGCAGGAGCTACAGGATTCGTTGCAGGCGCCGCCGTCCCGGGCTTGGTCGTATCACCCTTCGCCGCAGCACTCTTCGCCTCATCTGGAGGCTGGCAATCCGGCCAGAACACCGTCTTACCCGTCTTCTCATCGGTAAACGTACAGCCACCCTGCGCCCGCGCCGCATGCGCCGCCAGCATCAGCCCCAGCCCGACACTCACCAAACCCAATCGTCCCAACACCCGCATCAACCGCATACCCCTATTAGACGACACACCGCCCCGCCGCGATAGCCCCCTTCCTTCACTACTCCCACTACTCCTTACTCACTACTCCTTACCCACTGCCTTCTGCTACACTCCACCCCATGCCACGTCGCACCACCGCCACTCCCCGCCTCCTCATCCGATCCTCGTCCATCCACGCCGCCGGCTGTTACACCCTCGACCCCATCCCCCGCGGCCGCCGCGTCCTCGAGTACGATGGCCCCCGCATCTCCAAAGAGCTTGCCGACGAGCGTTACGCCGACCGCCCCGTCACCTATCTCTTCGGCTTCGGCGGCTCCACCGACGTCATCGACGGCTTCGGCACCGCTATGTTCATCAACCATTCCTGCAACCCCAACTGCGAGACCGAGGAAGAAGGTGGCCGCATCTACATCCGCGCCATCCGCAACATCGCCGCCAACGAAGAGCTCGTCTACGAATACCACCTCTACGACTCCGACGACGATACAGCCGACTGCTACTGCAACGCCCCGCACTGCCGCGGCACCATGTTCTCGGAAGACGAAGTCAAACGCCAGGCCCGCAAAGCCGCCCGCAAAAAGGCCCGCAGCGCAACAAAGTAACTCAGCCCTAATAAGAAAATCCCTCGACCCTGTACATCGCATTGGCCGTTGCCTTGGGTCGCGACCATTGCCGTTGTCGTTGCCCTGATCTTCGCCGTTGCCTCTGCCGTTGCCGTTGCCTCTGCCTCTGCCTCTGCCTTTGCCGTTGCCTCTGCCTTTGCCTTTGCCTTTGCCTTTGCCTTTTTGGTTGTCATTCCGCAGCGCAGCGGAGGAATCTGCTTCTCTACCACCACCAACCCGCGCGCATTATCTCGCCTCCGAGCCGCCGACCGACCCTCTCCACACCCTCGAGCGCTACAATCAACCCTGTCGATGGCCTACCAAGTCTTAGCCCGCAAGTACCGCCCCCAGCTCTTCTCCGACGTCATCGGGCAGGATCACGTCACCCGCACCCTGCTCAACGCGCTTGCGCAAAGCCGCATTGCACACGGCTACATCTTCTCGGGTCATCGCGGCATCGGCAAGACCACCATTGCTCGCATCCTCGCAGCAGCCCTCAATTGCAGCACGCCCGTAGGCACTCCCGAACGCCCCACCAATGAGCCTTGCCGCATCTGCGTCAACTGCCGCGAGATCTCCTCCGCCTCGCGCCAGGAAAACTCCATCTTCGAGGAGTCATCTTCCTTCGACGTCGAAGAGATCGACGCCGCCACCAACCGCGGCATCGACGACGCCCGCCTTCTCACCTCCAAGATTCAGACCCGCCCCACCAACAAGAGCAAGTACAAGATCATCATCCTCGACGAGGCGCACCAGATCACCGACGCCGCCTGGAACGCCCTCCTCAAGACCCTCGAAGAGCCGCCCGACTGGGCCATCTTCATGTTCGCCACCACCCAGCCCGAGGACATCCCGCAGACCATTCGCTCGCGCTGCCAGCACTTCAGCTTTCACGCCGTCAAGCTTGACGACATCGTTGGCCAGCTCCGCTCCATTGCCATCAAGGAAGAGCTCACCGTCGACGACGCCACCCTCACCCTGCTCGCCGAAGCCGGCGACGGCTCCATGCGCGACGCACTCTCCATCATGGATCAGGCCATCGCCAGCGCACCCCTGGTCGGTGACCACCCGCACCTCGAGATCACCCAGGTCCGCGAGCTCATGGGCTCGGTCTCGAACGTCGCCTACGAGCAGATCCTGGAAGCCGTTCACGCCAACAACTCCGCCGACGTCCTCTCCATCGTCGGCCGCCTCCTCGACGCCGGCAACGGAGCCCCGCAACTCGCCCGCCAGTTCGTCCGCTACCTCCGCAACACCATCGTCGCCAAGGTCACAAACCTCGCCCCCGATGCCGACGCCACTGGTATCGCTGCTGACCTGCTCCAGATCTCCCCCGAAGAGCGTAACCGCGCAGCCCGTTCCGCCGCACTCTTCACTGAAGAAGACCTCTCCCGCTTTCTCGCCATCATGCTCCGCACCTTCGACGAGCTCGGATTCCGTCAGGAGCAGCGCTTCCACCTGGAGCTGGGCCTTCTCAAACTGGTCCACGTCCAACGCCTCATCCCCATCGAAGACCTCCTGAGCCAACTAGGCGCCAAACCCGCCTCCACCCCCGCGACGAAACCAGGCAGCCTAAGCTCCAGCCCCGCAAAGAGTCCGACATCTCGACCGGAGTCCGCGCCTTTGCCGAACGCAGTGGAGAGACCTGCTGTTCGCGCCGCCCAAAGCCAGCCACAAGCTCTACACCCATCCCCCTTCGAGTCCGACCGCACCCGCAAAGTTCCTACCGCAGGCCCAGCCCCTTCGGAGCCAACCACCCCCACAGAATCACCCACACTCTCCGCATCCCCCGGCCCTCCTGAATCAACCAACAGCTTCAACTCTTTACCCAAACCTGCACAAGATTCAGGCTTTACCTCCTGTGCATCCACTGCCACCGCTGGCTCGCTCGCGCTCGCCTCCGACACCTCCCCGGCCCCGATCCTCTCAGGCCCCCAACTCGTCGTCGATCTTTCCGCAGCCGCCGAACCAGAAGCCCCTTCCACCTACGACCCATCCGCACTGCAATCGGCCATGGTCTCCGCCCTCGCCGCCGTCAAGGGCCAGCAATCCGCCTCCGAGCAGATCGAGGATTCCACCGTCACCCTCAAAGGCAACACCCTCGAAATCCACACCACCCTCTCCAAGACGATGCTCCCGGTCATCCTCAACGCCGACGCCGAGCGCACCCTCAAGGCAGCCCTCCGCCAAGCCAACGCCGGCTCGCTGACCCTCAAGCTTCTCTCCGGCACCCCCGCTGCTACATCCGCCCCGAAGAAGCCTCGGCAGGCCGTCAGCGGGTCGGTGGCAGAGCTGGCCGAGAAGCATCCGATGGTGCAAGAGGCACGACGACTGTTTTCGGCGGAGATCAGTAACGTGATCGATCTTCGAGAGAAGGACTGACGCCGAGATCTTTGTTGAGAGTGTCATCCTGCAACCCAAGATTGCGTTGAGCCATACACCAAACTCACATACGCCTATGAGGAACACATGGAATTTGACATGAACAAGATGCAGGCGATGCTGGCACAGGCGCAGGAAATGCAGCAAACAATGGACTTGCGCCTCGCCGAAACGATTGTTGAGGCGGACGCCGGTGGCGGTGCCGTAAAAGCCCGCATGAACGGCAAAAAAGAGCTGCTAAGTCTAACGATTGCACCATCTGCGGCCACCGCAGCCGCCAACGACATCACCCTGCTCGAAGACCTTATCGTGGTCGCCGTCAACGCCGCCGCCCGCAAGGCCGATGACACTCAAAAATCCAATGCTTCCAGTATGTTAGGAGGCCTCGGCCTCCCCGGATTTTAGCCCATGGCGACGCGCTTTGCTGAGCCCATGGCCCGCCTCATCGACGAGCTTCGCAAGCTTCCCGGCGTGGGCACAAAGTCCGCGCAACGCTTTGCTTTTCATATACTTAGAGCATCAAACGAAGACGCGAATGCGCTCTCCGCCGCGATCCAGCACCTGAAACAGCAGCTCCTTTTGTGCTCTAAGTGCAACAATATCACAGACATAGATCCATGCACCTATTGCACGAACCCTACTCGAAACCATCGCATCATCTGCGTTGTGGAAGAACCCACCAACATTAATTCCATCGAAAAAACGCGCAGTTTCAATGGCTTATATCATGTACTTCATGGAACAATTTCACCTGTAAACGGTATAAGCCCGGATCAATTGCGTTTAGGTAACCTTTGGGAGCGTTTAGAGCAAGCGGAGGAGCTGATACTAGCCACTTCCCCCACGGTAGAGGGTGAAGCGACCGCACGGCACCTCGCGGACGAGGTGCACGCGCGGTATAAGTCATTGAGAATAAGCAGGATAGCGACAGGAGTTCCAGCAGGAAGTGACATCGAATACGCCGACGAAGTGACCATGACCCGCGCCCTCGAAGGCCGCCGCGATGTGTAATTGGCGTAGGGCTCAACGCAATCCTGGGCTGCAATTCGACACTCTCAGCACGGTTTTCGGTTGTCCGCGCAACATGGTGCGGGCGAGAAGCAGATTCCTCCGCTGCGCTGCGGAATGACAACCAGAAAAGCAAGGGCAACGACAAAAGTAAAGGCTGACTGTCAGCGTAGATCAGGGGTGGGGATACGGAGGTCGCCGCCGGTCATTTGTTTGGGGAGTTCCAGGTTGAGCAGGTTTAGGATGGTGGGGGATATGTCGCGGAGCGATCCTCCGTCGCGGGCGCCAATCTTGTTCCCCTGATCGGTGACGAGGATGAAGGGGACGGGGTTGGTGGTGTGGGAGGTGTGGGGGCCTCCGGTGGCGGGGTCGATCATGGTTTCAGCGTTGCCGTGGTCGGCGGTGATGATCCAGTTTGCGTTGTGTTGTTTGACGGCCTGATAGATGCGGGACAACTGGGCGTCGACGGTTTCGACGGCGCGGATGGTGGGTTCGAGCTTGCCGGAGTGACCGACCATGTCGGCGTTGGCGAAGTTGACGATGATGACGTCGAAGGCGGTGTCGGTGATGGATTTGACGACGACGTCGGCGATGCCCTCAGCGGACATCTCAGGGGCGAGGTCGTAGGTGGCCACTTTCTTCGACTGAATGAGTTGACGGTCTTCGCCGGCGAAGGGCTTCTCGATGCCACCGTTGAAGAAGTAGGTGACGTGGGCGTACTTCTCGGTCTCAGCCACGCGGAGGTTGCGGAGGTTGGCGACGGCCATGACGTTGGCGAGCAGGTTGTCCATGCTCTCAGGCGGGATGACCATGGGGAGCGAAAACTTGGGGTCGTACTGGGTCATCATCACGTAGTGCAGGTTGGAGGGGAGGGTGTGGAGGGGAATCTCGGCGTTGAGTTCGGCGGCCCTGGGAAGGCTCATGCCGGCGTCTGCGTTGAGGCGGCTCTTGCGGGTGAGGACGCGGGTGATCTGGCGGACGCGGTCGGCGCGGTAGTTGAAGCAGATGACGGCGTCGCCTTCTGCGATTAAGCCGATGGGTTTGTTGTTGGCGTCGACGCAGGTGAAAGGCTCGACAAACTCGTCGGTGATGTTGTTGTTGTAGCTCTCGAGGACGCGGGCGTGAGGGTCGTGGAACTTCCCTGCCTCGGGGTCGCCGGTGACCATGGCGCGGAAGGCCTTGAGTTCCTTCTCCCAACGGTAGTCACGGTCCATGGCGTAGTAACGGCCACTGACGCTGGCGAGTTGGCCGACGCCGTACTCGGCGAACTTCTGCTGGAGCTCCTGGAGGTAGCCGGCGCCGTTGGTGGGGAGGGTGTCGCGGCCGTCGAGGAAGGCGTGGACATAGACGCGCTTGAGGTTGTGCTGCGCGGCGAGGCGGAGCAGAGCGTAGAGATGGCGCTGCTGGGAGTGGACGCCGCCGTCGGAGACGAGGCCGATGAGGTGGAGGGCGTGACCCTGCGCCGCAACGTCGACGGCCTTGAGGAGGGTGGGATTCTTGAAGAAGTCTCCCGAGGCGATGGCGGTGTCGATGCGCGTGATGTCCATGTGGACGATGCGGCCGGCGCCGATGTTGAGGTGGCCGACTTCGCTGTTGCCCATCTGTCCGTCGGGCAGGCCGACGAAGTGGTTGCTGGCCTGGATGAGGGTGTTGGGGTACTCGCGGAGGAGGCGGTCGTAGGTAGGCTTGCGGGCCAGTGCGATGGCGTTGCCGTGGGTCTCGGGGCGGTAGCCCCAGCCGTCGAGGATGGTGAGGATTACCGGGGGCGTCGTTCTCATGGGTACAAGTTTACTTCGTCCAGACGCTCTACATGTGTGTGTGGGCCTGGACTGCCTTCAAGGTAGGAAGCATCTTGATGGTGCGGCCGTTCTGGCGTTCGGCGATACGCAGATCGTAGAGGGATTGCAGGTTGAGCCAGAACTGCGCGGAGGTACCGAAGAAGTGGCCGAGACGCATGGCGGTGTCCGCGGAGATGTCGCGCTCGCCCTTGAGAATTTGGGAGATGCGGTTGGCAGGGACCTCGATCTGCCGCGCTAGTTCCGCGGCGCTCATGGAGAGTGCTTCGAGTTCTTCCTGTAGGTGTTCGCCGGGATGAATTGCAATCAAGGCCATGGTTCCCTCCTAGTGGTAATCGACAATCTGAACGTCAGACGGACCGGGGTCACCTTTGACCCAGGTGAAGCAGATTCGCCATTGATCGTTGATGCGGATGCTGTATTCGCCGCTACGATCGCCTTTCAACGCTTCGAAGCGATTACCGGGCAGAGCGGATAAATCTGTGAGCGAGATGGCGGCCTCGAGGCGGTCGAGTTTAAGGCGTGCTGCTCGTTCAAAGCTCGTAAAAGCCTTGATGCGTTTTCCGGCGCTGAATTGTGCAGTTTGCTTGTCGCGAAAACCGCAGATCATGGCTAAGCGTAACCGTGAATACGCTGTACGTCAAGCGTATTTTTCGGTGGACGACACAGAAACCCACGTCTCAGAAGCGAGACGTGGGATCAGATGTTTTACTGAGAACTGACAACTGAGAACTGAGAACGACCTCAGGCGCGGTTGATGCTGGCGCGACCGAGGTAGCGCGCGGTCTGGCCTAGCTCTTCTTCGATGCGGAGGAGCTGGTTGTACTTGGCGATGCGATCGGTGCGGGAGGCAGAGCCGGTCTTGATCTGGCCAGATCCGGTGGCTACGGCCAGGTCGGCGATGAAGGTGTCTTCGGTCTCGCCGGAACGGTGCGAGATGATGCTGGTGTAGCCGTTGCGGCGGGCGAGATCGATGGCGTCAAGGGTCTCGGAGACGGTGCCGATCTGGTTGAGCTTGATGAGAATGGAGTTGGCTGCGCCTTCGCGGATGCCGCGCTCGAGGATGCTGGTGTTGGTGACGAAGAGGTCGTCGCCGACGAGCTGGAGCTTGTCGCCGAGGCGCTCGGTGAGGACCTTCCAGCCGGCCCAGTCGTTCTCGTCCAGGCCGTCTTCGAGCGAGATGATGGGGTACTGACGAATCCAGCTCTCCCAGAACTCGGTCATCTGCTCGGCGGATTTTTCGCTCTTGTCGGACTTTTTGAAGACGTACTTGCCGGACTGCTTGTTGTAGAACTCGCTGGCGGCAGGGTCGAGGGCGATGGCGATGTCGTCACCCGGGGTGTAGCCTGCGAGCGTGATGGCTTCGAGGATGACTTCGATGGCTTCGACGTTGGATTTGAGCGAGGGAGCAAAGCCGCCTTCGTCACCGACGGCGGTGTTGTAACCCTTCTTCTTGAGGACGCCTTTGAGGGTGTGGAAGACTTCGGCGCCCCAGCGGAGGGCGTCGGCGAAGCTCTCGGCACCGACGGGCATGACCATGAACTCCTGGAAGTCGACGTTGTTGTCCGCGTGCGCGCCGCCGTTGAGGATGTTCATCATGGGAGTGGGGAGGATGCAGGCGCTGACGCCGCCAAGGTAGCGGTAGAGCGGCAGGCCGAGGGCTTCGGCCGAGGCGCGGGCACAGGCCATGGAGACGGCGAGAATGGCGTTGGCACCGAGGTTGCCCTTGTTGGCGGTGCCGTCGATGGCGATCATGGTGGCGTCGATGAGCTTCTGGTTGCTGGCGTCCATGCCGGTGAGCTCGGGGGCGAGGACGGACTCGACGTTTTCGACGGCCTGGAGGACGCCCTTGCCGAGATAGTGCTCCTTGTCGCCGTCGCGGAGCTCGACGGCCTCGTGCTCGCCGGTGGAGGCACCGCTGGGGACGGCGGCGCGGCCAAGGATGCCGTCGGTGAGAATCACGTCGGCTTCGACGGTTGGGTTGCCACGGCTGTCAAGAATTTCGCGGGCATGGATGGAGATAATTTCGGTCATTTTGTTCCTTTGTTTGGATGGCTTGGTGCGTTGGGTTGAGCGGGAGATGCGGTGGCGGAGGCGGTCGTTGAGAGCAGGCCGGCGATCGACGGGGATGGGCTTGCCGGAGGCGCCGGAGATCATGGCAACGAATTCAGTCATTGATTGGACTCTTCATTAGTCATTGCGCTTGCCCACCGGCCTCATTTTAGCAAAGCGCTGACGTTGGGATTCGATGGTGTTGAGCGATTGGCGGACAGTTTCGGCGAGCATGGTGAGGATTTCGTCGCCCTCTTCGCGGGTGGCGAGGGGCATGCGAAGGCTGACGCGGGTGCCGCGGCAGGGGCGGCTGACGATGTCGACGCTGGCTTCGTCGCCGTAGAGGACGTGGATGCGCTCGCGGACGTTGCGCATGCCGATGCCAGCGCCCTCGCGGACGAGGCCGCTGACGGGAGCGATGATGGGGCCGCCGGGTTCGAGGCCGACGCCGTCGTCTTCGATTTCGAGGAGCAGACGGTTGTCGGCGATGCGGGAGCGGAGGGTGATGGTGCCGCCGGAAATGCGGGGTTCGAGGCCGTGCTTGATGGAATTTTCGATGAGTGGCTGGAGGAGCATGCTGGGGACGATGATGTCGAGAGTGTCGGGAGAGATTTCCTTGACGACGCGGAGTTTTTCGCCGAAGCGGACGACTTCGATGTCGAGATAGTCGTCGGTGAAGGCGAGCTCTTCGCTCAAGGGGACGAAGGCCTCGCGGTCGCGGAGCAGGACGCGGAGGATGTTGCTGAGCTTGACGATCATCTCGCGGGCGAGGTCGGGCTGGGAGCGGATGAGCGAGGCGATGGAGTTGAGGGTGTTGAAGAGGAAGTGGGGGTTGATCTGGCGTTGCAGGGCGTCGAGACGGGCTTCGAGCAGGAGGCGGGATTGCTCTTCCAGCTTGTGCTCGATGCGGACGGCGTTCCAGATTTTCAGGGGAATGCCGACGACGACGGGGGCGCAGGCGCAGATGACCAGCTCGATGAGCCAGGAGCTGGAGTAGAGAGCGAAGTAACGCTGCGGATAGAGATGCGAGAGCAGGCTGGTGGCGAACTGCGTCGCGGTGAGGAGGAGGAGGAGAAAGATCTGGCGGTCGAGGTGGGGCCAGGTGACGGTGCGGCGAATCCAGCGGTAGAGGCTGAGGTCGATGAGGGGGGAGAAGGTCCAGATGTTTTCTTCGCCGGCGACTCGGCGGTAGGCTCCGAAGATGGCTGCGACGATGAGGTTGACGGGGAGGGCGAACCATTCGTGGTGGCCGATGGCGGGGAGGGATAGGGCGGCGGCGCCGATCATGGCGGCCCAGGGGCCGAGGAGCAGGCCGAGGATGGCGGTGGCCTGGAAGGAGATGTCGGCGGCGAGGAAGTTGGGGACACGCACGCGGACCAGAACACCGAGCATGAGGGGGATGCAGATCCAGGCGACGAGGTGGAGGGTCTCGCGGGGGGTGCGGTATTTGAGAAGGAGAAGGCGCTTGAAGACGGTGGAGCGGGCAAGCGAACTGGCAACGGCCGCGGCCACGCCGAGCTCGACCAGGAGGGTGATGAAGATCAGTTTGGAGTCGCTGGCGTGCACGCCTTTACTTTACGCGTTGGGAGGGGTTGGATGGTGAAGGTTGCTGTAGAACTCCTTGCTCATGCACTTCGATAGACATATAGCGTGCTTCAAGCACTCCCACTTGGAGGGGTTGAAGCTCTCGACCAGCGCAACAACTGGAAGAATTCTGACGGATCAGCGATGCAGGCTGTCCGTCTGAGTCATTCCGCGAGGAAGGTTACGGTAAGAAGTTTTTGGTTTCATTCCGCTCCATTGGCCGATGGAGGCGAGAGTGTTCTATGAGCGCAGCCACCGACAGTTTGCGCGTATGGATAAAATTCTTCAAAAATACAGTTGACAGATTTCAAAGTTCGATTAAAATGTTTTACCTCTACCAGATATTATTGTCGATGGAGATTGAACATTGTATCAGCCCCATCCTCTCTGGCTAGATAGTTCGTTGTAGATGCTGTTCAGATTCACGTGATAGTTGGGGCTCTGTACCCGCTCCCTGGTTGAATTTGTAGCGTTTAGTTCAACGGCATTCAGACCGTTCTCACTTTGAGTTCAGAGACTCCTGACCGCCAGACGACTGGTTGCGGAGATCGCGGCTTTGTATCTCAACGAATCCCGGAGTTGCACTCCGGCGAGAAGGCGTGGAGGAAGGCAGAGATGGGCGCTTACACATATCCAGGCGTGTACATAGAAGAGATTTCGAGCGGTCAGCACACCATCACCGGTGTCGCTACGTCGATTGCGGCTTTCGTCGGGTGGACCAATCAGGGTCCGGTCGGAACGGCGACGATGGTGGAGAGTTGGGCGCAGTACCAACTGCTCTTCGGTGGACTGATCCCGGGCAACCTGCTGGGGTACGCGGTGTATCAATTCTTCGGCAACGGAGGTTCGCAGGCGTATATTGTGCGGCTGGTCGATCCGACTGCGGGGACCGCCAGCAGTGTCATCGGCGGACTACATCTGTATGCGAGCAATCCAGGGGCGTGGGCCAATGGGATCTCGGTGCAGATATACAACGTGACGCCCAACGCGACCTCAACCGACCTGACCTTCAACATGAAGATCACGAACACTTCGACCAAGCAGGTGCTGGAGAGCTACACCAACCTGTCAGTGTTGAGCACGAGCCCGAACTTCGCGGTCACCACCATCAACAATGATTCAACCTATATCTCGTTCACCGCGCCGGGCAGTATCACGCCGCCGAACTTTCTGCCGTTCTACGTAGTTGCTGGCGCTGTGGCAGCTGGTCCGGCGTTCGATACCGGCGAGACGGTGAAGCAGGCGAGCACGAGTTCGACAGCCACGTTTCTGGGGCTCGATGGAGCCGGAGATATGTTGCTGGGTCCGATCTCGGGCGTGGCCGACAATTCCGCGTGGACCGGAGTGACCAGTACAGCCACATTCAATTCGACCGCGAACCCCGCCGTGGTCGTCCAGGCCGCGGGTTCGACGGCATTGAACGGCGGAACCGGCGCGAAGACAGGAGCGGATGGGAACGTTCTGGTACCGAACACCACTCCCTTTGAGACTGCGCTGGAGGTGCCGACGACGGGCTTCCAGGTACTGGCAAACGTTCCCATCTTCAATCTATTGTGCGTGCCTGGGGAGAACGACAGCGCAGTGGTGACAGGCGGGTCACCGAGCCTGTTGCAGTTCTGCCACGACAACCGCGCGTTCCTGATTCTCGACGCGGCGCAGAACGCCAGCAAGACGACACTGGAGAATCAGGGGCCGAGCGATGCTGGAAGCGTCAAATACTCGACCCTCTATCCCAGCTACGGCGCGTTCTATTACCCGTGGATCTCGGCGCCAGACCCGCAGTCGGGTTTCCGGCCGGCGCTGTATCCGCCGTGTGGCTTCGTGGCGGGAGCTTTCGCGGCGACTGACGCCGATCGAGGAGTGTGGAAGGCCCCGGCAGGCATCGGCGCGAATCTCTCCGGTGCGCTGGGCCTACAGACGGTGCTGAACGATGCCGACAACGGGCTGTTGAACCCGGTGGCGGTGAATTGCCTGCGTCAGTTCAGGACCTATGGCAACGTCATCTGGGGAGCACGCACGCTAGACGGGTCCGATGCGGCCGGGTCGCAGTGGAAGTTCATTCCGATTCGCAGGTTAGCGATGTACATCGAGTCGAGCCTGTACGAGGGCACGCAGTGGGTGGTCTTCGAGCCCAACGCGGAGCCGCTGTGGGGACAGGTGAGGCTGAGTATTGGAACTTTCCTGCAGGATCTGTTCCTGCGCGGCGCGTTCGCGGGCACGACGCCGCAGCAGGCGTACTTCGTCAAGTGCGACTCGGAGAACAATCCGGACTTCAGCATCGCGCAGGGCATCGTCAACATCACGGTAGGTTTTGCGCCGCTGTACCCAGCGGAGTTCGTCGTCATCCAGATTACGCAGATGGCCAACAGCTAACCGAATCGCACGCGCAGCTTCGTAGGCATAACAAGGAGAGATACGATGGCCCTTTTCCCAGTAAATCCGACGCGCCTGGACCCCTACAAGAACTTCAAATTCCGCCTGAAGTGGGATGGCGTATACGTAGCCGCGGTCAGCAAGGTGAGCAGCCTGAAGCGGACAACGGAAGTAGTTGAACACCGCAGCGGCGGCGATCCCTCGACCGCACACAAATCGCCTGGAAGGCAGAAGTACGACGCGTTGACGCTGGAACGCGGGCTGACCCAGAACAAGGAATTTCATGACTGGGCCGGGCTGGTGTGGAACTACGGCTCAGGGCTGGGGTCGGAGGTATCGCTGGCAAACTTCCGCAAGAACATCTATCTGGAGTTCTACAACGAGGCCGGACAACTGGTGATGGCGTACAAGATCTATCGCTGCTGGGTGTCGGAGTACCAGGCGATGCCGGACCTGGATGCCAATGCCAATGCGATCGCAATCGAACACATCAAGCTGGAGACCGAGGGCTGGGAGCGCGACACCAGCGTGGCCGAACCGGCGGAGCCGACGCTGAGCTCCTTTGCAACCTAAGGCGATGCGTATGCCAACCCAGACCGAACTTCTAGCACTGTGGGAAACCGGACGTACGATGCATCCGCTGGATCAGGGCGTGCTGGCTGTCGAGGCCGGCTTCCCGGAGACGACAGAACGCGTTGCAGACTGGCCCCTGGGACGGCGCAACCGGGCGCTGGCGCAACTGCGCTGCCGCTGGTTCGGGGATGCGCCACGCGGCTGGACGGAGTGTCCACAGTGTGCGGAAAAGCTGGAGTTCGGGCTGGATGTGCGGGCGCTGGCGGAGAGCGCGGATCCGAATCCGGAGGGGGCGGTGGAGGCAGGTGGGCGGACGTTTCGGTTGCCCACCAGTCGTGACCTTGCCGCACTGGTGCACGAGACCGACGTATCGAGCGCGGTGCGGCTGCTATTGCGGAGAATCGGCGATGGCGACCTGAGCGAACAAGAGATGGAATCCGTGGGAGAGCAGCTAGCTGCGGCCGATCCGCTGGCTGAGATACGGTTGAGCTTCGATTGTCCCAACTGCGGCGCGCAGTTTGAAGAGAGTGTGGATCTGCCGACGTTTCTGTGGGCGGAGCTTGAAGCCTACGTAAAGCGCCTGGTGGCCGATGTGCATTGGCTGGCCTCGGCTTATGGATGGAGCGAGGCAGAGATTTTGAGCATGAGTTCGGCACGGCGCCAGCTCTATCTGGATATGGTGACGGCATGAGCGGCTATCTGCAACGCCTGGCCACGAGCGCCATGCGCCCCAAGCGCCGGGTGCAGCCGCTGGTTGGGGGGCGATACACGAGACAGCCCGAGGAGGCGATGGAGGAGGTCGCAACGACGATCGTTTCACGAGCAGCTTCGCCCGACATCAGGCATCTGCCTTCGCCGATCGTTCGCGAGGCCCGCCCAGCGATTTCGCCCAGCGAGTCTGGAGTGGAAGAGACAGCCGGGCGCAGTGCAGCCGTCGAACCACTCGCCGCGCCGATGCCTGAAGAGCCGCGTCACAGTCCGCTGCTGGTATCCGCCGCAGAGGATTTCGTCTTTGCTTCGCAGGGTGAGGAACGCTCCGGGCGCACAGAATCTCCGGCGCGCAGAATGGAACAACCCGCCGAAGCGAACGTGTTGATTGCAGCGCAACCGTTCGTCGAACATCGTACCGATTCGCAGGCGGGCATTGCGAGTAGGAATGAGGCTGATAGAGAACTCCGCAACACGCGGCTGAGACATCCCAGTGCGGGTCCGGTGCGAACGTTTGCACGACCACCTGTAGCCCAGCCGCAGACTCCGTCGCCCGTGCGTTCCGGTGGCGACGATATCCAGATTCACATCGGCCGCGTCGAGGTGATTGCCGTGCCGCAGCAGGCGGCGCATCCAGCCCCGGCGCGGCGCGGCCCCTCGCTTGAGGAGTATCTCCAGGGCCGCGATCGGCGGTCACGATGAGTAACGCGCTGGCCATCGCGGCGGTTACTGCAACGCTACAGTACTACCTGGTGAATGCGTACACCAACGCGCCGGGCTTCGCCGCACATATCGTGACGGTGAGTTGCAGCGCGCCGGACCAGGTTCAGAACGGTTTTGGCACGTCCGACGTTGAGAACCAGGTAAACCTCTTTCTGCATCAGGTCACGCACAATACGGCCTGGCGAAACAGCGATCTGGCGTCGATGAGCGCCGATGGGACGCGACGCGTGTCCAGCCCGCCGCTGGCCCTGAACCTGCATTACCTGCTGACGGCTTACGGATCGGACGACTGGCAGGCGGAGGCGTTGCTGGGCTATGCGTTGATGATGCTGCATGAGAACCCGGTGATTACACGCCAGGCCATCGGTGACGCGGTGGCTAAACTGGTGGGACCTCCGGCAATCTATCCATCCAATCCGCTCACACCGTTTATTGCGTCGACCGGCGTGGCCAACCAGATCGAGATGATCAAGATCGTGCCGGAGACTCTGGGGCGTGAGGAGATGGCGTGGTTATGGACGGCGCTGAAGGCCGACTACCGTCCCACCTTTCCGTTTGAGGTTTCGGTGCTGCTGCTGGAGCCGCAATTACCCTCCAGCCTGGCGCTGCCGGTGCTGCAACGGGTCTTCGCACCGCAATCGATGAAGACGTCGCAGATTGCAGCGATCGGCTACAAGGCAAACCAGACTGCCGCGCTGCCGGGCGATCTGGTGACCGTCACGGGCGAGAACCTGACCGGGGCGGCGCGGGTCTCGATCACCAGCCAGCGCTATGGCATTCAGATCTTCGCAGCGCTAGCGCCGGAGGTGGGCGGCGGCCTTGGATTTACGCTGCCGCCCGAGGGGGGCAGTCCGTATCCGGCGGGCGTCTACGACCTGACGGTGCAGTTCGTCGATCCAACTGGAAAGCTGGTGGAACAGACCACCAATGCGCTGCCCTTCGCGATCTCGCCAACGATTCCTACCCAGACTGCCGCGTCAGCACCTGTGACGGGAACAATGCTGACTGCGGTTACGATTACTGGCATCGTTCCGCCGGTCTTCGCAGGCCAGAGCGCGACGCTGGCGCTCAGCACTACAGCGACGCCGCTGGTGAGCAAGAGCGCATCGGCGCAATTCTTCCCGGGCAGTGTTACGTCATCGCTGACCTTCCAGTTCGATACGGGCCTGCCCGCAGCAACGCCACTGCTGGCGCGGTTGCAGTTGGATGGCGTAACCAGCCAGATCGCCGTCGACATGACGGTCTTTCCACCCGTCTTCAAGGGACCATGGGTGACGCTATGAGCGCATGGACGGAACGCAATCAGGCTGCACTGGTGCGAGAGTTTGCCGCGCTGCAACGGCGCCTGAGTGATCTTCACGTCGAACTCTCCAGCGAAACGGAGGACCTATTGGAGTGCACCGCCGAAGCGGGAGAACGCCCGACTGCGATCGACGAACTAACCGGGATATTCAAGCTGAGCCGATTTGAGCGTGAACTGTTGCTGCTGTGCGCGGGCGTGGAGATGGAGTCTGCGCTGGCCGAACGTTGTGCGGAACTATCCGGCCGCTCACAGGGCAGCGGAGTGACCTTCGCACTGGCCATGGCTATGTTGCCGGAGGCGCATTGGGGCGCGCTGGCGCCGGGCAGTCCGCTGCGCATCGAACGGCTGATCGAGATCGACATTCGCCATGGCTTGACGTCTGCACCGCTGCGCATCGACGAGCGCATACTGCACTATCTTGCTGGCGTCAACCAACTGGACCAGCGGCTG
Organism: Acidobacteriota bacterium; assembly: GCA_021778845.1. Classification (GTDB taxonomy): domain Bacteria; phylum Acidobacteriota; class Terriglobia; order Terriglobales; family Acidobacteriaceae; genus Granulicella. The sequence continues at coordinate 24,619 of JAJYBU010000026.1, forward strand.
GAACCTATTCTGCGCCACCGCGAACAAGCCGCCTGGTTGTATGAAGACCACTGGCGACTGGCGGGCGAGACACTGGCGGCGATCGTCGCAGACAGGGCCGCCGACACCGCAATTCATCTCTTCGGCGACGACCCGCAGGCGCATGAGGCGATCGCCGCAGCGGTGGCTGAGCGGACGGGGCGGACACTGTATGTGCTGCACGCCGAAGACACGCCGGGGCCGGGAGCAGAACTGGATCAGTTCGCCGTCCTGTGGGCGCGCGAGACCGTATTGCTGCCGGCGATGCTGCTGCTGCAGTGGGAAGGCGAGACGCCCTGCGCCGCAGCGCACCAGTTGGCCGAACGGCTGCCGGGGCCGCTCGTGATCGCCACCCGCGACCCGCTGCGACTGCATCGCGCGGTGGAGCAGCACGAGGTGAACAAGGCGGATCCACGCGGACAGCGCGAGATGTGGTGCGCAGCGCTCGGAGTTGAACCCGGACGCAGCCACCATGCCATTGACTACCTTGCGGAGCAGTTCAGGCTCAGCGCGGAGACGATCCTGCGGATAGGAACAGGGGCTCGGCAACGGTCTTCGAGCAAGCGCGAACTGGCCTATGCCTGCCGGGCCGTCGCACGGCCGCGGTTGGAGGCGCTGGCCGAGCGCATCGTACCCTCGGCGCGCTGGGACGATCTGGTCCTGCCGGAGTTGCAGAAGCAGACGCTACTCCAGGTGGCGGCGCAGTCGCGCAATCGGATGCGGGTATACGAGCAATGGGGCTTTGCTGACCGCGGACGGCGCGGGCTGGGCCTGAGCGTACTCTTCGCCGGACCGAGCGGAACCGGCAAGACGCTGGCGGCTGAGGTACTGGCCGCCGAACTGGATCTCGACCTCTATCGCATCGACCTGTCTGCCGTGGTGAGCAAGTACATCGGCGAGACGGAACGGAACCTGAAGCAGGTCTTCGATGCAGCCGAAACCGGCGGCTCGGTACTGCTGTTCGATGAGGCCGATGCGCTCTTTGGCAAGCGCGCTGAGGTGAAGGACAGTCACGATCGTTACGCCAACATCGAGGTTGGCTATCTGCTGCAACGCATGGAGACGTTTCAGGGCATCGCGATCCTGACGACGAATATGAAATCGTCGCTGGACAAGGCATTCCAGCGACGGCTGCGCTTCCAGGTCGACTTCCCTTCTCCGGACGTCAGACAGCGCAAGGCCATTTGGCGCCGGGTATTTCCGGAACAAACCCCGACCGAAGCGCTCGACCCGGAGCGGCTGGCGAGGCTGAATGTCCCGGGCGGCAGCATACGCAACATCGCGCTGAATGCGGCATTTCTGGCGGCTGAGGAAGACGTTTCCATCGCCATGGCGCATGTGCTCCAGGCCACGCGCATGGAGGTTGAGAAGGCGGAACGTCCGCTGGCCGACATGGAGATCAGGGGGTGGGTATGAGCGAGCGGCGTGTGACGTTGCACATCGAACGACTGGTGCTGCGCGGGATCGATCCGCTGGATCAGCATGCGCTTGTGGACGGACTGAAGACGGAGATGGCCCGCGCATTGGCCGACCCGGCCACTCGGGCCTCGATAGGGCGGTCGCGCCGAACGCCGGTTGTGCGGCTGGGCCAAAGGACGTTGGAACCGGGGCTCGCGGGAGCGAGAAGCTTCGGCGGCAGCCTGGGTCGATCGATTATCACATCATGCCCCCACGTGAAAGAGGGCAAACCATGAGCACCGCAGGCCTCGCACACGACGTCAAAGCCACAGCGCCGGTGAGAATCGGGCTGAAGCCGCTGCCCATCAACCGGCCAGGCGACAGGTATGAGCAGGAGGCCGAACGGGTCTCGCGAGTGGTGGTCGGGGGCACGAGTGCGCGGCCAGAGTGGTCGTTGTCGAAGATTGGAAATGCTGCGCCGCTGCAGCGCGAATGCGCGTGCGGTGGGACGTGCGAAGAGTGCAAGAAGAAGACGGGAGAGATGCTGCAGCGTGATGCAGCGGGTGGAAGATCGCATCTGATGGCACCGCCGGTGGTGCACGATGTGCTGCGCGGCGCAGGCAGTCCGCTGGGCCAATCCACGCGCTGCTTCATGGAGTCGCGGTTTGGGCACGACTTCAGCAGCGTACGCATCTTCCATGACGATGCGGCAGCAAGTTCCGCGCGAGCGGTCTCGGCGAATGCGTACACGGTGGGAAACAAGATCGTCTTCAACAAGGGGCGCTATGCACCGGACTCGCACAGCGGGCGGCGGCTGCTGGCGCACGAACTGGCGCATGTGGTGCAACAGTCGCGTGGTGGAGCGGCTCCTGGCGACGCCAGTCTGGAGGCCGACGCGCAGAGTAGCGCTCACAGCATTGAGCATGGCAACTCTGTGTTGACGGTGCGCAAAGCCTCCGGAATCGGCCTTGCGCGAGATGCCGCGGCGGCCGAGGACTTGATCGAGGTGAAGTTTCCCGACGGCATCAGGAAGCTTACTCACGAGCAGTTCGCGCAGTACAAGCAGACAGCGATCCGCCGCCTGCGCAATACGCTGGAGGGGGTTCGCAGCGCGGCAGACTATGGGCGCAAGATCCAGACCGATACGCTGGCCGAGTATCAGGGCGGCGTGGAAAGTCTGTGGGACGTGGTCAAGAAGCCGAGGGCCTTGATTGGGATCGCGTCCGACATCAAGGCAGGCGTAACGCCGCCGTACATCGGGATGTGGGGCAATCCGAAGAGCGCCGTAGAGCAGGGCCTGGCGGCCTGCGATCGCGGCGACCTGGCAGCCGCCGCCCGGCTGCTGTCGCTCGCTGACGCAGAGTACAAGGAGGACATGGCGACGTGGAACGCCTACGTGCGCGCCACCATTGGCGGGGCGGAGGGCGTGGTACAGAACCTTGAGACGGTGCGAGATGTCTCGTTTGCGATTGCACTGGCGGCGGGAGCGGCGGCAGCGGCTCCGGTCATCGCCGGGGCTGTCGCAACAACCGGAGCGACAGGAATGACGGCTACGGGGCTAACGGCTACGGGGACGGCCCTGGTGACGGGCACAGGCGGAGCTGCGTTGCGCGGTGGCAGCACGGCCGGCGGCAGCCTGCTGGTGAACGGGAAAGTGGATACCAAAGCGGCCTGGGCAGACACCAAGAAGGGCTTCAAAGAGGGAGCCGTTACAGGATTCACGGCGGGCGTGGGCAGCTCGCTGCAGGCAGCTTCCAAGGGTACACAACTCGCACGGCCTCTGGTACAGGGGGTGGCAAGGCGCTGCCTCACGGAGGCTGGAGTGAACGTGTCGGGCGAGATCACCGCCGAACTGCTCGACCGTATTCTTCCTGGGGAAGAGCAGAAGACAACGTCGGCGCAGGATGGCCCGAAACCTGTGGTCGACCCAAAGGTTCGCGCAGCGCTGACGGGGTGCCTGGGCGGAGCGCTGGGCGTGCCGGTCGCGAAGCTCGGACGCTCTGGAGGCAAGGTCTCCGCGGTCGCTGTTAATACCGGCGTTGGAATCGTTGACGCCAAGCTACAGGGACAGAGCAACACCGATGCTGTTCTGGCCGGCTTGCAGAACGCCGCGACGTCCTTCCTGATCGCCGAGGGGCATGCGGGGAGCGAGCAGGCGACGGCACGTAAAGCAGCGAAGCAGGAGACAACTCCGGTTCAGCCTGCAGACGCAAAGCACGGTTCCAAGGCTGCGGATGGCACTCCGCAGGCGGCAGACGCCGTTGCGCCGTCGCCGCAGGAAAAGGCGCTGGAGAAGGTTACGGAACAGGTTAAAGAGAAGCAGCAGGCAGGCGCAGGCAATGAGACCGCACCAAGCATCAACAAAGAAGAAGCAGAAGCCAAGGCGCCCGCAGGTGACGGTCATGATGCAGCCGTCACCGAACAGGGTGTGGGTAGATGCAGTACCGGCCCTTGCCCGGTCATTCAGGTTGAATTCGCGAAGGAACTCGAAGCGAATCCCAAGCTGAAGAAGATCAATGCGAACATCCAGGCACAACGAACGACCGATCCCTACGGCGCTGCCAAGAAGGCGGCTGCGCTGATTCGTACGCTCGAGGCAATTCGCGGCAATGCGATCTCCGAAGCGCAAGGCCCGCATGCAGGCGGTACCGACAGGGCAACGACCAAGGAACAATGGAAGGAGCAGGAACACCAGCGTCGAACCGACGCCCGAGCGGTCGATGCTCAACTCGATGAGATGAAGTTGGGAGTCGGCAAAGAACGTCAGGAGAAGATCCAATCGGGCGAGAAGAATTTTGTGTTGGATCGCGCACTGACATTTGACATCGATGAGGTACTACCCGTTGGCGCTCCTGACATCAAGCCGCAGCGAGCTGTAGCCCGTGCTCTCGACCCGTACAATCGGCAGCTGCTCGATCCTCACACCAACCGCACTTCCAAAGGGCTGGGGATCGACCCGCGCGAGCTTCGCAGCAACCGGGGTGAGCATCCACAGGTCTCCATCGCGACGGAGCCAAGCGCAATCCTGACGAAGCGCTTCAGCGAGGTGGTCGAGCTAAAGAACATATTCGACCAAGCAGTCGCATCGATTAAGAAGCCGCAAAAGCTGACACCCACGGAGTTGAAAGCTGAGATTAACAAGAAGACCCGGCAGATTATCACCGAGGGAACGGGCCCGGATGCGGTGGCGGTACGAAAGGCATTGGGAGACCTGGGCTTCGAGCGCCTGCCCAAGAGGGGCTGGACCATGATGAAGTCGCCTCCGCCGACTTCAGGCTCTTCGTCCGGAACCGGAGCCAGCACGCCGTAGGCAGAGATTCGTAAGAGGTAGGAGATCCATGGGAGCATCCGCAACACCGCTGTCGCCGCGTTTGCTGAAAGGCGGGATTGTCACGATGGACCCCGACACGTCGGTGGTGTTGATGGTGATCTCGCTGCAGTACAACCCCGATTCGCTTTCGCGCAGTCTGCAGATTCAGGCGCTGCCGGGCACCTCCGATGGCACCCGCGTCGATGTGCTGCGGCTGCGCGGCCCCGCTATCGAGACCATCAAGGTCGAGGCCGAACTCGATGCCACCGATCAACTCGAGTTCCCATCGCAAAACCCGCTGACGGTGCAATACGGGCTGCATCCGCAACTGGCGCAGTTAGAGATGCTGGTCAACCCAACGGTCGAAACGCTGCTGGCCGATGACGCCATGGCACAGGCCGGAACGCTCGAGATCATCCCGCTCGAACAGCCGCTGACGCTCTTTGTGTGGAGCGCAAGCCGTGTGGTACCGGTGCGGCTCACCGAGTTCAGCATCACCGAAGAGGCCTTCGATCCAAACCTCAATCCGATCCGCGCCAAGGTGAGCCTGGGCATGCGCGTGCTCAGCGTGGACGACCTCGGCTTCAACCATCCGGGTGGACGCATGTTCATGTCCTACCTGACCAACAAGGAGGCGCTCGCATCGAAGGCGACCTCCGCGGCGCTGACGACGCTGGGACTGGGGAATTAAATGCTGAGATATCCGCTCACACAGATGTTGAACCTAGGCATCGTTCCCGCCGTGACGTTCCCGCCGGACAGCCGCTACCACGGCTTCAGCGTGCAGCAGTACACCGCCCCGGACGGTGCGATGGTCCCGTACCTCGTCCGCCGAATTGTGCCGCAACCGGGCGCGCCCAACTACGCAACCATCAACCAGTACACCGTGCAGCAGAACGACCGGCTGGATTTGATCGCCGCGAAGTTTCTGGGCGATCCGCTGATGGCGTGGCTGCTGTGCGATGCCAACGGAGGGAACTCACCTGACGATCTTGTCGCCATACCCGGCGCGGTCATCCGCATCACCACTCCGCAAGGCATTCCGGGAGGCCAGATTGCTCGATAGCGTCCAACTCACGCTGATGATGGGACCGGTGATCGCCACGCCGGTGCCGTCGAACGTGCTGGATTGCCTCTCGTCGGTCGAGGTACATATCGTCGACGTGGGCGCGAGTGGTTTCGAGTTGACGTTCATGATCGACAAGCAGTCGCCGCTGCAGCTTCTCTTCCTGCTCACGGGCGGCCGGCCGATTCTGTTCATGCGCTGCATCCTGGTGGCCACGGTGAACGGCGTGGCCAACGTTCTGATCGATGGGGTCATTACGAAGAACCAGATCACGCCCGGCGACCAGGGAGCGAACTGGGCGCTGAAGCTGACTGGCAGCGATCTGACCGCGCTGATGGATCAGTCGGTGTGGAGCGGCTTCCCCTTCCCGGCGTGCCCGCGCGAGGCACGCATCGCTCTGATCATCGCGAAGTACGCGCTCTTCGGCATCCTTCCGATCATTATCCCCAGCCTGCTCTTCGACGTCTCGCTGCCGATTCTCAACATCCCATCGCAGCAGGGCACGGACCTCGAATACATCCGGCAACTTGCAGATGAGGTAGGCTACGTTTTTTATATTTCTGCCGGTCCAGTGGCGGGAACCAACACCGCCTACTGGGGACCGCAGGTAAAGATCGGGCCGATACAGCCTGCGCTCGCGGGCGACATGGACGCATATAGCAACGTGGAGAGCCTGCATTTCAGCTTCGACCAGGACAAGTGCCGCATCCCGCTGGTCTACACCTACGTGCAGCAGATTGGGCTCAGTATCCCAATCCCCATTCCGCCCATCGACCCGCTACAGCCACCGCTGGGCGCGGTGCCTCCGATTCCGACCAACCTGCTGCCGCCGGATCTGGTCTCCTACCGCAACGATGCATCGAAGCTGTCGATCCCCCAGGCCATCATGATGGGACTGGCGGCAGGCGCTGAAAGCTCGGAAGTCGTTACCTGTACAGGCGGGCTCGATGTAACACGCTACGGCGGCGTGCTGAACGCGCGGCAACTGGTGGGACTGCGCGGCGCGGGGCCTGCGTTTGATGGCCTCTACTACGTCAAGAGCGTAACCCACAAGATTAAACGCGGAGAGTACAAGCAGGACTTTACGCTGACCCGCAACGGCCTGGTGTCCACAGTGAACACGGTGAATCTATGAGCGACGAATCATCAATCCAGGGACCGAAGAAGTTTTACGGCAAGTATCGAGGCCTGGTGGTGAACAACATCGATCCGATGCAGACGGGCCGCATCGTAGCGCAGGTGCCGGACGTGCTGGGCCTGATCCCGTCCAGTTGGGCGCTGCCCTGCGTGCCGTGCGCGGGCATACAGGCAGGCGCGTTCATGGTGCCACCGATAGGCTCGCAGGTGTGGATGGAGTTCGAGCAGGGTGATCCAAACTATCCCATCTGGACGGGCGGCTTCTGGGGCACTGCAGCAGATGTTCCCGCGCTCGCGCTGATTCCGCCGGCCATTCCGCCGGGGCAGAACATTGTTCTCCAGACCACACTGGAGACGACGCTGGCGCTCAGCGACGCTGCTCCCACACCGTTGACGGGAGGCATCGTCCTCAAGTCCGGCGCATCGACCATAGTGATCAATGCAACCGGAATCTACATAACCGCGCCCATCATCGCGCTCAACGAGACCGCGCTCGTGGTCGTCGGCCCGTAACCCGCAAGCGAAAGGAGAGACGCAGATGCCAGGCCCCGTACTTCATGTAGGCGCAGTCCTCACCTGTGCACACGGTGGCGTAGCGACACCTACCGTACCGAGCCCGCAGGTGATGCTCTCCGGAATGCCCGCGGTGACTATCGCTGGCCCCTGGGCGATCGCCGGCTGCGCCTTCGTGCCGCCAGCCGGCAATGGACCCTGCATCACCGGCGTGATGGTCGCGGGCTCGGTGCAGGTGACATCGAACGGCCAGCCGCTCGCTCTGCTGACGGGGATCTCCGTCTGTACTCCCACTGGAACCCCCATGTTGCCGATCTCCGCGCAGATGCTCGTCACGGCCACTTAACACGGAGCCCGCCATGAACGTAAACTTTCCTTTTCAATTCGATGGTTGTGGACGCACCCAGGATCCCCTTGCGGATTACGTGCGCGAGTTGGTCGAGCAGGTGCTCTTCACCACGCCCGGCGAGCGGGTCAACCTGCCCGACTTCGGCAGCGGGCTGCAGCAGCTCACCTTCGCACCCAACTCCATGGAGATGGCGGCAGCGACGCAGTTCACCGTTCAGGGTGCGCTGCAAAAGTGGCTTAGCGGATACATCAAGGTGCAGTCCGTGGTTGCCTCGGCCGAGGACTCGACCCTAACCGTGAGCGTCACGTACACGCCGCTTAACACCGGTGTCTCGCAGGTGCAGACTTTCGTCTACGGAGGCAACGGATGATCTTTTCCTGCTGCGAAGAGAACCGGAAAAACGCAATCCTCGGCAATCCTTTGGCCGGTGCGGTCAACGGCATCGACTACCTTGAGCTGCTCGACCAGGCGAGCCCCATCGCCAGCCTGCGCCAGCGCACGCTGCTGATTCATTGCCTGAAGGAAGCACCGACCGACCTGACCATCGCGAACGTCCTTATCCAGGGCGGCGAAAGCATCACCGACGTCACGGCCCAGTGGATCAGCCGCGCCGACCCAGTGCCTATACAGGTCACCGGAGCGGAGATTACGTTCTTCCAGAACCTGCCCGAGCCGAAGAAAGTTCTGGTCGTTCGCACGAACGAGTACGGTGATTTCTCGTCCTACACCCTGCGCCTCATCGAAGACGCCTCAGCCGTAGCAGCAGACGGCTTCGGCGCGCCCGAGCCACTGCACACGTTCGACCCTCAACTTTCCGAAATTGTCTTCACCTTCAAAGTGGAGTGCGGCCCCGAGTTCGACTGCAAGCCCACGCCGGCCGACTGCCCACCGCGGCGGCAGCAGCCACCGCCGATCAACTACCTGGCCAAGGACTACCTCTCCTTCCGCCAGGTCATGCTCGACCGCCTGAACCAACTGCTGCCGAACTGGGACGCGACCAGCGAGGCAGACATCGGCGTCATGATGACGGAGTTGGTGGCCTATGCAGGCGATCAACTCAGCTATCGTCAGGACGCCGTCACCACCGAGGCGTACCTGCTGACCGCGCGCAGCCGTATCTCCCTCCGGCGTCATGCTCGGCTGGTCGACTACCGCGTGCATGACGGATCGAACGCCCGCGTGTGGGTACATGTGCGAGTCTCTGAACCGCACGGCACGCCGGTCTTCCTCGATCGTAAGCAGACCCGCTTTTATACGAGTGCCCCGGGAATGCCCAGGACGCTCGAGGCAGGCAAAAATATGGAGTCAGCCGCGCAGATCGCCGGTGTAGTTGGCTTCGAGCCCATGCAGGATGCTGTCCTTTTTCATGAGCACAACCGCATGCACTTCTACACTTGGGGCGACGGCAACTGCTGCCTTCCCGGCGGAGCCACCCGAGCCACGCTCAAGCGTCATCTCGCCAATCTGCAGGTGGGTGACGTGCTCGTCTTTCAGGAAGAGAGAGGCTCGCAGACAGGCTTGGCGGGTGACGCCGACATCCGTCATCGGTGCGCCGTGCGTCTGACCGCAGTTGCGACGGAGGATGATAAAGGCGACCCACTGGTCGATCCGCTCTTCGACGTTCACGGCAAACCTATCACCTCTGCCGCGCAGAAGCCGCAGCCGGTCACCGAGATTCAGTGGTCGCCTGCCGACGCGCTTCCCTTCCCCGTCTGCGTCTCAACGAAGTTCGTCGATACCTCGGGCAAGATGCAGGTGGTCGAGAACGTCAGCGTGGCCCTGGGGAACATCGTGCTTGCCGACCATGGGCTCTCGATGCGCGACACGCAACTACCGGTCGTGCCTGGCCCTACGCTCTACCTTCCGCTCGACGCCGCCGCCGATCGTTGCGACCCGACGGGACATCAGGCTCTGCCCATCCGCTACCGCCCACAGCTTCCCGACAGACCAATCACACAGGCTGTTCCGCTTACGCTCGCCGGAAGCCCCTCGACCACCTCAGCGGTACCGCTCAAATCCAACGGCTTCGCGAGCCTGAGCGACAGCAACGGCTTGACCACGCTGATGGTCGCGCCGGATACGCCGCGCAAGTGGCCGCAGTACTTCGGCGTCATCGTCAGCGTCAACGCAGGGAATCCCGCAGAGTTCAATGTCGAGGTCGTCTTCGCCCCACCCGGTGTGCCTGCTCCGCCGGTGCTCGAACGCTTCACCGGCCTCTCCTTCGAGACCGCCGCCCCGAACTTCGTCGGCACGGTGCTAAAAACTTCGCGCCTCATCACCGTAGCTGCCGCGTACGCCCCGCCTGCTGCCCCACCTGCGGCGTATTCGCCAGCGCCCACGATGCTGCCCACTACGGGGACGGTCGAGGTGACCGACGCCTCGAGCAATCCATTTCTACAGCTTGCGACCACACCTCCGGGCACGTGGCCCCCGTTGTTCGGTGTGGTCGCGCAAGGTCAACTGCAAAAGCCCGACATCTTCAACCTGTTGCTGGTCTACTCGCCGCGAGGCGGCGCTAACGGCGTCACCTTTCCGGTCATCGTCGAACAGTTCAACAACCTCTCGCTCGCCACAATCTCCGAGACCATCGCGTCGACCTCCGACCTGATCACGGTCAAGAGCTTCGAGGAAGGCCCCAACCCAAGCCTTTCCGCCTGCGACCTGATGAGCTTCGACGCCGCTGCAGCGGTTCCTGTCATCCACCTCGAAGGAACGCTTGACGGTATCACCACCCGGTGGACGGTTCAACCGGACCTGCTCGGATCCGCCCCCGACGACACTGAATTTGTGATGGAGGTCGATACGGATGGCTCCGCCACGCTGCGCTTCGGCGACGGCACCAATGGTGAGATACCCGACCAGGGCACGGCCTTCACCGCAAGTTACCGCATTGGCAACGGAACACCGGGCAATGTCGGCGCCGATACCCTGGTCAATTTCGCAGGCGGTGCGCTGGCCGATTCGCTGGTCTCTGGCTGCACCAATCCGCTGCCCGCCACCGGCGGCATCGATCCCGAGACAAACGCTCAGATCTGCCGTCGGGCCCCACAGGCGTTTCTGACCCAGGAGCGCGCCATCACGATGACCGACTACGTCAACGTGGTCGAGCGGAATCCGCAGATCGAAGGCGCAGCAGCCACCCCGCGCTGGACAGGCAGCTGGTACACCGTCTTCATCACCGCCGAGCCCAATGGCAACGCGGCACTCACTGAACCCGTACTGAAAAGTCTCTACAAGAAAGTCAATGCGTATCGCCTGGCTGGCGAAGACGTATACATCAAGGCTCCGCAGTATGTTTCTCTGCTCATCGAGCTGGAGATCTGCGTCGCTCCCGGCTACTTCAAGATCGACGTCGAAAAAGCACTACTGAGGGCGCTGGGCAGCGGCACGCTACCCTCCGGGCAGCCGGCCCTATTCGCCGCGCAGAACTTCATCCTCGGCCAGCCGGTCTACCTCAGCCCCATCTACCAGGCAGCCCGCGCCGTCGCCGGGGTGCAGACGGTTAAGGCCAAGGTGTTCGAGCCGCAGGGGCAGAACAGCAAGCGCTATATCCAGCAGGGCTTTATCCCCATGAACGCGTTTCAGGTTGCGCGCCTGGCCAACGATCTAAGCCTGCCCAATCACGGTCAGCTGAAGCTGCACATGCAAGGAGGTCTCTAGCTCATGAGCCGCCAGAAAAATCTGCAACCCGGAACCGGATGCACCTGCAACTGTTGCTCCGGCATCAGCGTGCAGACGCCCGGCAGCGAAGTCAACCCTCCTGGTCTGTCCGCCATTGCCTACCGCACGGGCATCTGGTCAACGTTCAAGGCGTCAATGCTGGCGCGTCTCTCGAGCTCGGACTACCCGGCCCTCGCCAGCCTGAAGACCCGCGCGGACGACGACTACAGCATCGCGTTGCTGGACGCGAGTTCCGTGATGCTGGACATCCTCACCTTCTACCAGGAGCGGCTAGCCAATGAGAGCTACCTGCGCACCGCCACGCAGCTCGACTCGCTGACGCAGCTTAGCCATCTGATCGGCTACCGTCCGTCGCCCGGCGTTTCTGCCTCGACCTATCTCGCATTCATATTGTCCTCCGCGCCTGGCCTGCCGACGGACCCTACAACGCAGGCTATCACTATCCCCACTGGCACGACCGTGCAGAGCGTCCCCGCACAGGGTCAGACGCCGCAATCCTTCGAGACATCAGGGCCGATTCTGGCCAAGCCTGACTGGAACGCACTGCCCGTGCAGACAGGGGAACCGTGGCAGCCAATCAACGAGAAGACCAGCGTCTATCTCGCCGGGACATCCACACAGCTTAACCCCGGCGATGCGTTCCTCGTCGTAGGGGAAGAGCGGATGAATGACTCCGCCAGCCAGCAGTGGGACGTGCGCATCGTCTCAACCGTAGTGCCGGACACCGTCAACCGGCGCACCCTGATCACGTGGCTCGAGCCGCTGGGCAGCCATCACACCAGAGCCGCTGCACAGGCCCCAAAGTTTTTCGCTTTGCGACAGAAGGCAGCGATCTTCGGCTACAACGCCATCAACCCGGCGCTGCTGAGCAAGGACGCCATCACGGCGCTCGGCGGCCTGGTCGACAGCACGCCGGAGTGGGTATTCGGCAAGGACCGCATCACTGGCAAAATGCTCGGGGCCGAACTGGTGATCGATCTCGACAACGTCTATCCGAAGGTGGTTCCGGGCGGATGGCTCGTGCTCATCAATCAGGATGGCGAGAGCTCACGCACGCCCGCTGGCTGGGTACATCTCTTCTCGATCGCCTCCGCCTCTTCCACCACGCGCACGGACTACGGTCTCAACTCCAAGATCACCCGCATCCAGGCGGCGAAGGGCACGTCTACTGCTGGCACCAACAACATTATCTCCCTGCTCGAGTTCTACAACGAGATCCCTCGCTCAACCGCGGCACTGACGCAGAGCGAAGAACTTACGATCGACGAGGAACCACTCGACCACGGACTCCATGGAACCTACCTCGATCTTGCAGTGGTCCGGCAGGATCTCGTCGGTATCACCGCCGTCGCCATCATCGGTAAGCGTCAGAAGATCGCCGTCAACGCCGGCGTGACCACGCTTACTTTCACGCCCGACGACACCACCACGCCGCTCTCCATCGCGCCCGGCGATATTCTCACGCTGCTACAACCACCTACCCTGCACAAGAAAGGCGACGCCATTCCGGGTTGGTCGAATAGCTCTGAGAACCTGACCTTGTTCGTCGCCGATTCAAGCGGCCGCTCCGGCACGGTCAGCGCCGCGCTCAATCAGTTCACCCTCACGCTCGCCTCTGCCAATGATCCAGTAGCTCAGGAGTTCGCACTCGTCGCCTCGGTACAGATTGAGTCCAAGCCCTTCGCCCGAACCCGCATCGTGCTCAAGCGTCCGTTGCTCAACTGCTACGACCGAACCATGACCTGTGTGAACGCCAACGTTGGCGCGGCCACGGGAGGCGCATCGGTCACAGAGATACTCGGCAGCGGCTCAGCAGCCACGCTCAACCAGAAGTTCACCTTGAAACAGAAGCCGCTCACCTACATCCAGGCCGCAACCCCCAGCGGAAGCCTCAGCACGCTCGAAGTGACGGTCAACGGAGCCGCGTGGACGGAGGAACCGACGCTGTATGCGCAGCCGTCGAGCGCGCAGGTCTTCGAGGTCATCAACCTGACGAGCGGCACCGCCGTGGTGGAGTTTGGCGATGGCGATGAAGGAGCGACGCTGCCCACCGGACAGAACAACTTCATCGCCAACTACCGCGTCGGCAATGGCGCAGCGGGTAATGTCGCCGGAGGTTCGATCACCACACTGGTCGATCGTCCAGTCGGCGTCAGCGGCGTCACGAATCCCTCACCCGCCACCGGCGGGCAGGATCCGCAGACGGTCGACGGTATCCGCAGGTACGCGCCGCTCAGCGTGCAGACGCTTGGCCGCGCCGTCTCCATCACCGACTACCAGAACTTCGCGTCCACCTTCGCCGGCATCGCGAAGGCCTACGCCCTGTGGATTCCCAATGGCATCAACCGAGGCGTCTTCCTCACTGTTGCCGGAGCCAATGGAGCCTCACTCACGGGCAGCCAGACCCTCACCAACCTAGTCAACGCGCTACGCAGCTACGGCACACCCAACATCGCTATCCACGCACAGAGCTTCTACGAGACCGTCTTTCGCCTCTCCGCCTCGATTGCGTACGACCTAGCGTACGATCCCGATGCAGTCAACGCCGCAATCCTCACCCTGCTTACCAGTACTTACAGCTTTGCCAATCGCACCTTCGGCCAGGGAGTGTCAAGCGACGAGATAGCAGCGTTACTACAGGGCGTTAGCGGAGTCGTCGCAGTCAACGTCACACAGGTCAAAGCGATCGCAACCAGCGCCGCCGGCGATCTCGGCGGCGCAGCCTTCTCGGTCTCCGCCTGGAACAACTGGATCGCACAAACCAAAAAAATCCATCGCCCCCACTTCGATCGCAACCGCATCTGTCCGTACATTCCGATGGCCGCCAGCGGCGCACTGCCTGACCCGGCCGAAATCATCGTGCTCGATCCCAATCCCAAAGCCGTCGTATTGGAGGTGATGGCATGAGCTTCGATCTCTTCCAGCTCGTCCCTGCCGTCTACCGTCTGCGCGACGCACAGATTGCCGCAACGATGACGCTGCTCACCGCCGCCGAGCAGACGCAACTGACCACACTCGAGACTACGACGACAGCGTTGACGAGCGACCAGCAAGCGACCCTCGCTGAGTTACAGGCAAAGTCCAGGCGCGGCCCGCTCGAATCGCTGCTGATGGTTATAGGCGAACAGCTCGCCGTCATGGCCGAAGACCTCGACCAGCTCTACGACGACCAGTTCATCGAGACCTGCGCCCCCTGGGTCATCCCATACATTGGGGACCTGATTGGCTACCAGTCCATCCATGGCATCACACCTGCGGTGGACAACCCACGCACCGAGGTTGCCGGGACTATCTCGCTGCGCCGCCGCAAAGGCACCGTGCTGGTGCTCGAACAACTGGCCCGTGATGTCACGGGTTGGGGTGCGCGGGCGGGCGAATACTTCAAACTGCTCTGCGCAACGCAGTACGTCAAACACGTCCGCTCGCACAGCATCTATACGCCCAGCGTGCGCGGCTGGCAGGCTCGTTTTTATGAAGACTCCGGCTTCAGCAAGCTCACGCGCAAGATCGATGTGCGCAATGTCGCAGCACCAGGCCTGGCGCGGCCCAATCTGCAAAACATCGGCATCAATCTTTGGTCGCTCAGCGCGTATGGCATCACGCTGGGCACGCCGACCGCGGCGGCCTCAACCAACGGGGCCTCCTGCTACCGGCTCGGTACGCTGGGGGTCGATATGCCACTCTTCCATCGGGCCACCTCGCAGGGCGAAAGCATCGAAGAGGCCGCGACGCCGGTCAACGTTCCCGACGCCCTCTCCCGCCTGGCCCTCTGCGCAGATCTGCAGCGCGGTGTTGGCTCCGCCTACTACGGTGAAGGTTCAAGCCTCGCTCTGTACGTTACTCATGGCGGCGCGCTACAACTGCTGAACCCCTATCAGATTCAAGTCGCCAACCTCTCCGGCACCGATGGCTCGTGGCTCAACGTCCCTGCACCCGGCGTCCCTTACGCCGCACTAATCGACCCGGAACTCGGCCGCGTCGCATTGCCGCCGAATGCCGTTGGAGCTACTCCGCCACCGCTTACCGCCTCGTACCACTACGGCTTCAACGGCCCCATGGGCAGCGGCGAGTACGAGCGCCGCGACACCTTCGTCGTGCATGATCCGGCGTGGATCTTCCCCTACCCGGACACCGACTCGACCCCGCGCTATCACGATCTGCAAGCCGCCCTCACCTTCGTCGCCAGCCAACTTGGCACGCAGGGATCAGCCGCACTGGAGATCACCTCCAGCGTTACGCTCGCCGCCTC
Source organism: Acidobacteriota bacterium (assembly GCA_021778845.1). Taxonomy (GTDB): domain Bacteria; phylum Acidobacteriota; class Terriglobia; order Terriglobales; family Acidobacteriaceae; genus Granulicella. Next base: position 40,340 of record JAJYBU010000026.1, read on the forward strand.
CGGCCCTCTCAACGTCGACATCCCCGCGAACTGCACGCTAGAGTTACGCGCACAAAATTTATTCCGTCCCACCCTCCTGCTCAACGGCGAACTCTCCGTCACAGGCGACACCGGGAGCACCCTGATACTCAACGGCATCCTTATCGCCGCAGCTTCCGCGATGGTGCCGGCCGGAGGTGGTCCCGTCGCGCTGATCCATGTCCCACGGGAGCGGTCTGGCAACGACAATCTTCTTGGCACGCTGAGCCTCATCCACACCACGCTGGTTCCTGGCTGGACGCTCGCTCCATCCGGCCCCACCGATACGGCCATCCAGCCGATGCAAACCAACCAGCCGACCATCGTGACGGAAGCGGCCGGCACCGGGGTCATTGGCTCCCTCTCGATCCTCGGCCCCATAAATGCGGTAGTCACAGCGTCTGTCAGCCTTACGAACTGCATCCTCGACGGCACAGATCGCACGCTCTCAGCATATGGAGCAACCAGCGGAACACGAGGCGGCGCGCCGCTCACGCTGATCGGCTGCACGGTAGTCGGCAAGGTCCACACCGCAGTACTCAGGCTGGTCTCGAACTCAATTGTATGGGCGGTCTCTGATGCCGCATCTCCGGGTCTGGTCGCCGACCGCCTCCAGACCGGCTGCGTGCGCTTCAGTTTTCTTCCATACAAAGCCGTCACACCACGCCGCTTCGAGTGCGTCGAACAGGCACTGGCTTCCGCTGCGCCCGTCTTCTCGACTACTCACTATGGCCAGCCCGCATACCTCAAGCTGTGGGCGTGCACTGTGAACTCCATCCGCCGCGGAGCCGACGACGGCGGCGAGATGGGAGCCTTCCACTTCCTGCTTGCACCCCTGCGAGAGACCGATCTCATCCGGCGCCTGCAGGAGTATCTCCCTCTCAGCCTCAACGCCGGTTTGATCTACAACAGTTAGTCTGCACGAAATCTTCCCAGCAACAGGAACGATGAGGAGTCCGCCGTGAGCTTCGATAACAGCCGCATCACCTTCAATCCTTTCACTGACTACTCGGGCGTTGTGATGGAGCAAGGCCGAGTCCAGACTGACGCCGACTGGAACGAGTGGCTATCCCAGCAGCAGCGTCGCGTGCAGGCCAGCACGCTCGACGCGCTCGGTGCGGCAGTCTATCCCGCCAGCACGCCCTTCGCCTTTCAGATCAACCCGACGGCGTCTAAGACCTCCGTCACCATCGGTCGCGGACGCATGTACGTCGATGGCATTCTGGTCGAGAACCACGGCGATTCCACCAAAGCCTTTTGGGATCCCGCGCTGGCCGAGATGTCCGGCAGCCCTCAGCCTCCACCCCCCACCGACGCCAATCCCGTCGACTTCACAAGCCAGCCCTACTACCCCGGCGCCAAACTACCGACCGCCGCCGGAGATTATCTGTTTTACCTCGATGTGTGGCAGCAACCGGTCACCTCGATCGAAGACCCGAACCTCATCGACGCGGCCATCGGCGTCGACACCACAGGACGACTGAAGACCATGTGGCGCGTCGACTTCCAGCCATCCGTCGAGGGCCTCACGTGCGCCACTGCGGTGCTATCGAATCCCGTCTCCAGCGGCCAACTGAGTAACGGAACCGTCACCAGCGGAACATCGGGTCCCTGCTGCCTCTCCACTGGCAGCGGCTACACGGGGGTCGAAAACCAGTTCTACCGCGTCGAGATTCACAACCCAGGAAAGGCTGGCGGCGGCGGTGCATTCTTTAAGTGGTCGCGCGAGAACGCCTCTGTCCAGACAACCGTATCGAGCGTTGCGAGCGGTTCGAACACAGCCGGCAATCCGGCCAGTGTGCTTACGGTGGCCAGCCTCGGTCGCGACCAGGTGCTGGGCTTCTCCCCTGGCAACTGGATCGAAATCACCAGCGAGACCAACGACAAGCTCTGCCAGCCCGGAAGGCTCTACCAGATCGACTCGGTCGATCCGGCTGGCATTACCATCACCCTCACCACCACGCTCTCCACACTGCCCAACGCCTCCGATGCCTACACCCGAATCATTCGCTGGGATCAGTCCGGCAAGGTGTACCAGGGTGATGGCTCCACGTTAGTCGTCGATCTCGATGCCGTCTCTGGGGGCGTCGCAAACGGAGTCACCGGCATCCCCGTACCTAGCGACGGATCAAGCGTCATCCTCGAGAATGGCATCATCGTTACCTTCACGAAGATGCCGGCTACCGGCGTTTATCTCCCGATGGACTACTGGAACTTCTCGGCACGCACCTCCACCGGCCTGCTCGACCCACTGTCCAACGCCCCGCCGCGCGGCCAGCATCATCACCGTGCGGCACTCTCGATCGTCACCATTGACGCATCGAGCAAAGTCACCAACGCCACCAACTGCCGCACGGAGATCACTCGCGGAGGTTCAGGCTGCTGCGAATGCTGCACCGCGACGGTCGGCACCGGCGGCAGCTACGCAACAATCAAAGACGCGCTAGCGGCACTGCCTGCGCAGGGCGGCGAGATCTGCCTGATGCCCGGCACCCTCTATGAAGATGTCGTCCTCTCCGGACTCCAGAACATCGTCATCCACGGCTGCGAGGGGCAGACCCAGGTCTACTCAGCTTCGCTCGACCCCAATGCGGCCTCCTCCTCTGGCACGACCAATCCCCCACCCACGCCCATTTCGCAGAGTGGCTTTCCGGCAGTCTTCACCATCGTCGACTGCGTCCATATCGAGGTGCGCGACTTCACTATCTGCGCCGATACCGGAGCAGTCGGTATCCTGCTCGACCGCACACCTGACAGTCGCAAGAGTGCCCCGCCCGACGCAGGAGGATTGAGCTATGAGATGGTCGTCATCGGCAGCGGCAGGGGAAACCGCGACATCCTACTCGAGGACCTGATCGTCGAAGCCTCGACTCTACCCGCGATCGTCGCCGTGAGCGTCACCCAGTTGAAGGTTCTCGACAACCGCATCTTCATGAAGGATGTCCGCAGCCTGTGGGGCGCAATCTATCTCGCGGGCGATACCATCTATTTCCGGCATAACTGGGTCGGCATTGGCGCCGCGTCGCAGTTCCTTCAGGCTCCCATCGTCCGGTTCACGAAGGGTTCCACCACCATGACCAGTGTCGACCAGACGCAATCTGGTCCCACACCAAGCCCAGCCACGGCCACCGGTACCCCTCGCGATGCGATCACGTACACCGTCGTCAAGGCCGGCCAGGCACCCGGCGGCGTCCACATCGGCGGCCCTTCCAAGGATGTCTTCGTCATGGAAAACGAGATCGTCGGCGGTCTCTACAACGGCATCACGCTTGGCAACTTCATTCTGCTCGATACCCACGGCTACAACACAGGTTCCCTGAGCGGCGTGCGCTGGGAGTACGAAGCCAATTACTCTTCCGGCGGCATCATTCAGATTCCCGGCAGCCGCGGAACCGGCACCAAAATCGAACGGATCGTCGCTGGCGACCTCATCGAGAACCTCCACATCGACCGAAACTATATCCACCAAACCGGCATGGCCGGCATCGGCATGGTGGGCTTCTGGAATATGCGTGAGGTGGCTGAGGCCATCAGCATCGTCAACCTCACCATCACCGCCAACACGATCTCCAACACCGTGCTGCGTCAAATGGCCCTCATCGACAACGCGCTCGCGGGCTTCGCCTACGCGGCGATCACTCTGGCCGACGTCAACAATCTCATCCTCCGCGACAACACGATTACCGACTTCGGAGAGACTCCAGCCGCCAACGTCTGCGGCATCTTCCTGCTACACGGGCAGCTTGTTGAGATCAGCCGCAACCAGATTCGCGAGACGCGCGACTGGAGATCTGATGCCGTTATGCCAGTCGAAAAGGCCAGCACGACGCGCGCTGGAATCTCTATTTACCTCGTCACCCCGCCCACCATCGATTCCTCCTCTGACGTAATCATGCGAGCCGCACGCCATCTAGAGATGAACGCATTTACCGGCAGATCTGCCTACATTCCCCGGCGCATTCCGCTTTACGAGGATGGCCTGCCCGCACTCCGCATCAACGAGAATGTGGTGCGCGTCGCCTTTTGCCTTGCGCTGCATGTCTTCGGCTATGGCCCGTTCTTCTTCGCCGGCAATCACTTCAGCAGCGGAGGCTACGTCTACGTCGACGGCCAACGAGACCACCCGGTGGCCCTCGATACCGCGAGCTTCAACACCAATCCCCTGCTCGTCAAGATACTCAACCTCGGCGTCGGGATCGAATTCGCTGACAGGCTAAGCCACTTTAGCGATGTGCTCGCCGCGGGAGACACCGGCTCCTTCAGTGGCGCCGACAGCCTAGTGGCTGCCGGCGCCGGAGCCATTCTGTTCACCGACAATGTCTGCCAGCTCGAAGCAAAGAACAGTAACGTCAGCGGTCTTTGCTCAGTCGCGATCATGACCCTGGACGATCTTATATTCAACAGCAACCACCTCTGGATCGACGCCCCGGAGGGGGCCGCTCTGGCCGACAGCTTCGTCGTCGCCGCCACCACGCAGATGAGCAACAACCGCTTCCAGGAGCAGCGACGGGCGGTACTCCTTTCCGCCGCAAGCCTCGGCGCCTACGCCAACATCACCGCCCACAACCTAGCAACCATGCCACTGAAGATAGGCGGCCCGTCTGCACGCAAGGTCGATGCCCCCAACGTGATCCTGTTCTAGCAGTGTCATCCCTCGCATTCGCAATCGAGGAAGTTAAAAGAGGAAGGCGACAGCCATGGATACTTCAGCCACACAAACCAGCACCCAGAAGACCAGCCAGGCCAGCACCCCATCCGAAGCTCAGTTCGACGGCGTTGCAGCAGCCGCGGTCGCCGCCGCCGATGCAACCTCCGCCAGCAATATTGAAAGCCTGGGCCTGATCTATCAAGCTCGCAGCGCCCGGCTTGCGCGCAACGTCACCAACCTGACGGCACTGCATGGAGGAACTTCAGCCATCGTCGTCGCCGCCCAGGCAGCTCAGGCCAACGCGCAGGTCATCGCCACGCGCGTCGAATTGGTTCGCCGACAAGCCGTTGCGTCTGCCCCCACCGTTGCCTCCACGGGATGGGCCGTATGGGGCCACGTCTATGAGACCCCAGCCACGCCGCTCAGCGGCTACACCATCTTCCTGGTCGACAGCCAGAAGACCTACCAGAGCCAGTACGGTTTCGCCACCACTGCGGCCGACGGCTCGTTCGCCATCGTGTACGACGGTGAGGCTGCGGCATCTGCTGGCGAATCCGGTGCCACGCCTGCCCCCCCCTCACAGGTCGCCGCGCGGACAGCCGAGCCGCCGGCACCCTCCATTCCAACGCTCTTTCTCAGCATGACCAACACGGGTGCACAACTTGTTTCCACGGCAAGCAACTCCCTTGCACTCACTCTAGGCAAAGCACTCTACATTGACACGATTCTTCCAGCCGGTGCACCGCTCACCGACCTGCCGGCCGAAGTCCAAAAGACAGCTCAGCCGCCAACGCAAAAGACGAAGCCATAGAGATCTGGCAAATAAATACTGATTCGTCGTGGCGAGGTTGACTGAGGCTGCGGAGGTCATTTGCGGTGGAGGTGCAGGTTGACCCGCGCCAAGTTGGCGCACAGCCGGTGATGATTCTTCGCAATGCCTCGGTATCTCACCTTGTAGAAGCCGAAGACCCGCTTCAGGACGCGGAACGGATGCTCCACCTTGGCCCGCACACTGGACTTGCTCCGGTTCTTCTTGCGCTGGTTCTCATCCACATAGTTCTTGAACCGGGTCCGCTTGCAGGTCATGTCCTGCGCCTTTGGAGCGGCTTCCCGGATCACCTCGGTCTGCCCCTGATAGCCGCCTTCGCCCCACACCGGGGTCCCCACGGACAGATCTTCGTCCGTGGGGTGGCACACCTTGCGCTCCTCGCCATGCAACAACTCTGGCAGCATGTGGTCATCCCCACACGGGCCGCGCTGGTCGCCACCGAGTGGACGTGGTCCTCCTTGCTGTCGACGCCGATGTGCGCCTTCAGACCGAAGTGTCACTGGTTTTCTTTTCGGGTCTGGTGCATCTCCGGGGCGCGATCCTTCTTCTATTTCCTGGTCCACGAAGGAGCATGGAGGATGGTCGCATATGAAAGGGACGACGGAGACTAGGCTGGAGGATATGAGGCAAAGAGATGTTGGGGGCGCTTCTGACGAGCGATTTAACACGAGGGCCCTGTCATTCCGGGCAAGTGGACCTGTTGGGCTATCCTGGAGATAACAGACAAGAGCAGTCGGTTAAGCCAATCGCCTTGATATTGGCTTGGGACGGCCCAACAGGTGAACGCAAGAACTCGAATGCCAATCAGGGCGTACTATAGCGAACCGGTATCGAGCTTCCTCAAGGATGATGACGAACGTATTCTCGGAGTTCTGACGAGCCAACACCACCACACACTGGATGAACTCCAGCGTTCGGCCTGGCTGCAGCAGATTCCAATTCTGAAGACTACCTTGGCTCAGCGACCGAGTGGAAGAATCTTCCTAGAGTTCTATATTCCGAGAATGGGCAAGCGGGCGGATGCTGTCCTTCTATTGGAGACCATTGTCTTCGTTCTTGAGTTCAAGGTTGGTGCAAGCGAGCATTCAGCCGCCGCCTTTGATCAAGTTGAGGATTACGCTCCCGATCTGAAGAACTTCCACGAGGGAAGCCATACCGTTGCAATTGTTCCGGTGTTGATCGCAACAAAAGCGAAGCCTCGTCACAAGGTCTCGAATTAGATTGGGCCGGCGTATGTTGGGATGGAGACTTGCATCATCGAGGTGCGAGTTGGATTCATCAGGCATTCAAGGGCACGAAGTGGCAGGCCGTGAAGGACGAGTCGCGGCGCCTATACCTCAAGAACGCGTATCGAGTGATTCTGACACGCGCACGTCAGGGGATGATCCTTTTCGTTCCTCATGGTGATTCATCGGACCCGACTCGCCTTAATTCCTTTTATGATGGCACGTTTGAATATCTTCAACGTTGCGGAATTCCAACACTCGAAGGAAAGCCGCAGTTCAACAGACAAAACTGAGTCAGCCGGTCATTATTCATTGCAACCCCGGAGCGCTCTGGTTGTCTCCAACAGGTCAAAGCGTGGATTCGGCGCGCATTTGGTCGAAGATTGATCCTGACGAATACCCATAGTGGAAGTTGACGCGCTATGCTGGCGGTGAATCGTTGCGTGGGGGTTGGGAATCTATAATGGGGTATGCCTTATAGCAGTGTTCGCAAGGTCGCTGGTGCAGAGTTCCCTACTCGGTGGGGACAGTTTCGCATTCTTGGGTTTGAGGGTGTGGCGGAGCCTGGGAGCGCTTCGTTGAAGCGAGTGGACAACGTCGTCGCGCTGACGATGGGCGATCTCTCGGCGGCACCCCCGCTGGTGAGGATTCATTCGCAGTGTCTGACCGGCGATGTGTTTCACTCGCTGCGCTGCGACTGCCACGATCAACTGCACCTGGCGCTGGGGATGATTGCCAAGGAGGGTGCGGGGATTCTGCTGTATGAAGAGCAGGAGGGGCGCGGGATCGGTCTGATGGCCAAGCTGCGTGCGTATGAGTTGCAGGACAAGGGACGGGATACGATCGAGGCCAACCTGGAGTTGGGGTTTCGCGCGGACTACAGGGAGTTTGAGCTGCCGGCGGAGATTCTGAAGGCGCTGAATATTCCGGCGGTGCGGCTGATTACGAATAATCCGGAGAAGGTGGCGGCGCTGGAGGCGGCGGGGATTCGCGTGGCGGAACGGGTGTCGGCAACGATACCGGCGGAACCTACATTTGAACGCTACTTGGAGACCAAGCGCGACAAGATGGGACACCTGGTTAGCTGAGGTTTGGCTGCGTCGTTGAGGGTTCGGCTGCGTGGCTGCGGCTGGGGCTGCGCCGTTGCTGCTTGGGCTGCATCCAAGGGTGGAGGAGAAAATATGACGATCGATCTCGATGAACTGAAGTCTGGCCCCGTTGAGTCGGGGGTCGTTGAGCTTATTTTGAAGCGGTGGAGCCCACGGTCGTTTGCCGACAAGCCGGTGCCGAGTGCGGACCTGGTGAAGATTTTTACGGCGGCTGCGTGGGCGGCGTCGAGCTTCAATGAACAGCCCTGGCGGTTTCTCGTCGGCAAGAAGGGCGATGAGACGTATGGGAAGATTCTGGATTCGCTGGTGGAATTTAATCAGGCGTGGGCGAAGACTGCGCCGGTGCTGATCGTGTCGGTGGGCAAGAAGACGTTTTCGGGCAATGGACATCGGAATGGATATGCGCTGCATGATACGGGCGCTGCGTCGGCGAACTTGAGCCTGCAGGCGACTGCGCTGGGGTTGCATACGCATGGGATGGGCGGCGTGGATAAAGAGAAAGTGCGCACGATGTTTGCGATTCCTGAGGACTTTGAGGTGGGGGCGGCGTGGGCGCTGGGGTATGTGGGCGTCCCGGAGGCGCTGCCTGAGGCGTATCGCGAGATGGAGATGGCGGCGCGGACGCGGAAGGGGTTGGCGGAGTTTGTGTTTGCGGAGTGGGAGAAGGCTGCGGAATTGTAGCCCTTGGATACTGCGCGGGCGGTGGGAAGTGGTTGCGCAGTACCGGGCAGACTACGAAGCGGCGACGATTTTGGCGGTGGTGACGAACTGGCCGGTGTGGCGCTGGGTGTGGTCGGCACAGTGGACCAGGAGGCCAGCTACGGTGGTGGGGAGTTGCTTGCGACCGATGCCGCAGGGATCGGCGAAGCGGTCGGGGGAGATGGCGCGGATGCGGTCAGAGGCGCTGGCGAGGCCGATGCGGAACTCGGTGCGGGCTTCACCGGCGGCGGTGGCGCTGGGGGGCTCGGTGAGGGGGGCAAGTTCGGTCTTGAGGGCAGAGAGCTGCTCGGGGTTGAGCTGTCTCCCTTCTGCGTAAGTCAGCAGGCGGTCAAGCGAGCGGGCGATGTGGCAGAGATGGAAGGCGATGGGAGGAAGACCGTGGGGGCGAGCTAGAAGTTGCGCATTGGTGAGGTGGTCTGTCCAGCGGGCGGCGTCTTCCGCGGCGAGTTCGAGCGCGTGGAGGACAGCGCGACGGACGGGGTCGATATCAGTGAGGGTGCCGCGCAGCCAGGGTTCGGCGGCGGGCGGGGTGGTCGGAAGGGTGGGTTCGCTCATGGGGATACCGGGTGAGGCAGCATTGCTCGGGCAGAGGACAGGGACGTTGAACAGAGCCCAGACTTCGCTCCGAGGCTAAAACCGTGTTGATCTGGCTGACGTTTCGGCGGGACTGAAGCCCCGCCCCTTCAAAGCAAGAACTAATCCTTAGGCTTCGGGTTCGCCTGCGCTCTCAGGTTCGGCTACGGCGTCGGCTGCGGGGGTGGAGCCTTTGACGCGGACGACGGTGATCTTGTCGAAGCCCTCCTTGAAGGCGGGTGGGCGAAGACGCTCGGCCATCTTGTGCATGACGTCGTCGGTGACCTGGCGGTCGCGCTTGGAGTTACGCTCCAGGCAGACGGCCAGCGGGACATCAAAGAAGACGGCCTGCACCTCGTACCCGAAACTCTTTGCCATCTTGATCCACTGGCGACGCTCGTGCGGGCTGAGGTTGGTGGCGTCGACGTAGTTCCAAGGCATCTTGGCGATGAGGCGGGCGCGGAGGAGGCTGCGCAGGGTGCTGAAGACGAGGCCCTGGTAGCGCTGCTCGGTGATGTCGTCAAAGAGGATGTTGCGGAGCAGGTCGCTGGAGAGCGGGGTTACGCCGCGGCGCTTGTACCAGGTGGTTTTGCCGGAGCCTGGGAGGCCGATGGTGAGGACGACATAGCCGCGCGGAGATTTATTGGGGACGGCCTCGGGACCGGCGGGCGGGGTGGCGAGGGAGTCGGGCTGCGTCTCGTGGACGAGCTGAGGCGCGTGGTGCTCCGGAGGCTCGGGCGCTGACGTCGGCTGTGGGGCTACGTCAGCGGCGTGATCGACGACTGGGGTGTGGGACGGGGCTGGGGTTTCGGCCTGACCTGGGGCCGGCGGTAAGGGCTCGGGGTAGGTGGGTCGCAGGGGTGCGGGTTGGTTCGCAGGAATCTCCTGGCCAATCTTGCCCGTGGACTCCGATTCGTTCGGACCACGCTTCGTACGTCTTCTCATGAGTGTCTCGCGCAACCATTCGCGCATAGCTGGTTTGTAACACAAGCGTTCGGTCTGCCGCAAAAGTGGTGCAGAAAGGCGGGGATTGTTCGGTGTTCGGTTAGCAGTTTGCGGTGGCCGATGGGCTTTGGTAGCCTGAAGGAAATTGTGAGAAATGAGGCAATATGGCAGTCAAGGTAGGGATCAACGGCTTCGGACGGATAGGGCGCAACGTTTTTCGTACAGCACTGGGCAATCCTGACATTGAGTTTGTGGCGGTCAATGACCTGACGACTCCGGCAACGCTGGCGCACCTGCTGAAGTATGACTCGATTCTGGGAAATTTGAAGCACGAGATTACGGCGACGGAAGACTCGATTGTGGTTGATGGCAAAGCCATTAAGGTGTTCGCCGAGCGCGATCCGGCCAAACTGGATTGGGCGTCGGTGGGCGCGGAGATTGTGGTGGAGTCGACCGGGTTCTTTACCGATGCGACGAAGGCCAAAGCGCATCTCGGCAAGACGGTGAAGAAGGTGATTATTTCGGCGCCGGCGTCGAATGAGGACCTGACCGTGGTGCTGGGTGTGAACGAGGACAAGTACGATGCGGCCAAGCATAACGTGATCTCGAATGCGAGCTGCACGACGAATTGCCTGGCGCCGGTGGTGAAGGTCATCAACGATACATTTGGCATTGCGTCGGGAATTATGACGACCATCCACAGCTATACGAATGACCAGGTGATTCTGGATACTCCGCACAAGGACCTGCGGCGCGCACGGGCGGCGGCGCTGAGCATGATTCCGAGCTCGACGGGCGCGGCCAAGGCACTGAAGCTGGTGATTCCGGCGATGGATGGCAAGCTGGATGGGTTTGCGATTCGTGTGCCGACTCCGAATGTATCGGTGGTGGATTTGACGTTTGTGGCGGAGAAGCCGATCGATGTGAAGTCGATCAATGCAGCGATCAAGGCTGCGAGCGAAGGTGCGCTGAAAGGGATTCTTGGGTATACCGAGGAGGAGCTGGTGTCGACCGACTTCCGCGGGAATCCGCTGTCAAGCATCTTCGATAGCAAGCTGACGAAGGTCGTTGGGAATACCGGCAAGGTGATTAGCTGGTACGACAATGAGTGGGGATATTCGAGCCGCGTGAAGGACTTGATCTCGTTCCTGGTGAAGAAGGGGCTGTAGGGACGTTGTCAGGTGTCAGTTCTCAGTTGTCAGTTGAACAACGAAGTTGTTGCTTCCAACTGGCAACTGAGAACTGACACCGACATCTTCAGATGGCGTCGATCTATTTGAAGGGGCGGATGCTGGTCTGCGGCTATGATGGGGGTATGACTACAGAGATGAAGCGGACGAATATTGCAGGGACGTCGCCTTATGAACCGATCATTGGGTTTTCGCGGGCGGTGCGGGTGGGGAACGTGGTGCACGTGTCGGGGACGGGGCCGGTGGGTGCCGAGGAGTTGAGCGCCGCGGAGCAGACGCGGGTGGTACTGGGGATCATTGAGGCGGCGCTGAAGCAGGCGGGAGCGCGGTTTGAGGATGTGGTGCGGACGCGGATGTTCCTGGCCCATGCGGAGGACTGGGAAGAGGTGGGGCGAGCGCACGGTGAGGTGTTCGGGACCATTCGGCCAGCGGCGACGATGGTGGTGGCGGCGCTGTTGAACCCGAAGTGGCGGCTGGAGATGGAAGCTGAAGCTGTGGTCGCGGAGTAGTGGGCAGAGGCTGGAGCGGTTGGGATCAGCATAAGGGCGTGGAGGATTTTTCGCCGCGACGCCGGTTTAAATGCCGATGATGTGGAAGTAGATGGCGGCGAGTGAGGCCGTGCCTACGATGATCCAGAGAACGATTCCCTGCACCATGGGGCGGACGCCAACCTGGCGGAGGGTCTTCTTCGAGAGGCTGGTGCCGATGAGGAAGAGGGTGGCGGTGAGGCCGGCTTTGCCGAGGTGGTTTAGCGCGGAGAACTCGGGGTGCAGACGCGGAACGTAGGTGCTGAGGGCGGCTGCGATACAGAAGAAGAGGATGAACCAGGGGAAGGTGACTTTGGCCTTGTGGTGTGATTCCGCGTGGCCGCGATGGGCGGCGAGACGGGCCATGGTTGCTGCAGTGATGAGGCTGACGGGAACGATCCAGAGGGCGCGAGCGAGCTTGACGGTGGTGCCGATGGAGAGGGCCTGGGCACCGTAGGCGGCAGCGGCACCGACGACGGAGCTGGTGTCGTGAATGGCGAGAGCGGCCCAGAGGCCGAACTGGTTCTGGCTGAGATGGAGCAGGTGGCCGATGGGGGGAAAGAGCAGGAGTGCGACGGAGTTGAGCAGGAAGACGGTGCCCATGGAGACGCTGATCTCTTCCTCGTTGGCGTTGGTGATGGGAGCGACGGCGGCGATGGCGCTGCCTCCGCAGATGGCGGTGCCGGCGGTGATGAGGAAGGAGGACTTGCCTCCGACGCGAAGGAGTTTGCCGAGCAGCAGGCCGAGGAGCATGGCGGTGGTGATGCTGATAGCGGTGTAGACGAAGCCGGAGCGGCCGGCGTGGGCGACCTGCTGGATGTTCATGCCGAAGCCGAGGGCGATGACGGAGGCCTGGAGGAGGAGCTTGGCAAGCTTGGCGCTCTCGGCGCGAAGAGGGTGGACGACAAGGAAGCCGAAGGCAATGCCGCCGATGAGGGCGACGGGGGGTGAGACGATGCCGCTGCCTGCGATGAGAAGACCGAGGAGGAAGACGGTGCGACTGTCGAATTTCTTATGGGCGCCGGGATGGGTGGGCGGATGGACAGGGATGTCTTCGATGGGCAGGGTGGCGGTAGGTGGCATCGTTGGTTGTGGCTCCGATTTCTACTGTCGGCGAATTGGAAGGCTTCGTCCAAGTAGAAGTTTTTATCGGCCATAGGATTTATTTGGGGGAACGACAGGGGTATGCGGACGGTGCTAGAGTTCTGGCGTTCGTAATATGGCGGCTGGAACCGTGGACAATCGGGGGACGGCCGCTTCCTTGAAGGAGCCTCCCCATGGCAACAGCGACACATCCTGTAGTCGACGCCCGTTTGGGCGCCGCAGCTTCGGCGTTCGTCAACAGCAAGCACCAGATGTATATCGACGGTAAGTTCACGTCAGCGTCGGCGGGAAAGATGTTTGCGGTTTACAACCCGGCGACGGGAGAGGAGATCTGCCAGGTGCCTGAGGGGGACCACGTGGATGTGGATCGCGCGGTCCATGCGGCGCGGAGAGCGTTCGATGGAGGCGCATGGCCAGCGATGTCACCGTCGCAGCGCGGGCAGTTGATGTATCGGCTGGCGGATCTGCTGGAGCAGCATACGGACGAGTTTGCGGAGTTGGAATCGCTGGATAATGGCAAGCCGGTGTCGGTGGCGCGGGTGGCGGATGTGCCGCTGGCGGTGGACCTGTTCCGGTATATGTCGGGATGGGCGACGAAGACGATGGGGTCGACGATTCCGCTGTCGGCTGGCAATGATTATTTGAGCTACACGGTGCGGG
>JAJYBU010000056.1 GCA_021778845.1 Acidobacteriota bacterium
GAGACAGCGCAGAATGACGCTCTCGAGCTCGACGGGCAGGTCCGGAACAATCTCCCGCAGGGACGGCGGCTCGGCGTATTGGATGGCGCGAATGCTCTGCAACTCCTGCGCGTCGGGCCGATGAAACGGATGGCGTCCGCTGACCATCTCGTAGAGGATCAGGCCGAGCGCGAAGATGTCGCTCTGCACGCTGCTCTGGCCGGTGACGAACTGCTCCGGAGCCATGTAGGCGATGGTGCCGCCGCGAGCGGTGTAGGTGGCGCCCGCGAAGGCTGGCGTGACGGGCTGGGTCGTCAAGGAAGGATCGAAGTCCATGCTGTCGCGCTTCAACTGCCGCGCGAGGCCGAAGTCCAGAATTTTGATCAGGCCGCCATCGGTAAGCATGACATTGGCCGGCTTGAGATCGCGATGGAAGATGCCGAGCGTGTGCGCGGCGGAGAGGCCGTCGGCCATCTGCATGCCGCTGGAGAGCACGAGTTGCAGGCTCGCGGGGCCCTCGGCGATGACCTTGTCGAGGCTTTTGCCGGGGATGTACTGCATGACGATGTAGGCTTCGGAATCGCCGGAGCCAAGCTCTTCTTCCCCAACCTCATAGATGGCGCAGACATTCGGGTGGTCGATGGCCGAGGCCAGTCGTGCCTCGCGCAACTGCGTCGCCCGCATCTGCTCCGGGGTCTGCGATCCGCGCTTCAGCAGCTTCAGCACGACGGGCCGCTGCAGCAGCGTGTCGTTGGCAAGGTACACGACGCCGCTTCCACCTGCTCCGATCTTGCGGAGCAACTCATACTGTTTAATGACGCGACGAGCCATACTGCCATTATCTCAGCACCGCCGCCAAGGAATTTGTGCAGAAATGTAAATCTGGCGCAGAATGGCCGCATGCTCCGACATGCGCGGGGCAGCGGAAAGCACTGATTATGGGCCTTTAATGATGTGAGCAGCCTTTCTGTGCCAGCGTGCATCAGAATATAGTTGTGCCCGGATCGGCAGGACAGACTTGAACAGAGGGCAGTATGCTTAGCGCACTCCTAACACCCGAATCAGGGTCACAGAAACACATGCAACCCACCTTGCTTCTCATCGACGACAACGCCATTCAGGCCGCGACTCGTCAGACCATTCTTAAGCGAGCAGGTTACTTTGTGATCGCCGTCCTCAATCCAGGGCGTGCACTCGAACAGCTTCGCAGCAAAGATTTTCCGGCCACGATCGACCTCATTCTGACCGACCACATCATGCCTGGCATGAACGGTTCCGAGTTTGTCACCGAACTGCGGACGTTCGCGCCAGATATTCCTGTGCTTGTGATCAGCGGTCTCGCGGAAGCGGAGGAAGAGTACAAGGCGCTCGGTGTGGACTTCCGCCTGAAGCCGCTGCTGCCTGAGATTTTGCTCGCCACGGTGCGCACTCTCCTGGAGGCGCGGGCGTCGGCAGGGATTTAGGGGTGGCTGCAGCGGTGCGCCGGTCGTGGGCTGCGGGTTAGCGGGTGGTAAGGGCGTCGAGGGCCAGGTTGAGGTCGAGGACGTTGACGCGGGGTTCGCCGAGAAGGCCGAATTGGCGCTGAGTGGTGTGCTGGTCTACCAACTGCGTTAAGGTTGCTTCGGACAGATGGCGCTGGCGTGCGATGCTCGGGATCTGGTAGTAGGCTGCGGCGGGGGAGATGTCGGGGTCGAGGCCGGAGCCGGAGGCGGTGACGAGATCGATGGGGACGGGGACGGTGGATCCATGCTGTTCGGCGGTGATGCTGGCTTCCGTGCGGCTGATGAGATCTTTGCTGGTGGGACCGAGGTTTGAGCTGGAGGATGCGCCGGCATCATAACCCGTGCCGGCGGCGGAGGGGCGGCTGTGGAAGTAATTGCCGCGGGTGAAGGCCTGGCCGATGAGTTGTGAGCCGATGACTTTGCCGTTGCGTGTGATGAGTTCGCCCGCGGCTTGTTTGGGGAACAGGACGTGGGCCAGTCCGGTGATGAGGAGTGGGTAGCCGATGCCGAGGAGGATGGCGGTGATGAGAGTGTAGCGGGTTGCGGTGAGAAGGATCTTTTTCATGGTGGTGATTCCAGTGGTGAGTGGTTAGTGGTGCGGTGGCTCGACGAACAGCAGATTCCTTCGCTTCGCTGCGGAATGACAACCAAAAAAGCAAAAGCAAGAGCAAGAGCAAGAGCAACGGCAAGGACAACGACAACGACAACAGAAGGTGCGGCTACTGGGGTCAGGCCAGGTGGAGGGCCGTGATGAGCATGTCGATGAGCTTGATGCCGATGAAGGGCGCGATGATGCCGCCTGCGCCGTAGACGATGAGGTTGCGCTGGAGCAGTGCTGCGGCGGACATGGGGCGGTAGCTTACGCCGCGCAGAGCCAGCGGAATGAGAGCGACGATGATGAGGGCGTTGAAGATGACCGCAGAGAGAATCGCGGACTCCGGGTTGTGCAGGTGCATGATGTTGAGCGCGTTGAGAACGGGGAAGGCTCCGGCGAACATGGCGGGGATGATGGCGAAGTACTTGGCGATGTCGTTGGAGATGGAGAAGGTGGTGAGGGCGCCGCGGGTCATGAGGAGTTGCTTGCCGATGGCGACGATCTCGATGAGCTTGGTGGGGTTGGAGTCGAGATCAACCATGTTGCCGGCCTCTTTGGCGGCCTGGGTGCCGGAGTTCATGGCGACGCCTACGTCGGCCTGGGCGAGTGCGGGGGCGTCGTTGGTGCCGTCGCCGGTCATGGCGACGAGCTTGCCATCTGCCTGCTCGCGCTTGATGAGATCCATCTTGTCCTTGGGTTTGGCTTCGGCGAGGAAGTCGTCGACGCCGGCTTCGCGGGCGATGGCGGCGGCGGTGAGAGGGTTGTCGCCGGTGATCATGATGGTGCGAATACCCATGGCACGGAGCTGATCGAAGCGTTCTTTCATGCCGCCCTTGACGATGTCCTTGAGATGGATGACGCCGAGGGCGCGGCCGTTTTCAGCAACGACGAGAGGCGTGCCGCCGGCGCGGGAGATGACTTCAACGACGTCGCGGACCTGGCCCGGGAGTTGGGAGTTATGCTCGACGAGATAGGCTGCGATGGCGTCAACGGAGCCTTTGCGGATGCTGCGGCCATCGACTTCGATACCGGACATGCGGGTGAGGGCGGAGAAGGGGATGAACTCGGCGTTGAGGTGCGCGAGTTCGCGGCCCCGGAGGTTGTACTGCTGCTTGGCGAGGACGACGATGGAGCGGCCTTCGGGGGTCTCGTCGGCGAGGGAGGAAAGCTGCGCGGCGTCGGCGAGGACGACGTCAGTGATGCCGGGAGCGGGGACGAACTCGGAGGCTTCGCGGTTGCCGATGGTAATGGTGCCGGTCTTGTCGAGCAGGAGGGTGTTGACGTCGCCGGCGGCCTCCACCGCTCGACCGGATGTGGCGAGGACGTTGTGCTGGACGAGGCGGTCCATACCTGCGATGCCGATGGCCGAGAGCAGACCGCCGATGGTGGTGGGGATCAGGCAGACGAGCAGTGAGATTAATACGAAGACGGTCTGTGGGGCGCCGGAGTATACCGCGAAGGGCTGCAGGGTGACGACGGCGAGAAGGAAGATGATGGTGAGGCCTGCGAGCAGGATATTGAGGGCGATTTCATTGGGGGTTTTCTGACGCTCGGCGCCTTCGACGAGGGCGATCATGCGGTCGAGGAAGGTCTCGCCGGGGTTGGAGGTGATGCGGACCGTGATCTGGTCGGAGAGGACGCGGGTGCCCCCGGTGACGGCGGAGCGGTCGCCGCCGGCTTCGCGGATGACGGGAGCGGATTCGCCGGTGATGGCGGACTCGTCGACCGAGGCTACGCCTTCGATGACTTCGCCGTCGCCGGGGATCATCTGGCCGGCGAGGACGCGGACGACATCGTTGGCGCGGAGTTGTGAGCTGGGAATCTCTTCGATGGCGCCGGACTTCGAGACCTTGTAGGCGATGGTCTCGGACTTGGCGAGGCGGAGGGCGTCGGCCTGGGCTTTGCCGCGGCCTTCGGCCATGGCCTCGGCGAAGTTGGCGAAGAGGACGGTGAACCAGAGCCAGAGCGTGATCTGGAGATCGAAGCGAAAGTGGCCGTGGTGAGTGATGGTGTTGGCGATGAGGAGCGCGGTGGTGAGGACGCTGCCGACTTCGACGACGAACATGACGGGGTTCTTCATCATGGTCTTCGGTGAGAGCTTGGCGAGGGCGTCGATCGAGGCGCGGCGCATGATCTTCTTGTCGAAGAGAGAGCTGCGGCCTTTGGCTTGACGTGCGGTGGACATGGTTTCTCCAGATGCCTAGAAGGTGTGGCCGACGTGAAGGAGCAGGTGCTCCAGAATGGGGCCGAGTGCGAGCGCGGGGAAGAAGGTGAGCGCGCCGACGATGACGATGACGGAGGTGAGAAGCGCTGCGAAGAGAGGTGTGGTAACCGGGAATGTGCCAGCGGTATCGGGGACGATTTTTTTGCCGGCAAGATTGCCCGCGATGGCAAGCATCGGGATCATCATCATGAAGCGGCCAATGAACATGGCGACGCCGAGCGAGTAGTTGTACCAGTGGGTGTTGGCGTTGAGGCCGGCGAAGGCGGAGCCGTTGTTGCCGGTGGCCGAGGCGTAGGCATAGAGGATCTCGGAGAGGCCGTGGGGGCCGTGATTGGCGAGCGAGCCGAGGCCAAGGTGGGGCATGAGCACGGCGACGGCGGCGAAACCGAGGATGATGAGAGGGAAGATGAGCAGATAGAGCATGGCCATCTGGACGTCGTAGGCTTCAATTTTTTTGCCGAGGTATTCGGGGGTTCGACCGACCATGAGGCCGGCGATGAAGACGGCGAGGATAACGAAAATGAGCATTCCGTAGAGGCCGGCGCCGACGCCGCCGAAGATGACTTCGCCGAGCATGATGTTGATGAGGGGGACGAGACCGCCGAGGGGAGTGAAGGAGTCGTGCATGGCGTTGACGGCACCGCAACTGGCGTCGGTGGTGACGGTGGCGAAGAGTGCGGAATCGGCGATGCCGAAGCGGACTTCCTTGCCTTCCATGTTGCCGCCGGACTGGAGGCTGTAGGAGTTGTGCTGGTCAACGTTGTGCAGGAGCGGGTTGGGTTGGGCTTCGGCCCAGTAGCAGGTGAAGACGCCGACGAACCAGAGAATGGTCATGGCGGCGAGGACAGCCCAACCGTGTCTGGGCGAGCCGACCATCTGGCCGAGGGTGACGGTGAGGCCCGCGGGGATGAGGAAGATCGAGAGCATCTGCAGAAAGTTCGAGAGCGGGGTGGGGTTCTCGAAGGGATGCGCGCTGTTGGCGTTGAAGAAGCCGCCGCCGTTGGTGCCGAGCATCTTGATGGCTTCCTGCGAGGCGACCGGACCTTGCGCGATGGTCTGCGTGGTGACGGTGGAGGTTGTGGTTTTGCCGTCGGCGCCGGTGGTGGTTACCGTTTGGGGCTGGACCAGGGTTGCGGTGGTGTAGGGATGGAAGTTTTGAATGACGCCCTGCGAGGTGAGCGCGAGAGCGAAGACGATGCTGATGGGGAGAAGAATCCAGAGGGTTCCGCGAGTGAGGTCTACCCAGAAGTTGCCGAGGGTCTTCATCTCGCGGCGAGCGATGCCACGGATGAAGGCGATGGCGAACGCGAGACCTACGGCTGCGGACCAGAAGTTGTGCGTGGCGAGACCGAGCATCTGGGTGAGATAGCTCATGGTGGTCTCGGGCGTGTAGGACTGCCAGTTGGTGTTGGTGGAGAAGGAGACGGCGGTGTTGAACGCGAGGTCGGGCGCAACGGCGGCAAGATGCTGCGGATTGAGCGGAAGCCACTGCTGGACGCGTTGGATGATGTAGGTGAGGACCAGTGTGGCGGCCGTGAAGACGAGCATCGCGATGACGTATTGTGTCCAGCGCATCTCCTCGTCGGGATCGACGCCGGTGAGGCGGTAGAGCAGGCGTTCGCAGGGACGGAGGAGGGGATCGAGCCAGGTGTGGCGGTGACCCGTGTCTCTCAGATCGAAGACACGGGTCATGTAGCTCCCCATCGGCTTGGCGAGCATCAGGATGAGCGCGATGAAGAGAGCGATTTGAAGCCAGCCGTTAAGCGACATTAGAACTTCTCCGGACGCAGGAGAGCGTAGACAAGATAGACGAGAAGGAGTGTGCAGATGAGGAGAAGGATGATGTTTTCGATCATGGAGGGCTTCCTTAGGAGCGGCGTCCCTTGAGGCGGTCGCAGGCGTAAACGTAGAGCACGGATGTGGGGAAGAGAATGATGAGGGTGAGGACTGCGATGAGGTCGGGCATGGATGCTCCAGAGCAAACGTCGCGCGGTGGTTTGCGGCTGCCGTTGATGAGAGGCAGAACACGCTTATCCGCTACGAGAGTTAGTAGAAAGCGGGGAGCTATGAGAAGTCAGTAGTGAAGTCGTTAAGAAGTCGTAAGTTCGCTGCGCAGGCGATAGCCGACCCAGGGCTCGCTTTCGATGTAGCGCGAACTGCTGGCGCTGTCGAGCTTCTTGCGTAACTGGCCAATGAGTACGCGGAGATACTCGGGCTGATCTTCGCCGGCGGGGCCCCAGATTTGGCGGAGAAGAAACTTGTGGGTGAGGACACGGTTGGGGTTGTTGGCGAAGATCAGCAGGAGATCGAATTCTTTGGGGGTTAGATGAATGTCGGCTCCGCGCACGCGGACGATGCGCGATGCGGTGTCGATGTAGAGGTCGCCGACGGTGACCTCGGCGGGCAGAGGTTCTTCGCGGGCAATCTTACGGAGATTGGCACGGACGCGGGCGAGGAGTTCAGGCATGCTGAACGGCTTGGTGACGTAGTCGTCAGCGCCTTCGTCGAGGGCGGCGACCTTCATGGTCTCCTGCTCGCGGACGGAGAGGACGATGATGGGGGTTTCGGCGATGCGGCGAATGGCGCGGGTGAGTTCGATGCCGCCCATCTCGGGCATGGCGAGATCGGTGATGATGAGGTCGGGTTGTGTGGTGCGGAAGAGCTCGAAGGCTTCGAGGCCGTTGTTGGCGACGGTGACTTCGTAGCCGCTGCTCTGGAGCGAGGTGCGGAGGACGCGGGTGATCTGACGCTCGTCGTCGACAACGAGGATGCGCATGCTAGCGGATCTCCTGGGTGATGATGTGCAGGTCGACGTGCGGCGCCTGGGACATGAAGCGCTGGATGGCGAGGAAGTAGAGATACTTGCGCAGACCATGGAGTGCCGAGCGGCCAAAGAGGGCCTGCGTGATGCGGTGCTCGGTGATGTAGGCGGCGGTGGCAGAGGAGACGTTCTTTCCGGTGAGATGGACGACCTGTGCTCCGAGATTGACGGCGAATTGCAGGCTGGCCTCGAGCGTGCGCTTGTTGTCAGGATTGTCGTCCTGCGGATTTTGAACGTGGAGGACGTAGAGTTCACCGTCGAGGCCTTCGGCGAGACGTGCACCGCGGGCGATGAGATCGCGAGCCTGGGGGCGGGCACTGATGCAGACGGCAACTTTCTCCGTGACCGACCAGTGGGGGCCGAGCTGCTTGCGCTTGACGTAGTCGTCGAGAGTGCGGTCGACGGCGCGGGTGATGCGGTGGAGCGCCATCTCGCGCAGGGCGATGAGATTGCCGCGACGGAAGAAGTTGGCGAGGGCACGCTCGGCGCGGTCGATGGGGTAGATGTCACCGCGGCGCATGCGGGTGACGAGAGCTTCGGGGGTGAGATCGGAGATGACGATTTCGTCGGCGCGGTCGAGCACCCAGTCTGGGACGGTCTCGCGGACGGGGATTCCGGTGAGGCTCTGGACGCGCGGTGTGAGGCTCTCGATGTGCTGCACGTTGATGGTGGTGAGGACGTCGATGTTGGCGTCGAGGAGGAGGAAGACGTCTTCGTATCGCTTGGCGTTGCGGCTGCCGGTGATGTTGGTGTGCGCGAGTTCGTCGATGAGGACGACCTGCGGTTTGCGGTCAAGAATGGCATCGACGTCCATCTCGTGAAAGAGGGTGCCCTTGTAGTCGATCTCGCGTGTGGGGACGTGTTGGAGCCTGGCGGCGAGCTCGGCGGTGGCTTTGCGGCCGTGGGTTTCGACGACGCCGATGACGACGTCCTCGCCGCGCTGGCGGCGGCGAATGCCCTCGCTGAGCATGCTGAAGGTCTTGCCGACGCCGGGGGCGTAGCCGAGAAAGACTTTGAAGCGGCCGCGCGTTTTTTCAGGCTCGGCGGCCAGTAACCAGTCCTCAGGAGTTTTTCGGGGTGTGGAATCGGTCGCCAAGTCGTAGTATCTCCATGTGAACTCTCAGCGCGTGGTCGAAATCTTTCGGTGGTCGACGGCGGCAGTGATGCTGACCGGAATTGTAGCTGTATATCACCTCTGGCTGCATGTGAGTGCGACGACAGTTGCACTTACGCTGCTGTTGCTGGTGCTGTTTCTGGCCGCGCAATGGGGGTTGCGGTACGCAGTGGTGACCTCCATGGCGGCCACGGCTGCGTACAACTACTATTTTCTGCCGCCCATCGGAACGTTTACCATCAGCGATCCGCAGAACTGGCTTGCGATCTTTGCCTTTCTGACCGTTGCGGTGGTGGGAAGCCGGTTATCAGAACGGGCTCGTGAAGAGGCCGAAGACGCGCGGCGCGGGCAGAGGGAACTCGAAGTACTGTATGGGTTGAGCCGACAGCTCTTGCAGGCGGAGAATGTTGCGGGCCTGTTGAACGCAATCAGTCCTGCGATCATGCTGGTGACCCGCGCCGATGCGATCGTGCTCTACCTGCTGGATGGAGACCGGCGCTATATGGCCGGGGATAGTTCGGCGATCCAGATGGACGATGTTAGTCTGCGACAGTTGGCGCAGACGCTGCCCGCTCCCGACACGGTAGGATTGCAGGCTCGCGTGCCGTTGAGCGTGGGTGTGCGGCCGCGCGGCTTGTTGTTGATCAACGGCGTGACGCTTTCGATGGACACGCTGGAGGCGATTGGTGGACTCATCTCGGTGTCGATCGATCGAGCGCAGGCGCTGGAGGATGTGACGCGCGGCGAGGCGGCGAAGGAGAGCGAGCGGCTGCGGTCGCTGATGATTGACTCGATTACACATGAGCTGCGGACGCCGCTGACGGCGATCAAGGCCGCGGCGTCGACACTGCTGCTTCCAAAGACACTGGATGACGAGGAGCAGCGCGAGTTGCTGACGGTGATTGATGAGGAGAGCGACCGGCTGAATCAACTGGTGTCCGAGGCCGTAGAGATGGCGCAACTCGACACCAAAGAAGTGCATATGACGTTTGCACCGACGGCAGTGGCTGCGGTCGTCGAGCAGTCGTTGCAGAACTGTTCGAGCCTGCTGGAGAACCGCGAGGTGAAGGTGGACCTGCCGACGCTTCCGCTGGTGAAGGCCGATGCGGAGTTCATTACGAAGGTGCTTACGAATCTGATTGAAAATGCGGCGAAATATTCGCCTGAGGGAAGCCCGCTCGCGATCTCGTCGGAGCACAAGGATGGGATGGTGAGCGTGAGTGTGGCGGACCGCGGGATGGGGATCGACTTGTCGGAACAGGGGTTGATCTTCGAACGGTTCTATCGTGCGAGCGTTCCCAGCCAGCAGACGTGGGGAACGGGGATGGGCCTGGCGATCAGCAGGGCGATCATTGAGGCTCACCACGGCGTGCTATCGGTGACGAGCCAGTTGGGCGAAGGTTCGGTGTTCAGCTTTACGCTGCCGGTGGTTGAGTCGTAGGGGTGTGCGCTGGAGGGCTGCGCGGAAGGTTCAGGGCTCGCCTGCTGTCTCCGGCGGATGCGACGACGGGTGCTCTAACTGTTGGAGCGGTGGAGGTGGATGACCATGCGGGCGTAGCTTCCTGCGGGCGGGGAACTGACCCACTCAGCCTCGTCCACCAGGGCCTGGATGAGGAACATGCCCATGCCGCGCGCGTCCTCTTCACCGAGCATCTTCTTGTCGATGTCGGGGGTTTCGGTCATGCCCTGCGGGCCCTCGCCGGTGTCGGTGACCTTGACCTCGAGCGAGTCGGCGTCCATGGACAGAATGACGCCGACGCTGAGCGAGTCGTCGAGCTTGTTGCCGTGTTCGATGGCGTTGATGCAGGCCTCGGCAACGGCGGTTTTGAGATCGTCGACGCGTTCGTCGCTGAAGCCCATCAGTTGCGCAACGCTGGCCGCCGTGTGCATGGCCACCTTCTCGTAGCCCAGCCGCGAGGGGAGGCGCAACTCGATGCTACTGCTTGGCTTATCGCCGCTGCTGGTCGCTTTATCGATCAACGCCATCCTCCCCCGCCGCCTGCCGCATCAGCACGAGTGCGGTCATGTCGTCGGACTGCTCCTGGTCTCCGAAGCTATCGAGTGTGGACCAGACGGTATCGAGCACCTGTTCCGGGGTGGTTGCCGGGCAATCGAGAAATGTGCTCAGCAGACGGTCTTCGCCAAACTCTTCGTCACTTTCACCGTTGTGGCCTGTGCGAAACACCTCGGTCAAGCCGTCGGTGTAGAGCAGCAACCTTGTCCCATCTGTCAGGGAAAACCTCTCCGCCTGATACGTGCTGAACGGCAGCAGGCCGACAGGCGTACCTGAGGCGCTGATCTTTCGGATCAGCGCAGCTTCGCTACCCGGGCCATTGGCGGAGATGAGAAATGCAGGATTGTGCCCAGCGTTCACGACCTCCATGGTGTTGGTTCGGGGGTCGAGTTGCAGAAAAAACGCCGTGACATATCGCCGCCTGGACTGCTCGCCTTCGTGGAAGTGCAGGAGGTTCATCCGCGTTGCGATCTCCACCAGCGAAATTCCCGAGTTCACCATGGCTCGAAATGCGGAGCGGAAGCTGGTGCCCACCAGGGCCGAGGCCAGTCCCTTGCCGGCAACGTCGGCGACCACAATCATGGTCTGTCCCGAGGCCATGGGCACAATATCCAGATAGTCGCCTCCGACCTCGTAGCAGGTGACGGATCGCATGGCCATTCTGTATCCGGGAATCTGTGGCATCTCCTGCGGGAGCAGACTGCGCTGCACCAGCCGCGCAGAGGCCATGTCGCTCTCCACGCGCTGCCACTGCACGGTGCGCTCGTGGAAGCGCGCGTTCTCGATGGCCACGGAGGCCTGGATGGCGAGGCTTTCGATGAAGTCCAGTTCGTCCAGCGTCAGCGTGCGCTCTGCTGGCCGGATGACCACGAGTTCGGTAAACGCGGAGCCCGTCTTGTCGTGCAGCGGAAAGCTGGTCCAGAGTGCCGTGTCGCCTTCCCGGGCAAATGGAGCCTGCCCGATGGCGTCGCGGTCGGGCAGGGAGAGTTCCTGCGGAACATCGCCGTATGTGTTTGGGAAGTGAGTGAAGAACGCGCCTGTCAGCTCCAACTCCCGCACTACGATCTTCAGCACGGTGTTGAGGACCTCGTCGAGGGCAATCGTCGAGTGGATGTGACGGCTGGCTTCGAGCAGCGCCTGCAGACGCACCACCTGCTGCTGGGCGAAGAGCACCTCATCGCGTTCATTCATGGCGGTATCGTCCAGCATGAGTGAGATCGTAGCGTATGCGGTGATACTACGGCTAGCACGCGGCGCGGTGGGATTGGCGAGGCAGGTACGTGGTGGGGTGGAGGCGACTTTGGGGTGGGCGGGGTGACAGGGTACACTCCACTGAGAGAAGGGGTGAATTTGACTGATTCAACCTCAAACCGCAGCAGCATGACGCTGGAGTCGGAGCTCTCGAGCGTGGAGCCGGTGGAGACGCGGGCCGAGCAGTTGGCGCGTGATGCGGGCTTCGATGAAGATACCGCCAGCCAGATTGCGATGATCTCGCGCGAGGCGGTGATCAACGCGATTCTGCATGGGAACAAGAAGGATCCGGCCAAGCAGGTGCGCGTAAGCTTCGAACTGAACGACGATGCACTGCGGATCACGATTGCGGACCAGGGCGGCGGGCTGGACCCGGATGCTGTGCCCGATCCTTGCGCGCCGGAGAATATTCTGCGCGGATCGGGGCGCGGGATATTCCTGATGCGGGCCATTATGGATGAGGTACACTTTCACCAGTTGAACCCAGGAACAGAGATCGAGTTGGTCAAACACAGAGTTCATAAGGAGCCACAGGCATGAGCATGAAGTTCACCACCCGGGAAGTCAGTGGAGTAACGATCGTGGATTTGAGTGGGAAGATTACCCTGGGCGAGGGCGGCTTGACGCTGCGCGAAGAGGTGCGGAGCCTGGTGACTGCGGGGTCAAAGAAGATTCTGCTGAATCTGGCCGGGGTGAATTATATTGACAGCTCCGGACTGGGCGAACTGGTGAGCGCGTTTACGGCGGTGAAGAATGCCGGCGGCGAGCTCAAGCTGCTGAACCTGACGAGCAAGGTCCGCGACCTGCTGGTGATTACCAAGCTCCTCACCGTCTTTGATGTTCGCGACGATGAGGCCGCTGCCGTGGCCTCCTTCGCGTAGACGCGGCGGACAACAATACGTAAGGGTAAGGAATAGAGCCTCCACCCCTGCGTGGGAGAGGGCGGCTGATTGCGTCGATGCTCATGACGCGCGGATGGCAGTCTTATACTGGGCAGCCAGCGGCCGTGTTTTGCTGTTGCTTGAAAGGTGCCCCAGGCTACCGTACGGCTATGGACTGACGATGACGTATCAGCAGACCCTCGCGTTCAGACGGTCTTTGATGACATTCGTTCGACCCGCAAATCGGACTTCGTGAATAACTTCTGGCGGGCACTGGCCAATCAGCCAGCGCTGCTGGAGCTAACCTGGTTGAGCATCAAGGCGGTGATGGTCGCACCGGGTTCGCTAAAGCGCAATCAGATTGCGGCTCAAAAAAGCAATGTTCCGCTTCCGAAAGGCTTCCGGGGACCTGCGCAGCATATCGGCCATGAAGGGCGACATGTCCAGACCCAGGTCCTCACGCGGATCCCAGGGCTCTGCGAGGAAGTAGCGCTGGTCGTCCGTCCACGCCGGGTGCGGCAGCCCGAACTCCTCGCTCAGCCACTCCGCTGCACCGGCCAGCAGCGCCTGCCACTCGATGCTGAGGGAGGTGGGGCTGGGGTAGCGGAAGAACGAGGCGTCCTTATAGTCGTAGAAGGCGTGAAGGAAATCGCTCCAGGCGTGATCAAATGCCACGCCTCCCTCTAAACGCCGCGCCAGGTCCTGGTAATCCATGGGCCGCCGTCTCCGGCTCTCCGCAACGGGGCGCGGCGGCCGCTGGTGAATGGACTGCCAGGCGAGTTTGTCGATCTGTTCGCGGTTCATCGTTTCCTTGTGCGTTCCAGGAGCCGGAGCCTATATCCATCGTACTTCGTCTGCTCGGGGAAGGCCCACGCGATGCTCAGCATGAGGTAACCATACTCATCATTGCCAATGAGCTCCCACCCGTTTCCGTACTTATTCAAGCTCGGCGTGGAATTGCTGAGCTCGCTCGTCTAAATTGGCCCACTTCGCTCATCTAAGCTGGCCCAGATGTACAAGCCCGGATGTAAGGATTCGGGATGGACAGGAGGCAAAAAGTGGAACTATTCGAAGTGATGCGGCGAGAGTACGCGGCCGGAGAGACGATTCAGGGACTATCGACGAAGCACGGTGTGCACCGGCGGATGGTGCGGCAGGCGCTTGCCAGCGCGATTCCTCGGGAACGAAAAGCGGTGGTCGGAGAAGCGCCGC
>JAJYBU010000027.1 GCA_021778845.1 Acidobacteriota bacterium
GGCGTGACGGGCGAAGTGGAGCCGGAGCCTCCGCTGCTGCATCCGGTGATGAGTGCGAGAGGTGAGAGAACGAGAACGGTGAGCGCTGCGAAGATTCTGTTTGCGGGTTGCGGCATTGTGGTTCTCCGTCGGATCGATGAAGTACGAGTTGTACGCTCGTCGTTTGGGAGAACACCCAGTCTATAGCTTCAGGTGTAGGGATGAGTATCGAAGGGCGAGATTCTGTGCGGTGATCGTGCGGGTTATGCATTCTCTCTTTGTGTGGGCCTGGAGAAGCTGACAACGGTTCACGAGTACAAGGATGTTCTATAGAGATGAGGGACCGAGCACCATATCTTGATGACGTTATCTATTTAAAGTATTAAGTAGGCGTGCTTGTATCGCAGCATAGACTATGCGGCCGACTCGAAGAATAAAGTTCGATGCTATGGCATTGGTGTGCCTGCTTCCACTGCAGGACTGACTGCATGTTAATGCTCATCTGAAAATGTAGTTTTTAAATACCTGCCGAGGCAGGATCGGGTTCATGTTCTCGGCTGGTCAAGGTGAGGCATTCGCTGCATGACACGGCTATTCGCCTTCGTGTACGTTCTCTTCTCGCCAAATAGCCAGCACGTAACGGACCCGGCGGCCACATTCGAAGGCGTGCTAAGCGTCAAACACGCTGCCGGATGCGCCTGTATTCCCGCATATTCCACACTTACCATGGTATGGACAACAACCTTACGTTTCACCGAGATACTGTAGTTCTCTGTGTGCGGCGTCATAGCGTTGGTAGCGAATACACCAAACACTGTCAGCACTTCAACGTTCATCCAGTGCATGCTGGTATTCCGATACGACGGCGTCGATCGATACGGCACCTGTTGAAGGCGAAGGCTATCCGGTGAAGGAAGATGACGTCGATCGGCCTTTGGATTGGTCGCAGTTGAAGTTAGGACTAGAAAATACTTTCAAGGGTGATTGATATCACCGACTGAAGCAGTAAATATTCATATTTTTATCTAGTCATGAGACTTGCTACCAAAACGGTTACGGCTCTGCTCTTCTTGGTTCTTGGAGTGTTGCCTGTGCTGGGTGCCGTTCCATGTCTGAGAGAAGCAAAGCCGTCCATGTGCTGCTCGCCCGGATGCTCGATGATGGCGGGGATGGGGAAGACGGGTATTCAAGATCGAAGTGAATCATCCGGTCCGAGTCAATCCTGCTGCAAGACCGTTCCCAACACTCCAGTGACGATGTTTACACCGTCAGCACAACAAGCATTCCACGAAGTGATTCTGTTAGACGGTACGACGAGCGGTTACATCTCCAGGATGGCCGTTCGAGTAAATGAAGACCGCACGCCGCCTGATCGCAAGTTGAAGCCCCCATCACAATCGGTTCTCTGCACATTCCGAATCTGATCCCTCCATTCCATCTGAATTCCATCAGCGCCTGCTGCTGATCTCGCTGCGTCGTCGCGTCCCGAAAGGGAGGGCTTCTTCGAGGCGCTGGATCTGCGATCAATCTTCCCTGATTGAGCATTGGTTCGATGCTTAGGAAATGGATCTGTAATGAATTCAAAGTATTTGAAGCGGCAAGTATTGTTCATCTTTGCGCTTTCCGCTTGCTTGCTTCTCTCACTCCAGGGCACTCGTGTCGTGATGGCGCAAGGTCTCAACCACGTTGGCTCTGAGCAGTCATTCATCGCTTGGCAGTCGCCCGCAAAGCTGCACCGACTCTTCGGAATGGTGAAGGGCAATTTCAGTATGAGTGCCAACGGTATCGAATTTCTTGGAGCGAATCACACAACAGAGCAGTGGGCCTTTGCGGATGTTCAAACATTTCGCCTCACGCTCCACGGTCTCGACATCAAGACGTACCAGAACCGGAAGCACCAAATGCCTGGAGTTGAAGAATTTAGATTTTATCTGGGCGATCCGGTCCCACCGTCCATTGCAGATGAGTTAGCAAGGGAAGTTCAACGGCCTTCGCAAAATGACGTTCCGTCTTTCGCACCGCAAGGTGATGCGATCCCTGTTCATCACCGGAGACTTGTTGGAGGCACGAATGGCGTCCTGCAATTCAGTGGCGACGGTATTGATTATGTGACCAGCACCGCAGCTGACAGCCGCAGTTGGCGCTGGGCTGATCTGCAGACGGTGTCCAATCCCGATCCCTGGCACCTGCTCGTATTTGGATACCGCGACACCTACACATTCGATCTGAAAGAGGTCCTGCCGCAATCGTTGTATTACCGCATGGTCGATGCACTCGATCGACACTACGCGGCAGAATCGGTAAAGAAAACCAACTCTCCGGATCTCACGAGCTTGGAGACAGGTGGACTGGGAGCTGAAAAGTGAAGAGATTCGGTATATTTCGAATCGGACTTTGGCTGGTAGTGCTTCTGTTCATCCCTGTCAGCGTATGGTCCCAGAATGCGTTGAAAAGTCCGGCCGTTACTCTCGATGCTCCGGCACCGAAACAACCGAGTGTCCCAAAGTCGCTCGTCCTCGACGATCTAGTCCGGGAGGCTCTGGAGAAAAATCCGGAAGCACAAAGCGTGTTACACGCGGTTAGGGCTCTTGAGCGGCGTGTGCCGCAGGCGAAAGCACTGCCTGATCCGGTGGTCTCCGTTGGATGGGCGGGTAATCCAGCGCCATTCAGCACGATGTCCGGTGATCCATCGAGCTATCGCGGAGTCACCGTGTCGGAACAATTCCCTTATCCCGGCAAATTGAAGTTGCAGGGAGCCATTGCCAGCGAGAATGCGGATGCCGCTCAAGCCGACTACGAGGTGGTGCGCCGTCGGGTAACGGCCGAAGTCAAGGCGGCCTTTTACGAATACTTCTACTTCGATAAAGCAATTCAGACGACCACGAGAAACAAGGACCTTCTCGAAAAGTTGTCGAAGATAGCCGAGGCCCAGTATCGGGTAGGAAAGGCGACGCAGCAGGATGTGCTGCGCTCGCAAGTGGAGATCTCCCTGCTGCTCGAAAAGCTCACCGTGCTGGAACAACAGAAAGCCACGGCGCAGGCAAGAATCAATGTCTATCTTCTCAGGGCTCCTGAATCGCCGTTGCCGCCCGCTGCGGACGTGGAGCCGACTACGATTCGTTATTCGCTCAACGAGTTGTATGCCTTTGCAGCGAACAACGACGCGGCCGTCTTGCGCGATCAACGAATCATCGACCGAGGCCGCCTGAGCGTTGCACTGGCGCAGAAGCAGTACAGGCCCGACATCGGCGTGGCTTACATGTATCAACAACGCACGGCGCAGGAGGACATGAACGGAGCCATCTTCAGTGTAAACATTCCCATCTTCTACAGGTCGAAGCAACGCCAAGGTGTGGCCGAAGCCAGCGAGGATCTCATTAGCGCGGAAAAATTGCACGACAACCGCCAGAACGAAGTGCGCTTTGAATTGAAGCAACAGTATCTGGTCGCTCAAGCGGCGGAGCGGTTGGTGAATCTCTACTCGAGGGGTGTCGTTCCGCAGTCCTCGCTGGCTCTCGAATCTTCAATGGCTTCCTATCAGGTGGGCAAGGTCGATTTTCTGTCGCTGATCGCAAACTTCACCACGCTACTCGACTATGAAACGGACTACTACCGCCAACTTGCTGACTATCAGACTGCCATCGCTCGCATGGAGAGCCTGACTGGAACCGGAATTGTCGGAACTCCAGCTCCGAATCTGGCCACAGACATTTCGCAGACTCTACAGGTGACGAAATGAAGACGGGTAGTCAAGGCTTCGCACAAGCTGAACGAAAGATTGAAGTGGATCTGAAATATGCACGTTCCGATCTAGCGCATGGCGCGCAGGCCCATCGGCAGGACCGGCACCGGCTCTGCCGATTCGTGGTCCTGCCGATGCGCAGACCGGATAGACCAAGCGCCAGAATTCAGAACCCAGTCAAGGACATTCTTGTGCCTATGAGCAAAGCACAGACGCAATATGGCTTGCTCGCTTCAGAGGATGATTCAGCAGCTACGGAAGCGAGCAGTATTTCAGCGCTTTGCACTGTGCCAGCGGAAACTCGGTTTAAGAATTTGAAATGGGTGCCGGTAAGCCCGTCAGTGTTTATACCGGAAGGAAGAGGGGTTTAGTTATGCCAGTGGCTCCTAAAAAACTTATTTCATTCGTTTTGCTCATTGCCGCATTGGGCGCGGTCTATCTGGGCTCGACCCATCACTGGTTTTTCGGACGCGGGGAAACTACAGCAATGACTGCTGCAAGCACGGACGGCGAGCGCAAGGTCCTTTACTGGTATGACGCGATGAATCCTCAACACCATTACAACCAACCCGGCAAAGCTCCGGATGGAATGGACCTTGTTCCGCTGTATGCCAAACAGACGGAAAAACTTGTAGATCAGGCAAGTAGTCCTTCACCCTCGAACATGGCTAACACGCCGGGTATGTCACTGAAAAGTGGCGACCGAAAGGTTCTCTACTGGTACGACCCGATGCATCCGGCCTACAAGTCGGACAAGCCGGGGATCGCTCCCGATTGCGGAATGACACTGGTTCCGAAGTATGCGGACAACGAAAGCGCAGCCAAGATGCCCATGGGCACTGTAACTATCTTGCCGCAAAAACAGGTGATGGCGGGTGTGCGTACGACGCTTGTCATTCGCAAGCCCATGGTCCGGGATATTCGCACCACCGCACAGATCGTTGCGGACGAGACGAAGATCGCTCACATCCATGTCAAGGTGTCTGGATATATCGATCAGGTTTACGTGAATTTCGTCGGCCAGCTTGTTAAGAAAGGTCAACCGCTGTTCACGCTCTACAGTCCTGACCTGGTTTCGACGCAGGAGGAGTATCTCATTGCAAAACGTGGGAATAGCGCTCTCGGCGCCGCGCCGTTTCAGGAGATAGCCGAAGGCTCCCAATCCCTGCTGAAGTCCACACGACAACGCCTGAAGCTGTGGGATATTTCAGACGATCAGATCAAGCAGTTAGACTCTACAGAAAATGTAAGCAAGGATCTAACCTTCTACTCGCCAATTACGGGTTTCGTTACCGACCGCAAGGTATTCCCTCAGACGTCAGTTACGCCAGACACAGAACTGTACACCGTATCCGATTTATCAACGGTGTGGGCCGATGCCGACATCTATGAGTATGAAGTTCCCTTCGTTCATATCGGTCAACGTGTTTCTCTTACTCTGAGTTACTACCCCGGTAAGGTCTACACGGGGAAGATCTCCTATATCTATCCCACCGTCGATCCCCAGACACGAACCGTAAAACTGCGCATTCAACTGCCTAACCGTGGCTTCGAACTAAAGCCGCAGATGTTTGCCGATGCTGAAGTGCGGGTTGATTATGGCGTGAAGATCGTCATTCCGTCAGAAGCTGTACTCGACGCTGGAACGGAACAGCGGGTCTTTGTGGTTCACCCGGGAGGAGTATTTGAGCCTCGAAAGGTCATCCTGGGCCCTGTCTTTGATGGAAACGCCGTGGTGCTGAGTGGTCTAAAGGCCGGCGAAACAGTCGTTGTCTCCGGCAACTTTCTCATCGACTCCGAAAGCAATCTCAAAGCCGCAATGAGCGTAATGACGCACTAAGGAGAATGCCATGAACTTTCGACGCATCGCCACACCAGGCATTCTGATCCTCGCCGTCGTCGCAGCAGCCTTTGGCTGGATCAGGTTTGTCGCTCATCCGAAGCCGGTCGCGTGCGGGTATTGCAGCCGTCCGCTTCATGCCAACTCCATAGTGACGGCAGAGATCGACGGCAAGAGGACGCAGGTTTGCTGTCTTCGCTGCGCAATCACGGAAGCGAACCAACTGCGCAAGCCACTCCGTGTGATCACGGTCCACGACTACAGCACAGGTGCGGCAATCCTGTCGCCAGAAACGGCATGGTACGTCGAGGGCAGTCGTGTCATGCCGTGCGAGCACGGCGTAATGCACATGGACGAAGCGAAGAAACCACAGACGATGGTATTCGACCGGTGCTCACCAGGAACTATGGCCTTTGCGACCAGGCAACAGGCTGAAGACTTTACCGAGACAAACGGTGGCGCCACCATCTCGTTTGGGCAACTCATGAGCGAGGCGCATTACCAATGATGAACAAGATTATCGATTTCAGTGATAAAAACAGGTTCCTGATCTTTCTCTTCGTAGCGGTAGCCCTTCTGCTGGGATGGAACGCGATGAAGAAGACGAAGCTCGATGCGATACCCGACCTTTCGGATACTCAGGTGATCGTCTACTCAAGGTGGGACCGCAGTCCCGACATCATGGAAGACCAGGTCTCGTATCCGATCGTATCGGCACTGCTCGGATTACCAAAGGTCAAGGACATACGCTCCTTTTCCGACTTTGGCTACTCCTATGTCTACATCATCTTCGATGAAGGAACGGACCTCTACTGGGCACGGGCCCGTACGCTTGAATATCTGAGTGCGGTCACTCCGCGGCTGCCAAAAGGAGTAAGCGTTGAATTGGCGAAGGACGTGACCTCCGTCGGCTGGATCTATCAGTACGCCCTGGTCGATACGACGGGACAACACAGTATCGAAGAGTTGCGCTCATATCAGGATTGGTACTTGCGCTACGCACTGCAGACCGTGCCCGGCGTCGCCGAGGTCGCGCCTATCGGCGGCTTTGTGCGCGAGTACGAAGTTAATGTCGATCCTAACAAGCTGCTCGCTTATCACATTCCCATCAATGCAGTCAGCGACGCTGTGCAGAAGTCCAACAACGATGTTGGTGCCCGATTGGTGGAGTTCACCGGCCGCGAATACATGGTCCGCGGCCGCGGGTATATCCGCTCCCTCGACGACATCGGTAAGACCGTCATTATGGTCAACGCGCAGACAGGTACTCCCGTGCTTGTTCGCGATGTAGGCACCGTAACCTACGGTCCGGACATACGGAGGGGCGTGGGGGAGTTGGATGGTAAGGGCGAGGCTGTTGGGGCCGTAGTCATCATGCGTTATGGAGAGAATGCGCAGAAGGTGATCGAGCGGACCAAGGAGAAACTGGGCGAATTGAAGTCCACACTGCCTCCCGGCGTCAAACTGGTGACGACGTATGACCGCTCCGACTTGATCGGTCGCGCGGTCGATAACCTGAGGCACACGCTGATCGAAGAATTGGTCATCGTCAGCCTCGTTATTATGATCTTCCTGTGGGATTTGCGCAGCGCCATTGTGCCGATTGTGACCATCCCTGTCACCCTGGTCCTCGCCTTCATTCCAATGCAATGGATGGGATTGACGGCAAACATCATGTCACTGGGCGGCTTTGCCGTCGCCATTGGAGCACTGGTTGACGCGTCCATCGTCATGGTGGAGCAGACACACAAGAAGCTCGAGCACTGGGAAGCCGAAGGCAGGCCTGGCCCCTCTCATGCCGTTGTGATCGCCGCTGTAAAAGAGGTTGGAGGGCCCAGTTTCTTTGCGTTGCTCGTCATCGCTGTGGGCTTCCTTCCGGTTTTTACGCTGGAGGGCCAGGAGGGGCGTCTATTCAAACCGCTCGCGTTTACCAAGAACTTTTCCATGGGGATTGCGGCCTTGCTCGCGATCACCTTGGTGCCTGCGGCGATGCATCTCATCTTCTCGCGAATGGACAGATTCAACTTTCGATCCCAATGGCTCGCAAAGATCGTCAATGCAATCTTCGTTGGAAAAATTCACAGCGAGGAGAACCATCCCATCAGCAAGCCAATGATGAAGATCTATCATCCGGTGGTCGAGTTTGTCCTCGATCACAAATGGATGACCATCGGAGTTGCTCTTCTCGTCATGGCGATGAGCCTGCCGGTCTACTTCAAGCTCGGCTCGGAGTTCATGCCGCCACTGGATGAAGGCACTCTCCTGTATATGCCGTCGACATTGCCAGGCATCTCGGTTACCGAAGCGACGCAAGTCTTAGAGATGCAAGACAAGATGATTCGCTCTTTTCCGGAAGTCGAAAGCGTCTGGGGAAAGGCGGGCCGGGCAGAGAGTTCAACCGATCCGGCCCCCTATTCGATGATGGAAACCACCATCGTGCTCAAGCCGCAGGATCAATGGCCAAAAGTAGGCCGTTGGTATTCCAAGTCAACGCCGCAGTGGCTTCAATCTGTACTTAGAAGGTTCTGGCCGGATCACTTGACGACGCAAGAACTGATCTATGGCCCAGGGGGTTTGAACGAGGCCCTGCAGTTGCCCGGAATCTCAAATGCCTGGACCATGCCCATCAAGGCGCGCACTGACATGCTCACTACGGGCATCCGCACACCGCTTGGCATCAAGGTGCTAGGCTCCGACCTTGGGAAGATTCAGCAGATCGGTGAGCAGATTGAGACGGCGTTGAAAGATGTTCCTGGAACCACCAGTGTCTTTGCGGAACGAACAACGGGTGGATATTTTCTGGACTTTGATCTTAAACGCGACGAGCTTGCCCGATATGGCTTGACCATCGACGACGCAGAGAACGTGCTCACATCAGCAGTCGGCGGCGACCAGATCTCCACAACAGTCGAAGGCCGTGAACGGTATCCGGTCAATGTGCGCTACCTGCGTGATTACCGCAGCGATATTGGCGCTCTCCAACGTGTTCTGGTTGCCACCCCCACAGGCGAGCAGATTCCCCTCGGCGAGATCGCGGATATCCACATGCGAACCGGACCAGGCATGATTCGTGACGAAGACGGCCGACTCAGCGGCTATGTTTACGTCGATGTCTCTGGACGCGACATCGGCAGTTATGTGCGCGATGCAAAGTTGGCCGTTGCAAGAAGCGTTAAGATGCCTGCCGGCTATGAGCTGGTGTGGAGTGGCCAGTACGAGTTCATGCAGGAGGTGGCACAGCGGCTGAAGCTGGTCATTCCCATCACGCTCTTCATCGTCTTCCTGCTGCTCTACTTCAATACCGGCTCAGCGATCAAAACCATGATCATTTTGCTGGCCGTGCCGTTCTCGGCTATTGGCGCGGTATGGTTTCTATACCTGCTGCACTACAACATGAGTATCGCCGTATGGGTCGGCCTCATCGCGCTGCTCGGAGTCGATGCCGAAACGGCCGTCTTCATGCTTCTGTACCTCGATCTTGCCTACCACGAAGCGCTCAACTCCGGCGGCATTCATTCCTGGGACGACTTGCGCGAAGCCATCGTTCACGGTGCGGTGAAGCGGCTGCGACCCAAGGTGATGACCGTTTCGTGCATGCTCTTTGGACTGCTGCCGATTATGTGGTCAGTGGGTTCTGGAGCGGATGTCATGAAACGTATTGCGGCTCCCATGATCGGCGGAATTATCACGTCGTTCCTCATGGAGCTAGTCGTATATCCACCAATCTTCGCGATCTGGAAGTGGAACCTGGAAGTCAAGCCCGCACTGAAGCGTGAGGTAGTTCTACTTGCGGAGATTCCTCATGACTAACGGCATGATGTTTGGTGCAGAGCACTTGTGGATGGCCTCCCGGGCTACGTGTTGCACGGCCAGCATTCAGAGTCATATGCAACGAATCTTGAATAAACTGCCTATGCTTCCAAATGACGTGACCCTGGCGCATGCTCCCTGTTTCAATGAGCATGCGCCGCGCCCGAATCCTGCCCGCAAGTGGTGCCGAGAACTATACAAAACTCGGAACGGCGAAACACGTCGGTTTGCAATATCGTCCATGTTCGGCGAGACAACCTCCCAGGAGTCAGCGCTCTGGTGGATGTACCTGCTAGCAATCGCCATCTGTGCCGCTCCGATCTCTCTACGGGGGCAGATGATCACTGATCGTCAGCCATCCCAAACAGCTATAGACATGCCCTTCGCAGGATACGACGACGCGTTGACCAAAGCGGCAAACACAATGGTTGTTTCTGTCGCTCAGCCCACAACCGCAGTCATTGGCGATGAAGACGTTCAAGATCTATCCATCGAACGGCCAACCGTCCATGATGACCACCAGCAAAAGTTGTCGGATATAGGGACGGGTGCAGCCGTTCGACTGGATAAACGTTTAGAGATTCTGCGTCCGATTGTAGAGCCGATTCTCAGAGCTCACGGGGTCCCCGTCGACCTGGCTGCTGTAGTGCTTGTAGAAAGCGGGGCGCGCGCCGATGCAATCTCCCCTATGGGAGCACGTGGCCTCTGGCAGCTGATGCCGGATACGGCGCGACGCTATGGTTTACGTGTGGATGATGTCGAGGATGATCGACTCGATATATCTGACTCCACCGATGCTGCGGCACGATATCTTCATGATCTCTATATGCAATTTGGCGATTGGAAACTTGTATTGGCTGCTTACAACGATGGAGAAGCCAGCGTCGGAGCTGCGATCCTGCGGGCGCATAGCGAAGACTTTGACAAACTATCGAGCATGCGGCTGTTGCCACTTGAAACTATTACCTATGTTCCTCGCGTGTTAGCTGCAATGCGGTCTACCAGCCGACTGCGGTCTTTTACGGAATATTCCGGGTCAGCCGCTTCAATCACTGTCTTCGCTTCAAGCAGGCATTGAAAAGTATTCATATGCGCCATCACGTACTACCTAAGAAATATCCACAGTCAACCCGCCAGAGCTACTCGAGTACGCTCTGGCCGGTATGGGTTATTTGCGCAGGTCTTTTGCTTTTGGTCGCCATCGGCATTGTACAAGTCTATGTAACAAGCATCCCACGTAAAAGCGATGTTCCACTGGTTGTCCTAGACCATAATAGAGACCTTCATCTCGATCCCACTCAGCTACGGCTGTCTGACATTCATCTCTTTGAGACGGGCGCTTCTGGAATAAAGGTGAAGTTTATAGTCGAGCGTACAAAGGGCGACACCATCCATGTGGCGATTGCTAGCTGTCGGCTCTGTTACAGGGGGCATAACAACAATTATGTCAGAAAGGGGAAGATGATTTGCAGTGAATGTGATGGCTCCATGCCCTTCGAGGTAAACGATAGAAATACTGTCAAGAATGCCTGCGCACTAGTCGAAGTTCCTCACACAGAATCAAGTCATGACGTAACGGTATTGGCAAGAGACGTTCGTGCACTAACAATAAATCCGATTCAACGATGACCATAGGTGTTCAGGTTTAACAATTAGACGTTCGCCGCTGATGTTGTTCACAATATATTCAATGGAGGAAGAAATGAGAATTATCCCACTATTTGCCCTAGCGGTACTATCGATTACATTAGCTCCAACAGTTCACGCGAGCGATGTCTCCGACACTACCATCGATGGGGTAGTCAGTGACACGATGTGTGGAAGAACACACATGCTTCTCGGAAAGACAGATGCGCAATGCGTTCAGGAGTGCACGAAGGGTAACGCCAGTTATTCACTTGTGACGAGCGCGAAGGTCTTTATGCTG
This sequence comes from Acidobacteriota bacterium, assembly GCA_021778845.1. Lineage (GTDB taxonomy): Bacteria > Acidobacteriota > Terriglobia > Terriglobales > Acidobacteriaceae > Granulicella. The sequence continues at coordinate 11,299 of JAJYBU010000027.1, forward strand.
GAGGGCAAGCCGCTTAGCGTTGCTCCCTTTGCAGGCAAGCGTGTCCACATCGTCGGAAATCTGAAAGGCAACTTGATCATCGTTACCTCAATACGTGAGGCGACGCACGACGCGAAGATGTAGAGCTTGCCACTGAAGTGTCCAACGCATAGAGAATGTCGCTCGACTAAACCTAACAAGCGGCCTGATCGACGCCAGCCTGTGCGGTGATGATCAGGCCCCATTGTGGAACCCAAAGTTCAAAGACAACCCATGGCGACAGCATGCCGCTTCCAGGTAGTTCTGAGGTGCATATGGAACGAATGTCACATGTCTCTTCCCAAACCCCAAGAGGCGGCTGGACGCCTGTCAGAATATTTGCAGTGGCAGTCATCATTCTTGTCATAGGTGTGTTTCTTGGATACCTGTTCAGCGGCTCCGCTTCACAAACTGCGTCGATCAGTATGCGGAAGAGCAATCAGACATCTGGCACCACCTCGCAGTCCGAATCACAGCAACCCTTCGACAGTTCCATCAGCCTCCTGCTACAGCGTCTTAGCAGCAATCCTGATGATGCCAATTTGCTGGTGATGATTGGTGATCAGTACTATGACCATCGTGATTATGAAAGGGCGGTGGACTATTATCGAAGATCCATCACTCTAAGGCCTGAGAACGTAGACGTCAGAACGGACATGGGAACGGCTATTTGGTACATGGGCAATCCCGATGGAGCAATCCGCGAATACGAGACATCGTTAAAATTGCAGCCAAATCACCCTCAGACCCTTTTCAACATGGGAATTGTAAAGTGGCAAGGTAAACACGATGAGAAAGCTGCTCTTGAATTATGGAAAAGACTTCTCAGTGTGAATCCAACCTATCCCGATAGGCAGAAAGTGGAGCAGCTAATCCATCAACTCCAGATCACAACAAAGTAGCCATCGGGAGTGTTGTGTGGCGGACATGAGTATCAATCTGGGCAATCGGGATAGGTGCTTAGAGACGGTCTCATAGCCTTATAACTGTGATGATGACGCAGGGGATATGAAAGAAGGCTTGCTAGATGCGACGTAAGGGGCCATGGCGGACGAGCGAGTGGCGGAAGTCCGCCATTTAAGAGCTAGTTCATGCGGCCTTCCAGCATTCGCGATCACATTTGAGGAGATGTCTATCGTGGGTTGGCGTTCAGACTCGCTAGACCTTGTGGGGAGCGAGTTACGCCGTCCTCGCCCATTAAGCGTTGACGCAGCGGCTTGCTGTCGTAGGCTTTGTCGGCTATCAAGCCTGGCGGCATCATTGCCACCAGCACATTGCTGTAGCAGTATGCTCCGCAGGCAGAGATTGCCTGTTCGTGCAACTGCGTGCGATTCTGAAAATCTATTTCAGCGCAAAGCGGCTATCTGCCCTTGACGCTTTTCAACTTCCGTTTGCACAACGTGGGCAGCAATAAACTCAGTCTCCGCCTACACTCCTCCGCTCAGCGTCGGGACGCCTCGTGGCATCGCTCCTTCTTTCTGCCACACTATCGTTCATCTTCAACTACTGCTCCATACCCACACCGGGTCCAGACCAGGCTATGAAACAGACGTTCAACGCGTCTCGAAGAGTCGGATGAATAAAAATGTTCCTCCTTGCTTTCGGCGTGCATGCGGGTCGTCTGTCTTCCCGCTCAAAGATTCTGTCTTACAGGACTCTGTTGGCAGATCTCTCTTCTGTCAACAGTCTCGCCAGGTAGGCTCACTCATCGGATATATCGTGATCGCAGCATCACTGCCCACCCAACGTATTGGTGTTTCAGAAAAACATGCTCCGGTGATTTATCTCACTTACCAACTATAGAGAGCCAAGCAATATCGTACAGAGCTTGGAATGCTCAGTGCATGTTCAAGCAATATTCGTTATCTGTGCGAAGGGCTAGTCTAATGAAGTCGACGATGAGATTCCTGAACGGATTCATGTTTGTGATTGCGTGCATATTTCTATTCTCCCCAGTGCCTGCGAAAGCAGTTCCTCAGTTTGCGCGTCGTTACAACCTGAAATGTTCGGCATGTCATACAATTGCCCCGGTCCTCAATGAACAAGGGTATATGTTCAAGAGGCTTGGCTTTCACCTTCCTCCGGCACTTGAAAAAACGTTGGCAGCGCCTAGTCTCCTGCAGTTGGTTGAGAAAGAGCCGCAATGGAGCTTGACGAATAATGCCGCACTCGCAGTAGCGGATTTCAGCTTTTCCGCAGAGCGGGTCACGCAAGACGGCACGACGCCAAGTTCCACGTCAGCATTCCAGGTAGCTGCTTGGAACGCATACTTTGGTGGCTGGATACCGTACACAAATTTCTTCTACTATTCGGAGTTTGACATCACCACTGGAGGCGTCACTAACCCGCAACTTATGAATGCAAATTTTGGGTATGCAGGCGGAAATGCAAAGAGTAGCTGGTATGTGGACGGTGGCCGGGAGCATCTCCAGGTAGCGGAAGGTACCCGTGCGGCTGAAGTTTACAGTTTGTTGCCGAGTTCCCCATTACTCTACGAGACCACGAGTCCCACAACATTCGTCTTCGACCAATCTCCAGTGGGTATCGATGCCGGCTATACATGGGCTTCTAGCAACTACAAACATGTTTTCGCAGCTACCGCGAAGGTCACCAATGGTGACAATGTAGATGGTAGCGAGATCCTCGGGCCATCCGCGCGAAACTCCAAAGACGTCTGGCTTGACGTCGATTACTGGTATGCGCCCGAGAGTGGAGTCACATTTGTCGACTACTACGGGAAAAAAGACAACCTTCAAACTGATCCTTTGGGAAATCAATTCACCTTCTCACCACACATCCGTCGACAAGGAGTATTTGCGAACTATAAGCTACTTTCCAAAGTCGACCTCCTGGGTGGTTACATGCACAGTGACGACGATTGGCAGGTTGTTCAGGGGGGCGTGCTCAGCAGTTTCATTGCTAATAATTATTATGGAGCCGTTGATTACTACATTGTCCAGGGGCTGGCCGTGTCGGGACGGTTTGACCGTTTGAATCAGAAGATTACCGGACCTAGCAGCGTGGGGCTGCAGAATACTCATGATTGGACCGTCGGAGTAAGCAAAACCTTCACCCCATCCGGGAATGTCGTGGGCAGGCTTGCCTATAGTGATCTGGCCGGACGTGATCCTGTCACAGCTGTAGGGAACACTGATAAGCAATTCCAGGCAGATGTGGCGTTCAACTTCTAAAAATATACAAAGGAGCTCTTTGGTTATGAAACAACAATATGGTTTACGAATTATCCGAATGATTGCTCTGGCGGGACTGGTCGGATTTATGGGGGCCGCTTACACTTATGGACAGTTCAGCCAAGATAAGAAAGCAGATGTCGAAATCAACTCCAAGGCAATGCCCAAGGATATTCAACCTGCGTACCATGAATTCATGGAAAAATGCAGCGAATGTCATGAAGTAGAAAGCAGTCTGAAATTGAACATGGAATCTTCGCAGTGGCAGTCCGAGGTAAAGCGCATGGAGGCCATGGCCAGTTCTCAATTCAACGATGACCAGGCTAAATCAATTCTTAAATTTCTGAATTACGATGAAGCTCTGCGTGCGTTCAAGCAGAAGCCTACTAGCGACGTTACGTCGTCTGATTCGGTTATGATTGGCCGGCAGCTTTACTCAGCCCAAGGCTGCGATGCATGTCATAGTATTGAGGGTAAGGGTGGATCAATGGGATCGCTCGATGGCGTGGGAACGAGGCTCTCGCATGAACAATTAGTGCATCGTCTCGTGGTTCCTTCAGCAGGCTCTGTCATGCCAGCATTGCCGGCCGATACATCCGAAGTCCAGATTGGCAACCTGGTGGACTATCTCTTGACGCTAAAGGGGCATTGAGCGCGGGGAACGTCGGGCGAGTTGTACTGTAGCACGACAACCCCCTCCACGCCGGCAACTGTTGTTTCCTGCACTCGACCAGATAATCCGTCCACTGTTGCATCATTTTCCGGCGCTCGGGTAAGTGAGCTGTGCGGTTGTAGGCGCGCCCATTGGGGTCTCGCACTGCATGGGCGAGCTGATGTTCGATGAAGTTGGGCCGAACGCCCAGGACTTCGTCAAGAATCGTCCGTGCTACGGCCTGAAGCCGTGCCCGCTCATCTCATCCTTATCGATTCCCATTCGCAGCATGGCGGCGAGAATTGCATTGTCGCTCATAGCTCTCGTATTGCTTCGCGTGCTCGGAAAGACAAAGCGCCCGTGCCCTGTGATGGGTTGAAGTTCACGTAGGATTTGGATGACCTGCCGGGAGAGAGGGACGATAGAGGGGTATTGGTTTTGGTCACGGTGTAGCGCCACTCGGCTCTATCCTGCTCGATGTGCGCCCATTCGGCCTTGCGTAGCCCTTGATGTTCTCTTTCTTGATTCATGCTCTTATTGCCGTGTCGGATTTGCGCCCGGTCTCGCGGTACACGATTCCATCCTTCATCACAAAATCGACTCTCGCGGTGGCCCTAATGTCTGCTGTCGGATCGCCGGACATGGCAACGATATCGGCGAGTTTGCCGGGGGCGAGCACGCCGAGGTCGTCACGTCCCAGAAGTTCTGCGGCGACACTCGTGGCGGCCTTCAGAGCGCGAATCGGGCTTAGTCCCGCCTTCACCATCGCCTGAAATTCGAGAATGCCATGACTGAACGGAAACATCCCGCAATCTGTTCCGTAGGCAACCTTGACCTTGCTTGCCGCGAGCAGCCGCTGAGAGGCAAGAATCTTTTCGTTATCGCGCCGGAATTTCCAGACAGCCTGACAAGGCAGCGTGCCGGCTTTTAATTCGTGGAGGTCTTCCTGCGTCATCTGCATTGTAGGAACGACGTACGATCCTGCTTGTTCGGCCATCTGAAGTCCTTCGGAATCGATCAGGTAAGCGTGCTCAATGCTGCGCGCGCCGAAACGAATCGCCTGCTTGCAGCCGTCGGCAGCGCCTGTGTGCACGGCAACAGGCATACCGAGCTGGTGAGCTGTCGATGTCAGTATCTCCATTTCGTTATCGAACCACGTCACCCGAGCCGGATCGTCGCCGGCGCTGAAATACCCGCCGGTGTTTGTGGTCTTGATCCAGTCGCCGCCGAAGGTGTGCTCGCGACGCACCAACGCCTTGATGCTTCCGATATCGTCGGCGACGGCAGACACTGGTAGAGTCCAGCGAGGGTTGTAAAAGCTACCCAGGTCGCCGTGGCCCGCAGTCGCACTCAAGATGTGCGCAGCGACGACGAGTCGTGGCCCTTCCACGAATCCCGCATTGATCGCGTCGCGAAGATCAACAGTCGGCCATTCCGGATCGGCGGCTCCGAGATCGCGCAAAGTTGTGAAACCGTAATTCATGTACTCGCGAGCGAGGCCCAGTCCCTTGAGTGCTTTGCTCGCCGATGATTCGAGCGTCTGCTGTACCAGATTTGCGGCGTCCATCGTCAGATGGACATGCGTATCGATGAATCCGGGGCTGACCGTCCGATCGGAGAGGTCGATTACTTGCGCCCCTGTCGGCCGGTCGACGGACCGCGCGACGCTCGCAATTCGATTGCCTTCGATTAGAATCTCAACCGGTCCCGTCAGCCCTTCTGAGGCGCCGTCGAACATCTCGCCGCATACCAGCACAGTTGCATTCATGCGAGTGACTCCTTCGTTTATTGCCTGCCGGATCGGCTCACGTTCGTTCCGGTTGTTTTAGGGGACGCGCAATCGGGAGATGCCACCCATACCGTATCGCGCCGAGCCGGAGACCGAAGCACAGTACCGCGCCACCGATCACCACCGGAGAAGACGGAAGATGCAGTACATGTCCAGCTGCGACCAGGGCGGCGCCAGCAAGGGCGGCGACAGCATACAGATCGGTACGTAACACGATCGGGATTTCGGTCACCAGGATATCCCGAAGCATTCCGCCGCCGATTCCAGTCACCATCCCAAGGAGAGCCGCCATTACCGGATTGAGGCCATGGGCCAGCGCCGTCTGCGTGCCAACGACGGCGAAGAGCGCCAGGCCCGCCGCGTCGAACAGCAGAACGGAACTCCATAGGCGGTCGAGAACCGGAGTCCAAAAGAATGTAACAAGGCCGGCGAGAATGGAGATCGCGAGATAGCGCCAGTCGCGCATTGCGGCCGGCGGGAATGCGCCGATCAGTACGTCGCGCGTCATGCCACCGGCGTTGCCCACTGCGAAGGCCAGGACCAGTACTCCGAACACATCAAGGCGACGCTTAACCCCTGTAACTCCACCACTGAGCGCGAAGACAAATGTACCCGCAAGATCGAGGGCTGATAGAAAAGTGCTGACCGGGATATGCTCTTTCAGTACCATATGGTTTACAAAGATAGCCAAGCCTGCGCGGCAACGACCAACGCTTCCACGCCTGTCTCCAGGGTTGGGTGGATCACCGGCGCGAAACGCGGGCTGTGATTGGTCGGGATATCGCCTATGCTGCCGGATTCTTTGGCTTTCGCATATACCGCGGGATCAGTGCCGCCGACAAACCAGAACACCGATGGCGCGCCCCACTCAGCTCCGAACGACCCAAAGTCCTCGCTCGCCGTCGTCGGCTGGGTTGCCTGCACGCGGTCAGCAGTGAAGTGCTGACGAAAAGCATCGCCTACTCGTTTGGCTGACTCCGGATCATTCTTGACAAGCGGATAATGATCGAGGGACGTAATCTCCGGGGGCTTAGGAGCGCCTGAGGCCTCGGCTTCCGCGTTGACAATCCGCGTGATCGCAGCGAGCACGTGCTTCCGAACGTTTTCGTCAAAGGTGCGCACGTTCAGCTTGATGATTGCCTCGTCGGGGATGACATTTTCCTTCGTGCCGGCCTGCAGAGAGCCCACTGTGATCACGGCGGCATCCGTAGCGGCGACCTCGCGGGAGACGATCGTTTGCAGACGGAGCACGGTCGCAGCCGCCATCACGACAGGATCGATGCTGGCCTGAGGCATCGATCCGTGAGCACCTCGTCCGAACATTCGAATCTGCAGGCTATCGCCAGCGGAGGTGATCACTCCAGGGCGCGAGCTAAGTACGCCAGAGGACCCCACCATGACGTGCTGTCCAAGCACGACGTCAGGTTTGGGGAAGCGCTTGAAAAGTCCATCGTCGATCATTGCCTGGGCACCCTCAGCCGTCTCCTCCGCCGGTTGAAAGACAGGCATCAACGTCCCATGCCACGCATCCCGATTTCTGGCGAACAAGGTGGCAGCACCTATGAGCCAGGTCACATGCATGTCATGGCCGCACGCGTGCATCACAGGCACAGTTTTTCCTTCGTGGTCGGTCGCAGTAGCGCTGCTGGCGTAGGGCAACCCAGTGGCTTCCTTGACCGGCAACGCATCCATGTCGGCGCGCAGCATGATGGTTGGACCATCGCCGTTTCGCAACAGGCCGACAACGCCCGTCTTCCCTACTCCCGTGGTCACTTCATAGCCGGCCGCGCGAAGACGGTCTGCCGCTATCCGCGCTGTTCGGTTCTCCTGCATGGATAGTTCTGGATGAGCATGAATATCTGTATAGACGGACTCCAGGTCGGGCAGCAGCCTGCTGAGATTTGCAAGTAGGTCTCCGGAGTACTTCTGCGTTGCTTCGTCCATGCGTGACACCCTCCCAGCAGGCGTTCATCATCATAGGCCTTTTCCGAAGATCATTTTGGCGCTCTTCGATGGCAATTGTCCATTGACCGGGGCGGGCATCGTCTCTCAACGGTCTTCCCAAGTCGCCGTTGAGAGCTACTTTCTTGCCATCGTGAGATCATGTTTTTCTCGCGAATCGATTCGTAGAGCACGTCCATCTGGTTCTGGAGGTGGACATGGTCCGAAGCCACGTGAAATCCCTTCTCAGGGATGTGTTGCAGCAGTTCCTCGTCACGTTGCTGTAGCTCTTTCAGCTTTTCTTCCTCGCTGGCGAACTGCGCTTCTAATTCCCGTATTGTCTGTATATCGCTCATAGGAACATCTGACGTTCGACTTAGAAGTGGATAATTGAATCAATCCAGCAACCGATACGGAGAAGTACAAGGCAAAGTCTATTTCGAGAAGGCCTCCGGTTGCGTATCGAAGCTTGCAGCGGCGCTTTACCCAATCTGCACTGTCAGCTTCGATATCGACCCCCCATCGACGCCTTCAACGGGGAAGTGGATAGCTTCACCTTCCTGCCTGGTACCGAGCACATACAGCATCGGCAAGTAGTGGTCCGGCGTCGGAACCGAAAGGATCGCCTCGGGCCCAAGCAACTCATAATTGATCAGCGATTTGTATTCACTCGCAAGCATCATCTGCTTCACCTCTGTTTCGAAACGAATGGCCCAGTCATACGGGTCAGGCATGTGCCGTCCCCATGCATAAGCGTTAAGGTTATGGACGAGATTGCCGCTGCCGACGATCAGGATGCCTTCCTCCCGCAATGGCGCCAGCTTCCTGCCGACCTCAAAATGAAAGGATCCCGGCTGCTCTTCATCGATACTGAGTTGCACCACGGGGATGTCGGCATAGGGATATACGTGTGGGAGCACGGACCAGGTGCCATGATCGAGCCCCCACGAATGATCGAGCACAACCGGCAACGGGGCCAGCATCTTCTGCACGCGGCGAGCGAGATCGGGATCGCCAGGAGCGGGATACCGCACCTGATATAGCTCGCGCGGAAAGCCGCCGAAATCGTGGATGGTTCTCGGCGCCGTGCTGACTGTGATGCCCGTTCCCGGCACAAACCAGTGGGCGGAGATCGAGAGGATGGCCTTCGGTTTCGGTATGCGCTTTCCTATCTGCCGCCATTCTTCCGTGTAGCGGTTGTTCGTGACTGCGTTCATCGGATTGCCATGTCCGAAAAAATTGCGGGCAGTATCTCACTCATATCGAGACGCCTCACTTTGGGATTCATACTTGGCAGCGCTGCTGCCGATCCAGCGTTATTTCAATGTCCGGTGGAATCAGCGTGGCGGCTTGCCTCGAACAGAAACCAGGTGCGCCGCTCTGTCTCGTCAATCCAGACTTCAATCAGGCTGGCAGTGGCGATATCTTCATGTCCTTCGCAAACGCCGTGGGCCTCGCGCAGGCGCGCAGCAAGCGTCTTGCTGTCCTCGCGCAACTCGGCAAGCATGTCCTCCGGTTCAACGTATTCGGCGTCGTTATCGGATACCCTCTGCATGCTGACGATCTGACCGATGGACCGGAGCGTGGTTCCACCGATCTTACGGACGCGCTCGGCGATGGGGTCCGTCATGGCGAAAAGTTGGTCGGCCTGTTCGTCAGAAGCCTTAAACCAATCTCTCGAGGCGAATGGCTTGCGATCCGGCCTGCTCAGTTGCGCGGACATGTAGCCGTCCGGCGTGTACATGATGATTCCCATGGGCTGCTCGCTCATGGGATAAAACGAGGGCGAACCATCTAGCGGCTTCTCCTCGTACGAAATGAGCTTCCATGCTCCGATGAGTTGTTCGCGAAGTGATTTAGCCATGAAAATTGCTCCTTGCAATGCGATTACGAAGCCATGAGAGCGCCGTTGTCAATCGGGATGACCTGCCCCGAGATCGACTTGCCTGCGTCCGAAGCAAGGAAGACGCACAGCGAAGCTATGTCTTTCGGGTCCACGAACCGCTTGAGATCCTGAGTGCTTAGCGCGGACGCCCGCTCTTCTTCCACGCTCTTGCCCTCGGCCTTGGCACGGCCTTGAAGAACATTCTCGATTCGTTGCCCGCCCACAGCTCCAGGGGCAATCGCATTGGAACGAATGTTGTAATCGCCTAATTCGATCGCGAGCGTTTGCGCGAAGCCAATCAGCCCTGCTTTGGCAACGTTGTAAGGGCTGCGGTTGGGATAGCCAAACCGTCCTCCAACGGACGACATTGTGATAATGCTTCCCGCCGACGATTTCTTGAGATGTGGAATGGCGAGGCGGGTCACGTTGAAGGTGCCGACCAGATCGACGGTCAGCACCTCTTCCCATTTATGTGGATCCACCGTTTCGACAGAGGCAGTAGGACCCGAGATGCCGGCGTTGTTCACCAGGACGTCCAGGCCACCCAGCGCCTCACCGCTGCGGGAACCATCCGTTCGATATCGGAGCGGTTGCCGTTGTTGCACAATGTTGCGAGCAAACCGGGGATTTCCTGTTTCGCAGTTTCAATCGCTTGTTCATTGATATCCGTGATGAATACCTTGGCACCGCCTGAGGTAAAGGCCCGAGCTACCGCAAGCCCGATGCCAGACGCCGCAGCAGTGATAAGCACTTTTTGTCCCATAACACCTCCTTTAATTTGATCCGTCGGTGACGGCCGAGCCAATAGAGCGGCATCAGACAGGCTCAGTGGCTATCCGCAGCACGGCAAAGGCCACGAACATTTACGAGCACTCGGTAGTAATGTTGATTCCGATGAACAGGCCGATGATCCACGAGCGGCCATAGGCCACTGCGCCCAGACCAGGATGCCTAGCATCAGGGTGATGATGCCATCCACAAGCATCCAGCCGGAGCCCGGAACCCGCATCGTCAAAGCGGCAACAATACGGTAGATGCCAGTCACGACGAAATACACGGCCAGAAGCAGCGTTATCACCAGCAGACTCGCCAGAGAGTTCCGTAGCAGCATCATACCCACGATGAACGAAAACACCGCATCCAGCACATGCAGGAAAAAGTGGCTGCCCGTCCTATGGAGAAGTGCCTGCACCGCCTCGACGATACCGGCGAAGATCAACACCCAGCCGAAGAAAATTATGGACATTACGGTAACAGCGACCGAGTCGATCAATGTGATCCGCACACCGGGATACGAAGCCAGCTTGCGCGCACAGTTTAGCCCGGCAAAGAACCCGCCAACGATCACGACGCGCTTCATGGTTCGCGATTCCGATGGTATGGGTTGGACACGGATTCCTCCGATCGTCACAAGTGGCATAATGTGTACGACCAAAACACTGACAGGTACAAGTTATGGGACTAGCGTTGTTTCCTGTTGTCGCACCGCCTCGAAATCCCGGCCTCGAATGTTCTTTGTCACTGAGAAGCGCAATCCGTCGGAGGCCGCCCGAAACACGTTGCGCATGTCCCTCCATTAGCTTCACAGCTTCGATACTCATTGCGCTGGCGCGGCTTTCCTCAAAATCGATAGTGAATTGCCGCATGGGAGTGCGAACTGCATTCACTGAGTCCTATACTGATCCTGCCCGTTCCGCCAAAACACCGGGAGTTCAAACGGACATCGCAAAGGCCGCAAGAAAGTTCGGTACCGTTGCCAATTGGCATCGAAGTAATAGAAGTCACAAGAAAAGGAGTCCTACACCATGTCCCAGGAAACGTACGAGATTGACCCAACCCATTCTTCCGTTCATTTCAGCGTCCGTCACATGATGTTGTCGAATGTGCGCGGCGAATTCACAAAGGTTTCCGGCACGATAAAGTTCGACCCGGAAAATCCCGCAAGTTCTTCCGTGGACGTGACGATCGATGCCGCCTCTATCAACACCCGGGACGACCAGCGCGATACTCATCTGAAAAGTGGAGATTTTCTGGATGCTGAAAAATTCCCGAGTTTGACCTTTCACAGCAAGCAGATTGCACCACAGTCGGGCGGGGGTAAAGTGACCGGCGATCTGACGATCCACGGCGTGACCCGCGAAATCACACTCGACGTCGAAGGCCCCACGGCAGAAGTAAAAGATCCCTGGGGGAAACAACGAATGGGAGCCTCCGCAACGACCAAGATATCCCGGAAGGATTTCGGTCTTGTATGGAATGCGGTTTTGGAAACAGGTGGAGTGATGGTCGGAGACGAGGTCAAGATCACCATCGATGTGGAGGTTGTCCGTGCGTGAGCATCCGATGCGAATCTTTTTAGCGATGTTGGTGCCGAATTAGTTCGATCTTTCCGAAAAGGAGATCTGAACGAGCCAACGCCCAAAGCCGATCTTCTGAAGGGAGAACAGTATGCGGTAGCAGCTCGGATGTCTCGCAACGAACTCCGTGGCCAGACATGCACTCTGCAAGCCGCCGCAGAATACGATTCGGAAATGGCCAGAGGATGGATCGTTTGTGATGCCAAGGTTGCCTATTGTCATCTTCAACGACGGTTCCTCATCCATCAAATTCGCTGTCTATATGGCAGACGGTCCGCTCACTCCGATTTAGGAAGGAGATGCCAGCGGAATAGGAACTCCCCGAGCGAAATTTGAGTGTCATGCGAGGAAGAACACAGACCTGTGACAACAGACGCCAGAATCTTCACCGGGAGAACTGGGTTCGTTCCGCATTGCCGCCTGAAAGATCGTCATCCAGCCATTCAAACAAGGACTACTGTTGAGGATGGTCTTTAGCTGCCTGATCGATGCCGACCGGACTAATACGGCGGACTTCGACAAGCCGAAAGGAGTTCTTCTGCGACAGCATGGCAACTACATTCCGTGGGCGCAGCTCATCGAGCGCCTGGAAGTAAAGCTGGCGACATGGAACGGGAGAGTGGGATTGTTGCCCACGCCCTGTGTTCCGCTGACGTCGTCGGAACGGCCGAGGAATGTGACGCCGGGCTGCAGGCTGAGCAGGTCGGGCACGTTGCGCGCATCCAGCGGCAGGGACTGCACCTGATTTTCATTGAAGGCATTGCCCAGCGTTGCATCGGTGGTGTTGATCGTGGCCTGGGTGCCTGCAATCACCGTTACCTTCTGGGTGGCGGTGGCGGGCGCAAGAGCAATATTCACTGTTGCCGGCTGACTCACCAGCAGATCGATGTGGGGCCTCTCCGCGGTTGCAAAGCCGGGAGCCGAAATGCTGAGCGTATAATGGCCGGGCGTCAGTTGCGATAACTGGTAGTGGCCACTGCTATCGGCGGTGATTGTGCGGATGGCTGCTGTGGACTCCAGAACGAGCGTCACCCTGGCGCCGGGTATTACGGCACCAGCCAGCAGACGTTTTATCTGGGGAAGAAGTACTCGGGTTCTGGGTTGAACGAGCTGCGGGAACTCGGCAGTTACGCGAGGAGAACGCAGGCGCTCAGCGGATGTATCTCGGTGTTCAGTCCCAGGTCAATGAGCCGCCATTCTGGTATTCAATGACACGTGTTTCGAAGAAGTTCTTCTCCTTCTTGAGGTCCATTGCTTCCGACATCCAGGGGAATGGATTGTCCGTGGATGGAAAGACAGGCTCGAGTCCTAACTGAGCGCAACGCCGGTTGGCAATAAAGTGCATGTACTGCTCGCACAAGCCGGCGCTGAGTCCGAGGAACCCGTTCGGCATTGTGTCGCGACCGTAGGCTGCCTCGAGTTCGGCGGCTGACCGAAGCATATCCTGGACCTCGTGTTGAAACTCCTCGCTCCAGAGATGCGGGTTCTCGAACTTGATCTGGTTGATGACATCGATGCCGAAGTTGAGGTGGATCGATTCATCGCGCAGGATGTACTGGTACTGCTCGGCAATGCCTACCATCTTGTTGCGGCGTCCCAGCGACAGAATTTGAGCGAACCCGGTGTAGAACCACATCCCCTCGAAGACCACATAGAAGGCAACGAGATCGCGAAGAAAAGCCTGATCCGCCTTGAGGGTTCCGGTCGCAAACGAAGGGTCGCTGAGATGCTGGGTGTACCGAAGTGCCCATGCCGCCTTGTCGGTGATTGACGGCACCTCGCGATACATGTTGAAGAGCTCGCCTTCATCGAGGCCGAGGCTCTCGACGATGTATTGAAACGTGTGTGTATGAACGGCTTCCTCAAATGCCTGGCGCAGGAGGTACTGGCGGCACTCCGGATTGGTCAGGTGCCGGTAGATTGCAAGCACAATGTTGTTGGCCACAAGGGATTCCGATGCGGCGAAGAACCCAAGGTTCCGCTTGATCGAGCGGCGCTCGTCTTCGGTAAGTCCGTTCGAACTTTTCCAAAGGGCAATATCGGCCTGCATGGAGATTTCGGTCGGCATCCAGTGATTGCTGCAGCCGGAGAGATATTTCTCCCAGGCCCAGCGGTACTTGAGCGGCAGAAGCTGGTTCACGTCGGCGCGGCAGTTGATCATGGCTTTGTCATCCACGCGCACGCGCGCCGCGCCGCGTGCGATTTCGCCCAAACCTGTAGAGTCTGAATCCTCCCTGACAGGAGGTGGTGTCAATACCAGTTCAGACGGAATTTCTTCTACTGTTTCGTTCCAGTCAAGCATCGCTGTCTCCTCGCTCTTTCTGTTGCTGTGTGCTACTGGCAGGCTTCGCAGGTTGGGTCATCGATGGAGCACGCTTTGCCCGCCGCCGGAGTGAGCGCTACAGCGTTGAGCTTGCCGTCTGTCTTTTTGAGCGTCGACTTCTCTACGTGCGTCGCGCTCCGCGAACGGAGATAGTATGTCGTCTTCAGGCCGGAGTGCCATGCCTCACGATAGAGCGCGTCGAGCTTCTTCCCGCTTGGCTCCGAGATGTAAAGATTAAGAGACTGCGCCTGGTCAATCCATTTCTGGCGGCGAGCTGCGGCCTGAATCAGCCAGGTGGGCGCGATCTCGAAGGATGTAGCGTAGAGCTGTTTGAGGGGCTCAGGAACACGGTCGATGGAGCCGAGCGCACCATCGAAGTACTTGAGGTCGCTGACCATTACGTCATCCCATAGGCCGAGCCGCTTCAGATCATGAACCAGCGACGCGTTGGCGACGGTAAAGTCACCAGACATATTCGACTTCACAAAGAGGTTTTCATAGGTCGGCTCGATCGATTGGGTAACGCCGCAGATATTCGAGATCGTTGCCGTCGGCGCAATGGCCATGGTGTTGGAGTTCCGCATCCCCACCGTCTTCACGCGCTCGCGCAAGCTGGTCCAATCGAGCTTTGCCGAAAGATCCAGCTTCAGCTCGGAGTTGCGATTGCTCTGCAGCAACCCGACGGAGTCGATCGGAAGGATTCCCTGGCTCCAGAGGGATCCTTCAAAGGTCGCATAGCGCCCGCGCTCCGCTGCCAGATCGACGGAAGAGGAGATGGTCAGGAAGCTGATGAGCTCCATGCTTTCGTCTGCGAAGCAAACAGCATCGTCCGAGGCGAACGGGATGCGCAATGCGTAGAGTGCATCCTGATATCCCATGATGCCGAGACCCACCGGCCGATGGCGAAGATTTGAATATCGCGCTTCGGGCACAGTATAGAAGTTGATATCGATGACGTTGTCGAGCATGCGCATCGCCGTCGTGACGGTCTTCTTGAGGCGCGCTTCGTCGATACCGGTTGCCGTGACATGGTTTGCCAGGTTGATGGAACCGAGGTTGCAGACGGCGATCTCGCGCTTGTCGGTGTTGAGAGTGATTTCCGTGCACAGGTTGGAAGAATGCACGACGCCAGTGTGCTGTTGCGGAGAACGCAGGTTGCAAGGGTCCTTGAAGGTAATCCACGGATGCCCGGTTTCGAAGATCATGGTGAGCATCTTGCGCCACAGCTCCTGCGCGCGCACGGTCCGAGTCACTCTGAACTCGCCCTTCTGTGCTCTCGTCTCGTAGAAAGCGTAGCGCTCGGCGAAGGCTGAGCCGTAGATGTCGTGCAGATCGGGGACTTCATCCGGAGAGAAAAGCGTCCAGTCCGCATCTTGTTCGACCCGTTCCATAAACAGGTCCGGCACCCAGTTCGCGATGTTCATGTCATGCGTGCGTCGGCGGTCGTCCCCGGTATTTTTGCGCAGGTCGAGGAACTCCTCGATATCGATGTGCCACGTCTCAAGGTAGCCGCAGACGGCTCCCTTGCGCTTGCCGCCCTGATTGACGGCAATCGCCGTATCGTTCGCAACTTTGAGAAAGGGAACAACGCCTTGCGACTCTCCATTCGTTCCACGAATATGTGCGCCAAGGCCACGCACGCCGCTCCAGTCGTTGCCGAGCCCGCCCGCATACTTCGAGAGCAGCGCATTGTCCTTGATCGCCTTGAAGATGCCATCGAGGTCGTCGGAGATTGTGGTGAGAAAGCAGGAGGAAAGCTGGGGGCGCAGAGTGCCTGCGTTGAAAAGCGTCGGCGTGGAGCACATGAAGTCGAAGGAAGAGAGTAGCTCGTAGAACTCGATGGCTCGCGCATCGCGATCGATCTCCCGCACGGCCAGCCCCATGGCAACACGCATGAAAAACGCCTGCGGCAGCTCGAATCGGGTGCCGTCTTTATGCAGAAAATAGCGGTCATAGAGAGTCTGCAATCCGAGGAACTGAAAATTCCTGTCGCGCTCTGGCTTCAATGCCGCGGCGAGCTGTGCCAGGTCAAAAGCTTCCAGTTCCTTGTCCAAAATCTCGAGGTCGATGCCGCGGCGAATGAACTCGGGGAAATACTCCTCGTAGCGGAGATCGTTGTATTGTCGCGAGCTTGACGCCACTCCGGGAAGCACGAATGCGAGGGCTTCCTCGCGCAGGTTGTTGAGCAGAAGCCGTGCGCTGACGTAGGCGTAGTTCGGCTCCTGCTCCACGAGCGAGCGGGCTGCCATGGTTTGCGCCAGTCCCACTTCGTGCAATTGAATTCCGTCATAGAGATTCCGGTGCACCTCAGCCAGTACGGCCGGGGCCGATACTCCATCCAACCCCTCGCAGGCGGAGGCAATCTCCTGCTTGAGCCGCTTTTCATCCAACGGCTCGGTCCGTCCGTCTTTGAACCGGACGTGGAGATGGGGTTGAGAGATCGTGGGCTGCTGTTCATCGCGTTTGCGACGCTCCTGCGCCCGCTCTTCACGATAGAGCACATAGGCGCGCGCCACCTTGTGCTCGCTGCTGCGCATCAGCGCCAGCTCAACCTGGTCCTGGATGTCTTCAATGTGAATCGCCCGGGTGGAATCCGCACGCCGTGCAAGTGTATCGACGATCTGTTGTGTCAGCGTGTCGACCACGCCACGGATGCGCCGCGATGCAACTGCATTCGTGCCTTCCACAGCGACAAAAGCCTTAGTGATGGCGACCGAAATCTTGGTCGGATCGAAGGAGGAAAAAGAGCCATTTCGCCGAATGACTTGCAGGCCGGAATTTGTTTGAGGAGAGCGGCCCGCTCCATTCGCGTAGGTCGGTGGCGGCGGGATAGAGGAAGCGGAATCGAAGCGATGAGTCGTAGATGCGGCCACGGGAAGATCTCCTGATGGCCTCAAAAGTGATGCGGGGAAACAGCGGACAGCTCCGGAACCGGAGACGTACCCTGCCACCTCGTCTCCCCTCGGAGGCGTAAGCGAATGTTTCCTGGCAGGTCTTCGGACTTACAGGTTCAACCTACTTGTCGGACTTCCCAGGCGCTTCGCCCAGTGTCGCTTCGACTTTCGTACCTGCTTACCGCTGCGGGGCAGTTCCGGATTTTCACCGGATTCCCTTTTCACTCTCGATGAGGAGAGACCGAGGAATAGGGTGACTATATCTTGTGCCATCCAACAGCACAAGCTCCATAGGTTGTGAATATCTTGCAATTTCATGAAAGCCCAGCGCCGGGAAAATACTACCCGGAAACCACTGGCCCGATGACATGCCTAAACTGCGCAAACCTGCAGCCATAGTCTTGAGGAAGCACGCCTTGCATGCGAAAGTACTGGACGACGAAATTCTTTACGCCCAACTCGAGCAATGCGGGCTGGAGCATAGGCTCGCCACCAGAGAAAGCGACGGCGTCGAGCAGGTTTCGCCGGCTATTCAGAAAGTCAACGATCGAAGACCACGAGATCGAGCCCTCAGCCGTCACTGGACGCAACCCGGGATCGTGGCAGTAAGGGCCACGCACACGATCCAGCGAAGCATTGGATTCGAGTGCGCATCGACGGCGGCCAACAACCACTTTTCTTCTTCCTCAGTCAGACGACGATTACGCCCTGGTCCGGGGGCTGGCCTGCGAATGCTCATCACCGGATTCACGACCAGGCCGACGCCTCATTCCTTAATGGCAATCGTGAACAGGTGACCAAGCAAGGCCAATTCCAGACGGACCGTGTTGTTGGCGCGGGGAATGGGTTTCCCGTTCTCGTCCTTGCGGTCTTCACCAGCAAGGCGCATATCGCGAAAGTGGGCGATGATCTCAGGATTCAGGGCGGCAAGAGAATATTTGCCAAGACTCCGCTCCAGAATCGCGGCGCGGCGAAGCTCGCACTCTTGAGACGATGGCCGCTTGGTGGGTGTGACCTCCGCAGTATAGCGATTCAACGTCGCCGCCAACGTCATGTGCTCGGCAGTAGTGCGCACGATATAGACACCGCGTACCATCTCGTCCTCTGTGCGGCGCGCCAGTCTTCCGTGTCTCGTTTGGTGCGGAATGTCTTGATATTCGTGGGCCAGCCATTCTTGCGAATAACTGCTTTCCAGGTTCGGGAAGGGATCCTTACGAGAGTTGGCAAAGTCACTCCGGTACAGCGCAAATGTTTCGCTACTGTACCGAAAGCGAAAATCAGGCGCAAATATATCGAACGCTTACTGACGCATCTCGTTGGCTGCATCTTCGCATTTCCGCATATTTACTGAGTTTTTTGCTTCTGTATTTTTGGTGGGCCCGGAGGGATTTGAACCCCCAACCAAGGGATTATGAGTCCCCTGCTCTAACCGTTGAGCTACAGGCCCTTCTTTTCTGGAAAAGGAAGAGATACCAGGATTTACGCCAGTCTAGTCTGTCCGGCATCCGAGGGCGCAGGAGCGCGGGTGCCGGTTTCGCTGAAGTTTGCTTCCTCGTTAGTGTTGCATAGCCGTTCGACCGCCGCCAACTCGTGAGACTGCGGCCGATGAGCGCATGTCACCCCCACCCGGGTCACGCCGTGCAGCAGGCACGCGTTCGGCGACAAGAACTTGCCGGGTCGCGGAGACTTCAAAGATAAAGCTGCCCTGCGAAAGCTGCTTCGCAGGGTAGCTTCTATGCCTCTTTGAACCCGCCACGTTACTGACTGAGGGACATAACCATTGCGGTATTGTCATCGTTGAAGTAGATCTTCTGAGTCGCGAGATTGGTTCCGCTGGTGGCGATCCCAAAGATTGCGCCAGCGGCTCCACTGTCGACACTCTTCGTCCCGACAGCCATCATGGAAGAAGGTGAAATCTCAACCATATTGTTATCGCCTGTATTGCCTACGATCAGGTCTCCGTTATAAAGCAGCGCAGAACTAATAGGGTAGTTGAGGGGCGTTCCCGAGAAGATCACCTTTGCCTGAGAGGCGTTCGGCCCACTGAAGGCAAAGGATGCTGCTGTGGAGGTTGGGTAATATCCACCCGAGGACGAGCTCGGAGTGAAGGTAATGTTGACACTTCCAGCGACGTACGTCGATACGCCGGAGAAGGCCAGGACGCTGTTGGTGTCGCTGGAAACTACATACAGCGTATCGCTGGAGGCGTCATAGGTTAGGCCAGCAGGGGCGAGAATGCCGTACGTCGGACTGACGTTCACAGGGAAGCCTGTGATGATTTTGGTATAGACGGGGGGAGAAGCGGAGACCAGTCCCTGCACAATCGAGCCATCGCCGGCGTCAGAGATATAAAACGCGGAGGGAGACGTTGCGGTGGAACCCATAGCAGGCGTGGGGGAACCGAAGATCTGGCCCCATGGCTGGTCCCATGCATAGCTGGCGGTCACGGCAGTGGTCGTTGCACCGGTCGGCAGCACGACGGGATTATCATTCGCCGTATAAGCAGCAGCCCAGATGAAGGCCTTGGCTGGATTGACCGCGAGAGCATCGCAGCCTTGCAACAACGAGCTTTGCGCGATACGGACAGGCTTGGAGCCAGCGACTGGCTTGAGATCTTCGACCGTTGTTCCCATCCCAACACCGTTGCTAGCGCTGCTGTTAAAGTTGCAGACGATCAGATCGCCGGGGCTCACGACAAGGCTGCTGCTGCCAACCGGCGTGGTATTGACCACCGTGCTGGGTACAATCGCCAGGCCGTAGGGGTTAGTGTCGCCAACGCCGGGGGCACCAGGAGCGCCGCCGACATCGACCGTTGAGCCGATAGACGCCATGGTCGTTAGTTGGGAGATGACGGAGTTACTGGTGGGCGTGGTCGTTGTCATCGTCGACGAAGACGACATACCACTGCTGCAACCTGTGATGGCAGCGACGGCTGACGCGAGGATAATGGCTGGAATAAATCGGGATGACATGGCAGGGCTGCTCCTGATGGGTTCTGATTGGTGGAAAGTTGCGTGAATGGGGCTCGGGACGTTCGCAACAGGAAGAAGAATCGATTCCCGCACCGCAATAGTAGGAGCCCTCATTCGAGGAGCGATAGGCATATTTCCGAATGCTTGTCGGTCGTTTTGATATGGAGAATTAAATTACCGGCGGCTGATAGCCACATGGAAGCGGCGGGTCCACGAAGGGTGAAAGTAGTTAGGACCTTCGCGAAAACTTCATCAATGGACGAGGTGCATCCGTGCTCTCGCTGACGCAAAGAACAGCGTCACCCAATTAAGAGAGCAAAAATAGGGTGACGCGGAGTGCGCCGTCTCTTCCGTAAATTGCTGCTTAGGTTGTTAGTTGTCGTCGTCGTTGCCTGCATCATCGCTGGCGTCATAGGACTTAGCTCCGCGCGGGTCCGGAGCGACCTCCGCAGGCTGGGTGTAGGTCTTGCCATCGACGGTGAGGCGCACGGTGTAGTCTCCCGGCTCGAGCGCGACCGGGCTGGTACGAGGCGTGCCGGGCGCATGTGCAGGAGGAGCCGGCGGCTCGCTGCCCGTGCAGGCGTCATGCGGCGCGGGCACCGGTTCTCCGCCTCCAAGCTCCTCGCCGTGCCGTTGCGCGACGTTCAGCGCGAAGCGATGCATGCCCGCTGTTGCCGACGGCGGCGGCGCTGACTCCGCCCAGATCGCCTGCACGATAATCTTCTCCGTGTCGACGGGCTTCACCGGAGCGTCGCTCGCAGCACACGCTCGGACTGTGCCCTTGCTGTCCAACAACTCCAGCTTGACCGGCGTCTTCGGCGCAGACCCAAGCCAGTAGTAGGCGAGCACGCCCGAGGGCGGATTCTTCTCCTGTGGCTCCTCCGACGGCAGCGGCGTTCCATCCTCCACGCCCGGCACGACAGCCAGCGACAAGCCCGGCTTGAATAGATATGCAGGCGCGGAGACGATCTGCTGACCACTCTCAGCGAGTTGGCGCAGCGCCGTCATCTGGTCGAGCACCCAGAAGCCGCGGCCATGCGTAGCCACGTCGAGATCGTCTCCATGCACCACGATGTCGCGCACCGACGTGGCGGGCATGTTCAACTGCAACGGCTGCCAGTGATCGCCGTCGTTGAACGAGACATAGACGCGCAGCTCGGTCGCGGCATACAGCAGTCCCTTGGTCTTCGGATCTTCCTTCACCGAGTTCACATACGCTCCGTCAGGAATTCCATCCGCAACGTTGGTCCATGTCTTGCCACCGTCATGCGTGCGGTAGATGTAGGCCTTATCGTCGCCCAGGCGATGACGATCGACCGACGCGTACGCCGTACTTTGGTCAAAGTGGCTGGCGTCGATCTGCGAGACCTTGCTCCACGCCGTCATCACCGGCGGAGTCAGATTATTCCAATGCGCGCCGTCGTCGGTCGTGTTCCAGATAAGTCCGTCGTCCGTGCCCACCCACACAGTGTTCGCGCTGAGCGGCGATGGGCTGATGGTGTACACGACGCCAAAACGGTTGGTCATCGGCTCGTCAATATCCTGCGCCGTCACGGCGTCAAGGTTGTGCGGAAGCGCAGGATTCAGGCGCGTCAGGTCGGGACTAATCTTCATCCATGTGCGGCCGTGATCGCGCGTGCGGAAGACGAACTGGTTGGAGTAGTAGAGCGCCTGATCCACCGGGGAGAAGACCTCCGGCAGCGTCCACGTCTTGCGGTTGGGATCTTTGGGATCCGCGTCCGGCAGCTTGCCCAGCGGCTGTTGCACATTCAGCGCCTGGTTGCAGCGGCCCGCGCCTCCGCCGTAAAGCACATTGGGATCCTTGGGATCAGGCACCACAGTGTCGCTCTCGCCGGCCTGGCAGAGCGGCTCCCAACTGCGATAGTCGAGCACACCGAAGCGCGACCACGTTGCCACGCCGACAGCACCGGAGTCCTGCTGCGCTCCTTCGAGCCAGTAGGGAAAGCGGTTGTCCGCAGCCACGTGATAGAGCTCCGCTGTAGGCTGGTTGTACCAACTGCTCCAGGTCTTCGCGCCATCCACGCTGACCACCGTGCCCTGATCGCTGGAGAGCACCATGCGCAGCGGATCATTCGGATTAATCCAGAGCTGGTGGTAGTCATCGCCGCCGGGTGCGGCCTTGATAGGGAGGAAAGTTTTTCCCGCGTCCGTCGTCCGATACGTGGCCGTGTTGATCACATACGCTTCATCCGGATTCGTAGGGTCTACGGTAACGGCCTCGAAGTACCAGCCGCGTCCCCACAGCCGCTTCTCCGCGTTCACCAGTCGCCACGTCTTGCCCGCGTCGTCGGAGCGGTAGACGCCGCCCGCCGGCTTCGGAGCATTCTGCCCGGTGGTCGTCTCTTTCTTCACCAGATACGACGGTGCGTGCGTCGCTCCAATGTCATCCACCACGGCCCACACGCGATTGGGATTGCTCGGCGCCACGGCGATGCCGATCTTGCCGACATACGCATCCGTCGGCAGGCCGCCGCTCAACTTCGTCCAGTGATCACCGCCGTCGGTCGACTTGTACAACCCACTCCCGGGCATATACGACGGCGCATAGACAGCCCACGGCGGCCTGCGCGTCGCCCACAACGACGCATACAGCACGCGCGGGTTCTTCGGGTCGAGTGCAAGGTCGATCGCGCCCACATTCTCCGGGTCTGCGGTGTTCGACAGCACCTTCGTCCAGTGCGCTCCTCCATCGAGGGAGCGGTAGACACCGCGCTCGGGATTCGCGTCGTACGCGTGGCCGAGCACGGCCACAAACACACGATCAGGATTGGCCGGATCCACCACGACACGCCCGATGTGCTGGCTGTTCTCCAGCCCAATGTGCGTCCACGTTTTGCCCGCGTCCGTGGACTTGTACATCCCGATGCCATAGGAGTGCTGCCCGCGGATATCCGGCTCACCCGTGCCGACGTAGACGACGCTGGGATTGGAAGGAGCAACCGCAATCGCGCCGATGGAGCCAATAGGAATGCCCTGATCCGCTATCGGACTCCATGTACGTCCAGAGTTTCCCGTCTTCCACACACCGCCACCCACCGACCCCGTGTAGAACGTATCCGGCTGGCTGGCCACACCCGCCACGGCAAACGATCGCCCGCCGCGCATCGGGCCCACATCTCTCCACTGCAAGCCCGCGAGCACCGCAGCGGGAACCTCCCCGGCCTGGGCTTGCGCCGGACTCCCCGTCTGACCGTTTGTGGCAACACATGGAATCGAGACAGCGCAAAGAGAGATCATCAGTACAGACCGAAGAAACGAAGGCATCATGGGCAGGGTCCTCGAAATATGGTGAAAGTCAGTATAAGTTGGAGAGGTTCACTATTGGGACGAGTGGCCGTGCGAAAAGGCCGCACGCTGAGCTCAGACGCCCTCACGCTGCGTCTTTCTCTCCAGGCCTCTCGTCCGTTCGACCTAACGCATCTCGCAGAAATTCAGGAGTCGTTGTGAAACTCTACGTCCGTATCGCATCTCTCTCCGTCATGCTCATGGGAGTTGGCGCGAGTGTTGCCCAAACGCCTGCTCAGGCAATCGCGCCCTCTTCGCAACTCTTCTCTGCCATGCGCTGGCGCGAGATCGGCCCCATGCGCGCCGGACGCACGCGCGCGCTCGCCGGAGTTCCAACCGAGCCCTCCACCTTCTACATCGGAGCCGTCGGCGGCGGCGTCTTCAAGACCACCGACGCGGGCGAAACCTGGCACAGCCTGTGGGACGCCGAGCCCACCGGCTCCATCGGCGCCATCGCTGTCGCACCCACCGACCCCAGCATCATCTACGTCGGCAGCGGCGAGGGCCTCGCCCGCCCCGACCTCTCCACCGGCGACGGCGTCTACAAGTCCACCGACGCAGGCAAGACCTGGACGCATCTCGGCCTTCGCGACACGCAGCAGATCGGCCAGCTCGCCGTCGATCCCACCAACGCCAACATCGTCTTCGTCGCTGCCGAGGGGCATCCGTATGGCCCCAACAATGAGCGCGGCCTCTACAAGTCCACCGACGGCGGCGCAACCTTCAAGCGCGTGCTCTTCGTCGACGACAAGACCGGCGCCTCCGAGGTGCGCATCGATCCGCAGCATCCCAACATCGTCTTCGCCGGCATGTGGCAGCGCCAGGAAGGCCCATGGGAGAACGGCTCGTGGCAGGGCACCGGCGGCGGCCTCTTCCGCTCCTCCGACGGCGGCGACACGTGGAAGAAGATCACCGGCGGCGGCCTCCCCGACGGCATCGAGCAGGTGAACCTCACCATCTCGCCCACTGACTCCAACCGCATCTATATCGAAGCCGCTTACGGTCGCCGCGTCGGACTCTATCGCTCCGACGACGGTGGCAGCACCTGGGTCCACGCCCCAGACCACGACACCCGCCCCGAGGAACGCATCGGCGGCGGCGATCTCCCCGTCCCCGTCGTTGACCCCAAAGATCCCAACACGCTCTACGTCGCCAGCATCGTCACCTGGAAGTCCACCGACGCCGGCAGAACATGGACCGGCTTCCGCGGCTCGCCCGGCGGCGACGACTACCAGAACGTCTACATCAATCCCAACGACACTCGCATCGTCGCCCTCACCAGCGATCAGGGCGCCATCGTCACCGTGAACGGCGGCCGGAGTTGGGGCCAGTGGTACAACCAGCCCACCGCGCAGATGTACCACGTCACCACCGACAACGCCTTTCCCTATCGCGTCTGCGGCGGCCAGCAGGATAGCGGGTCCGCCTGCGTCGCCAGCCGCAGCAATGACGGCCGCATCACGTTCCACGACTGGCATCCCGTCGGCATCGAGGAGTACGGTTACGCCGCGCCCGACCCGCTTGACCCCGACATCGTCTACGGCGGCAAGGTCACGCGCTATGATCGCCGCACCGGCCAGGTGCAGGACGTCGAGCCCAGCCCGTTGCGCAGCTATCGCGTGCTGCGCACTGAGCCGCTACAGTTCTCGCCCATCGATTTGCACGACCTCTACTTCGCCACCAACACGCTCTGGCTCACGCGCGACGGCGGCAAACAATGGAAGCAGATCTCGCCCGACCTCACCCGCGAAAGCTACGCTCTGCCCTCCACGCTCGACACCTACAAGGACTCGCCCACGGCCACGACAATTCGCCGCGGCGTGATCTACGCGCTCGGCCTCTCGCCGCTCAACATCGAGCGCATCTGGGCTGGCACCGATGACGGACTCATCTGGACCACCGCCGACGGCGGAGCTCACTGGTCGAACGTCACGCCTCCTGCAATGAAGCCCTTCTGGAAAGTCTTCAACATGGACGCCGGGCACTTCGACGCGCTCACCGCCTACGCCGCCATCAACACGCTGCGGCTCGACGACATGCGCCCGCACCTCTTCCGCACCCACGACGGCGGCAAGAGCTGGACTGAGATCAACAACGGCATCCCCAACGGCGCCGCGACCAGCACCATCCGCGAAGACCCGAAGCAGAAGGGCCTGCTCTACGCTGGCTCCGAGACGCAGGTCTACGTCTCCTTCGATGACGGTGACCACTGGCAATCCCTCCGCCTCAACATGCCTGCCGCCTCCGTCCGCGACCTCACCGTCAAGGGCGATGATCTGGTCGCAGGCACGCACGGACGCGGCTTCATGATCCTCGACAACGTCACGCCGCTACGCCAGATCGCCGCGCTCACAGCATCGAAACTCGCCGCTGAAGACGCGGTCCTCTTCGCTCCGCAGACCACCGTCCGCGTGCGCAACGACATGAATCCGCCTACGCCCTGGCCGCCCGACATGGCCACGGGCCAGAACCCGCCCGACGGCGCCATGATCGACTACTACCTCGGCCCCAACATCTCCGGCCCCGTCACGCTGCAGGTCCTCGACAGCCACGGCAGCATCATCGTCGAGTTCAAGAGCACGGACCCGGTGCCGCCGCTCGATCCGCGCTACCCCGACCCGACGCTGTGGGCGCGCCCGCCGCGCATCCTCTCCGCCGGGCACGGACAGCATCGCTTCCTCTGGGACATGCACTACCCGCAGGTCCCGGGCATGTCCACCGGCCCCGACGACGACGCTGCCATCCCGCACGACACGCCCGCTGTCTCCTCTTCGCCGTGGGTGATGCCCGGCGCCTACACCGTGCGGCTGATCGCCGGCGGGAAGACGCTCAGCCAGCCTCTGACCATCGTCATGGACCCGCGCGTCAAAACCTCGCGCTTCGACCTCGCGCAGCAGTTCGAAACCTCGAAGACCATGTACGACGAGATGCTCCTGGCAACGCGCGCGCTCCACGAGATCACCGTGCTGCGCGGCCAGCTCGACGCTCCCGACTCGAAGGTCTCGCACGCCGCCGCCGCCGAACTCGAGGCCAAACTGGACAAGATCGCTGGGGCTGAAAGCGACGAAGAGGGTGGACGCCGCGGTCCCGCCGGACCTGCAACGCTGGACTCCGTGCGCACGCAACTGGCTCGGCTCGAGCACTCCATCCAGAACGCCGACGCCGCTCCAACCGCAGCCCAGATCACCGCCGAGCACGACATCGCCCAACCGCTCCCAGCGCTGCTGGACGAGTGGAAAGCCGTCAAGGCCACCAATCTCAACGCCATCAACGAGCAACTCCGGAAGCAGAACCTCCCGCTGCTCTCCATTGACACCCGCGTCATTGACCACGATGTCGAGGACCAGATCGAGTACGGCGACGACGACTAATTAATGATCCCCACCAACCAAACAACCGTGCCGGAGATCTTTCTCGGGCACGGTTGCTTGCATTCCAATCGCTACGAATCAGATCTACTCAGATCTGCGCTGCATCGATATCAATCTCAATCCGTACGTCATCGGCCAGCACGGCATCGCCGCTCTTCAACGTGCCGTTGAACGTCAGCCCAAAGTCCTTGCGATCGATCGTCGTCGTCGCCGTGAACCCGCGATGGACGCTCTTGCCATCCATGCCTGGCTGAGCCTTGCCTAGGTCCTCAAGCTTCAGCACCACCGGCTTCGTAACGCCGTGCAGCGTCAGGTTGCCAGCCACCTCGTAGTGATCGCCGTCCTTGCGCACGCTGGTGCTCTTGAAGGTCATGCTCGGAAACTGGGCTGCATCGAAAAACCGTGGGCTCTTCAAATCATTGTCGCGGGGAGTCACGCCTGTATCCACCGTCGACACCGGGATGGTTGCCTCCACGCTCGACTTCGTCACATCCGCCGGATCGAAGTTGATGGTGCCCGAGAGTCCATGGAACGTTCCATGCACCGTGCTGATCGCCATATGCTTGATCGCGAAGTCAGCCTCCGAATGCATCGGATCAATCTTCCATTGTGTGGTCTGCGCGCTCATGGCGCATGCACTCACCGCCAACACCGCTCCGGCCAACCATCCTGCCAAACGTATATGCTTCATCGATACTCTCCCTTATTCAATGAAATTCTGATGTTTATTACAGTCCTGCCGATTAGATGTCTATATGATGCGACCGACCCATCAAAATTTCCGCGCTCCTCGCGACCCTCCGATGACAGCCTCGTCATGGTACGCCAGCGACCGTGCGCCTCGCGCTTCGAATCGAGGCTCCCCCTCATGCGACCGCGTCTGGAACTCACGGAAGATGCAGCCGATCAAGGTCAAGCTGTAATCTAATCGCATCGTAACGTCGTCTCCAGCGGAAGGCAGTCTGAATCCCCCATTTCCAGGCTCTCTATCCTTTATTCCTTCGTACTCGTCTCAAACGCAGCACCTTCCCAACCAGGATTCAGCGCCTCTATGAAACTTATTTCGACGAATCTCCTGCACAAGCCGCTCTCGATAGCGGCTGGCACCTCCGTCTTGTGCATCGTGGCCGCCCTGTGTGCGACCCTTCCTGCCGCCGCGCAGACGCCCCGGCCGCAGCCCCGCATCACCGCGCAGATCGAGGACTCCAGCCGCGTCACCCTCGCCGGCTCGCGCCCTCCGCGTGCTCTCCCCGCCGACGACATCGGCGCGGTCCCCGCTGACCTTAAGCTCCAGGGCATGGCGCTGGACTTCGGTCGATCCGCAGCGCAGCAGACCGCGCTCGACGCCCTCGTCGCCGCCCAGCAGAACCCCGCCTCGCCGCTCTATCACCAGTGGATCACCCCTGACCAGTACGCCGCGCAGTTTGGCGTCGCCGAAGCAGACATCGCGACGGTCACCGCATGGCTTGAGCGGCAGGGCTTCTCGGTCGACGCCGTGGCGCGCAGCCGCAACCGCATCATCTTTTCAGGAACCGCCCGCCAGGTCGCCTCCGCCTTTGGCACCCCCCTCCACTATTACCTGACCCCGGCCAGCGGCAGCGAACCCGCGAAGACCCACTTCGCTCCCTCGGCCGACCTCACGATTCCCGCCGCGCTCAGCTCCGTCGTGCTCTCGGTCGGCAATCTCTCCGACTTCCGCCTGCGTCCGCACATTGTTCATAGCAGCCCATCAAACGCGCAGCCGCGATTCACCTCCAGTTCCACCGGCAACCACTTCCTCACCCCCGGGGATATAGCCACGATCTACGACATCACGCCGGCCTACAACTCCGGCTTCACCGGATCGAACCAGTCCATCGCTGTCGTCGGCCAATCCGCCGTTTACCTCTCCGACATCGCAAACTTCCAGGCCGCCGTGGGCATCTCCACCCGAACACCGATTCCGATCCTCCTCCCCACCTCCGGCACCTCTACGGTCTACGCCACCGGCGATGAGGCTGAGTCCGATCTCGACCTCGAGTACTCCAGCACCATTGCCAAGGGCGCTCAGATCTACTTCGTCTACACCGGCAACGGCACTCAGGGAGCCTTCGACGCCATCTGGTATGCCATCGACCAGCGCATCGCGCCGGTCATCAGTTCAAGCTATGGCGAATGCGAACCCGCTCTCGGCCAGTCCAGCTACACCGCCTACACGTCCTACCTCGAGCAGGCTGCCGCACAGGGGCAGACCGTCGTCGCCCCCGGTGGAGACCAGGGCTCGACCGACTGCTATGGTGCCTACAAGTCCAGCGACACGGTGGACAACCAGCAGCTCGCCGTCGACTTCCCCGCCAGCAGCCAGTACGTCATCGGCGTCGGCGGCACCGAGTTCCCTGCTGCCGATGTTGCCGCCGGAAACAACACCTACTTCGAGGCACAGAGCACCACCGACATCATCAGCTCGGCCAAGTCCTACATTCCCGAGGGCGTCTGGAACGACGACAACAGCGCTGCTACCACCAGTCCCATCTCCGCCGGCGGTGGCGGTGTAAGCATCTATGCTCCTCATCCGAGCTGGCAGGCCGGCACCATTGGCGGCGTCGCCATCCCCACCAGCAGCTTCCGGATGGTCCCCGACATCGCCATGGTCGCCTCACCCAACAACGCGCCCTTCGCCTTCTGCACCAGCGACCCCACCTTCTGGAACACCGCAGCCAACGGCGGCACAGCGCCCTATCAGCAGGCCAGTTGCAACGACGGCCTGCGCGACGCCTCCACCCAACTGCTCACCGTCGGCGGCGGCACCAGCTTTGAGGCCCCCATCTTTGCCGCCCTCGTTTCCATCATCAATCAAAAGCAGAACGCCACCGGTCAGGGCCTGATCAACTCCACGATCTACTCTCTGGCTTCGACGTCAGCCTACGCCTCCGCCTTCCATGACATCACCAGCGGCGGCAACCAGTGCATCGCCGGCATCACCTACTGCTCCACCGCCGGTGCAGCCAACTACGCCGCCGCCACCGGCTACGACGAGGCCTCCGGTCTCGGCTCCATCGACTTCTACAACCTCCTCACGGCGTGGCCCGCCTCTTCCGCCGCATCGCTGGCCTCCACCAGCACGACCCTCAGCGCCCCGACTGCCTACCCCGCTGCCGGTGCTGCCAGCCTCGTCACCATCACCGTCGCTCCGCTCGCCACCGCCGCCGCCACGCCCACAGGCACCGTCTCGCTCACCGTCGATGGCGGCACTCCCAGCACCCTCACTCTCGCCGCCGGGGTCGCCAGCTACAGCTTCTCCTCCGCCACCACCGGAGCGCACGTGATCGCGGCAAGCTACTCCGGCGACGCCAACTTCGGTCCCTCCACCGGGACGCTCGCCCTCAACGTCGGAGGGAGCGCGTCGGCCCCGTCCTTCACCCTCACCGCCGCTCCAGTCTCCGTGGCCACGGGAGCCTCCGGCGCTGGCATCATCACGCTCTCGCCGGCCAATGGCTACACCGGCACCGTTAACCTCGCCATCTCCCCGACCACCCTGACCAACGGCTGCGTGGTCATCACCTCCTCAGCTGCCATCAGTGGCTCCACCTCGGTGGCTTCGGCCAAATACACGGTCTACACCAGCACCTCCAGCTGCTCCACCGCAGTAGCGGCAGCCCACGCTCCCGGCCAGCGGGTCCTGATGTTCAGCTCCCACTCAGGCACCACCCCCCACCAGCCCCGCTCTCCCTGGCAGGGGATGCCCCTCCCCACGCTGGCAGGAGTGCTTCTTCTGTTCGGGCTCCGCCGCCGCTCTCAGATGCTTCGTGCCGGCCTGGCCCTCGGCCTCCTGCTCGCTCTCGCATGCAGCGGCATCGCTCTTACTGGCTGCAGCGGCGGCGGTACCACGACGCCCACCCCCTCCAATCTCACCACCCCTGCCGGCGCCTACCACCTCACCGTCACCGGCACCGACAGCAAAACCTCAACCCTTACCAACTCAGCCACCGTTACCGTAACAGTCAGCTAGCCGTCCCCGGGCCGGTGTCGTCCTCAGCGACGGACACACCGGTTATCGGGCGACCTTTCCCCATCCGCGACACCTCGCGCGAAGGCTCTGTCCGATTCCCGCACAGCCTGCTTTTCCACCAATCGCCCCGGTTTTCCCCTGCCCGCTCCCTTGCGCTCCCTCTCCCCGCACCGTAGTCTTGATTCATCTCCTGTTAACAGACGTGAAACCCCGCAATTCACGCGCTATTCAAGAACTTTCCACAGCAAAACCCTAGAAAAACCGAAGTCGAGAGCCCATTTCCCCGCGTGAGGGGGGTATCTACTTCTGCACCACAACATGTAGTTGTTTTATACTTGACTCGTACCAGATGCGGCGTTACTTTCGACTTCACCCGCAGATCTGGTGCAGCGCCTGTCCCCCTGGCCACACCGCCGACAAGGACCCGCGACGCAAACCTTCCTACCGCCTTTGCAGCGTGGAGGAGCGTCCTTCACCAGGCCGCAATACTGATTTACGCCCTAACCGGTAGCCCCCCGGATTTCAATCCGGTCGATCCCCAGTTTTTCTCCCGAGAGGTACCATCCCATGGCCGAAGTGATCCACTCCGTCGAATCCGCACAGCAAACTACCCCCCTGGCGTCTGCCACTGCCCATCGCAGCGCCCCCGGCCTGCAGTTCTCGCGCTACTTCACCAGGCCCGGCGTCAACCCCTTCGACGAACTCACCTGGGAGTTCCGCGACGCCATCATTCAGGACTTCAAGGGCCGCCTGGTCTTCGAGCAGAAGAACGTCGAAGTTCCCACCGACTGGTCCGTCACCGCGACCAACATCGTCGCCAGCAAGTACCTGCATGGCCAGGTAGGAACGCCCGAGCGCGAGAGCGGTGTCCGCGACCTCATCTCCCGCGTCGCCGAAAGCATCCGCGACTGGGGCAAGCGCGACGGCTACTTCGCCTCCGACGAGGACGCCGAGATTTTCTTCGCCGAGCTCACCCACCTGCTCGTCAACCAGAAGTGCGCCTTCAACTCGCCCGTCTGGTTCAACGTCGGCTGCGACCGCCTCGAGCCCCACTCCGACGCGCAGAACTGGCACTGGGACGCCGAACTCGGCAAGGTGGCCTTCTCGGTCACCGGCTACAGCCGCCCGCAGTGCTCCGCCTGCTTCATCAACTCCGTACAGGACTCGCTCGACTCCATCCTGACCCTCGCCAAGACCGAGGGCATGCTCTTCAAGTGGGGCAGCGGCGCAGGCTCCAACCTCTCCGCCATTCGCGGCAGCATGGAGACCCTCTCCGGCGGCGGCACCGCCTCTGGCCCGCTCAGCTTCATGCGTGGCTTCGACGCCTTCGCCGGTGTCATCAAGTCCGGCGGCAAGACACGCCGCGCTGCCAAGATGGTCGTCCTCAACATCGACCACCCCGACATCGAAGACTTCATCCAGTGCAAGGTCAAGGAAGAGAAGAAGGCCTGGACCCTCATGCAGGCTGGCTACGACGGCTCCGGCCCCGACTCTGAAGCTTTCACCAGCATCTTCTTCCAGAACGCCAACAACTCCATCCGCGTCACCGACGAGTTCATGCAGGCCGTCGAGAACGATGGCATGTTCACCACCCGCACCGTCAAGGGCAAGGAGCCGGTCAAGGAGTACCGCGCCAAGGACCTCATGCACCAGATCGCCGAGGCCACCTGGCAGTGCGGCGACCCCGGCATGCAGTACGACACCACCATCAACCGCTGGCACACCAGCAAGAACACCGACCGCATCAACGCCTCCAACCCCTGCTCGGAGTACATGTTCCTCGACGACTCCGCCTGCAACCTCGCGTCCTTCAACCTGATGAAGTTCCTCACCCCCGGCGGCCAGTTCGACATCCCCGCCTACCGCCACGCCATAGCCATCGTCACCACCGCCATGGAGATCATCGTCGACGCGGCCGGCTACCCCACCGAGCAGATCAGCAAAAACTCGCACGACTACCGTCCGCTCGGCCTCGGCTACGCCAACCTCGGCGCTCTGCTGATGGACCGCGGCCTGCCCTACGACTCCGACGCTGGCCGCGCCTACGCCGCCACGCTCACCGCCATCCTCTGCGGCGACGCCTACGCCCAGTCCGCTCGTCTGGCCGCCACGGCTCCCGCCCTCGGCGCAGCCACCCCCCTAACCCAATCCAACCGAGTCGACGGCGGCGCCTGCCCCGGCTTCTACGTCAACCGCGAGCCCTTCCTCGACGTCATCCGCATGCACCGCGCCGAGGTCAACAACATCGATCGCGCCCTCAAGCAAACTGGCGCTGCCGTCGCCTTCACCGACGCCGCCGGCTTCGTCGCCCCGCAGCTCGACGAGCTCAAGTCCGCCTCGCAGGACGCCTGGGATACGGCCCTCGCGCTCGGCGAGCAGCACGGCTACCGCAACTCCCAGGTCACCGTCCTCGCGCCCACCGGCACCATCGGCTTCATGATGGACTGCGACACCACGGGCATCGAGCCCGACCTTGCCCTCGTCAAGTACAAGAAGCTCGTCGGCGGCGGCATGATCAAGATCGTCAACAACACCGTCCCCGGCGCCCTCTTCAAGCTCGGCTACAAGGACGCCGAAGTCGAGGCCATCGTCAACTACATCGACGCCACCGGCACCATCGAAGGCGCACCCGGCGTCAAGCCCGAGCACCTCGCCGTCTTCGACTGCTCCTTCAAGCCCGCCAAGGGCACGCGCTCCATCTCCTGGACCGGCCACATCAAGATGATGGCGGCCACCCAGCCCTTCCTCTCCGGAGCCATCTCCAAGACCGTCAACCTCCCCAACGACTGCTCGATCGACGATGTCGCCGACGCCTACATCGAGAGCTGGCGTCTCGGCCTCAAGGCCGTAGCCATCTACCGCGACGGCTCCAAGGGCACGCAGCCCCTCAACGTCACCGCCCAGACGGACGCCGACAAGAAGGGTACCGGCGTCGACGCCAACGCAGCCGCCAGCGCCCAGAAGATCGCCGCTCTGGCCGCAGCCGAGGAGGCGCTACAGGCTCAGCTCGCCACAGCACAGTCGCAGTTGGCCACCGCGCAGTCGCAGCTCGCCGCTCTCATCCACTCCACTACCCAGAACGCCGACGCGCTCGACGCCCAGGCCCCACCCCGCGCCGTCCGCCACCGCCTCCCCGCCGAGCGCGCCAGCATCACCCACAAGTTCGGCATCGGCGGCCACGAGGGCTACATCACCGTCGGCCTCTACCCCAACGGCCAGCCCGGCGAAATCTTCATCCGCATGGCCAAGGAGGGCTCCACCATCTCCGGCCTCATGGACTCCTTCGCCACCGCCATCTCCATGGCCCTCCAGCACGGCGTCCCCCTCAAGGTTCTGGTCGAGAAGTTCGCCCACACCCGCTTCGAACCCTCCGGCTGGACCGGCAACGAGGAACTCGGCTACGCCAAGTCCATCATGGACTACATCTTCCGCTGGATGCAGATCCGCTTCCTCTCGGGCATGCAACTGGACCTCTTCGCAGGCCTTAAGCAGCCCACCCTCGCTGGCGGCCTCCCATCTTCCGCCGGCGGCCCCACGTCCTCCGACGCATCTGCTTCCGGCCTTTCTGGCTTGTCATTCCGCAGCGTAGCGGAGGAATCTGCTTCACCGTCTTCCGGCCAACCCCACGGAGAGCAACCCGCCCTCCACGAGTTCCACGGCGAAGCCTTCGAGCGTAACGATCGCACCCCACCCGCTCAGGGCATCGCCGGAGAGCCGCAGGCGCTGATCTCCAGAGACCTCGCCGCCGCCAGTGGCATGTCCTCCTTCGCCCCCGGCGCAGGATCAGCCGCCCACCCGCTCGACACCGAAGACCGCAGCATCTTCCACACGGCCTCTGCGATGAAGTCCATGTACGAGATGGGCGACAGCCCCAGTTGCAGCACCTGCGGTGCCATCATGACCCGCAACGGCAGCTGCTACCGCTGCATGGAATGCGGCTCCACGTCGGGGTGCTCCTAGGCCCGCGCGGACGGCGAGGGGCGCTTCATGTGTGTTTACGCATAAGGTGAGATTGGTACCCCATAAGCTGAGATTGGTACCCCATAAGCTGAGATTGGTACCCCATAAGGTGAGATCCGGGACCCATAAGCTGAGAATTTTGTGCGTGTTACGCATAAAGTCGCACTCCATCGGGCTAAAGCTGACACTGCCATAGGTGGTGTCAGCAGGCCAACTCAATGATCCGTGACATCTATGCCTCCAAATGATCGATATTGTGCGGGGCCACTTTGCAATCGGGGCGACGACCAATAATTGGCAACTTCAAGGAATTCGCATACCCTACTCTGCGGCAGTCAGTTAGGTGCCGAGATATTGCGGCAATAACTCACGAATCGTAAATTTGCACACCGCAGTGTCTATTTATTTCAATTTATGCTTCCCAATATTTCAGCTTTTTCTTCCAAAATTTCAGCTAATGCTTCCAGCTACAAAATACCTAAATATCCAGGACCTAAATATCCAGGTTCTTGACGTCCAGCGCATTGTCTTCGATGAACTTGCGGCGGCTTTCGACATCTTCTCCCATCAGCACAGTGAAGATCTTGTCTGTCTCGACGAGATCTTCAAGCTTGACCTGCATCAACGTGCGGCGGGCGGGGTCCATCGTAGTCTCCCATAGCTGCGGCGCAGTCATCTCACCAAGGCCCTTATAGCGCTGCACCTGGTACTCCTTGCGGCCCTGCTCGATGACATACTCGAAGACCTCGCGCGGCGTCTTCTTCTCCACCGGGTCCTGCGAGACTTTTGCGGAGCGCTTGACGGGCTTAGCCGCGGCTTCAACCGGAGCTGCGCCGGCATCCAATGCTCCTTCTAGCTCCACTTCTTCGGTGTCCTCGAGTTCCTGCTCGGCCTGCTCAGCTTCGGTCTTGGCGGCGGCAACGGCGGCCTTGCCGGCATACTCAACAAGGAAAGGTCCGACGAGTTGCTCGCGGATCTGTGCGTGCTTGGCGAGGAGTTGGCGTGACTCCGGTGCCGCAGCCAGCGTCCAGTCAATGTGGCGCGACGCTCCCTGCGCATCCACGTAGGTGATCGAGTAGGTGCGGTGGCCTTCGTCGTATTCCACGTCGGAGACGCTCTTGAACTGGTAGGTGCGTTCGATGGCCTTGAGACGCGCCTGCATCGCCTTCAGCTTGGCGTCCGTCTCGAAGTCGGCGCGGCGGATAGAGTCCTTGCCCTCGCTGGCGAAGATCTCTGCGAAGATACGCACCACTTCCTCATTGCGCAGACGCTTGGAGACCTTATCGAAGAAGCCGAGGTAGTCGTTGAGCGAGGCCATGTACCTGGTGAGTTCTTTGCCTTCGAGGCGTGCTCCGCCTTCACCGTAACGAATGACCATGCCGTCGCTGGCGCGCTTCACCATGACCTGCACGTACTCGCGCTCGTCCTTGATGTACTGCTCGAACTTGCCCTTCTTGATGCGATAGAGCGGCGGCTGCGCAATGAAGACATGGCCGCGCTGGATCAACTCCATCATGTGGCGGAAGAAGAACGTCAGGAGCAGCGTGCGAATATGCGAGCCGTCCACGTCGGCATCCGTCATCAGGATCAGCTTGCCATAGCGCAGCTTGGCAATATCGAAGTCGTCCTTGCCGATACCGCAGCCGAGCGCCGTAATCATGGCGCGAATTTCCTCGTGCCCCAGCATCTTGTCGTAGCGTGCCTTTTCGACGTTGAGGATCTTGCCCTTGAGCGGAAGAATGGCCTGGAACTTACGATCGCGCCCCTGTTTGGCCGTACCACCGGCGGACTCGCCCTCGACCAGATAAAGTTCGCAAAGTTCAGGCTTGCGCTCCGAGCAGTCCGCCAGTTTACCCGGCAGCCCGCCACCGTCCAGCGCCCCCTTGCGGCGAGTGAGGTCACGAGCTTTGCGCGCTGCCTCTCTGGCTCGCGCTGCATCGATCGCTTTATTGATGATCCTCTTGGCAACCTGCGGATTCTGCTCCAGAAACGCGCCGAGGCGCTCGTTGACGAAGGCCTGCACAATGCCCGCGATGTCGGAGTTCAGCTTGCCCTTCGTCTGGCCTTCGAACTGCGGCTGCGGCAGCTTGACGCTCACCACCGCGACCAGGCCCTCGCGCACGTCGTCGCCGGAGAGGTTTTCCTTTACGTCTTTGAACAGCCCAAGCTGCTGACCAGCCACGTTGATGGTGCGCGTGAGCGCGGTACGGAAGCCCGAGAGGTGGGTTCCGCCGTCGACCGTATTGATGTTGTTGGCGAAGCTGAAGACCGTCTCGGAGTAGCCGTCGTTGTACTGCAGCGCGATCTCCATGCAGACATTGCCCTGCTCGGTCTCCATGTAGATGGGCTTGTCGTGCAACACCTGCTTGCCCTTATTGAGCAGCTTGATGAACTCGGCGATGCCGCCGGTGTACTTATAAACCTGCGCCTTGGGTTCGCCCTTCGCGTCGGCCTGGCGCTCGTCGGTCAGCGTGATCTCGATTCCCTTATTAAGGAAAGCGAGTTGGCGCAGACGGTTTGCGAGCGTATCGAAGCTGTACTCGGTGACCGTGAAGATAGAGCGATCGGGAAGGAAGTGAATCTTGGTTCCCCGGCGCTTCGAGGGGCCCATCTTGCGCAGTTCAGAGATGGGTTCGCCCTTGGAGTAGTCCATCTCCCAGGTGAAGCCATCGCGCCAGATCTCCACCTCGAACTCCTCGGAGAGCGCATTGACGCAACTGACGCCTACGCCGTGGAGTCCACCTGAGACCTTGTAGTTGGAAGCATCAAACTTGCCGCCTGCGTGCAGCATGGTAAGCACCACCTGCACCGCGGGCATCGTCTCGCCGGTCGGCAGCGTCTTGTTGTCGACGGGAATGCCGCGCCCATCATCGATAACGGTCACAGAGTTGTCGACGTGAATCGTGACGTCAATGCGCGTGGCATAGCCAGCCAACGCCTCGTCCACCGAGTTATCCACGACCTCATAGACCAGATGATGCAGGCCCATCTCGCCTGTCGAGCCAATGTACATGGCGGGGCGCAGGCGGACGGCAGCCAGGCCTTCAAGAATCGTAATGTTTTCAGCGGAGTAGCTTCCTGACTCGGCGGATGCAGAAACCGGAGATGCAGCGGGCGGGGGAGGGGTCTGGCTGGCGGCTGCGGCAGGGGTAATATCTTCTGGCACGAACGGGACACTCCAATGGGTTCAAGCTGGGTCGGGAAGAGATACAAAACCCTTGAAAATACTGGCGATTGGCCAGTTTTCTCGACTCCTAAGTATAGCACGTCCGGGGACCAGTTTCAGCCCTGGAACGAGCCTCCACGGACACCCCTTTCCGCGACGGAAGTGGCCAGCGCAAAGGCCCCGAAACCTACAGTTTCGGGGCCTTTGTTAGTCATATCTTCACCACCGGTCAGGCCGAGTAGGTGATGGGCTTCTCTGCCACCGGGGGCCGCTGATCTTCAGCCAGAACGGCCCTGTAGAACAGTCCCGCCAGTACCCCCCCGATCAGCGGCGCCACCCAGAAGAGCCACAACTGCTGCACCGCCCACATATCCCCGCTCGCGGCAACGACAATCGCCGGGCCAGTGGAGCGCGCCGGGTTTACAGAAGTGTTCGTAATCGGGATGCTGATCAGGTGGATCAGCGTGAGGCAAAGCCCGATGGCCAGCGGAGCAAGCCCCTTGGCAGCCCGCTCGTCCGTCGCGCCGAGAATGACAATCAGGAAGAAGAACGTCAGCAGCATCTCCGCAACTAAGCACGCGACCATACTGTAGCCGCCAGGCGAGTGCAGCGCACCGTATCCATTCGAAGCGAAGCCTCCCACGGTCCACGTATCGCGGCCGGTAAAGATCAGGTACAGCACGCCCGCAGCGGCCATCCCGCCGACTACCTGCGCAATCCAGTAAGGCAGAATCTCCCCGGCCGGAAAGCGCTTGCCCGCGACCAGGCCCAGCGTGACCGCAGGGTTGAGATGGCAGCCCGAGATGTGTCCGATCGCATAGGCCATCGTCAGCACCGTCAGGCCAAACGCGAACGCGACGCCGAGAAATCCAATCCCCAGCGAAGGAAAAGCGGCCGCGAAGAGAGCTGCACCGCAGCCTCCGAAGACCAGCCAGAACGTGCCAAAAAACTCAGCAATACAACGTTTCTGTAGGGATACCTGCATAGAACCTCCAACGGTCTGGAATTTTAGTGGATGCTGAAGCCGGGTGCGTGAAACGCAGCCAGTCTACATCGTATGGGTACCGATGCGATGGAAAAAGGACTTCGACCTATCAAGGCTCTTCGCGTCAGGCAACCCTCCGCAGACCAGGAGTCGACCTACCAGACCTTGCACGCAGGCGTGTGCACCATCGGTTGCCCGGCCTTGCAGCCGAAGGCCTTCTGGAACTCCGGCAGGTTCGACACCACACCATTGATGCGCGCAGACGATGGTGAGTGAGGGTCGGTAGCGGCCTGCACGCGCTCATTCTGCACACGCTCATTGGAGCACGCCCACTGCGCCATGCCCACGAAGAACCTCTGGTCCGGCGTGAAGCCGTCAATGTCCGCGAGGTGTTCACCTGCCGTCTGCTGCTTCCACGCAATATAGGCCAGCAGCGTTCCTCCCAGGTCCGCGACGTCCTCGCCGCTGGTCAGCTTCGAGTTGATGTGAATGTCGTCAACAATCGTGAACCCGGCATACTGTTGGCGCACGCAGCCGATGCGCTTTTCGAAGCCCTTCGCATCCGCAGGCGTCCACCAGTCGCGCAGGTTGCCCTTGGAGTCGAACTGCCGGCCCTCGTCATCGAAGGCGTGCGTGAGTTCATGACCGATCGTCGCTCCCGTGTTGCCATAGTTCGGCGCGTCATCCAGCTTCGGATCATAGAGCGGAGGCTGTAACACGCCCGCCGGGAAGTTGATATCGTTCATCTGTGGATCGAAGTAGGCGTTCACGGTAGGCGGTGTCATACCCCATTCGTCACGATTCACCGGCTTGCCCAGTTTGTTCCACTCGTAGGCTTCCTCGAAGCGATAGGCGCGATCAACATCGCCGAAGTAGTCGCCGGGCGTCACCTCAAGCGCACTGTAGTCGCGCCAGTGGTCGGGATAGCCGATCTTGTTGCGAATCGCGTGCAGCTTGCGCAGCGCCTCCTCTTTGGTAGCCGGGCTCATCCAGTCGAGGCTCTCAATCTCGTGCTGCATCGCGGCCTCAATCTGCTCAGTCATGAGTTGCGTGCGAGCCTTCATATCGGCCGAGAACGTGCGCGCGACAAACTCCTGGCCCAACGCCTCTCCAAGGTTGCGATCAACAGCGCGCGTGCAGGTCTTCCACCGCGGCGGCATCGCGGGAACGCCGCGCAGCGTGGTCGAGTAGAAATCGAAGCTTGCCTGCTCGAAGGGCCGCGAGAGATACGGTGCCGAGGCACTCAGCAAATGAAACCGCAGATACGCGCGCAGCGCAGTCAGATCTTCCACAGTGAGTTCAGTCTGAAGGGCCTTGAGGAACGCTGGCTGCGTGACGTTAAGCTTGCTGACCCCGTGCGCTCCCTGCTCGACAAGGTACGCAGACCAGTCAATCGCTGGCGCGAGCTTCTCGACGTCAGCAATAGGCATCATGTGATACAGGTTGTGCGGATCACGTTCCTGGACACGCGTGAGCGATGCCCTGGCCAGCGCCGTCTCGATGCGGATGATGCTGGCGGCGTCGGAACTCGCCTGCTCAACGGGCTCGCCGCTGAGCGTCAGCAGTTGTGCAACATAGGCGGCATACTGCTCGCGCAGCTTCACGCTCCTCTCATCGTTCTTGAGGTAGTAGTCGCGGTCGGGGAGGCCGAGTCCGCCTGCGCCCAGTTCGACGATCACAGTGGAGGAGTCCACCGCATCCTGCGTCGTGCCCGAGCGGAAGAAAAAGTTGCCCAGATCGTCGTGATGCAGCGTCGCAATGGCGGCGAGAAGCTCAGGCCGGGTCGTGAGCGCGTCAATGCGGGCCAGCGCCGGCTGGATCGGCTTATCCCCATCGGCGTTGATCGCCGCGGTGTTCATGCACGCCGCAAAATAATCGCCCACCTTCTGCTGCACCGGCGTACGATCCGTAGCCTTGGCATCCTGCTCGAGGATGCCCCACAGAAACTGCTGATTCTCATTGGCCAGCTTCGAATAAACATCCCACCCAGCCTGATCGGCAGGAATCGGGTTGAGCTTCTGCCAGCCGCCACAGGCGTACTTGTAAAAGTTCACGCAGGGATTCACGCTGCGGTCGAGGCTGCGGAGATCGAGCGACGGCGAGTAAGGCATCGCCTGCAACGGCTGGGGCGCACCCGGCGCGGAAGGTTGCTGAGCGAGACCGACAGAGGCGACGAACATGAGCGTCAGAACGGGGGCAATGACACGCGTCAACTTAATCACGGGTGAGAAACTCCTGCGAATCATCGTACACAGGGAGACAGATCACGAGGAGGAAATTCACCCGCACTTCGCCCGCAAACGAACAATCCACGCTGGCTTAGCGTGGATCATCAACCCATATCAGAGTAAGTTTGGTGCCGAAAAGAGGACTCGAACCTCCACACCCTTGCGAGTACATGGACCTGAACCATGCGCGTCTGCCAATTCCGCCATTTCGGCTCACATTCAGAGGCTGAGGCCGTATCCAGCCGCGCGAACTGCGTGAACTCTTAGTTTCACAGAGCGGGGCCGGGCTGTCAATGGCTGCCCGGCCCCGCTCCCCGCGTGCGGTTGACGCGCAGGCGGGTTACACTGGGCGAGTCCTGAACGCCTGAAGTGTCGTCCGGCGTTCCACCCCACCGCAGGAGCAGCACCAGGCACAATGAGTGAGCCTTCGACCAGCAGCGAACCGGTCGCGCAACCGCAGATTCCCGAAGCGCTTGCACTGGAGATTCGGCGGCTCGCGCATGACCTGTCGAATGCGCTGGAGATTATCGTGCAGACCAGTTACCTGCTGAACATGGCGGAGTTGAAAGAACCTGCCAGTGACTGGTTGCACATGCTGGACTCCGGCGTCGCCAAAGCTCTGGAGCTGAATCTCCAACTGCGCGAGTACATCAAGACGAATACGCCGCGGTAGTTGTCAGGCTTCAATCCTCCGCTGGTGCGTCCGTCGTGAAAGACAGCTAAA